>CAYREO010000011.1:0-109445 GCA_964423315.1 uncultured Eubacteriales bacterium | reverse complement strand
GACGGGCGATCTGCCTGCCAAGATGCGCTTCGAAGGCCGCCCCGTCCCCCAGACAGCGAAGTAAAAGCCCTGATCCGGGGTCGCAGCCCGAGCGGCCGTGCTTTCTGGCCGACCGAACCCAAGCTACTGCCCGCTTACTTGATGGTTATTGGTTCAGGTGGATATCATCCCCCCCTCTCACCTTTTAAGGTGAGAAAAGCCTCGTTTTTATCACCCTTGAAATAGCCCCTAGGGGTGATATACAGGGGGGAGGGGCTAGATTAGCCTGACCGCGTAATGTTGAGCAATCTCAGTGTGTCCAGATATCGGGCACAAATAGAAAGGAGTTCTCCCCTATCATGAACGTCCCCTTCGTCGACCTCAAAGTCCAGTATCTGACCATCAAGCCCAAGATCGATGCCGCTATCCAGGCGGTCATCGACAACACCGCTTTTATCGGGGGCAAGCCTGTCGAGGCCTTCGAGAAGGCCTATGCCGACAAGTACGGCATGAAGCACTGCATCAGTTGCGCCAACGGCACGGACGCTATCTACATCACCCTCAAGGCCCTGGGCATCGGCTTCGGGGACGAGGTCATCACCGTGGCCAACAGCTGGATCTCGACCTCGGAGACCATCACCCAGGCCGGGGCCCGGCCCGTGTTCGTGGACATCGACGAGTATTTCCACATCGACCCGGCCAGGATCGAAGCCCGGATCACCAAGAAGACCAAGGCCGTCATCCCTGTCCACCTCTTCGGCCAGCCGGCCGACATCAAGGCCGTCCGCGACATCTGCGAAAAGCACAAACTGCACCTCATCGAGGACTGCGCCCAGTCCCACTTCGCCACGGTCGGGGGCCTGAAAACGGGGACCTTCGGCATCGCCGGTACGTTCAGTTTCTATCCCGGCAAGAACCTCGGCGCCTACGGCGACGGCGGGGCCATCGTCACCGACGACGAGGACTTCGCTAGAACGGCCAGGCTCTTCGCCAACCACGGCTCTCTCCAGAAGCACATCCACGAGATCGAGGGCATCAACAGCCGTCTCGACGGCATACAGGCCGCCGTCCTCCAGGTCAAGCTCGACCATATCGACGAATGGAACAAGGCACGTCACAGCCACGCCCTCAAGTACAACGCCGTCCTGGACGGCATCGAACAGGTCAAGTGCCCCAAGCTCCGGCCCGATACCACCCATATCTTCCACCTCTACGTCATCCGGGTGCCGCGGCGCGACGACCTGGCCGCCTTCCTCAAGACCAAGGGCGTCTTCACGGGCATCCATTACCCGGTGGCCTTGCCCTTCATGCCGGCCTACCGGTATCTCGGGCACCGGCCGTCGGATTTCCCGGTGGCCTACCAATGCATGGGCGAGATCCTGTCGCTGCCGATGTACCCGGAGCTCACCGACGAACAGATCGCCTATGTCGGCCATTGCATCAGGGAGTTCTATCGGGGATAGGCCTTGCTTGACATGAACGATTGTGCTAATATTCTGTCCGCCGGCGGTCCTTCGCCAAGGGACCTCGCCGGGGAATGGGAACGAATGAGCGGGAGCGGGCTAAAATGATCGGGATCGGTGTCATCGGGTACGGGTATTGGGGGCCCAACGTGGCCCGCAATTTCCATGCCGCCTCCGGAACCCAACTGACCGCGGTCGGCGAACTTTCGGAAAAACGCCTCGGGACGGCCCAGGCGCATTACCCCTTCATCCGGGTCTCGAAGGACCCGCTGGAGGTCATCAAGGCCAAGGACGTAGACGTCGTGGCCGTGGTCACCCCGGTCTTCACCCATTTCGAGCTGGCCAAGGAAGCGCTCCTTGCCGGAAAGCACGTCTTCGTCGAGAAGCCCTTCACCACGACGAGCGACCAGGCCCGGGAGCTCATCGACATCGCCGCCCGCAAGGGCCTCAAGATCATGGTCGACCACACCTTCCTGTTCACGGGCGCGGTCAAGAAGATCAAGGAGCTCATCGACTCGGGCGAGCTCGGGCGGTTGTTTTTCTACGACTCGGTCCGGGTCAACTTGGGGCTTTTCCAGCACGACGTCAATGTCATCTGGGACCTGGCCCCCCACGACCTGTCGATCATGGACTACCTCATCGGCAAGAAGCCGGTGGCCCTCACGGCCCATGGAACGGTCCATTTCGAGGGTGGGTTCGAGGACATCGCCTACATCTGCGTCGAGTTCGCCGAGAACGGGTTCATCGCCCACTTCCACGTCAACTGGCTTAGCCCCGTCAAGATCCGCCGGACCCTGATCAGCGGCGACAAGAAGATGCTCGTCTGGAACGACATGAGCGCCGACGAGAAGGTCAAGATCTACGACCGGGGCGTCGACGTCAAGAGCGCCAACGGCAAGCACGGCCTCCACGAGCTGCTGGTCAGCTACCGGTCGGGCGACGTGCACGTGCCCAAGCTCGACGGCACCGAGGCCCTCAAGGCCGAGATCGAGTACTTCGTCCAGTGCCTCGAGAAGAACGAAGAGCCGGTCAACAACGGCCACGCCGGCCTCAAGGTCGTCCGGCTCCTGGAATGCGCCGACGAATCCATCAAGCAAGGCGGAAAGAGGATCGAGCTGTAAAGGAGCTCGCGTGGAATTCTGCAGGATCGCGCCCGATGTCAAGTTGGGGAAGAACGTCAAGATCTTCGCCTTCGTCAACCTCTACGGATGCACCATCGGCGACAACACCAAGGTCGGGACGTTCGTCGAGATCCAGAAGAACGCCTTCATCGGCCGAAACTGCAAGATCTCCTCGCACACCTTCATCTGCGAGGGGGTGACAATCGAGGACAACGTTTTTATCGGCCATAACGTGACCTTTATCAACGACATGTATCCCCGCTCGACGGTCGAGGGGGGAGGCCTTCAGACAGAGGCCGATTGGTCGGTCGTCCCGACCTTCATCAGGAAGGGCGCGTCGGTCGGCTCGAGCGCCACCATCCTGGCCGGGGTCACGGTCGGAGAGGGAGCCATCGTCGGGGCCGGGGCCGTGGTCACCAAAGACGTGCCGCCCTGGACCATCGTGGCCGGCAACCCGGCAAAGGTTTTGCGCAAGATCGAAAAAAATAGATAATGGGAGAGCTTTTCGGTTGAGGGGAGCCTGAAACGATGCTGAAGGAAAAGGAGACCGTTCTCCGCCGGTTCCTGCTCGCCGTCGATGCGGTCATCGTGGCCGTGGCTTACCTTTTCGCCTACGCCCTATCGCATATCGCAGGGCAGAACGGCATCACCTTCGGCCAGCACGCGGCCCTCGCCCTGCTGGGCATCGTTCTCTGGACGATGACCCTCTACGCCAACGACATCTACGGCCCGATGCGGACCCGTTCCTACCCTGAGGTCCTGTGGGCCATCGTCAAGTCGGCCTTCATCTCGATCCTGGCCTTTGGTACGTTCGTCTTCATGCTCAAGCTGACCAAGATGAGCCGCTTGTTCTTCACGCTCTTCGCTGCGCTGAGCGCCCTTTTCATCCTGCTCGAAAAGTCTTTTTTTTTCCTAGCCTCCCATTACATCCGGCGCAAGGGCCTCAACACCCGGCGGATCCTCATCGTCGGCACCGGCAAGCGGGCCACAGAGTTCATCAGGAAGGCGGACGGTCACCCGGAATGGGGCTTCGAGATCCTCGGGGCCATCGACGACGAGCCGGGGCGGGGCGTGCAGAAGGTGGGGCGGCTCGACATCATCGGGACGCTCGAGGACATCCCCCGGATCTTCCACAGCGATGCTGTGGACGAGGTCGTCTTCGTCGTCCCCCGGTCGCGGCTGAACGCGCTTCAGGAAGCCATCCACAACTGCGAGACCGAGGGCGTGGTCGTCACGGTCACGGTCGATCTTTTCGACACCAAGCTGGCCAAGTCCTCAGTCACGGAGCTGGATGGGCTTCCGCTCCTGCATTTCAAGACCACCAAGGCTAGGGAATGGCAGCTCCTCGTCAAACGGATCTTCGATTTTTCGGCTGCCAGTCTTCTTATCCTGGTCCTCTCCCCTGTTCTGCTGCTTTTCGCCATCCTCATCAAGGTGACCTCGAAAGGCCCGATCTTCTTCAAGCAGACAAGGCTGGGATTAGCTGGGCGGAAGTTCACGCTCTACAAATTCCGGACCATGAAGCTGGGAGCCCATGAAGTGCTCTCGCAGGTCACCGATCTCAACGAGATGACGACGCCGGAGTTCCAGAAGAAGAAAAAGCAGTGGATCACGCCGGTCGGCAGGCTGATGCGGAAGCTCAGCATCGACGAGCTGCCCCAGCTTTTCAACGTCTTTATCGGCCACATGAGCTTCGTCGGCCCCCGGCCGACCGTGCCCGACGAGGTCGAGAAGTACAAGGCTTGGCAGAGGCGGCGGTTCTCGATGAAGCCCGGCATCACCTGCCTGTGGCAGGTCAACGGCCGGAACAACGTGGCCTTTGAGGAATGGATGAAGCTCGACCTCGAGTACCTCGACAACTGGTCGCTCTGGCTGGACATGAAGATCCTGGCCAAGACCGTGCCGGTCGTCCTGTTCGGCATCGGGGCTTATTGACCTGAATTTGTTGACAGGGCGAGGCGGTGATTCAGGGGACATGAACGAAATCTCTGGATCTCGTTTTGTGCCTCCGAATTTTCCCTCCCAGAGGGCACCGGCCGGTCGGGAAGAATCGGGTCCTTGACGGGAGATAGACTTATATAGGAATATGCAGGATCATGAGAAAGAGCTTTCATTCTATTGCCGGACTGGTCATCGGAGCGTTGATCATCTGCGCTCCGCAAAATGCCCAAGGCCAGGGCTTGACCTGGGCCGGAGAGAGCCTCCAGCAGATGGTGGAGGCAGCCAGGTGGAAGTTTGGGCTCCTAAGAGTCAACGCGGCCTTTGCCCTGACCAATACCGGTTATGATTCCGACGTCTATTACGGATATCTGGACGAGGCCGTTCCGGATTTCACCCTTTCGGCCAGCATACCAGTCCAAATCCTTCTCCCTGTCAGCAAAAAGATTGTCTTCGACTTCACAGACTCACCGCAATACCAGTTTTACCTCGATACCGAGAGAGAGCGGGCTTGGAACAATGTCTTCCAGGGCCGCGTCCATGTCGCCTTGGAGCGTTTCTACATCCAAGGAAGCGGCGGCCTCTCCAATGTCCGCCGGCGGCTGAGCCCCGAGTTGAACATCAATATCCGAGAAAAAGCGAACAGCCTTAGCGGACTCGTCCTCTGGCAGGCCTCTCGGGTCACCTCCCTGGCCGCAATCTACGTTGGAACGGATTACGACTACGGGGATTCCGAGTTCGGAACAATTGATATCGCGGAGCAGCTCAACAGAAGGGAAGACCTCTTCGATTTAGTCACATATGTACAACCGAATCCCAGGGTCAGGTTCTTCTTGAACGGAGAATACGGCACATACGCTTTCAAAGAGGAGCCAGCGGCCGCCCGGGACGCCCACAGCTACGGCGTCTTCGGGGGCTTCGAGTTCCTCCCCAGAGAGGGCGAAATGGTCCCTGCCGCGAGAGTCCAGGGCCGGGTCAGCCTGGGATACCTCTACTTCGATATCAAAGACCCTCAATTCGTAGACGGTTCAGGGTTGGCCGGGACGGCCGACCTGTCGGTGGAGATATTGAGAAGGACGACCATCCGGGGCTTTTTCTCCCGGGGGTTCCAATTCTCAATTTACTCGGGGGCAAGCTTTTACCTGGCCACGAACTACGGCGGCGGCATCAGCCGGGCGCTCTCGAGGCGGGCCTCCCTATCATACGATCTTTCCTTCGGCCGCACGGCCTACCCGGAAGATGACGGGGGAGGCGGGCTACCGGAGGGCTTTCGTTACCAGTACACGACCCATACGGGGAGCCTGAATGTTCAACTCGCCCGTCAACTGTCCGTATCTCTCTTCGGGTCCTTCGGGCGAAGGGTCATGGGCGATGTGGGGCTGGCCCGGAACCGCAATTTCGTCGGCCTCAGCCTGACCTATGGGTATCCGCCTGCCGGAATGTCGGCCCCGGTCGTCGGGATGGGCCGATGACCCGCTCAACCCCGTGTGGATTCCGCGACTAAATATATATATAATCGACTTATAAATGAGGAGCCCATGGCCAAAAGGCATCGGACAAGTATCCCGGCGTTGCTGATATTGGCTGTCTGCATCCCCGGATGGGCCCTTCCTGCAGGATTGCAGGCCATTCCCGAACAGCCGCAAACCCTCCCTGTTTTCGAATACAGGATCGGGGCCAAGGACCTGCTCGAGATCTCCATCTTCGAGCTCCCCGAGCTCAATCAGACGGTCCGGGTCTCGGAGGACGGCTCGATCTCCATGCAGCTCCTCGGCAAGGTCGAGGTCGCGGGGCTGACGGCCCAAGAGCTCGAAAGGAAGCTGGCCGCGCTCCTCGAAGAGCAGTTCACCAAGGGCGGCGCACATGTCACGGTGTTCATCCGGGAATACCAGAAAGTCTCGGTCATCGGCGCCGTCGGCCGGCCGGGCCTGTACGAGCTGGTGGGCCCGACGACCCTGCTCCAAATGATCGCCCAAGCCGGGGGGCTGACGGCCCAGGCCATGAACGAGCTCTACATTTACAGACAGAGCGGCGACGGACGACAAGAGCGGATCGTCGTCCCCCTCCACGAGCTTATCCACGGAGGAAATCAGGACCTCAATATCTTCCTCCAACCCAAGGACGTAGTCACCGTGCCCATCGACCAGATACAGAACGTCTTCGTGTACGGCGAGGTCCGTAACCCCGGTGCCATTACCTTCTTGGCCTCGAAGAAGATCACCCTTCTCCAGGCCATTGCCCAAGCCGGGGGTACCACCGAGTGGGCCAGGAAAGGAAGCGTGGTCATCAAACGCAAAGACAAGAAGACCGGCAAAGAGATGAAGATCCCCGTCAATCTCAAGAGCATGATCAGCGGCCGGATCGCCGACATCGTCCTCGAGGAGGGCGACGTCGTCATCGTCCCCTGAGTTGAAGCACAGACTGAGGTAGGCACCCATGGTCGAAGCGAGCGGAGAGTCGAAGAACGGGCTTCTGGCCCAGGCGCTGCGCTACTGGCGCATGGTCCTGCGATGGAAATGGCTGGCCATCCTCTTCTTCATCATTGTCGTATCGGCGGCCACGATTTTCAGCTTTGTCGTCAGCCCCGTTTATACGGCCAGCGGGAGCGTCTGGATCGAGGAGGACCCGAACATCCTGCCCTTTGAGGACATCCAGACTTTCGGCGCCGGGACGACCCTCCAGAGCCACGCCCGGCTTCTCCAGAGTCGGACCCTGGCCGCCGACACCATCGAGAAACTGAAGCTCTACGAGAACCCGGATTTTGCGGGAAGGCCGGATAAGGGCGGGCCTCCGCGCGACCCGGCGGATCCTGTGTTCCGGGAAAAGCTCATCCTGCGTTTCCTCGATAATGTCAGCGTGGCCTCCGTCGAACGAACGCGGCTGGTGGATGTAAAATTCAGCAACCGCAATCCCAAGCTGGCCGCCGAGATCCTGAACGCGCTCTTCGACGGTTATATCGACATGATGGTCCGCAAGAGATACTCAACCTCTGAACAGGCCACCGAATTCCTCGACACTCAGATCAACGAGCTGCGGACGGAGATCGAGCAGAGAGAGCGGGAGCTCAACAAGCTGGGCTCCGAGAAGGACATCCTGCCGCTGACCGCGGCCGAAGCCCCTGCCGTGACCCGTATCGCCGATGTCAACAGGGAACTGACGCAAGCCACCATCGACAGGATCAACAAGCTCAACGCCTATAACCAGCTCAGGAACGCGCCGCTAGGGGAAATACCGAACGTTCCGGAAGGGAGCCTCATCGGGCGACTGCGGGAGCAATACATCACGCTGAGCCGTCAGTATGCCACGATGTCCGCTACGGTCAGGCCTGAATATCCCCAGATGCGGCGCTTGAAGTCGGAGCTCGATTCGGCCACGGAAGCCCTCCAGAACGAGACCCAGAACCTCATCCGGACGGCCTACAACGACTACCTGACCGCGCTCAGCAGGGAGCAATCCCTGCAGAAGCTCCTGGAGAAGGAGAAGAACGAGGCCTACCAGGCCAAGAGCGATTCGGTCATCTACAACAGCTTGAGGATTGAGCTAGAGAACAGGAAGGCGCTCCTCGAATCGTTATCGAAGAGAAAGAGCGAGACGGATGTGGCCTCGAGGCTGCGGGGGCTGGAAGCTCTCAATGTCTGGATCGTCGACAGGGCCGACCTGCCTTTGAAACCTGCTTTTCCTAATAAGACAATGAACGTGCTGTTGGGATTCTTGGTGGGGCTTGCAGGTGGATTCGGGCTGGCTTTTGGCCTTGAATATCTGAACAACAGCGTCAAGACCTCCAAGGATGTGGCGTCGGCCACGGGATTGCCGACGATCGGGACTATCCCTGCCTTCGAGAAGGCGGATGAGGGCGACGGCCCGCTGGCCGAGATCAAGAGGCTTGCGGCCTTGCTGAAAGGAAAGACGCGACCGGAAAAGCCAAGAAAGCAAAGACGCAAGAGAAAAGCCGACGCGCCGGCATGGCTGCTGAATGCAAAAGGAGAAAAGGAAGGCGGTGTCAATTTCAGTAACAGCTCCATCGATCTGATCGCTTCCAAGGAGCCGAATTCCATCCAGGCGGAGAGCTTCCGGTCCATCCGGACGACTCTGCTCGTTTCCTCGCCGCCCGGGAGGATCAAAAGCATCGCCGTCACCAGCCCTCTGGCCCAGGAAGGGAAGTCGTCGGTCGTCTCCAACTTGGGCATAACCCTGGCCCAAGCCAACAAGCAGGTCGTCATCGTCGACGCCGATCTGAGGAAACCCAAACAGCACGCGATCTTCGAGCTGGGCCGCGGCGGGAAAGACTGGGGCTTGACCAGCTACTTGAGCTCATATATCAAAGAAACGGAAGTCATCAAGTCGACCCATTTCCCCAATCTTTTCGTCATCGGCAGCGGGCCTATCCCGGCGAATCCCATCGAGCTTCTGGCTTCGGACAAAATGGACGGATTGATCGCGGCCCTGAAGAGGAATTTCGATTTCATTCTCCTGGACACGCCGCCGCTCCTCGCCGTGTCCGATACCTTGGCGTTGGGCCCTATGACGGACGCGGTGATCCTTGTGGCGCGTGCCGGTGAAACCCCCATTCCGGCCCTCAAGCAGGCCCAGCAGAGACTTGAGACCCATAAATTGAAATGCCTGGGCGTCATCCTGAACGGGGTCGATCTCGTGGAGCAGGACGGCTATTACGCCCGTCAGTACTATAGCTATTACAAGACCGAATGATCGTACTGCTATGCCGAAGGTCATCTTTCCGCGGCAGAAACGGCTTCGGGTTCAACCCTAAGCTTTGCTTCCCAGGACGCTCTCGCAATACGAACGCCTAGGTTGATGCAAATCCAAATCGTCGATCCCACGCAAGTTTCCGATTGGGATTCTCGTCTGCTCGAAGCGAGAGAAGTCGATATTTTCCATTCCTCCCATTGGGCGAAAGTCCTCAAAGAAAGCTACCGGTATCTTCCCATCTTTTTTACGGCATCCGAAAACGGCCAACTGTCCTTATCTTTGCCGCTCATGGAGATCCGAAGCGTCTGGACGGGTAAAAGAGGTTGTTCGCTTCCCTTCACGGACCAATGTGTCCCCTTCTTCCTTGAAAGAAAGACATTTCACGACGCCCTCGACAAATGCATCGACCACGGAAGGAAAGCGGGATGGAGATACATTGAAATACGGGCTTCGAACACATTTAGGGACGCCTCCCCGTGGAGGGCGTATTTCGACCACGTGATCCATCTATCAAGAGATGAAACCGATCTTTTTGCGCGACTCGCGCCTAATAATAAGAGGAACATCAGAAAAGCGATCCGCGAAGGTCTTGCAGTCGAGATCGGCACGTCTTGGGATGACGTGGCGTCTTTTTGCCGTCTTAACTTCTTAACAAGAAAGCGCCATGGCCTTCCGCCTCAGCCTCTCCTGTTCTTTAAAAAGGTCTATGAACATATCATATCGACCGGCTGCGGATCGGTCATCTCGGCAAGATACGGGCGGAAGATCATTGCTTCATCGATCTATTTCCATTTCGGAAATCGGGCACTATTCAAGTATGGGGCCTCCGCGAATGGATATCATCATATGCGTCCGAATAACCTGATCATGTGGGAAGCCATCAGGTGGTGCAAAGAACATAATTTCGAGACTCTAAGCCTGGGAAGGACCGAGCTTGATAACCCAGGGCTTTTAAGATATAAACGCACGTGGGGCGCTCTAGAGCAACTCATAGAATACTTTCGTTACAATATTCAGGGAGACGCGTTCATGACCCAACAGGCGGGTAGGGCATCATACACTAAGCTCTTTACTAAGATGCCTACCGGAATGCTTCGCATTATCGGACGTATAGCTTATAGACATATGGGCTGAAGCTCTGGAGACTATTCTCTGCTTGACGAAGGCCACATAAGATGACAAAGCTCACATTGTATTATTCTTTAAAACCTCTCATACCCCGCAGGGTTCAGATCTTACTGAGAAGGCTGATCGCTATAAAAAAGCGCAGGGCTGCAAGAAATACTTGGCCTATCGATCGAAGCGCGGGGAAGGCGCCGGCGGGGTGGACCGGCTGGCCAGAACAGAAAAAGTTTGCGTTCATCTTGAACCATGATGTCGATACGGCGAAAGGCCATGGTCAAAGCGAATTGCTCTCCAGCTTAGAACAGGACCTTGGCTTCCGGTCTGCCTTTTATTTTGTTCCGGAAGGCTATCCCGTATCCCGGGAGCTGATTCTCGGATTGCAGAAGAGCGGATTCGAGATCGGTGTCCACGGGCTTCGCCACGATGGGAAGATGTTCTCTTCAAAAAAAGTCTTTCTGAAGCGTGCGGCCCGTGTTAACTCATATATCAGGGAATGGGGAGCCAGCGGTTTTTCTTCACCCTCGATGTGTCGGAACTTGGACTGGATGTCGGAATTGGATATCCAATATGGTGTTTCGACATTCGATACAGATCCCTTCGAGCCGCAGCCCGAAGGTGTCCGTCGGATCTTCCCTTTCTGGCATCAGGCCGGTTCTGCCGGCCGAGGCTATGTGGAAGTCCCCTATACTTTGCCTCAAGACCACGCGCTTTTCATCATCTTGAGGGAGAAGGATAATCGGATCTGGAAAGAAAAGCTCGACTGGATCGTTGAACATGGCGGCATGGCCCTTCTCAACACGCATCCGGATTATATGCGCTTCAATGGCGGCCGTTGTTCGCTCGAGAAGTACCCGGTCGATCTTTACGTTGATTTTTTGAAGTACGTCAAGAACCGATATGCGGGCCTTTACTGGAACGTCCACGCCAAGGATCTGGCCAGATTCTGGAGCGAGAAGAAGCTTTAAATCATACCCGCTTTACGAAATTCCTCGAAATCTTGAGCACTGCTGATCGATTGAAGGGATCATGTCTTGCGTGGCCATTCGTTCAGCCAGGCCTTAAACTGGTTGACATAGGGAGGAACAGGCTCGTTGGTATTGTTCGTGGTCTGTGCCGGCGCAAGGCGGGCCTTTGAGAAGAGCGACGTTTTTAATGCGCATCAGGCTCGAACCTATCCCCTACTGAACGATGGAGACCCCGGGTTACCGCCCATCCCAGCCGGCCAGCCTGGCCCAAAGCCACCAAGCCGCGTAGGCCTTTATGTTGGCGTTGAGGGGCTGAGTGTGCGCTGCCGCGCAATCGTACCATTCGCCCGGGTGCGCGTTCTGCCAATCGATGGCCCAATTCCGGTCCCGCGTACCGTCCCCGTTGCTGTCATAGTCGCACGCGTCATTGACAAGCTTATCGCCGAAGTAGGTGCCGTCGGGATCGTAGCTCTCGATGTCCGCGAAGTCGTAGAGGATTTTCTTATTGGCAAGACAATAGTCGCGGATCTGTTTGTTGCGGGTGGGGACATTTCCTGAAAGGGGCGCTCCGTCTGTGTGGCCCGTCATGTAGACGAACTTGACGGTGGGGAAGTCCCGCTCGAGCCCGCTCATGAGGTCCAGGTAGAGCTGGATATCCGCTTGTGTCCCGTCTACCTGACCGCACCAGGACCAGATGATGACATTGATGTTCGAGTTCTGGGCGAGGTAGGTGCGGGTCGCTTGCTCCCAAGCGGTACGGTTCGGATTCCCGAGGTCGTTGGCGATCCCCAGCCCGCCGAAGTTACCGCCATAGTCTCTGAGGTCGAGCGCGCCGCCTGTGCCGCCGAAGTTCCACGCATAGAAGTCCCCTTGCCAAGCGACCAGACCGGTCATGCCCGTTGTGAGCTGGCTGCCGTGGGATGTGTGTCCATAGGCGATATGAAGGCGCTGTTTGGCCTGCTCGATCCAGGTGTTCGGGATGCTCGAAAGGCGAATGCTGTTGTGGTTTACGATGATCGCCTCCGTATTGGGAAAGGGATCGTCATCGCCCCCGGAAACGGCGCATCCTGCAAATAGAAGAATGACGGCAATGGCAATAAGGCCTAAGCAATGTTTTTTTGGAAAATGAGCCATTTTTTCTATCCCTTCATATTCCAGTCCTATCAGTTTAGTCGTAATTTCGGGGTCGGACCACAAAATTTCCATTAAAATCAACTCGTTACCTGGAAGTCCAGGCGGTTCTTCAGTTTGAGGGCCGCCTTTTTTACCTGTTTTCAGGCCCAAAAACAATGCGCTGTGGCCCCTCCTTCCATCCACCCCTCGCCCGCCTCCCCTTTTCTCCTCTCGCCCCCCGCTCATCCCTCTCGCTCTTGCTCCACCATAATCCCCTCCCAATCCCCTCAACCACCCCGCTACCCCGCTCCACATCGGCCCAGCGCCCCTCCTATATAGCAACTTTTAGCCTGTATCGGACGTATTCCTTAGTGTACTCGGGCTCGAATTCATGAGTGCATCTGGGCAACAGATAAACCATGCAGAGGAGTTGAAAATGAAGAAATCAGGGCTGATCGCCCTAGCGTTCACTCTCATACTGGCCATACTCTCCGCCGACGCCCTCCAGGCCCTGGCCGCGCCGTCTGATCCTGACCCCTCCGCAGCTCCCACTGAAACTGCCAAGAAGAAGCCCCGCCCCAAGTCCACTTCCTCGACCGCTCCCTCCACTGCCACGACCTCCTCCCCTTCCACCAAACCCGCTCCCGCCCGCCTTCTCCTCCCCGAAGAAAAGACCGTCGTCGCCGTCCGCGCCGACTCCCCCATCACCATCGACGGCCGCCTCGACGAGCCTATCTGGCAAACCGCTCCCGCCGCGACCGGCTTCACCCAGAACAATCCCGAAGACGGCTTGCCCGCGACCGAGCCGACCGAGGTCCGCGTGGCCTACGACGACCGCGCCCTCTACGTGGCCGCCTTCTGCCGCGACTCCGAGCCCGCCAAGATCCGCAAGCGCCTCGGGCGCCGCGACTCGCAGACCGACTCCGACTGGTTCGCCGTGGCCGTCGACCCCTACTTCGACCGCCGCTCGGGCTACGTCTTCGTGACCAACCCGGCCGGGGCCATCACCGACACGGCCCTGTCGAACGACGTCAACGAGGACGACACCTGGGACGGCATCTGGGAGAGCCGGGCCGCCATCCACGACGACGGCTGGGCCGTCGAGTTCCGCATCCCCTTCGACCAGCTCCGCTTCACAAAGAAGGACGAGTACGTCTGGGGCATCAACTTCCGGCGCATGATCCGGCGCAAGAACGAGGAATCGACCTTCAACTGGTCGCCCCGCGACGAGGCCGCCTTCGTCTCGCGGTTCGCGCGTCTCGAGGGGCTGAGCGGCATCAGCCCGGGCCGGCTCATCGAGTTCATGCCCTACGCCGTCACCCAGGCCCAGCTCCGCCCCGCCGAGGAGGGCAACCCCTTCGAGACGGGCCGCCGCGCCCTAGCCAACGCCGGTTTCGACCTCAAGGTCGGCCTCAAGAGCAACCTGACCCTCGACGCCACGGTCAATCCCGACTTCGGGCAGGTCGAGGTCGACCCGGCCGTCCTCAACCTCTCGGCCTACGAGACCTACTACCAGGAGAAGCGGCCGTTCTTCATCGAGGGCGCCTCGCTGTTCAACAATTTCGGGCGGGGCGGGGTGTTCCTCAACGCCAACGTCAACTGGCCGCAGCCGCGCTTCTTCTACAGCCGGCGCGTGGGACGGGCGCCGCAGGGCTACGCGACCGAGGACGGGTACGTGCGGATGCCCGACCGGACAACTATTCTGGGCGCGGCCAAGCTCACCGGGCAGTTGGCCGGAGGCTGGAACGTCGGGTTCCTGAACGCCGTGACCGGGCGCAAGCTCGCCCGCATCGACCAGGGGGATGGCGTGCGCCTGACCCAGGAGGTCGAGCCGCTCTCGTACTACGGCGCGCTGCGCGTCCAGAAGGACATCGACGAGGGGAGGCGCGGGTTCGGGCTGATGGCCACGGGCGTCATGCGCGACCTCGACGGCGGGGGCGGCGGCACCGTGCCGAACGACGCGCTGGCCGCCATGCTCAACCGCAACGCGTTCACGTTGGCGGCCGACGGGTGGGCTTTCCTCGACAAGGGCAAGAGCTGGGTCGTCGGCGGCTGGGTCGGGGGGACGCGGGTCGAGGGCGGCGTCGACGCCATCTGGCGGCTGCAGAACTCGTCGGTCCATTACTTCCAGCGTCCCGACGCGACGCATGTCGAGCTCGATCCGGCGGCGACCTCGCTCAGCGGCTGGGGGGCGCGGCTCAACCTGGCCAAGCAGCGCGGGAACGTGCTGGTGCTGTTCAACGCGGGGGCCCTTTCGCCGGGGTTCAACCCGAACGACGCGGGGTTCCAGCAGGGCGCGTCCGACGTCATCAACCTGCAGTTCCTGCCGGGGTATCAGTGGACCAAGCCGGGCAAGGTGTTTTTGAGAGCGCTCGCGGCCGCGGGCTGGTTCCGCAATTACGACTTCGGGGGCAACAAGAACTGGGACGGCGGGCTGGCCGTCTTCGAGGGGCAGCTGCGGAACTTCTGGGAAGTGAACGCCATGGTGGCCTACAACCCCGATACGATCAGCAAGAACCTGACCCGGGGCGGGCCGCTGGCCCTCATCCCGTCGGGATGGCAGGTGGAGGCGGGGGTGACGACGGACAACCGCAAGCCCGTCGTGTTCGAGGTGTACACGATGAACTATAGGCGGCCGCGGGACGGCAACGATTGGGTCGGACGGATCGCGGCGCGGTGGAAGCCGGGGTCGAACTTCAGCCTGTCGGTCGGGCCGACGGTGGGGTTCGAGACGAGCGAGATCCAGTGGGTGCGGCGGGTCGCGGACGAGCTGATGACGGCGACGTTCGGCGCGCGCTACGTGTTCGGGCGGATCAATCAGCGGGTGCTGGGGACCGAGGTGCGGCTCGAATGGACGTTCACGCCGAGGTTGACGCTGCAGGCTTATGTGCAGCCGTTCCTGGCGGTCGGGCATTACGACCGGTTCAAGGAGCTGGCCGCGCCGAAGACTTATGATTATCACGTGTATGGGGAAGGGGGAAGCGGGGGTGCGGGTGGCGTGGGGGGCGGCGCGTCAACGATCGTTTACGACGGGGTGAGCGACGCGTACACGGTCGATCCGGACGGAGCGGACGGGCCGGCGGCGCCTTTCACCTTCGGCAATCCCGACTTCAACTACAAGTCGCTGCGGGGGACGGTCGTGCTGAGATGGGAGTATCGCCCCGGATCGCTGCTGTATTTCGTGTGGACGCAGAACCGGGCCGATTTCACGAACCCGGGGAGCCTGCGGCTCGGGCGTGACCTGGGCGACCTCTTCGCCGCCCCCGGCGACAACATCTTCCTACTGAAGGTCTCATATCGGTTTTAATGGATCGGTTTTAATGGGGTCGGACCACCTTATTTCTATTATTATTTACATGTTAAGTGCGTTTCTTGGCAGTTCGTTCAGTTTGAAATACATGTTTTTGACCCCAGAAATGAATTTTTCGTGCTGAACAGGAGAGCATCGCACCTAGCACTTCCCGTTTATCATTTTTGGGGCCAAAAACGTCATTCCCAATCAAAAGACCTCGCCTTAAAAGCTTGTAACTTGTTTATTTATATTAATATATTGTGGTCCGACCCCAAATAATTGACTTCGATAATACGCCGGGCTTATATTTCCCTCATGAATGACTGGAGGAGGGAACCCATGGCTTTTTGGCGTATACCGAGGAAGCGGGCGTTCAGCCCGGGCGCGGCCCTGATCCTGATCGGCGACATCATCGGCGCTTCGCTCGTCGCTTTAACCCTTTTCTCTTGGGCGCCGCCGTTGCCGGCCGAAAATCCGCAGGAAACCGGCCCTTTGGCCACCCCCCGCGCCCTGACCCCGGACCAGCCTCGAATCGGGGCTCCTGGGGCCTCCCAGGGCTATTTCGGGGGTATTCCCCCGGACCTTCCGGCCTCCGTTGCCTCAGCTTACAACCCCGTCGGCCCCTCCGGCACCTTCGGGGCTGCCCCGATCTCAAAGACTTCAGCCACCGTCGGCCCGCAGCAAGCCGCGCCTGCGCCGCCCGGTCAAGCCAAGGCCGCCGCTCCGCCGTCCCCCTCCTCACCCTCCCCCACGTCCCCCCTCCCCGCCTCCGCCTCCGCCGCGTCCTCCCAACCCCTCGTCTTCCGCAACCAGATCGTCATGGACACGCAGGGCTTCGGATACGAGGCCTTCCGGATGCTCGTCCCCAAGGACTGGAAATTCGAAGGCGGCATCAGCTGGGACTATTCCAAGATCCCGCCTCACGTCTACACGGCCTATACCGTCTCGAGCCCCGACGGCCATTCGGCCTTGCATTGCTACCCCGCGATCAGCTATCTCTGGTCGCAGGACCCCAACTCGAACGCGATCAACGCCCAGTCGGGCTACCTGGTCATGCAGAATATGGGCGCCGCCGATTTCCTCCAGCGGGTGTTCATCCCCCAGGCGCGGTCGGGAGCGAGCGATCTGCGGATCATCGAGACTCAGCCTCTTCCCGCCCAGGCCCAGCACATGCTGGCCATCGCCAACATGCAAATGCAGATCTACAACCAGATCTCACCGCCCCAGAGCCCGATGGAGATCAGGGCCGACGCCGCCCGGATTCAGGTCGAATACACGTATGGCGGCCGGAAAATGACCGAGGATTTCCAGGCCACGGTCGTCTATAACATCGGCTATGTCGTGTCGATGTACGGCCAGCTGGCCACGATCACATGGACGCCCGTCGTCACGAGCTTCCGGGCCCCGAGCGATGAGATGGCGGACAAGGTGCGCCTCTTTCAGATCATGCTCTATTCGAAGGCCGACAATCCCCTGTTTACCGTCAATTACACGCAGCTCTCGGCCGTGATCACGCGCGAGCAGCTGCGCCATCAGCAGGCCATCTACGCCCGGCTGCAGCAGATCCGCCAAACGATGACCGAGGTCAGCGACATGACCTGGCAGGCCTACCAGAACCGGAGCGCGGCCCAGGACAGGGCGTTCGAGAATTACACGCAGGCGTACCGCGGGGTAGCGACCTATATCGATCCCAACACCAACCGGGGGGTCGAGCTGCCTTCGGGGTACGGGAACGTGTGGACGAACGGCAGCGAGTATATCCTGAGCGACGTCCCCGGCTACAACCCCAACACCGGCTCCAGCCGGATCTGGCTCCCTATGGAGAGGAAATAGGTGGGGTCAGATTGATCGTTTTCGGCCCAAAAAACGTCTCTTCTACAGTTTGGGCGTAGACCCAAACCGCAACTATCTTGTAGAAAATAATAGATTTATTGTGGTCCGACCCCGTTAATAAGTAATTCTCTTGACCACGATGACCGGGGTCAGGTCGAAGCCCATGCCTTCGACCGTCACCGATTGAGCGGCGTCGAAGTCGAGCACGCACTTGACCGTCCCGTCCTCGCTGATCGTGAAGCTGCAGGGCACGGTGACGACCTTGGGCGGATCGATGGTCAGCGTCCATGTCCGTCCGTTGACCACGATCGACGCGGCGCTGATGGTCAGCCGGATGGCATCGTAGGTGCCGGGATCGAGGGTCACGTCGAGGAGCTTCTCCTCCTTGTCGCGCAGGAGAAGCAGATCTACTTGGACCGGCTCATCGAGCAGCTGGAGGAAGGCTTCCTCGCCCTCCTTGCGGACCTCAATCTGGCTGAGCGTGATATAGACGTGCTCGAGGCCCTCGATGGGCGCGTCCGTCATGTAGAGCTGGAAGTTCCCGGTGCTTCCCGTGTTGCAGGATCCGACGAAAAGCGCGAGCCCGGCCGCAGCGCAGAAAACGATGAGCTTTTTCATGGCGTCCTCCTCGCTGACATTATGCTAGGCCCCTCTCCCGCACTTGTCAAGGCCCATGTAAATTGTTTGATTAGTGGCGGTTAGAGGCGAAGGGTAGCACCCTTTGAATGGCCATTCCCCGTGGTGTTCATTTTGTGAACATTAATGGGGTCGGACCACAGCATGTTGATTTGCGATAATCGTTTAGCCGCGCTCAATCCCTCGGCATCAGCTTGGGCGAGCCGTAAAATCACTGTTTTTGGGCCTAAAAACAAATTAGCGAACACCCTTCCCTCGAACGGGCGCCACATGCTTATGCCGCTCGGCAATCGGTGCGTTTGCGTTGATCGCTGACCGGCCGCTCGCCCTCGCCTCCGCCCTGTCTACACCCGTATCTTTTCGGCCCACGCCGCGATCTTCTCGCGGTAGATCTTGTGGACGAGCTCGCAGTCGAACTCCCTCTCCTCCTCGAGCATGGCCGCCTGCTCCTCGGGGTTGAAATAATCCATGCAAGGCAGGAAGAATCCCTCGTCCTCTTTGCGGATGTGGGCGGGGTAGAACTCGGCCAGGAACGCGAGCTTCTCAATGATCGTCCCGAGCGCGCCCTCTCCACCCCCGCCCTCTCCTCCCCCGCCCTCTCCCGCGTCGCCCTCCTCTCCCCTCTTGTAGGCCTCGACCGCCCGACGCAGCTCGCCGACGATCCGCCTGCCTGTCTTGTGCTCTTCAACGAGCTCGTCCATGGTCTTGCGCAGCCCACGCTCGAGAGGCTTGTGGTCGAGCTCCCGGAAGAGGATGTCCTCCTCCTTGCCGTGATGACAGCGATCGGCGTAGGTCCGCACGAAATCGAGAGCGAACTCGACGAACTCGTGATCGATCGTCCCGGTGCGCCGGGCGCTTTCCACGGCCTCCCGTATCTGAGGCATCAGCTTCTCGATCAGCCGGTGCTCGACCATCAGCGGCCCGACAGGCATCATCGGCTCTCTCCTTTCGTCCCTTCGCTCATGTTTCGTTGATTATACGCTTTTTTTGTTGGAATGGGGTCGGACCACCAGATCTCGATTGTCTTTAATAAGATAGGCCGGCAGACTTTCGCCTCATCAGGTTAGCCGGGCCTCATTTTACGCGTTTTTTGGGCAAAAAACGTGCGAGCGGCCCATACTTTCTCCTCTCCCCCACCCCATCGCTACCCCCTCCCCTTTCCCCCACCGCTGTTCATCAACAATCTCACTCGAAGTGATACAAACCACGCCCGCGCTCCGTCTCTATATTACGTATTACGGAGAGCCGAGACCGACCGCGACCGCTCCGCGGAGGACAACCTCTCATGCCCCGAGCCAATCGCCACTTCATACCCGGCCTGATATGGCACATCACGCACCGTTGCCACAAGAAGGAGTTCCTCATCAAGTTCCGCCGGGACAAGCTCGCCTGGATGTTTTGGGCGCTTCAAGCCAAGATCCGATACGGGCTGATCATCCTGAATTTCATGATCACGTCGAACCATATCCACCTGATCGGCACGGCGGGTCGCCGCGAGGCAAAGAGCGTGCGCGTTGGCACTGGCCTAAGCGCCGGCATGGGAGAGGCCGAAATTGCTGACGCCGCCGCGATCGGAAGCGCAGTCAGCGGGTCGATCGGAGACACGGTCAGAGGATCAATCGACCGCACACTCGGCCGCGCGCACCACGGTGCGATCACAAGAGCGAGCACCAACACCATCGCCAACCCGGCCGGCGAGACCGCCATCGCCCGCGCCCTCCAGCTCATGCAAGGCCGCATGGCCCAGGAATACAACCACCGCAAAGACCGGCACGGCGCGTTCTGGGAAGACCGCTACCACGCAACCGCGATCGAGACCGGCGCTCAATTCGTCCGGTGCCTCACCTACATCGACATGAACATGGTCAGGGCGGGCGTCGTCGCCCACCCCCGCGAGTGGCCCTATTGCGGCTACGGCGAGCTCGTCCGGCCGATTGACCGTCCTTGCCCCCACCCCCGCAACAAGCTCATCGACCTGGTCGACACCGGCGCGCTGATGACCCTGCTCGGCGCAAGGGACATCGGCGAACTCGCCACGATGCGCACCAAATGGATCGACGAGGCTCTGCGCAAAGGGCGGGTCGTGCGGGAAGCGATCTGGACGGAAAGCGTCGCCGTCGGCAGCCCAGCCTTCCTTCAGAAGATACAGGCGCGCCTGGGCTTGAAGCTCGTGAATCTAGCGGCGTCGGCGAGCCAATTCGCGGTAGCGGAAACAATCGACGAGATGATCGTTGACCATGCCCGTGGCCTGCATATGCGCGTAGACGACCGTTGACCCGACGAACTTGAATCCGCGCGCCTTGAGGTCCGCGCTGATGCGGTCCGAGAGGGGCGTCCGGGCAGGCATATCCGCGAACGACCGCAGCCCGGAATGGATCGGCTTCCCGTCGATGAAAGCCCAGATGTATCGATCGAACGACCCGAACTCGCGCCGGACCTCGAGGAACCGCCGGGCGTTATTGATCGCGGCCAGGATCTTCAGCCGGTTGCGGATGATCCCCGCGTCGCCGAGTAGGCGCTTCACGTCTCGCGCCCCGAACTTGGCCACCCGCACCGGATCGAACCCGCAGAAGGCGCGGCGGAAATTCTCGCGCTTCTCGAGGACCAGTTTCCAGCTCAGCCCGGCCTGCATGCCCTCGAGGATGAGGAACTCGAAAAGCTTGCGGTCGTCGTGGAGCGGCGTGCCCCACTCGCGGTCGTGGTAATCGCGCATCAAGTCGCCCTCGACGTCCCCCCAGCACCTCGTGCGCATGCGCCTGGGCCCTCGCCCGCCGCCGCCCGCGGCTTCGGCTCTCGCCGCCGATCTGGCCGATCTTGCCGGCTCCGGCTTTTTTACCTTGCTCATCGCCATCGACCGCCTCCCGCCACTTCTGCCCCCGCTCCCGCCTTCGCTCCCGCCTTCGCCCCGACCTTACATCATTTCGGGGCCAAAAACGTGCGCTCTACAGCTTGAGCCCGGCCCGAAAGCCTGGCTAAGTTGTTCATAGCACAGGAAATTTTGTGGTCCGACCCCAATCAATAAATCCAGTCTGTTTTAGCGGACTCGGGGGCCGCCTTGGCGATGTGGGCGGCCATGGCCCGAAGCAGACCGTCGCCCGTGAACGGCGACCAGCAGTGCCCGGCCCGCTCCCCGTACTTGAACTCCCCCGCGTAGTAAGGCTCGCGCGTCGTCTCCAGGAAAGCCTCGAGCAGGTAACACCCCTCGTTGAGGTAGAAATTGTCCATCCGCCCCGCATACACGTGGATCTTGCCCGCAAGCAGCGGCCCGACGAGCGGCCAATTGCGCTCGAGATACGCCCGCAGGTCATAGCGCTCCTTGGCCCACTCCGCCGCCTCCCGGTCGATCTCCCCCGTCAGCGGGTCCCACAGCGGCCGCGGATAACCGTCCGTCCCGACCGGCGCGAACACCGCGTTCCAGATCGCCCACTGCCCGCCTGACCTGTATCGGTCGCCGATGGCCTCCTCGTAGAGGCACTCCTGCTCCATCGTGTAGATGATGTTCCCGTCCGTGGCCCGCTCCCCCGGCCGCGGAACGCGCGTCCACTCCCGCTCCGTGTAATAGGCGTTCGCGTCCTCGTAGAGATTGACGATCTGGTACTTCCGGAAATCGACCGGATCGGGACAGAAGGCCCACGTCCCCCCGAAGAAATCCGGATGAAAGACCTGCATGGCCAGGGCGATCCATCCGCCCGTCGATCCCCCCGACAGCGTCCGCGCCCACGGCTCGCCGATGGCCCGGAACTCGCGCTCGACGGCCGGGATGAGCTCGGTCACGATGGCGTCGCCGTACGGCCCGACGTTCTCCGAGTTGACCCCGTACGAATCGTCGTAGTAGGGACAGGCGTGCTCGAACGTCACCTGGATGAAGCGCGGCTGGCCCTCGGCGGTCCAGAGCTTGAAGGCGGCGCTCGACTCGTCCTCGATGCCCCGCCCCCCGACTCTCCCCCGCGGGAAGTGGCCCTGGACGTAGTGGACCGGATAGCGGACCCCGGGGTTCTCGTCGTAGCCGGCGGGCAGCAGCACGTTCGCCCCGAGATACATCGGCCGCCCCCAGAACTCGGTCAGCAGGCGGCTCTCGATGCGCAGGTGCTTGATCCATTTCGTGTCCACGTACGGTTCGATGGGCGGCACGATCTGATCGAGGACCAGGGGCACGGTCTGGCTCTTGCCGGCCTCGATGACGACTTTGGTCGGCGCCGAGAAAAGATTGCCGGGCGAGCGGCGCCAGTTCTGGCCCTCGCCCTGGTCGTGGTGGAGCTTGATGACGTGGCCGTCGCCCCGGCTGAACGTCGTGTAGACGTTGAGCCAGGCCTGGGCATAATACTCGCCGGGCGGGAAGTCGCGCAGGCTCCGCACCGGATACCCGAAGGCCGTCTCGTCGACCAAGACGGGCGCCCCGGGCGCGACGTCGTCGACGTTCATCCCGAAGACCGGCGTCCCGTTCGGCCCCGGGCTGAACTTCTCCGTCCGCGACAGGAGAACGAGGATCCGCCCGGAAAGAGGCTCGCCGCTCGCGAACGGATCGATCGTCACCTCGAAGCTTGTATATCCCGGAGCCGCCGGCGCCACCGGCGCCCTGCCGCACGCCCCCGCCAGAATTAGGATCAGGATCAAAATGGGGTCGGACCAACTTAACTTCTTCATTTCAATTCACTTACCACTATTTTCGAGGGCCTCGTTCAGTTTAGTCTGCACGTTTTTCGGCCCAAAAACGATCTCACCATGCACTCGCCTCCTCTCGAGGTACTCCGGCCGAAAAGTATACTTCACTCGACCGCATAAATACAGCCCTCATCCGCCTGATCCTGCCTGAAATTGGGGAATGGGTATTGTGTCCCCCAACTCAATTTTGGTAAGATAGGGGTGAGATGACCTGGCAAGAGGAGTTGGAGAAGGTCGCCGTCTTCCGCGAGAAGATCATCAAGGAGATATTCCACGCCTTCGGCTTGACCCGTGACACCATCGCCAACGGGGCCGCCCGCCTTTTCCTGGGCCCTATCTTCAGGTATCCCGCGGAACAGCTCGGCCGGATCGCCGCCCGCGCCGAAGTGGCCGCCCGGACCCTCGGGATCACCGGCAGCGCCCGTCGCATTCTTCCCGATTTCTCGATGAAGGTCTCGGCCCGGGGCATGGAGAAGATCCCCCGCGAAGGCCCGCTTCTCGTCGTCTCGAACCACCCGGGCGGGGTCGACTCGGTCGCCCTTCTCTCGTCCATCCCTCGCAAGGACGTCAACGTCGTCATCTCCGACGTCCCGTTCACCCGGGCCTTCGAAGCCGCGGGCCGGCATTTCGTCTACACGCCGCGCACTCCGGCCGGGCGCATGGCCGCCCTCAAGACCTCGGTCGGCCGCCTCAAGAAAGGCGAAGCCCTGCTCATTTTCCCCCACGGCGAAGTCGAACCCGACCCCGAGATCTTCCCGCTTCCCGTCGCGTCCGCCGCGGTCGCCGGCTGGTCCCGGAGCGTCGAGTTCATGCTGCGCAAAGTGCCCGAAACGCGGCTCATCACGGCCATCGCCAGCGGCGTCGTGCTGCCCCGCTACGCCCGCAGCCGGCTGACCAAGATCCGCCGTTCGACGGCCCGGCGCCAGAAGGTCGCCGAGGTCATGCAGTTCGTCCGCCAGGCCCTCCGCCCCGGCAGCGTCAAGCTCAACGTCCGCCTGTCGTTCGCCGGTCCCATCGAAGGCCGCACGCTCCTCGGCAAGGACACGATGCCGGCCGTCATCGAGCAGGTCCGTTACCTCCTCGCCGACCATCTCCGCGCCTTGGCTGCGACAAGCCGCTGATCTTTTTGATCGTTGACCCTCCGAATTCAATAATGGATTGCAGCATCCGGGGCGGTTCTATGGGCGGATGCTATCCTCTGTGCAACTTACGCAACACTGAAGACACCTGACAGGGACGGATCGGGAGTGCACGGCCCAACTCTATCATGAAGTCATATCCTTGCTGATGTGGCGACAGCCCTTCAATGGGACGAGAGCACGTGCTCTCTCTTCATGGAGCACCTTTGCAGGATACGCCGTGGCTTGCCACGGGGATGAATGCATGCCATTCCGAGGGGGTTATAGGGGGGACCGGAAAGTCCCCCATATCCGCATAGGCCCTTGCCCGGCAGTATGATACATTGCTGGAGTGACACTCCGGCGAACGAGTCATTCGGTCTACGACACGTCCTACCACCTGGTCTGGTGCCCGAAATATCGGAAGAAGGTCTTCGAGCGGGAGGAAGTACGGGAAAGAGCGAAACAGATGGTGGGAGAGATTTGCGACGCATATGGGATCGAGATCGAGGAAATGGAACTGCTGGAAGATCATATACATCCGCTGGTATCGTTTGCGCCGTCGCGATCGATCGGGGAGGTGGTCAGGATCATCAAGAGCCCGAGCGGGCGGGGTTTGTTTCGCGAGTTCCCGGGGCTGAAGAAGAGATCATGGGGCGGGGAGTTGTGGGAGTACGGATATTTTGCCAGGACGGCCTGAGACCGGATGAGGAGTGGAGTGATCCGGAAATACATCCAGAGTCACCGGGGACTTGAGCACGGGCCTGCGCAGCTGGCTTTGAAGCTGCGCTCTTGATGCCCCGCGGCTTGCCGTGGAGTCATTGACTCATCGAAGAACCCGCCAAAGGCTTTTTTTGCCCTATAAATCCTGAATAGAGCCCGTCCTTCAGCTTGGCGGATTCGTTAATTCTTTTGTTTTCTGCCAAGAACAACAGCCAAGGCGAAAATTGTGGTATGATTTTTTCATAAGGGCCCCGCGGCCCGCCCGAGGCCGTCTCCCAAGGAGGCCGCATGGACAAAACGCTCGTCTTCAAGGTCAACGGCAAGGAGGTCCGCGTCGAAACGCCCCCGGAACGAAAGCTCGCCTGGGTCCTGCGCACCGAGCTCGGGCTGACCGGGACCAAGGTCATGTGCGGCGAGGGCCATTGCGGCGCGTGCACCGTCCTGCTCGACGGCCGGCCCGTCCCCTCCTGCCGCATCCCCGTCTCGCGCGCCGACGGCCGCGAGGTCCTGACCATCGAGGGCCTGGCCCCCGACGGCCGCCTCCACCCTCTCCAGGAGGCCTTCATCGAACACGGCGCCTTCCAGTGCGGCTACTGCACGCCGGGCATGATCCTCCAATCCCTGGCCCTCCTCCGTCGCAACCCCGATCCCACCGAAGCCGAGGTCGCCGACGCTCTCGAGGGGCAGCTCTGCCGCTGCGGCAGCTACAACCGGATCATCGCCGCCGTCCGCACCGCGGCCCAGGCCATGCGCGGAGCACGGTCATGAAGCGCCTCAAAGACGACGAAGTCACGATGTTCGGCCCGAGCAGCCCGAATAGCCCGCGCGATGCCTTCAACACTCCCCCCGCGGTCACCCTCGATCGCCGCGAGTTCCTCAAGCTCACCGGCGGCGGGCTGGTCGTTCTCTTCACCGCTCCCGACCTCGACGCCTTCCAAGCCGGCGGCCGCGAATACCCCGACGACCCCAACGCCTATCTCCTCATCGGCGCCGACGGCCGGGTCACCTGCTTCACGGGCAAGATCGAAATGGGCCAGGGCATCATCACGTCGCTCGCCCAGATGCTGGCCGAAGAGCTCGACGTCCGCCTCGACACCGTCGACATGGTCATGGGCGATACGGCCCGCTGCCCCTGGGACGCCGGTACGTTCGGCTCGCGGAGCACGAAGTACTTCGGCCCGCCCCTGCGCGAAGCGGCGGCCGAGGCCCGCGCCGTCCTCGTCCGGATGGCCTCCCGCCGGCTCGGGGTCGCCGAGGACCTGCTCGCGACCGCCGAGGGCACTGTCTACGTCGCCCGGGACCCGTCCCGGATGGTCACCTACGCGGCGCTCGTCGGCGGCCGCAAGATCGAGGTCCGCCTCGATCCCAAGCCGGCCATCAAGCCACGAGCCGCGCACACGATCTCCGGCCGCCCCACCCTCCGCACCGACGGCCGGGCCAAGGTCACGGGCGAGGCCAAGTTCGCCGGCGACATCCGCCGCCCCGGCATGCTCTACGCCTCGCTCCTCCGCCCGCCGGCCCACGGCGCCCGGCTCAAGTCGGCCGACACGTCGAAGGCCGAGGCCGTCCCGGGCGCGCGCATCGTCCGCGACGGCGATCTCGTCGCCGTCCTCCACGAACGGCCCGACACCGCGGTCGAGGCCGCGGCCCTCATCACCGCCGAGTTCGAACCGTCCCCCTCGACCCTCGACAACGCCACGATCTTCGCCCACCTGAAGAAAGTCGCGGGCCGGTCCGAGGTCGTCGTCGAATCGGGCAGCCTCGACGAAGGCGCCAATCTCGCGGCCAGAACCCTCGAGGCCTCCTACCTCAACCACTACGTGGCCCACGCGCCCTCCGAGACCCACACGGCCCTGGCCGAGGTCGACGGCGACAAGGTCACGGTCTGGGCCTCGACCCAATCGCCGTTCCGGGCCCAACAGCAGGTCGCCCAAGCGCTCGGCCTGCCGGTCGCGAACGTCCGGATCATCACGCCGTTCGTCGGGTGCGGGTTCGGCGGCAAGAACCAGGGCGGGCAGATCATCGAGGCCGCCAGGCTGGCCAAGCTCGCCGGCCGTCCCGTCCAGGTCGCGTGGACGCGCAAGGAGGAGTTCTTCCTCGACACTTACCGGCCCGCTGCGGTCATCGACATCCGCGCCGGCCTGGATGCCTCGAACCGCATCGTTCTCTGGGACTACAAGAACTACCATGCCGGGAGCCGCAGCTCGCAGCCGGTTTACGAAATCCCGCACAAGCGGGTGCTCTCGATCGGCGCGGGGTGGGGCGGCGGCGAGGGTGTCCATCCGTTCGGCACCGGGGCCTGGCGCGGCCCGGGCAGCAACACCAACATCTTCGCCACCGAATCGCACATCGACATGCTGGCCGAAGCGGCGGGCCTGGACCCGCTCGCCTTCCGGATGAGGAACCTCGCCGACTCGCGGATGAAGAAGGTCCTGGGCGCGGCCGCCGAAAAGTTCGGACGCGCCTTCGCCAAGGCGCCGTCGGGGCACGGCTGCGGCATCGCCATCACGGACTATCTCAACTCCTACGTCGCCGCGATGGCCGAGGTCGAAGCCGACCGCGACACCGGGAAGGTCCGCGTCAAGCGCGTGGTCGTGGCCCAGGACATAGGCGAGATCATCAACCCCGAGGGCGCGCGCCTGCAGATCGAAAGCTGCGTCGTCATGGGCCTCGGCTCCTGCTTGACCGAGGAGATCCGGTTCAAGGACGGCCGCATCCTCGACGAGAACTTCGACACCTACGAGATCCCTCGGTTCTCGTGGCTTCCGAAGATCGAGGTCGTCCTCGTCGACAACCCGGACCTCGCGCCGCAGGGATGCGGCGAGCCGGCCGTCACGGTTATGGGAGCCCTCGTCGCCAATGCCATCCACGATGCGCTCGGCGCGCGGCTGTTCACGCTGCCCATGACCCCGGCCCGGATCCGCGAGGCGCTGGAATCGAAGAAGACAGGCTGGCCGCCGGCGGCGTCGCGCAAAGGGATGACGCGTCGGAGCAACTCGGCGCACTAAGTATAGAAGGGTACGATGGGAAAGGGACGCACTTTGGTAGTGCCTTGGCTGATATAAATCGCTGATAATAAAATATTTGCTGTTTCCGAACGGCCATTTTTCCGGTCTTAATCGACTTTTTGGCGGGGCTCATCACACAAGGCTCATCACACAAATGGATACCTGAGCGCGTGCAGGTTGTAGATTTTGAGCTTGAAGTAGTTGACGTCCCGGTAGCCGAAGGCCTTGCGTTTGATGCCACGCAAAACCTGTTCTTGCTCTCCTATCCCTGAGCTCAAAAGTACTTCCCTAAAAGGCCAATTTTGCCGACCAAAAGGCTTGATAAGCCCAATAACTAAGCTTGAGCAAATCGCTAACTTCTCTGTTATCTGTCTGCTACAGCAGCCAAGGCGGATTCAAAGACCCGGAGGTCCGCCGCGGCGAAAAGAACGAAACGGACGAGCTTGACCGACGCGAGGCGCGGGGCTTCGCCGGCGACTGTTTCGACGGCAGTCCGGGCCGCCTCCTCCATCGGATACCCGAAAGCGCCTGTGGAGATCGCCGGGAACGCGACCGACGCCAGCCCCTTCGCCTCAGCCCGCCGCAGGGCGTTTCGGTAGCACGAGGCGAGCAGTTCCTCAGACGGCTCGTCGCGCCCGTAGACCGGCCCCAGGCAATGGATGACATAGCGATTGGGCAGCCGGTGGCCCCCCGTGATGACCGCCTCGCCCGGGCGGATGGGCGCGAGCGGCCGGCACTCCTCCTCCAAGCCCGGCCCCGCAGCCCGATGGATGGCGCCCGCCACACCGCCTCCCGGCCGCAGCCAGGCGTTGGCCGCGTTGACGACCGCGTCGATCCCCGGCTGGCCGGCGATGTCGCCCCGCACGCATTCGACCGTCACGCCGTGAAAGCTCGCCCTGCTCATCACACCCAAGTCCATCCTATTTTATCCGCAGGGTCAGCGTGCCCTTCTGGTTGTCGATCTCGTAGCGGAAGTTCCTCAGGAAGTCGAGTCCCAGCAGCCCGACCTCCTCGTCGTACGGGAGATCGATGACCAGGACCTCCAGGTTCCTGACCTTCAGCCCCTCGACCTCGATGGAATCCAACGGCACCTTGTAGGCCAATCCGACGCCCCCGGCCGTGGCCACGCCCACGACCCTGGTCGAGTCGTCGAGCTTGATGCCGAGGGCCCGGGCCGCCCTCGTCGGGATGGACGAGGTGTTGGCGCCGGTGTCGACGATGAACTCCAGCCGCCGCGTCTCGTTGACCGTGGCGTCCAACCGGATCTGCTCCTCGCGCGGCCCGAAGCGAATGACGACCGTTTGGCTCTCCTCGTGGGACTCGAGCCGGGCCGCGAGCCTGTCGGCCCAGACCTTTTGCGCCCCTGAGTACTCGCGCTCCTTGAGCCGCTCCGCGGCCAGCTCGGGATCGCCCGCCGCCAGGGCCACCTCGACCCCGAGCAGGTGGATCTCCGCGTCACCCGGGAACGCCCGCCGGGCCTCCCCGTAGGCCGACTCGCCGCTGTAGTAGCCGCCCTTGGCGACGATCTCCCGGATCCATTCCTTGTAGAGCCCGGCGTGGAACACGTCGATCCCGGACAGCGTCCGGCTCGCGTTCGGCCCGGCGGCCAGGCTCTTCTGGAGCCTTTCGAGATAACGGATCGCCCGGTTGTGGTCCTCCGCCGCCACCGCGGCCAGGACCGCATCCTTGACGAGCTCGGGATCGGCCGCCTCGCCCAGAAGATGCACGCCGAAGATCGCCAGAACTTCCCGCGCCCCGCGCTCCCCGCCCCTCCGGATGAGGTCCGCGGCCAGGCCATGCATCTCGCGGGTGACCGCTTCCCGCCGCAGCCTCGGCGGCACATCGCGGGCCTCCAGGAGAGGCACATGATCGAAGGCTTCGGCCAGGGCCCGCAATTTGTCCGCGGGCTGTGCCGTCGCGCCCAAGGCCAGCGCCCGGGCGAAGGCCGCCTCGCGGCTCGGAGCGACGATGGAATCCAGGAGCTCATCGACATCGATATTCGCCTCGAGCTCCGCGCCCGGCCGCCCAGTCCACAGATATCCCGTCTCCGATCCCTCGCCGAACGTCCAGCCGACGACGCGGCCGTCCTGGACGAAGACGCCGGGCCGCTTGACCTCGGACGGCAGGGCGACCGCCGCCGTCAGGGTCCGGCGTACGGCCTGCCCCGCATCGATCCGGTACGCGCCGCCGTCCGCGGAGAGGGCGTGCCATTCGAGCGGCAGGGCCTGGCGCCACGGCCGTAGCTCGGAGGCCCTGCTCGCCGCTTTCGCCCCCTCTCCCGCTCCTCCTGCCCCTTCGATCCCTACGAGGGCAACGGGCTCTCCCGCGGCCCATATCCCGCGCTCGACAGACACCAGCCCGGGCTCGCCCTCGTCGTCGTGACCGTGGTATTCGAGGGCTTCGGCCCCGAAGAGGGCCGCGACCGGGACCGCCGCCCATCCGCCGGCGACGACCGTCGCAGCCGAACGATAGAGCGAGACGCCGCGGGCATCGAGCACGGCGATCTCACCCGCGGCCGCGATCGGGCCGCGGTCGTCCGCCGCGCGCGCAGCCTGGACATCGGCCGGCCTCTCCTCTTTCCCGGCCTCCGGCGCGGGCGCGTCGCCCCGCTTCGAGAACACCCCCGCAAGGAAGAAACCCGCCGCGATCAGCACGACGGCCCCCGCGGCCGCGGCATACCAGGGGATGCCCCGCTTCGCGCGGGACGGGCCCCTCACGAGCGGGGCCCCGCATCGCGAACAGTAAACGGATGTGTCGGGGTTGACGGTGTGGCAGCGACGGCAGACCATCTTGGGGTGACCTTCGATTCCCTCGCGAACGGTCCGGACCTCAAGGCGGACTATAGCCTCGCTGCGACCACGAAGTCAAGGCGGACCCGGGCGACGCTCCAGCCCGGCACGAATCGCGCCCCCCCGCGCATGAGACGATCCGCCCCACCCGCGCGTCTATTTCAGTGAGAGGACAGATGAGAGGACGGCTCCTCGCCTCGACAAAGCGGGCCCGGCCGGTCGTCCCTTGACAAAGAATTCTTTACTATATATATTAAGTAAAGGATATATGAAATAGTAAAGGATATGACCATGACAACCGCGACCGTGTCCTCGAAAAGCCAGATCACCCTGCCGGCGGCGGCCTGCCGCGAGGTCGGCATCAAGCCCCGCGACCGCGTCCTCGTCGAGGTCCGGGGCGACGCCATCGTCATCCGCTCGGCCCCCGACCTGATGGACTTCAAGGGGGCCCTCGGCCGGGCCCTCCCCCGCGGCGTCGAAACCGCCCAAGCGGCCCGGGCCGTGGCGAAACGCTTGAAGAACGTGTCATGACCGTGCCCGCCTGGTTCGTCGACGCCAACGTGTTCCTGCGGTTCCTGACCGTCGACGACCAGGGGCAGCACCAGAAAGCGGTCCGCCTGTTCGAGGCCGCCCGGCGCGAGGAGTGCCGGCTGGTCACGGGCCCTCCCGTCCTTTTCGAGCTGGCCTGGACGCTCCGCGCGGCCTACAAGATCCCCAAAGAGCGTGTCCTCGAGATCCTCAGCGCGGTCTTCGCGACTCCCGGCATGACCCTCATGGACGCTCTCCTCGTGACCGACGCCCTGACGCTGGCCTCGACGACCGGCGCCGAGTTCGCCGACGCCTACATCGCCGCGAGCAGCCGGGCGGCGGGGTGCTCCGGGGTGGCGACCTTCAACCGCCGGGATTTCGTTCGGCTCGGCCTCGAGCTGGCCCCGCTCTGACCCGGGTCCCACGCGCCCCCCTTCCGGTCAAAAGGGCCGCCGGCCCGGAAAGACCGCTCCGTGCCGGCGGCCAACGCTCCGCCCTGTCCTGTACTAACGGATGTCCTGGACCCGGCCCTCCGACTCGTAAACGACGTGCTTCAGAGACCGCATGTAGTCGCGCACGGCGTTGTATTCGGAGATGCCGGTCGGGAAGGATATCAGCTCGATCCCCTGCGCCGCCATGAGAGCCTGGAGGAAGTTGAAAACCTGCTCGGTCATCACGACCTTGTAAGGCTTGCCGAGATTGGCGGCCACATGCTCGCCGCCGACCATGACCGACATGGGATCGAGACGGCCCGGCTCTCCGAACATCTGCGGCACCAGGCTCGAATCGTAGGCGTAGGTCATGCCCGAGGCCTGGATGCTGAGGTCGCTCATGTATTCCACGTAGGAGGTCGAATATTCGAGGCCGACTCCGACCCCGGGCGTGCAGTTGATGCGGAGCTCGCCGAGGATGCGGCCGTGGCTCCCGGCCTGGACGACGATCTTCCCATTGCGTTCGATAAAATTACGCCTTGGCTGTCACAACGCGTTGAATATAATAGATATGCGTGCTTTCTGAGGGCCAATTACCAGCTTTAAGCGCCCTTTTTGGCCGCCTCGGAAAAAGCGTCTAAGAACTCAGCGCGCACGACCCTTCGCGGCCCTCAGGGAACATGTGCCAAACAAGTAAAATGGGGCCAAAAAGGGCGTTGAAGGCTCATAAAACACCCCCTTAATGAAGCTAACTACTTTATCTTCAATCTATAACAGCAGCCAAGGCAAAATGGATGAAGGAGAAGCACTCGGGGATGTGGGAGTCGTAGACCCCGTGGCGGTTGAGGGCCCAACCCGGGTGCGGCTCGGCCTTGGCCCCGCAGTACTCGAGCAGCTCGAAGCGCGAGAAATCCATGCGCCAAACGTCGCCGTCGCGCGGCGGCACGGGCCTCTCCCCGGCCAGCGCCTTCATCCCGCTCCACGGGAAGGCGACCTCGGCCGTCCAGCCGCGGTCGACGTTCGAAACGTCGTTGATCGTGCCCGCCACCTGGACCGCGGCCTTCATCCCCGGGAAGTCCCAGTCCATGAACGCCCAGCGGGCCCCGCGCGGATGCTTGCCGTGCCGCGAGGCGTCCTGAAAGCCGCCGAGAACGTCCACCTTGCGCGTCAGCAGGTCGAACTCCGGGGTGTCGAACCGCCCGCCCTTCTTGTAGGCATCCTGCCAGATATAGAAGACCTCGTAGACCGTGCCCAGGGCGTTGACCTGGAACTCGTAATAGCAATCCTCGCCGCCGATGAAGATCTCGACGTCGTTCTCGGTCCACACGAACGAGTCGCGCTCCGTCAGCCGGGCCCGGACGTTGGGCTCCTCGATCCAGAAGCCCACGTAGAGGTTCTCATCGTCCCAGAGGGCGGCCATCCGGGTCTCGAGGAACCCGGGCGCGCCGCTCACGAGGTCCACGAATCGTCCCGATTTGGTCGCCCGCTGCCACTCGGGCTTGTCCAGCCGGCCGTCGATCTTGATCGGCCGCGGCGTCCTCAAACACGTGTAGTGGGCCAGGTCCTTCTCGTCGCATCCGTATGACGGCTTCATCATCTTGCCTCCCTTCTCCCGGCTATTCGGCTTTGATCCCGCGCAGCTTCAGCCCGGCGAACGCGCCCGTGTCGTCGAACGAGCCGACGCCGACCAGCCCCCGGCCGAGCGTCCGGTCACGCGCCGTCAGGATGGGCTCGGTCATGTCGTCGAGCCAGGCCCTGATGTCGCCCGTGCCGGCATCGTAGGTCACCTTGAATTCGTGCCACTCCCGGTCCGTCAGCCGGGCCTCGGACCCGCCGGCCGGCTCGGCGTTGATCTTGACCCGGTCCGCGCCGTCGACCAGCCCGATGATGTTGTGGACCCCGTCGCTCGAGCCGGCGAAGTGGACGTAACAGAAGCGCGTCGGGCCCTGGAAGTGGAAGAAGACGCACATGTCGCGGTAGGGATTGTCTGGGTCCGAGTCGCAACGCAAGCGGCCGCTGAACTCGAAGGAGGTCACCTCGCAGCCCTCCCACACCGACCACGACGTCGGGGCCCGGACCGCTCCCGGCGCGCCCGGGGCGACGAGCTCATAGACCATATCCCCTTCCCTCTCGGCCACCCGCCAGTTGTCGGGCGCGTTCGGGCGCCACCCATCGGCCCGCCCCGAGCCGAAATCGCTCACGGCGAGCACGGGCAGCTCCGGCGAGCCCCCACCGCCCTTGCAGCCGCCACTCCCGACGACAGCGCACAGGCCGAGAACAACGGCGACAAGAAGAGGGTTGTTCTTCATTATCCTGTCAATCCATCATGGCCCGAAATATGTTTTTTCTCCCGTTTCCCAGGGATATCAAATCATGCGAGCATCGATGGAGATCCCTCTGCGGATCCCCCTCGTGGAAGGGGACCGGCAGGGAGCGGGCTCTGGGGCGCGACCATTGAGAGTGCGGCGGAGCGACTCGGCGCCGCGCTTTCTAAGGGATATCTGAAGAGAGTGCGAAAGGGAACCGGGGACACAGATCGGAGGCACGTGTCCCCTCTCTTAGGGGGAACCGTCGGGACTGGTTCCCGGGGGTTTGGGGGGCTGGGGGGGATATCAATCGATAATTCGCCTTCCCGAGAAACCCCGGAAACAGGAGAAGAACCGCTTCCCCCGGGCATTGCGGTGTCTAGCATACCTCTCCGTCGCGATAGCCCGGTCGCATCCACGGCAACCCGCCCCCGGCGAAGAACGGCTCGAGCTTGACGGTCAGCCTCTCCATCTCGGCCGGCCCGAGCGGCCGGAAGTCCCGAAGCATCGCGGCGTTCCTCTCGACGACCTCGACGCTGTCGGTGCCGACGACCGCCGCGTGCACGTGCGCCAGGCTCAGCCCGTAGCGGATGAGGTCGGCGGCCGCCAGCCCCTCGACCGTCTCGCGCGGCCGGACGGCCTTGATGATCATGACCCCCATCCCCCGCCCGGCCGCCGCCGGGATGGCCCCGCCCTCGAAGTCGCCGACCCGCTCGTGGTAGTGGTTGAGGGCGATGAGCATGGTGTCGAATTCGTGGCGCCGGGCGGCCTCGGCCATGGCCGCGGCGTCGAGGTGGCCCGTGAACCCGATGAACCGCGCCGTGCCCTCCTCCTTGATCTTGCGCAGGGCCTCGTACGCCCCTCCCGCAAGTCCGATCGTGTCGAGGTCGGCCATCGACTGGATGAGATGGAGCTGGTAGAGGTCGAGCCGGTCGGTCCGCAGCCGATTCAAGCTCCCCTCGAGCTCGCGCCTGACACCGTCGTAGGTCCGGGCCCCGGTCTTGGTCGCCAGGAAGACCTCCTTGCGCCGGCTTTCGAGAACCCGTCCCAACCGTTCCTCGCTGATGATGTCCTTGTTCCGGTAGCTGTGGGCCGTGTCCCAGTAATAAAAGCCGTGGTCGAGGGCGGCGTGGAGGATGTCCTGCGCCGCGTCCTCGTCCTCGACGGCGCAGTAACGGCTGCCGAGCCCGATGCCGATCCGCGGGACCGCGGCGCCCGTCTTGCCCAAGGTCACCGTCGGCAGGCCCTTGGCGTCGAGGCCAACTCTGGGCCCCGCGCACGCGCCCGACATCGCTCCGGCCGCGACGGACTTGGCGGCCGCGGCGGCCGCCCCGAGCGACTTGAGGAACTCCCGGCGGCGGATCTTCGATGGGCTCATGGCGCCTCCTTCATCACGGGCTGTTTCGTTGGAGGGTGAATTTGATATACTGATTCTAAATGCAACGGGTGACGAAAGCAAATCCGCGCTCCCCGCGGCTGCTGCGGCCGCTGCGTCCGTTGCGTCCCGGGAGGTTCATGGAATGAGCGAACATTCGATAAGGCCCCGCAAGAGGACCGTCGCGATCATCGTCGCCGCACTGGCTTTGGCGGCCGTTCTCTCGGCCCCGGCCGTCCGCAGTCGCGCGGCGACATCGCCGACGGGTCCCGCATCGTTCGACGCGGCGGTCGCGATGGACACAGCGGCGATCCCAACCCCAGCGACAAGGGCCTTCACTTCTTCGCGCCTTGGGCCCGCCGGCCCCGGCAACTCGCCGGCATCCCCGGCCGGGTTCGCGCCGGCCCGCAGAACCGCAGACGCGCCGAAAGCGGCAGGGTCGGAAGAGCCGGGTCTTCTCGCCAAGTCTTTTCCGTTCGATTTCCTTCTCGAGGTCCTCCCCGAGCCCGGCGAATGGCGTCCCTACCCCAAGGCCGGCGACGCCGCCGGATGGGAGAAGGTCCCAGCCGCCGTCCGGGCCGCCCACATCCGGCGGGCCGAGAAGCATCGCGGCGCCGCCTGGATCGCTCCCAAAGCCTCGATGTTCCTCGACTTCGTCCGCGACGGCAACCGCAGCCGCTTCGAGGCCGTCTCGTTCGGGCGCCGGCAGCGGCTGGCCGACCTCGTCATCGCCGAATCCATCGAGGGCCGGGGCCGATTCCTCGACGACGTCCTCGACGGCGTCTGGACCATCTGCGAGGAATCGTTCTGGGGCGTGCCGGCCCACATCGGCGCCCAGCGGCGCGGGCCGGGCCTTCCCGACATCACCGAGCCCGTCGTCGACCTCTTCGCCGCCGAGACGGGCATGCTCCTGGCCTGGACGGACTACCTCCTCGGCGAGAAGCTCGACGGCATCTCGCCCCTCGTCCGCGAGCGCATCCGCCTCGAGATCGACCGCCGCATCCTCGCCCCCTGCCTCGAGCGCGACGATTTCTGGTGGATGGGCTTCACCGGCCGCGAGGTCAACAATTGGAACCCGTGGATCGTCTCGAACTGGCTGGCCGCCGTCCTCCTCGCGGAGCCCGACCGCGACCGGGCGGCGCGGAGCGTCCACAAGGCCTTGCGCTGTCTCGACAAGTTCCTCGACGCCTATCCAGACGACGGCGGCTGCGACGAAGGGCCGGGCTACTGGGACCGGGCCGGGGGCTCGCTCTTCGAGGCCCTCGAGCTCCTTCACGCGGCCACGGGGGGCCGTATCGACGTTTTCGACCGGCCCCTCATCCGCGAAATGGGACGCTACATCGCCAAGGTCCACATCGCCGGCCCGTACGCCGTCAACTTCGCTGACGCCGCGGCCAAGCCAGGCGGCAGCGCTTCCCTCATCCATCGCTACGGCCGCCGCATCGTGGACGCCGACTTGGCCGCGTTCGGTGCCTGGCTGGCCCGCCGCCAGGGACTCGGCGAGGATGCCGTCGGAGCCGGCTTCGGGGCCCTAGGCCGCGTCCTCCCAACCCTGTTCGACCTCGAGGGGTTGCTCGCCGCCGAGGCCCGCGAGCCCCTGCTCCGCGATTCCTGGTTCCCCGGGCTCCAGGTCATGACGGCGCGTTCGGAGGCCGGCTCGACCGCCGGTCTCTACCTCACGGCCAAAGGCGGCCATAACTCCGAGAGCCACAACCACAACGATGTCGGCAACTTCATCGTCTTCGACGGCGGGGAGCCCATCCTCATCGACGTCGGCGTCGAGACCTACACGGCCAAGACCTTCAGCGGCCGGCGCTACGAGATCTGGACCATGCAGTCGGCCTACCACAACCTGCCGACGGTGGGCGGGGTCATGCAGCGCGAGGGCCGGGCGTTCGCGGCCCGCGACGTCCGCTACTCGGCCGATGCCCGCCGAGCGGCCTTCAGCCTCGACCTCGCCGCAGCCTACCCTCCCGAAGCCAAGATCCGCTCGTGGGTCCGGCGGCTGACGCTCGAGCGCGGCAAGCGCGTCGTCGTCGAGGACCGCTACGAGCTCGAGGAAGCCGGACTGCCCGTAGAGCTGAGCCTGATGAGCTGGCGCCGGCCGGAGGCGGCGGGGACGGGGCGCATCAGGCTCGCCCACCCCGGCGGTGACGCGGCCGGGCGCCCCGTGATGCTCATCTACGACGGCCGCCTGTTCGAGCCCCTCTTCGAGACGATCGAGCTCGCCGACGAGCGCTTGCGCGGCTCATGGGGTGAGCGCATCTACCGCATCCTGCTCAAAGGAAAAGCGCAGGCCCGCGCGGGGTCCTTTACGGTGCGCATCGAACCGTGAGCCGCCTAAAAATATTGGCTCTTCTCTCGTTCCCGGGAATCCTGTATCTGGAAATGTCGATGGATATCCCCCTGAAGACCCCCATAGCGGAGGGGGACCGGCAGGGAGCGGACTCTGGGGAGCGACCATTGAAGGTGCGGCGGAGCGACTCGGAGCCGCACTTTCAAGAAATATCTAAAGAGAGTACGAAAGGAAATGGGGGACACGTATCGGAGGTACGTGTCCCCTCTCTTGGGGGGAACCGTCGGGACTGGTTCCCAGGGGCCTGGGGGGCTAAGGGGGATATCCATCGGCAATATTCTCAAATGAGGATTCCCGGAAACGGGAGAAGGGCCTAATTATCGGAAGGCGAAATCGAAATGGAGGTCGATATGAGCGATAAGATGGATCCGCTCGCCGCCCTTCTGCTGGCGGTTCTTTGTTCGTCGGCCGTCTTCGGGCTTGCGGCCTGTCGGGGTGAAGGCCGCGGCGACGGCGGCCCCAGCGCCGGGACCGCTCGTTCACCTGAATGGCGCTTCGAGCGCATCGACGGCGTATCGCTGGCCCTCATCGGCCCCTCCGGCGTCGTCTGGCGCTTCAATTACGGACCGGACCTCGACGTCCCCTACTTCCACCCGCTGGCGACGCTCGACGGCCGCGTGCTGACCGCCGACCGTCCGGCCGACCACGTTTGGCATCACGGGCTGTGGTTCAGCTGGAAGTTCATCGACGGCGTGAACTACTGGGAGATCGACCGGGCGACCGGCCGTCCCGCGGGCCGGACCTCGTGGCGGAACGTCGACATCGCGACCGGCGACGGCGGCTCGGCCCGTATTTCCCTGGACCTCGCCTATCGCCCCGCGGGCGAGGACGAGAGCGCGGCCGTGCTACGGGAGCAACGGACGATCGAGGTCGCCGCGCCCGATGCGGAAGGTGTCGTGACCATCGACTGGGTGGGGACGTTCGCGGCCGTCCACGACATCGTCCTCGACCGCACGCCCTTGCCCGGGGAGCCGGGCGGGCAGATCTGGGGCGGGTATTCGGGGCTTTCGGTGCGCCTCGCCGCGGGGCTCGCCGACCGCCGGCCAGTGACGAGCGACGGGCCCGTCGCCGAGATGCCGGACGACCGCTACCGGGGGCGGCACACGGCCATGGACTACTACGGCCTCGTCGACGGAGAGCCGGCCGGCGTCGCCATCATCGGCCATCCGGCCAATCCCCGCTCGCCCACGCCCTGGTACGTCGTCCGCTCGGAGGCCATGAGCTTCTTCACTCCGGCCGTGCTCTGCTACGGGCCGATGAGCTTGAGGGCGGGAGAGAGCTTCATCCTGCGCTACCGGATCCTCGTCCACCCGGGCCGCTGGGACGCCGCGCGCCTGCGGAAGGAATACGAGCGCCTTACGACCCGGACCTCGGAGTCTTGACGGCAGGTTGCGTCCGGGCTATTATCGCTTAGTGGATTGTTCGACTTTTCGTGAAGCACGCCGGGCGGATCGATCGCGCCCCGGGACCGGAGGGCCGCGTATGGTGAGGCTCCTCAAGGGCCTCGCGGCCGCGGCCGTCGTGCTCGGGTTCCTGATCGACCCCCTGGTCGGCGGCTTCCTGTCGCTCTACGGCCGGAAGATGGCCGTCAAGAGGCAGGTCGCCCGCCACATCGTCCGCCCCTCCGCCGATGACGGAATAGTCCTCCTGACGTTCACCCAAGAGGAGACCCGGACCCTGCTCCGGTGGGAACACCCCCGGGAATTCGAATACGACGGCCAGATGTACGACATCATCGGGACGACGGAGCGCGGCGATACGGTCACATACCGATGCTGGTGGGACAAGGCCGAGACGGCCTTGAACCAGCGTCTCCGCGCCCTCGCCCTCCGGGCCCTGGGCGAAAGCCCGAAGCTCGGCGGAGAGCGCGCGCCGCTCCCGCCGGACCTTCATGCCTTCTGCCGGACCGATGCCGGCGGCTGGTCGGCCGTGCGGCCCGGGCTCGCGCCCGGGGACCCGCCCGCGCTCACCGGCTTCTACGCCTCGGCCGTCCTCTTCCCTGCCTCTCCCCCGCCCTGGGCGGCCTGAAACGCTCCCCTCTTCCGTGTTGGGCCTCACGAGAGGCCCGGTTCGCGGGGCGGCCTGGCCTTCCCGCTTCCCTGTACCTCAAGTTTCAGGAGCGACGAACCGATGAAAAAAGCTTTGTTCATAGGGCTGCTGCTGGGAGTTTCGGCGGCGGCCTTTTCCCAAACCGTCACCATCCGGGACCAGATAACCGCGGAGCCGCTGGACGCGGTGGTCATCGAGAGCGACACTCCTCCGGCGTCCGCGGCCACCGACGACTTCGGGCGGGCGGACATCGCGGCCTTCCGGGGGGCCTCGCGGATCTACGTCAGCCGGCTGGGCTACAGGGCGATTGTGACGAGCTTCGCCGAGCTCGAAGGACTGTCCTTCGAGCTGACCCTCGCGCCTTCGCCGATCCGTCTTCACGAGGTGGTCGTTTCCGCCACCCGCTGGCGGCAATCGTCCGGCGACGTGCCGTCCAAGATCACCTCGGTCTCGCTCGTCGAGACCGCCCTGCAGAACCCGCAGACCGCCGCCGACCTCCTCAGCCTGTCGGACGAGGTCTTCGTCCAAAAGAGCCAGCAGGGCGGCGGCAGCCCCATGATCCGGGGCTTCGCCACCAACCGCCTCCTCTACACGGTGGACGGCGTGCGGATGAACACGGCCATCTTCCGGGGCGGGAACATCCAGAACGTCATCTCCCTGGACCCGTTCGCGTTGGAGCGCGCTGAGGTGCTGTTCGGCCCCGGGTCCGTCATCTACGGCAGCGACGCGGTCGGCGGGGTGATGAGCTTTCAGACCCTGACGCCGCGCTTCTCGCTCACCGACGCCCCCTCGATCAGCGGCGCGGCCACGGCCCGGACCTCGTCGGCCAACAGCGAGAAGACGGGGCATTTCCACGTCAGCGCGGGCTGGCGGCGGTGGGCCCTGACGACGAGCGTCAGCTCGTTCGACTTCGACCATCTGCGCCAGGGCCTCTACGGGCCCGACGACTACGTGAAACCTTTCTTCGTCCAGCGCCAGGACGGCGTCGACACCGTCATCGACCAGGACGACCCTCTCCGGCAGATCCCCTCGGGCTACTCCCAGATCAACCTGATGCAAAAGGTCAGGTTCCAGCCCGGCGGCGATTGGGACCTCCAATACGGGTTCCACTATTCCGAAACGTCGCCCTACGGCCGGTACGACCGGCACAGCCGCCTCCGCAACGGCCTGCCCCGCTACGCGGAGTGGGACTACGGCCCGCAGAAGTGGATGATGAACAATCTGAGCGTCGCCCACAGCGGGGCCAATGCCCTCTACGACCGGTTGACGGTCCGTCTGGCCCAGCAGTCGTTCGAAGAGAGCCGGATCGACCGGAACTTGAACAGCGCGGAGCGTCACATCCGGGCCGAGCAGGTCGAGGCCTATTCCGCCAATCTCGACTTCGTCAAGTCCGCCGGCCGCCGCAACACGCTGTTCTACGGGCTGGAATACGTCGCCAACGACGTCACGTCCACCGGTCTCGACGAGGACATCGCCGCGGGTGTCACGGTCCCCGGGCCGGCGCGCTATCCCCAGGCGACCTGGCTGTCACTGGCGGCCTACGTCAACGATCAGATCGAGCTTTCCGACAAGGTCCTGCTCCAGGCCGGCCTGCGATACAATCAGTTCAAGCTGGATGCGGAGTTCGACACGACGTTCTATCCTTTCCCGTTCACGACGGCCCGCCTGAACAAGGGCTCGTTGACCGGCAGCCTCGGGGCGATCTTCCGCCCGGCCCCCTCCTGGGCCGTCAGCGCCAATCTGGCCACGGCCTTTCGCTCCCCCAACGTCGACGACATGGGCAAGGTCTTCGATTCCGAGCCGGGCACCGTGACGGTCCCCAACCCCGGCCTCAAGGCGGAGTACGCCTGGTCGGCCGACATCGGCGTCGCCAAGGTCTTCGGCGATACGGTCAAGATCGACCTGGCCGGCTATTACACGACACTGGACAACGCCATGGTCCGCCGGAACTTCACGCTCAACGGTGAGGAATACATCTTGTACGACGGCGTCCTGAGCCGGGTCCAGGCCATCCAGAACGCCGCCGTGGCCAAGGTCTACGGCCTGCAGGCCGGCCTCGAGGTCATGCTGCCCGGCGGCTTCCGGCTGTCCTCCGATCTCAACCTCCAGGACGGCGAGGAAGAGCTCGACGACGGCAGCCTCAGCCCGTCGCGCCACGCCGGCCCCTGGTTCGGGTTCACGCGGCTCTCCTACGACACGGCGAAGATCAACCTCCAGCTTTACGCGGTCTATCAGGGAACGCGCAGCCACGAGGACCTGGCGGAGGAGGAGAAGGGCAAGACCGAGATCTACGCGGCCGACGCGGAGGGCAACACCTACGCCCCCGGGTGGTGCACTCTCAATTTCAAGGCCCTGGTCCGGCTCTCGGGCCATTGGAGCGTCAGCGCCGGGGTCGAGAACCTCACCGACCGGCGGTACCGCTCCTACAGCTCGGGGATCTCGGGCCCGGGGAGGAACTTCGTCCTCTCGCTGAGCACGAGTTTTTAAGATTGTTTATTCCCGTCGGTAAGTCAGGACGCGGACCTCGGTCAGGGCCTTGACGGCCCGGTCGGAGAAGAAATCCGGGCCGGGATAGACCGTGAAGCGCCCGCCGGCGCCGGAGCCCCGGTCGCAGAGCAGGAATTCGCCGTTGTCGTTGCGGTTGGCGAGCTCGCTCGCGGTGATGACCGCCCGGTAGCCGTCCGCGCCGGCGGCCACGAGATAGCCTCGGCGCAGGGCCTCGGGGCCCGACGGCAGGACCGGCTTGAGGACCTCCCGCAGGAGCACGCCCTTGAAGACGTTGATCCCGTGGAAGCCCCGGCCCCGGCCGTAGAAGACCGAGGGCATGGTCCGCAGGTCCAGGCCGGCGGGCATGTCGCGGACGGTCGCCTTGACCTCCTCGCCGGCCAGGACGCGGAACGCATCCGAGCGCAGCGGCGAAAGGCCCTGCGCCGTCGGGTAGCTCACCGGGGCGCTGAGGACCGTGATGCGGACCGGGCCGTCGATCGTCCGGTCGGCGACCAAGTCTTCGGCCGCGACGACTCGGGCCTCGGTGGGCATCGGCCAGCGGTCGCCCGTCTTGGTCGGCACGATGGGCGCCGCCTTGCGGGCGACGATGATCCGGTGGAGGACCCGGGGATAGAAGATCTCGCCCCAGCTGAAGACGGCCGCCTCGCCGGCGGCGTTCTCGACGACGACCATCAGGTCGATAATCGGCGCGAACTCGGCCTCGTTCTTTTTCTTGAGGGTCCGCTCCCGGAGGATGTCGAACAGCGAACAGCCCTGATAGACGTAGGCGCCGGCGAACTCGGCGTGACCTTCCGCCGTCGTTCGGGCCTCGCGGACAAGGACCTGCCTCAAAGGCAGGGCAGCGAGGTCGACCGGACCGGGATCTGCGATCTCGCCCCGGACCTCGATGGTCCCGAGCGGCAGATTGACGAACGGCTCGTTGTCGTAGAAGTCGTTGTTGAGGCCCTCGGCGTCGATCGCGGAAACGGCGGCCGGCGCCGCCGGCGCGGAGGCCTCCGGCCGGCAGGCCGCAGACCCGGCCGCGATAGCAGCGGCCAGGGCGACGACCGCGGACGCCGTGAACAGGCAGCTCAAACCCTTCGGCTTTTGACGGCGTGTGAGTTCATCCATGTTCATCCTCCTCTGCGTCACCTTGCCCCCGCCCGGGACGGCTCGAAGCGGACGCGGAAGCCGGCCTCCAGGCGCCGGGAGGGCATGGGGTATCCCGGCTCGGTCACATAGACGGCGTCGAAGAGATTGTCGGCCTTGACATAGAGCGCGAACTTTCCGAAAGATTTCTCGACGCTCATCCCGGACACGACGGCCCCGTCGATGACGATCGTGTTCCCGCTGACGACCGTCTGGGACCGGCCCGTGGCCAAGGTCCAGAAGGCCGCCGAGAATCCCCGGCCGAGGTCCAGCCCTGCGAACAGGCTGGCCTGGACGCGCGGGACGAGGTCGAGGGGGCGGCCGTCGTCGACGTTCTCGGTGTCGAGGAACGTCGCGTTGAGGGACAGGTCGAGGCGGCCGAAGCGCTTGCCGAGCTCGGCTTCGGCGCCGGTGACCTCGGCCCGGCCGACATTGATGTACGTGCGGGTCCCGTCGGGCAGCCGGATGGAGTAGATGAGGTCCTCGACCTTGGTGACGAATCCGGTCAGCCCGGCCCGGAGGGCCTTATCGTAAAGGGCGCCGAGCTCGAAGGTCCGGCCGACCTCGTCGCGCAGGTCGGGATTGCCGCCCGTCGCGCTGTAGAGCGAGCGCATGGAGGGGAAGCGGGACTTCATGGAGAAAGCGAAATGCATACCGAAGCTCGGAGTGGGCACGAACCGGATGCCGCCGACGGGATTGAGGCTGGTTTTCTTCTCGCCGGCCTGCTGCCGCAGGTGGTCGAGGCTGAGGCCCGCGCTGACGCGCCACTTGTCCGTCAGCCGGAACTCGTCCTCGAGGCCGGCCGAGAAGGTCTTGTGCTCATAGAGCTCCCAGGGGTCCGTGGCCGAGCCCTGCTGTTCGACGTGGTCGAGCCGGCCGTTGAGGCTGAAGCGCAGGTCATGGCGGTCGCCAAAGCTCCGGTTGCCGAGGACGAAGGCCCCGGCCGAGTAGTTCCTGTAGAGCGACTCCCACTGGAGCGTGCTCAGCGTATTGTCCGTGTAGGCGTCGAGGGTGTTGTCGGACCGGACGTAGTAGGTGCGGGCCTTGAGCGTCCCCGAGCCGAACAGCGGGAAGGTCCCGCCCAAGCCGAGGGACAGGCGCCGCCAGTCCTTGAACCGCCAGTAACGCGGAGTGTAATACGCTTGGGCCCAGGGGATGCCCCAGGCGGCGTCGAAGATGTTGGCCGAGGCCAGGATCTCGCTCCGCTCGCCGGGATAGAGATAGATCTTGGCTGTCCCGCCCGTCTTCCGGTAGTCGCTGTTGGGCAGGACGGATGTGTCTCCGCCGCTTCCGACCCGGGTGCCGTCGGAGGCGTCATGGGTGAAAGAGCCGAGGAAGGCGGCCTTTTTCCAAGCCGCGGCCCCCGATGCGGAAACGACCCATTGGCCGTCCCGGCTGAGGCCGGACCGGAGGGTGAAGGAGGGCGGGTTGGGCCGCCGCGTCAGGACCTCGACGATCCCGCCCAGGGTGTTCGGCCCGTAGAGGACCGAGGAGGCGCCCTTGACCACCCGGACGCTCTCGACCTCGTCGGTCAGGACGGTCCGGAGGTCGTACGAATTGAAATAGGGCTCGTAGATGGGAACGCCGTCGATGAGCAGGGTCGATTTGTCGTTGTCGAGCCCGCGGAGCTTGGGACGGGCCTCGCCCTTGCCTCCGCTCGAGACATAGGTCCCGGGGGCGAAGGACAGGACCTCGGCGAGATTGCGCGAGGCCACCGACTCGAGGAAGGTCGGCGCCAGGACCGAGGTCGTGGACAGCGGACGGTCCTGGGGCATCGGGGCGACAACGACGATCTCCTCGGTGATGACCGGGGGTTTCTTCTTCTCCTCCTGGGCCTGTTCCTGGGCCGCGAAGGCCGGCCCTGAAGCCAAGCCGAAGATCACGGCGACGGCGAGGAGGGTCGCGGGGACGGATCGGACGTAGGACTTCATCGTTTGCTCCTTTCCAAAATGGGAGGCGGAGCCGTTTCCCGCTCCACCCTGTCGGTCCCGGGGCTTGGCCGAGGGCTTTAGCCCCTAGGACTCGGAGTCGATGTTTATTTAACAGAAAGCGCGGCGGCCGTCAAGACGCGGCGGCCTCAGGTCATGACGTCGGCGAGCAAGTCGAGCCAGTCGGCCAGGAGGCGGGTGATGAGGTAGTTCTTTCGGACGGCCTCCCGACCCGCGGCCCCGAGCCGGCGGCCGAGGTCCGGGTCCTGGAGGATGCGGACGATGCGGTCGGCGAAGCCGTCCTCGTCCTTCGGATCGAGGAGAAAGCCACTCGCGCCGTCCTCGATCTGCAGGGGGATGCCCCCGACGTTGGAGGCCACCACGGGCTTGCTCTTCCAGAGGGCCTCGGTCACGGTCAGGCCGAATCCTTCCTTGAGTGATTTCTGGACGACGACGCACGAGGTCCTCTGCAGGGCGTTGACCAGGATGTTGTTCTCGACGGTCAGGAGGATGACCTTCTTGTCGTCGATCAGCCGGCCGGCCTTGCGCTCGATCTGCTCGAAGACCTTCATGCCCTCGGGATCGTCCGTGGCCATGCTGCCGCACAGGACGAGGCGGCAGTCGACGCTCTCGCGGACCTTGTTGAAGACGCGAAGCACGCCCTCGGGGTCCTTGTGGCGGTCGAACCGCGAGATCTGGGTGACCAGGGGCTTGTCGGTGGGGATGCCGTATTTGCGCAGGTACTTCTGGACGTCCTCCTCGCCGAGCGGCATGTTCTTGGGCGTCAGCGGATCGATGGCCGGAGCGATGACCCGTTGGGGCACGGGCAGGTCGGCCTGGCGGTACTTCTCGTGGGAGACGACGACATGGTCGTAGCGGAGGATGAACTTCTTCAGGAAGTCCCAGAGCTCGCCGTTGGGGGCCGACAGGTCGATGTGGCAGCGCCAGATCCAAGGCTGTTTCTTCCGGTAGTAGGAGATGAGCGGCAGGGGCTGGGGGTCGTGGACGATGACGCAGTCGTGGTTGAGGTGGTTGAAGACCGAGAAGGTCTCGCTGGCCTGCCGGTAGAGCCGCTTCTTGACCTCGCTCAAGTTGATGCGGTCGCCCTGGAGGGCGTTGTGGAACTTCTTGGTGATCATGAAGAAGTCGGGCGAGCCGTAGAGGGTCCGCCACTCGGCGTAGAGCCCGGCGTCGTTCATGATCGGCAGGAGCGAGTAGAGGATCTCGGCCACCCCGCCGCCTTGGAACGTCGAGTTGAAGTGGACGACGTGGCGCTCGTAGAACTTCGAGGCTTTGGCGTAGATGCGGTGGATCTCGGCGTCGTCGACGACGCAGTTGTAATCGGCGAGTGTTCTCAAGGTCTAGCTCCTTAACTCGGCGAGGAGGGCCCGGCAGGCCTCGACGCTCTTCAGGTTGAACCGGGCGGAAGTCGGGCCGGAGCCGATCTTCAGCGAGAAGGCCGAAGGCGGCAGGACGGCGAAGACGTCCTCGTCGGTCCGGTCGTCCCCCACGGAGAGGATGAAGTCCCACTTCGACCCCTGGAGGAAGCGGCAGACCGTCCGCCCCTTGTTGACGCCCGTGTTGCGGACCTCGACGAGCTTGCTGCCCTCGAGGACCTCCAGGTTCTGGTCGGCGACGAGCGGCCGGAGGTCGGCCTTGAGCTCCTTGGCCCGGTAGGAGGCCAGGGCGTCGCTGGCTTTCCGGTAGTGCCAAACGAGAGAGAACTTTTTCTCCTCGACGAAGGCCCCGGGCGTCCGGTCGGCGTATTGCTGCAGGAGGCCGCGGATCTCGTGCTTCCAGTCCTCGCGGAGGGTCTCGATCTCCCGCCACTCCCCGCCGGGCTCCTTGAGAAGGGCGCCGTGCTCGGCGACGAGGCCGATCCCGAGATCCCCGAACCAGCCCTCCAGGGTCCGGGCGTCGCGTCCGCTGACGATGACGACCGTCGTCCCGCGCTCGCCGGAGAGCCGGCGGAGCAGGGCCAGGAGGTCGGGGTCGGGCTTGGCCAGGTCAGGCTTCATGACAAAGGAGACGAGCGAGCCGTCGTAGTCGAGGAGCAGGAGGCGGCGCTTGGCCTTGCGGTAGCTCCTCAGGAGCTCCCTGCGGTTTTCCTCGTCGAGGGTTCGGGCGGTCAGCTCCTCGCGGGTCTTGCGGGCCCGGCCGAGCTCGGTGATGTAGTCGTGGGCCCAGCGCAGGACGGAATAGCTCTCGATCCGCCGGCGCATCAGCCGGTTGCGCTCGATCTGGGCGGCGCGGTCGAGGGACAGGGCCTCGCGGATGGCGTCGGCGATCTGGTCGAGGTTGTTGGGGTTGACCAGGATGGCGTCGTTGAGCTCCCGGGCGGAGCCGGCCATCTCGCTGAGGATGAGGACGCCGGTGCCGTCGGCGCGGGCGGCCAGGTATTCCTTGGCGATGAGGTTCATGCCGTCGCGCAGAGGCGTCACCAGGGCGATGTCGGCGGCCAGGTAGTAGGCCGTGAGAGCCTCGAAGGGGAAGGCCCGGTAGAGATACTGGATGGGGACCCAGCCGATGGACCCGAACCGGCCGTTGACGCGCCCGACAAGCTCGTCGACCTCCTTCTTGAGGCGGGCGTAGGCCGGGACCGCGGTCCGGGAGGGGACGGCGATGAGGATGAAGGTGACCTTGTCCCGCCACGCGGGGTTCCTCTCCAGGAAGAGCTCGAAGGCCTCCAGGCGCTGAGGGATGCCTTTCGTGTAGTCCAGCCGGTCCACGGAGAGGATGATCTTGCGGCCGCCGGGGCGCCGGATGATCTTGGCCAGGTCTTGCTGGACCTTGGGGAGGGAGGCGGCCGAGGCGAAGCGGGTGAAGTCGATGCCCATCGGGAAGGCGTCGACCTTGACGGCGCGGTTCTCGACCGGGATCTGCCACTGGCTGTGCTCGACGTCGAGGATCTGGGAGACGCTCTCCAGGAAATGGTGGGCGTAGCTGAAGGTGTGGAAGCCGACCAGGTCGGCCCCGAGCAGGCCGCGGAGGAGGTCTTCGCGCCAGGGGATGAGGCGGAAGATCTCGTAGCTCGGGAACGGGATGTGGAGGAAAAAGCCGATGGTCGCGTCCGGCACGCGGCGCCGGAGGAGCTCCGGGAGGAGGAGCAGGTGGTAATCGTGGACCCAGATCTTGTCGCCCGGCCGGATGATGCGGGCGGCCTCGTCGGCGAACTTCTCGTTGACCTTCCGGTAGGCGGACCAGTAGGTCTTGCTGTAGGAAGCGTGGAGGGGGAAATAGTGGAACAGGGGCCAGATCGTCCGGTTGGAGAAGCCGTGGTAGTAGTTCTCGACCTCGTAGCCCGAGAGGAAGACGGGGTGGCAGGAGTCCTTGAGCAGCCGCTTGCGGATCTCGCGGGCCTCCTGGCTGTCGGGCGAGGACAGGGAGAGGCCGGGCCAGCCGACCCAGGCGCTCGGGGAGGACTTGGAGAACTGGGCCAGGCCCGTGGCCAGCCCCCCGACGCTCGATTCGAACGCCAGGGAGTTGTCGCGGCGGACCGCGCTGACAGGGAGGCGGTTGGATATCGTTACCAGCATTTTATTGACGAACAAGAAAGAAACGGTCGGCGGCCGGTGTGCCCTCACTATATCGCAAGAAGCGCGAAATGGCAAGGGAAACGGCGGCTCGGAGGTGCCACCTGGGAACCGAGCTCGATTACTCGGCCAAAGGGGGGTCAAAAATGCCCGAAAAAGCCAAAACAAGGGCCGTAATTTACACTTATTTTAATTATTATCTGTAAGTTATAACAGCCAAGGCGCGTAATGGAAGAAAGCGGACGGAGAAGCGTCAAAATCAGTGTAGGGATTTTTGTGTGTAATTCCGCCGAAAAATCCCTCCTGGAGGTTGAATCATGGTCCGAAAGATCATCGGAGCCGCGACCGTTCTGACCGTCCTGGCCGGGCTGGCCCCGCTGGCCTTCTCTTCCGCCGCCCCGGGCCAAAGTCCTCCGCCCGCCGCGCAGGCGGGGCCGGGCGAGGAAAAGACCCTCTCGCTGTCTCTCGACGAGTGCATCGCCCGCGCGGTCCGGAATAACCTCGGCCTGGCCGTCCAGGTCTTCGGCCCCGAGATCGCCGACGTGTCCGTCTCCCTGGCCAACGAGCGGTTCATGCCGTCGATCGGCACGAGCTTCAACAAGCAGGACACCAATACGGCGTCGTTCTCGTTCCTCGACGCCTCCGAGGCCGTGACCACTCTCCAGAACGATTATTCCTTCCAGCTCTCCCAGTTCGTGCCCACGGGCGGCAACCTCGCCGTGAGCCTGACCGGCTACAAGACCGACACGAGCCGCCGGTTCCAGACGATCAACCCCCGCTACGGCAACACCCTCCGCTTCACCTTCTCCCAGCCCCTGCTCAAGGACTTCGGCCCGAAGATGAACCGCCGGGAGATCATCATCGCCCGCAACGACCGGGAAGTCGCCGAGCGCAATTACAAACAGGCCCTCGAAGACACCGTCTTCGCCGTGGAGAGCGCCTACTGGAACCTTGTTTACAGCATCGAGAACCTCAAGGTCCGGCGGCAGTCCCTGAAGCTCGCCCGCGAGCTGCTCGAGAAGAACAGGGCGGAGATCGCGGCCGGGACCCTGCCGCCCATCGAGATCCTGACCGCCGAGGCCGATGTCGCCACACGGGAGGCCGACATCCTCGAGGCCCAGGCCATGGTCCGGAATTTCGAGGACCTGCTGCGGACGATCATCAATGTCCCGACCGAGCCCGGGGACATCCAAACGGTCGGCATCCAGCCCACCGACGCCCCGTCGGTCGCCGCCGAGGATCTCAGCCTGGACCGGGCCCTGCAGACGGCCATGGCCAACCGGCCCGATCTTCAGGCGGCCCGCATCGAGCTGCGAACCCGCCAGCTCAACGCGACCTACGCCCGCAACCAAACGCTGCCCGACGTCCGGCTCCAGGCCTCGTACTGGAGCCCCGGCATCTCCGGCGACCAGATCCTCTATCAGGACGGGAACGCGCTGACCGGGATCATCGTCGGCGTCATCCCCGGAGGCGGCGGCGACGCCCTGCGGGACGCCATGAACTTCAAGTACAAGAACTGGTCCGTCGGCGTGTCCCTCACCCTGCCCGTCAACAGCTTCCTGTCCCGGGCCTACGCCCGGCAGGCCCATCTGCGTCTCGAACAAGCTCAGGTGCGGCTCAAGGAGAGCGAGCAACGGGCCTTCCTCGAGATCCGGACGGCCGTCCGAACGGCCGAGACCAACTACCAGCGGATTCAGGCCTACCGGGCCGCCCGTGAGCTGGCTCAGAGGAAGCTCGGAGCCGAGGAAGAGAAGTTCCGGGTCGGGCTGAGCACGAACTACTTCATCCTTCAGTACCAGCGCGACCTGGCGTCGGCCCAGATCATGGAGCTCCGGGCCCTCGTCGACTACAATATCTCTTTGGCCAACCTCGCCCGCGTCCAGGGCACCGGCGTGGGCGTGCGCGGGGTCGGCCCCGGCTCGGGCAACGGCCCGCAGGAAATAGAATAGAGAGGCAGACATCCCCATGGCCAAGATCGTCGTCAACAGAAAAACCGTTCTCATCGCCCTCGGCGCTCTCATCGTCATCTTCCTCGGATGGCGCATCCTCCGGGCGATCTTTCCCGGAACGAGCGGCCCCGGCGGGCCGGGACGGGTCGCGGTGGCCGTCGAGATCGGCCCGGTCCAGACGAGCTCCATCCGCGACCTCAGCCAGTTCTCGGGGACCATGATCGCCAGGTCCCACGTCACGGTCGCCCCCAAGGTCTCCGGCAAGCTGAACCGTCTGCTCGTCGATATCGGCGACCCCGTGACGAGCGGCCAGCTGGTGGCCGTCCTCGAGGACGAGGAGTACCAGCAGCAGGTCATCCAGGCCGAGGCCGACCTGCGGGTCGCCCGGGCCAACCTCGAAGAGGCCAAGAGCTCCCTCGAGATGAGCGGCCGCGACCTCGAGCGGTCCAGGGCCCTGCACGAGAAGGGCATCCAGTCGGACTCCCAGCTCGACGCGGTCGTCGCCCAGCACGGCACCCAGCAGGCCCGTTACAACGTCGCCGTGGCCCAGCTGGCCAACCGCGAAGCCGCTTTGGAGGCCGCCCGGCTCCGCCTGTCCTACACGCAGATCCGGGCCTCGTGGCAGACAGGCAGCCCCGTGCGCTACGTCGGGGAGAGATTCGCCGACCAGGGCGCGCTGCTCTCGGTCAACGCGCCCATCCTGTCGATCGTCGAGCTCCAGCCCATCCTGGCCGTCATCCACGTCACGGACCGGGACTACTTCCGGCTGAAGCCCGACCAGCCCGCCGTCGTCACGAGCGGCGCCTTCCCGGGGCGGTCGTTCACGGGCCGCATCGTGCGCATCGCGCCGCTCCTCAAAGAGACCTCCCGCCAGGCCCGGGTCGAGATCGAGGTCGATAATCCCGACAAGCAACTCAAGCCCGGGATGTTCATCAACGCCCAGATCGAGTTCGCCCGCCGGGAGAGCGTCACGGTCGTGCCCTTCAACGCCGTCGCCACGCGGGACGGGCAGGCCGGTGTCTTCGTCGTCGACATCGAGGCCAAGCGGGCCCGCTTCCAGCCGGTCACGATCGGCATCGTCGAGGGCGACCTGGTCGAGGTCCTCGAACCGGCCTCGCTCTCGGGGCACGTCGTCACCCTCGGGCACTACCTGCTCGAGAAGGAAGGCGCGGTCATCCTTCCGGGGACCGCTCCCGGAGGTAAGTCATGAGCCTGTCCGACCTGGCCATCAAGCGCCCCATCTTCACGACCATGATCATTCTGGCCATCATGGCCGTGGGCTTCGTCTCATTCACCCGGCTGCCCATCGACCTCATGCCGGACATCACCTTCCCGACCCTGAACGTCTCGACCTCCTACGAGAACACCGGCCCCGAGGAGATCGAGCAGATCATCACCCGGCCCATCGAGGACGCCATGAGCGCCGTCCCCGGGGTCGAGGAGGTCTTCTCGGTCTCGTCCGAGGGCAACAGCAACGTCCGGGTCATGTTCTCCTGGGGCACCGACCTCAACGCCGCGGCCGACGACGTCCGGGAGCGCCTCGACCGGGTCATCCCCCGGCTGCCCGTCGACGTCACCCGCCCGACCCTTCGCAAGTTCGACCCCGCCCAGCGGCCCATCCTCATGATCGGCGTCCTCAGCAATCTCGACCCCATCCAGACCCGGCAGATCATCGACGAGCAGATCGCCTACCGCATCGAGCGCGTCCCGGGCGTGGCCTCGATGGACATCTGGGGCGGCCGGGAGCGGGAGATCCAGGTCAACATCCACCCCGACAAGGTCAAGGCCCTCGGCCTGCCCCTGGACCTCGTCGTCAACAAGATCCGCCAGGAGAACATCGACCTCCCGGCGGGCATCATCGAGCGCGGCAACTACGACATCCTCGTCCGCATCCCCGGCGTTTACACGAGCCTCGACGAGATCCGCGACACGGTCGTCGCCGTGCGCGACGGCGTGCCCATCCAGATCAAGGAGATCGCCGACATCAACGACACTTTCCGCCGGATCACGCGCATCGTCCGCATCAACGGCCTGCCCGGCACCCGCCTCGCGATCTACAAGCAGTCGGGGACGAACACCGTCCAGGTGGCCGACGGCGTCCTCCGGGAGATCGCCCGCATCCAGGAGGACATCCCCCAGCTCGAGCTCCTGCCGATCTCGGACAGCTCCGAGTACATCAAGAACGCCATCCGCAACGTCAGCTCGACGGCCGTCTACGGAGGACTCCTGGCCATCGTCGTCCTGCTCGTCTTCCTGACCAACGTCCGCAGCACGTTCGTCATCGCCACGGCCATCCCCATCTCCATCATCGCGACGTTCAGCCTCATCTACTTCGGCGGCTTCACCCTCAACGTCATGACCCTGGGCGGCCTGGCCCTGGGCATCGGCATGCTCCTCGACAATTCCATCGTCGTCCTCGAGAACGTCTATCGCCTTCAGGAGGCCGGGGCGCCGCCGCGCGAGGCGGCCTCGACGGGCACGTCCGAGGTCTCGTCGGCCATCGTCGCCAGCACCCTGACGACCCTGGCCGTGTTCATGCCCATGGTCTTCGTCCGCGGCATGAGCGGGATCATGTTCAAGCAGCTGGCCTACGTCGTCAGCTTCGCCCTCATCTGCTCCCTGTTCGTGGCCCTGACGCTCATCCCCATGCTCTCCAGCCGCTTCCTGAAGATCACGGTCCTGAGCGACCCCCGCGGGGAAAAGGGCGTCGAGAGGGTCATCGTCGGCATCCGCCGGATGTTCCGGCGCATGGAGGACGGCTACAAGAAGCTCCTCCATTTCTGCCTGGACCACCGCCTGGCCGTCCTCGGGGTCGCGGCCCTCCTTCTCGTTGGCAGCATCCTCATGATCAAGCTCGTCGGCAGCGAGTTCATGCCCACGACCGACGAGGGCGAGGTCAGCGTGACGGTCGAGATGGAGGTCGGCACCCGCCTGGCCGTCATCGACGAACGGTTCAAGGTCATGGCCGACATCATCCGCCGGGAGGTCCCCGAGATGCGGGTCCTCGAGGAGAACATCGGCGGCGGCGGGTGGCGCCGGGGTGCCCAGGGCGGGGGATTCACCGTCAGGCTCACTCCTCTGTCCCAGCGCTCCCGGTCGAGCGAGCAGATCGCCGGGGCCCTCCGGGGGAGCCTCTCGGGCATCCCCGGGACGGTCGTGAGGACGCGGGCGAGCGGCGGCCAGTTCTTCTTCCGGGGCGGCGGCGGGGCCGAGCGCGTCCAGGTCGAGATCCGCGGCTACGACATCGAAGTCGGGGAGGCTTTGAGCCAGCAGATCAAGAGGGTCGTCGAGGGCGTCCCGGGCGTCACGGACGTCCGCCTCAGCCGCGAGGTCGGCAATCCGGAGGAGCTCCTCCACATCGACCGCCAGGCGGCCGCGGACATGAAGCTGTCCGTGTCCCAGATCGGCCGGACCGTCCAGACCATCCTGTCGGGCACCCAGGCCAGCATGTACCGCGAGAGCGGGCACGAGTATCGCATCCTCGTCCGGGTCAAGGACGCCGAGCGGCTGAGCATGGAGGACATCCTCGATATGACCCTGACCAACTCGGACGGCCAGCCGGTCAGCCTGCGCAACGTGGTCGACGTCCGGCCGCGGCGCGGCCCCCAGCGCATCGAGCGGCGCGACCGCGAGCGGGTCCTGACCATCTCCGGCGAGATCCAGGGCCGCGAGCTCAGCGCCATCCTGGCCGACATCCGGGCCGGCATCCGGACCATTCCCATGCCGCGGGACTTCAGCGTCAGGTTCACCGGGGACTTCGAGGAGCAGCAGAAGGCTTTCCGGGAGCTGCTGGTCAGCATCATCCTGGCCCTGCTGCTGGTCTACATGATCATGGCCATGCTCTACGAATCGGTCCGCGATCCGCTGGTCGTCATGTTCTCCGTGCCCCTGGCCGCCATCGGGGTCATCTGGATGCTGTTCCTGACCGGGACGACCTTCAACATCCAGTCCTACATCGGCTGCATCATGCTGGGGGGCATCGTCGTCAACAACGCCATCCTGCTCGTGGACCACACGAACCTGCTGCGGCGCCGGGACAAGATGCCCATCCGCGAGGCTATCGAGGAAGCCGGCCGGCGGCGCCTGCGGCCCATCCTCATGACGGCCATGACGACCATCTTCGCCATGCTGCCCCTGGCCATGGGCCTGAGAGAGGGCAGCGAGGCCCAGGCCCCGATGGCCCGGGCCGTCGTCGGCGGCCTGCTGAGCTCGACGTTCATCACCCTGGTCGTCATCCCCGTCGTCTATTCATATTTTGAACGCAAAGAACTAAAGTAAAAATAAAGGGGGACACGTACCGGAGGTACATGTCCCCTTCCCTTCCTCCCCTCTTTTCCTCTGATCCCGAGGAGTCGGAACAGCGGAGCGTCGATAGGTATCGCCCTGAAGACCCCCATAGCGGAGGGGGACCCGTCGCGGCGGCGACGGGGGAACCGTCGGGACTGGTTCCCGGGGGTGTGGGGGGCTAGGGGCGAAACCTATCGACGCGACCTGGTCCGACGACGTCCGGGATCCCTCACATCTCCATGGAGATCTCGGGCATATCGAACCAGTAGCCGTTGCCGGCGACGGCGTTCATCTCGGCTTGGACGATGGCCTGGTGGCCCTGCTCGATCTCGACGAACCGCTCGAAGAGCTTGCGGCCCTCCTCGGGCAGCTCCTTGACCATCCGCTGATAGAAGGCGCTCGTCTCGATCTCGACGTCGAGGGCCCGCTTGAGGAGACGCATCTCGGCCTCGGGGGCCTGGACGGCGACCCGGTCTTGAAGGGACTTGACGCCCGCTTCGATGCGCTCGCGCGAAGGCACGACGGTGCCGAGGGCGGCCGGGGTCACGTGGCCCGTCTTCTGCCACTCCTCGAGCCGCGAGACGAGATAATCGACGTGGCCGACCTCTTCCTTGGCCAGGGCCCCGAAGATCTTCCGGCCGGTCTCGTCGGCGCTCTGGCGGACGGCGTCCTCGTAGACCTGGACGACCCGCTTCTCGTATTGGATGGCCGTCTTGATGGCTTCGGCGATGTCCATGTTCTCTCTCCTCTCTGCCTCGGTGACATCACGCATCATAGAGGAGAGGCTCCGGGTTGTCAATTTCGCCCGCCATACGCAACCGAGCGCCCGCCTTCCAAGCCGTGATATTCGTCTCTGCTTTTACGGCAACAGGCGGCCATGAGTTTGGCCGCCTGCTCCCCGGGAACGGGAACCGTACCAAGAAAATCCCGATAGAGGGGAAGCCGGCGTCGTCCCGAGGCGAGCCCGAAGAATGGGGAGGGCCCGCTTCCTCGGGACCGCGGATATGGGCTATAATGACAGGGTATGCGCCGCGACGCCCGCCGTCCCTCCCCGAGACCGGAGGGGACGTGCGCGCGCCCCGCGGCCCCACACCACATCAGGGGAGGACGATGAGCCATAAAAGACCGTTCACGGCCGGCATCCCGCGCCGGCGGTTCCTCGAGCTCGGCCTCAAGGGAGGCGCCGTCATCGTCGCCGCGCCCTCGATGCTGTCCTGCGTCAAGGCCGGCCGGCGTCCCGCGCCGCTCGAGGTCGACAAGGCGATGCTCGACCGGGTGCTCCGCAAGGCCCTCGAGCGGGGCGGCGACTACGCCGACGTTTACCTCGAGAACCGGGTCTCGCGCGGCATCCTCATGGAGGAGTCGAAGTTCAAGAGCGCCGTTTACGGCGCCAACCGCGGCGCCGGGGTCCGGGTCATCGCCGGTGACAAGACGGGCTTCGCCACCACGGACGAGATCTCCGAGGAGGCCCTCCTCCGGGCGGCTGAAACGGCCTCGGCCGTGGCCCGCGCCGGGGGCGCTGTCGAGCCCGTCCCCGTCCGCGAGCAAGGCCGCCCCTCCTACATCGCCGTCAAGGTCCCGCTCGCCGAGGTCGCCGACGAGAAGCGCCTGGAGATCATGAAGCGGGCCGACGAGGCCGCCCTGAGCTACGACCCCCGCATCCGGATGGCGTCCATCGACTACTACGACGAGATCCGCGGCCGGGTCGTCGCCACGAGCGAGGGGCTCTATCTGAGCGACGAGCTGCCGCTCATCTTCTTCATCGTCCAGACCCTCGGCCGCGACGACCAGGCCTCCCACATGGGCCGGGAGCGGCTCAGCCGCCACTCGGGCCTGGAGATGTTCGACGACGTCACGCCCGAGGACGTCGCCCGGGCCTGCGCCCGCGAATCGATCGCCATGCTCGAGGCCCAGGACGCGCCGGCCGGGCGGATGGACGTCGTCATGCAGAACGGCTGGGGCGGGGTCCTCGTCCACGAGGCCGTCGGCCATCCCCTCGAGGCCGACAACATCGCCCGCAAGACCGGGGTCTTCGTCGGCAAGATGGGGCAGAAGGTCGCGACGCCGATCTTCACCATGGTCGACGACGGGACCCTGCCCAACTTCCGGGGCACGACGAACTTCGACGACGAGGGCACGCCGATGCGCCGCAACGTCCTCATCGAGGAGGGCGTCCTCGTCAAGTACATGACCGACGTCCTGTCGGCCAAGCAGCTGGGCATGGAGCGGACGGGCAACGGCCGCCGCGAGAGCTTCCGCTATCTGCCCATCCCGCGGATGACCAACACCTTTATCGAGAAAGGCCAGGACGACCCGGCCGACATCCTGGCCTCGACCCCGAGCGGCATCTACGTCCAGAGCCTGAGCGGGGGCAGCGTCAATCCGACGACGGGCGTCTTCAATTTCACCTGCCGCGAGGCCTACCTCATCGAGAACGGGAAGAAGACGGCCCCGGTCCGCGGCGCGACCCTCATCGGCAGCTGCCTCGAGGTCATCTCCAACATCGACGCCGTCGGCAACGACCTCGACTTCGGGCCGGGCATCTGCGGCAAGGGCCAGGAGGCCGAGGTCACGGCCGGTCAGCCGACCGTCCGCATCCGGGGCATCAACGTCGGCGGCTCACGGGCCCGGCGGGCCTGAGGGCGGACGAAAGGAGCACGACATGGACATCACCCAGACGGCTGAACGATACGTCGCGGAATGCCTGAAGAAGGGGGCCGACGCGGCCGAGGTCTACGTCGAGTCGGTCCGCAGGCTGTCGGTCCGCGTCCGCAACGGCGAGATCGAGACCGTCCAGGAGGCGGCCTCGCGGGGGGCGGGCTTCCGGGTCTTCGTCAAGGGGGCCATGGCCTTCGCCAGCTCGAACGACCTCGGCGAGAAGGCCTGCCGCGAGGCCATCGAACGGGCCGTGGCCTTCGCCCGCATCACGACCCCCGACCCGGCCAACGTCCTGCCCGACGACAAGGGCGTCGGGGACCCCGGCCCTCTCCACGATCCGGAGATCGCCCGCATCCCGATGGACCGCAAGGTCGGCCTGGCCCTGAAGGCCGAAGAGCTGGCCACGAGGGACCCGCGGATCACGCTGAGCGGCGGGGCCGGCTACGGGGAGGGCGAGGGCGAGATCGCCCTGGCCAACTCGAACGGTCTCGTCAAGAGCTACAAGTCCTCGAGCTGTTCGTTCTCGGTCTCGGTCGTGGCCGCCGCCGGCGAGGAGCGATCCTCGGGCGGCGAGTCGTGCGGCCGGCGCTTCTTCGCCGACCTCAAGCCGGTCGAGGAGGTGGCCGAAAGCGCGGCCCGGAAGGCTTGGGAGATGCTCGGGGCCCGGCCGGTCAAGACCCAGAAGGCGGCCGTCATCTTCAGCCCGGACGTGGGCCGGGCCCTGCTCGGCGGCATCCTCGGCGCGGTCAACGGCGAGCGCGTCCTGCAGAACGCGAGCTTCCTGGCCGGCAAGGTCGGGGAGAAGATCGGGTCCCGGCTCCTGACGCTCGTCGACGACGGCCTGCGGCCCAAAGGGCCGGCCAGCGCGCCCTTCGACGGCGAGGGCGTCCCCAAGCGGACGAGGATCATCGTCGAGGAGGGCGTCCTCCGGGGCTACATGTACAACACCATCGTCGCCGCCCGGGCCGGGGTCGAGAGCACCGGCAACGCCTCGCGCGGGGGCTACGCATCGCTGCCCGGGATCGGGCCGCACAATTTCTATCTCGTCGCGGGCCGCAGCAAACCGGAGGACATCGTCAAGGCCACCAAACGGGGGCTCCTCCTTCGCGAAGTGACGGGCTACGGCATCAACCCGGTCAACGGGCACTTCAGCGGCGGGGCGGCCGGCTTCTGGATCGAGAACGGCCGGATCGTCCACCCGGTCCGCGGCCTGACCATCGCGGCGACGGCCGCGGCCATGCTCGAGAGCCTCGACATGGCCGGCGACGACCTCGACCTCGACCGGGAAATCGCCACACCGACGTTCCGCATCGCGGAAATGCAGATCGGCGGCGAGTAAGCCCCCCGCCGCGCGGAGCGGCTAGCGCGCCGGTTCACAGAACGCGGACGGCAGGGCGAAGACGGGGATGTCGGTCGTCGACAGGACCTTCTCCGTCGTGCTCCCGAGAAGGATGCGGCCCAGCCCCCGGGCGCAGGTGGCCATGACGATGAGGTCGGTCTTGTTGGCCTGCGCATAGTCGGCGATGCCGTCGGCCGCGGTGAAGGCCCGGGTGACGTCCCGCATGACGCGCACGCCCGGACCGGCCTTCCCGGCTTTCTTCCTGTAGCGGTCAAGGACGGACTTGAACATGGCGTCGACCGTCCGGTACTCCTGGCCGTGGAGCTCCAGGACATAGAGGAAGGTCAGCGAGGCGCGGAAGCCCGCGGCCAGCTGGAAGGCCACCTCGCGCTCGAGCTCCTCGCCCTTGGCGAAGTCGGTCGGGACGAGGATGCGGCGGGGCGCGAAGGGCTTCCGCCCCTTCTTGGTCACCAGCACCGGAACGGGCGCATGGCGGAGGACCTGGCTGGTCACGCTCCCGATGAGGATCTTCTCCAGGGCCGACTGGCCCTTCTTGCCCATGACGATGAGGTCGGCCCGTTCCTGTTCGGCCGCCTCGACGATGCGGTGGGACGCCGACCCTTCGGCGATGAGCACCTTCTTGAAGGGTTGCCCTCCGGCCTCGCCCAGCCTCGCGAGCCTCGACCGGGCCCGCTTCTTGAGGGCCTCGGAGCGCCGGGCGATCTCCTGGTACATGGGATAGGCGGCGTCGAACAGGCCCAGCGAGAAGTCGGGCAGCACGTGAAGGGCGGTGATGTCCGCGGAGAAGGCCTTGGCCACGGCCCGCGCCGCTTCGAGCGAGCCCCGGGCCTCCTTGGAGAAGTCCGTCGGCCAGAGGATGTTCCTGACGAGTTTTTTCACGGGGGCCCTCCTTCGTCTCGAGGCGTCGCGGAGCGCCGGCGCGCTCCGTGCTTCGATGATAGCCCCGCCCGGAGGGAGAAGTCAAATGCGCCGTGCAGCGCGAGGGAGCCCTAGGCGGATCAACCGAGGAGCGTGCCGAGCTTGCCGAGGACCTCGGCGACGACCTCCTCAGGCAGGGAGCAGACCGGCTCGGCCTCGCGGGCCCGCCAGTCGAGGCTCTTGACCTGATCGGAGAGGACCGCGCCGGAAACGGGCAGGCCGGGAGGGATGAGGACCTCGAACGGATACCCTTTGACCTGCGAGGCGACCGGACAGAAGACGGCCAGCCCCACCCGGCCGTTGTAGATCCGGGGCGAGAGGACGACCGCCGGCCGGCGCCCGGCCTGTTCGTGTCCAGCCTGGGGCGCAAGCGTGATCCTGCAGACATCGCCGCGCCCGGGGACGTATCCCTCCCGCTTCACCACGACTCTCGTCCTTGGGGCGGGCCGGCCTCCCATTCCCCGTGGAGGTTCTCGTCCGTCACGCCGGCGAGCAGAGCCTCGAGCGTCCACTCGCTCTCGCGTTCGGGCCTGATGATCAGCGCGCCTTCTTCGACCATCATCTCGATAGACGCTCCGTCGGCGATATTGATCTCACTGGCGAAAACCCTCGGGATCCTGACAGCCAAGCTGTTCCCCCATTTCTGTATCTTTGTTTTCATGGTCGCTATGTATCTACATTGACTATACAATATGGATTTTCCCCTGTCAATATTTCAACAAAGGCTCCCCGGAGATCCCGGTTCGATTAAAATCGTGGAGCTACGGAGTCGAGATCATTCGTAAACCGACCCTTGTGAAAACCCTGATGGTCGTCGCGGCCCTGCTTGCGGCGGCTGGGCTTCTCCGGGCCACGATCTTCTCGGCCCTGCCGTCGACGCGCGAGCAGGCCCTGCGCAAGGCGGAAGAGCGCCTGGGCGTCACCAAGAGCGTCGATACGGCTTTCGGCTTGGCCCGCGGCGACGAGGCCAAGACCCCTCCGATATCACGGTCGGGGAAACGCGCCGCCTGTGGGAAGGGCTCTGGCAGCTCGGCGGCGGCAAGATCGACATCAACCGGGCCCTGGCCACGGAACTGCGCATGGACCGAGCCTCGCCGGAGGTCTGCTTCAAGGTCCGTTGGACGGCCGGCAACGAAGCCGTCTCCCGCTCGGCTGAGAACAGTTCGTGATGAAGGTCCTCCGCGTGGACGGCGGGTCGGAGACCGTCGTCGAGACCGTGACCAAGGACGTCAAGGTCGGGGGGAAGGGGCCCCCGACCGTCCGGGACGGCGGAGGAAAGAAAGGGGGCCGTAGCCGAGCTCATCGCGCGCACAGGGGATGACTTCCGGCAAGAAGATAAGGGAAAGACGGCCCCGAGTTGTCAACAAACTGTCAAGGTTTCTCAAAGTCGTGTAAAATCATGGTCGAGGCGGTGAAGGCATGGACGAGCTGAAGGACCTGAACAAGGCGGAGCTCCTCGACCTGCTGCGGGACGGAGCCCTCAACTGGCTGGCCCACGATGGGCTCTGGTTCCGGGCCGCCGAGGAGCGCTTCGGGATGGAGGCGGCCATGGACCTCGACCGGGAGGCCTGGAGGAGCTTCACGGTGATCGAGGCCAAGCGGATCATGAAGCGGCTCGGGATGGCCCCCGGCGGAGGCATCCCGGCCCTCATCCGGGCCCTCGGCTATCGTCTGTACGCCCGGGTCAACGAGCAGGAGGTCGTCGAGCGGAGCGACACGCGCTGCGTCTTCCGGATGAAGAGTTGCCGGGTCCAGGACGCGCGGAAGCGGCAGGGGCTGGCCGATTTCCCCTGCAAGTCCGTCGGCATCGTCGAGTACTCCTATTTCGCCAAGACGATCGACGAGCGCATCGAGACGATCTGCCTGGCCTGCCCCCCGGACCCGAAGCCCGAAGGCGCCTGGTGCGTCTGGGAGTTCCGGCTTCCATTAAACGGCCCTTTAGGATATAAAGCGGGGGACGGATCCCGACATAGAAAAGGAGGGCATCCATGAGCGAAAAGAAGGAACGGAACGTCTCGCGGAGAGACTTCATCAAGGCCGCGGCCCTGGGAATCGGCGCCAGCGTCGCCGGGATCGACCGGCTGGCGTTCGCCGGGCCGGCCGTGCCGGGCGTCGCTTCGCCCAAGAAGATCCCCATCGGGGTCCAGATCTATTCGGTCCGGGGGGCCGCCGGGAAGGACTTCCCGGGGGTCATCGAGGCCATCGCCAAGCTGGGCTATGAGGGCGTCGAGTTCGCCGGGTACTACGGCTGGGAAGCTAAGCCCAAGGAGCTCCGCAAGCTGCTCGATGACAACGGGCTGAAATGCTGCGGGACCCACACGGGCCTGAACACCATCACCGGCGACGCGCTCGGGGCGACCGCCGAGCTGCATGCGGCCCTCGGCAATCCCTATCTCATCGTCCCCAGTCTCGTCGCCGTGGACGAACAGGGCTGGTTGGACCTGGCCCGGAAGTTCAACGACATCCTGCCGCGGGCCGAAGCCCTGGGGATGCGCATCGGCTACCATGCCCACGCCCACGATTTCAAGAAGATGAGCGGGAAGACCTCCTGGGAGATCTTCTTCGACAACACCGACAAGCGGGTCCTCATGCAGATGGACACCGGCAATTGCCTGGCCGGGGGCGGCGATCCCGTGGCCATGCTGAAGAAATACCCCGGCCGGTCTCTGACCGTCCACCTCAAGGAGCACGGCGGGCCGGAGCACGCCGTCATCGGCCAGGGCGACGTGCCCTGGAAAGAGGTCTTCGAGGCCTGCGAGACCGTCGGGGGGACCCTCTGGTACATCGTCGAGCACGAGACGACGCCCAACGTCCTCGACGGCATCAAGGGCTCCATCGAGGGCCTTCGGAAAATGGGCCGCGTCCAGCCTAATTGAGGGCCTTGGCGACGGCCTCGGCCAGCGTCCGGGCCAGACGCTCGGTCATCTCCTCGGTCGGACCCTCGACCATGACCCGGCACAGGCATTGGGTCCCGGAGTAGCGGACCAGGACGCGCCCGCGGTCGCCCAGCTCCTTCTCGGCCGAGGCCACGGCCTTCCGGATGGCCGGGACGGTCTCCAGGGGCGGCGTGTCCCTGACGGCGACGTTGACGAGCTTCTGGGGGGACATCGCGACCAGCCGGGCGAGCTCCGAGAGCGGTTGCCCGGACGTTCTCATCGCCGCCAGGAGCTGCAGAGCGGTGACGATGCCGTCGCCCGTCGTGTGAAGGTCGTGGAAGATGACGTGGCCGGACGGCTCGCCGCCCAGCACCGCCCCCGTGTCCTTCATCATCTCGAGCACGTAGCGGTCGCCGACCTTGGCCGCGGCGTGGCCGATCCCGAGCTGCCGCAGAGCGACGAGGAAGCCGAAATTGCTCATGACCGTGGAGATGACGAGGTTGTTCCTCAACCGGCCGCGCTCCTTGTACATCCTGCCGCAGATGGCCAGGATGTGGTCGCCGGTGATCTCCCGGCCCTCGTCGTCGACGGCGATGAGGCGGTCCCCGTCCCCGTCGAAGGCCAGTCCGATCGCGGCCCCCTCGGCGCGGACCGCCGCGGCCAGGTCCTCCGTGTGCTGGGAGCCGCAGCGGTCGTTGATGTTGAGCCCGTTCGGCTCGCAGTGCAGGGCCGTGACCTGGGCGCCCAATTCCTCGAAGATGGTCGGGGCGACGCGGTAGGTGGCCCCGTTGGCGCAGTCCAGGACGATCTTCAGGCCTTCGATGCTGAGGTCCTCGGGAAAGGTGTCCTTGCAGAAGACGATGTACCGGCCGACCGCGTCGTTGATGCGCCGGACCTTGCCGATCTCCTCGGACTTGGGGCGGATGGCCCGGATCTCGCCCGAGGTGATGAGCCGCTCGATCCGGTCCTCCTCGGCGTCGGGCAGCTTATAGCCGTCGCGCGAGAAGATCTTGATGCCGTTGTCCTGGTAGGGGTTGTGCGAGGCCGAGATGACGATGCCCGCGTCGGCCCGCATGCTGCGGGTGATGAAGGCGATGCCGGGCGTCGGCATGGGCCCGACGAGGAGGACGTCGGCGCCCATCGAGCAGATGCCCGCGGTCAGGGCGTTCTCCAGCATGTAGCCGCTGATGCGCGTGTCCTTGCCGATGACGATCCGCCGGCGGCGCCGGGACGGGCTGGTGCAGACGTGGGCCGCCGCCCGCCCGATGTCGAGGGCCATCTCCGCCGTCATGGGCGGCTCGTTGGCCACCCCCCGGATCCCGTCCGTCCCGAACAATCTGGGCATGATCCCCGTTCTCCTCGAGCTAAAGGTCGGCCGCCAGGGAAGCGGCCGCATCGACGACCGCCTGGAGCCAGGCCGTGCCCGTCCTCTTGACCCCCGCCGCCAGGCCGGCGACGGCCCGCGTGTGACCCCCCGTCCGGTCCGCTTTCACCCAAGCCTCGAGGAACCGGTCCCGGTCGGCGGCCCCGGCCCTCTCGTCCGGACCGGCGGCCAGCCGCTCGGCCATCCCGGGCCACGAGTCCCGGAACGCCCGTTGGTGCTCCTCCTGCTCGGGCGGAAGGGCCAGAGATGGATCGCTTCGGGCGATCTCCAAGGACCGGTCCATCCGGCCGGCCAGCTCTCCCAATCGCTTGACGCGCTCGTCGAGAGCGCCGTCGATGAGGGCCAGAGCGGCCTTGCGGCAGGCCGCGGCGAACGGATCGCCGTCCATCGTGACCGCCCGGACGTCCCGATACCAGAGCTTCAGGGCCTGCAGGTTCCCGATATAGATGAGGTTGTTGACGACGATCCGCTTGATCGACCGGTAGGCGCCGACCCGGAAAGGCCGGGGCCGCCCGCCTTTGAGGGCCGGCGGGCTGAACAGCTGATGGGGCTCCAGGACGTCCCGGCGGCATATCGTTCCGGCCGGGATCACGGTCCCGTACTCCAGGCGCACGGGCCCGACCAGGCCGCCCTGCCCGCCCAAGAAGATGGGAGGCCGATCCAGCATGACGCCCCGGGGCACGTCGCCGATCAAGGAAGCCGTCGCCTTGTCCTGGTGCGGCGTGAAATTGAAGTGGATGTAGGACGAGCCGATCTCGCTGTGATCGCGCCGGCTCGTCCCGCCGGCCATCAGGGCGTCGCAGAAGTTGATCAGGCTCCCGGCCGTCGTGTAGGACAGCAGGATGGTCTGCTTGAAGCCGACGGCGTGGCCGCCCGACGCTTCCTCCTCGAGAAGGGTCCCCGGCCGGATGTGCGCCGCGCTCCCCATCCCGGACTTGTCGAGAAAAACGGCGCCCGAGAAAAAGCCGCCCTTCAGCCCGACGTCCCGCCCCAGGCAACAGTTGTCCAGCGTCGCCGGGGCCTCCTCGCCGATCCGGCAGCCCGGGCCGATGGACGTCGCCGCGCCGCGGAGCCTCGTCCCGGGGAAAAGGACCACGCCGGCCGCGATGCGATCCCCGACGACGTCCTCACCGATATCAACGGAGGATGGGAAGGGAATGCGGATCCCTCGCCGGATGAGATCCTCAACCGCCTTGGTCATGGTCCCTGACTCTCGATGGGTTTGTATAGCACACTCCGCGGCCGGGAATCAACGCGCTTCAGTCCGAGGCTTCCGGGCGGACGTCGTCCGGCTCGAGGTGGACGACGGCGTCCACGACGTCCAGCCCGCCGGCGATCAGGCGTTCCTTGACCGTCTCGGAGATGTCGTGCCCCTCCCGCACGGTCATGTGCGGGTCGACGGTGATGTGCAGATCGACGGCCAGGTTGGAGCCGCCCACGTAGCGGGTCCGGACGCGGTGGATGTGGAGGACGCCCTCGACCGAACCGGCGAGGCGATGGATGGCGGCCACCGTCCCGGCCGGCGCGGCCCCGTCGATGAGCTTGGTCAGCTCGGGGCGCAGGATCCTGTACGCCGCCCGGAGGATGAACAGGGACACGACGACGGCCCCGATGTGATCGACGAAGGCCCAGCCCGGCCTGAGCCGGGCGACGGCGACCGCGACGAGCGCCGGCAGGGAGCTCAGGGCGTCCGACCTCTGGTGCCAGGCGTTGGCCAGCAGCGGCATGGAGCGCAGGGCCCGGCTCTTGGCCATCGTCCAGCGGCACAGGATCTCCTTGGCGACCACGGAGACCGCAGCCGCAACGAGGGCGACCAGGCCCGGAGGGGATGCGTGCTTCGCCGACAGCGTCGTGATCGCGTTCCAGACGATGCCCAAGGCCACGACGACCAAAACGAGCCCGATGCCGGTCGTGACCAGGATCTCGACGCGGCTGTGGCCGTGCGGATGGGACTTGTCGGCCGGTCGGATCCAATACCTGATCCCGAGAAGGATGGCCGCGTCCGTCGACAGGTCGGAAAGGGAGTGGACGGCGTCGGCGGTGACGGCCTGGCTCTTGCCGACGATCCCGGCCGCGAACTTCAGCCCGCAGAGGGCCAGATTGGTCGCCAAAGCGACCCAGGTGACCCTGGCGACTTCGCCGGCCCTCGTTGACTCCCGCGCGTCGTTCATCGGTGTCCTTGCCCCGGAGAAGTATAGCATAGGCCGGCATTTATGGTATCCTTGACCCGCGATCCAGAGGGAACGAGGATGGACAAGACCGACCCGTCGGCCACCCGGACACTGACAGCCGCCCCGCCGGGCTTCGCTCCCGGGTCCCTCGTCTCCGGGCGATACGAGGTCCTGGAGGAGGTCGGGGCCGGCGGCATGGGCCGGGTCTACCGGGTCCTCGACCGGGAGATCGGCGAGGAGGTCGCCCTTAAAACCCTGCGCCCGGAGACGGCCGCCGAGCCGCGGACCGTCGAACGCTTCCAGAGCGAGCTCAAGCTGGCCCGCCGGATCTCCCACCGGAACGTCTGCCGGGTCTACCATCTCGGCGAGGACGCCGGCACCCTCTACATTCTTATGGAATACGTCAGGGGCCGGGACCTGCGCGAGATCTTGCGACGGGAGGGGAAGATGCCCGCCGACCGGGCCGTCGGGCTGGCCCGGGAGATCTGCGAAGGATTGGCCGAGGCCCATGCCCTGGGCGTCGTTCACCGCGACCTCAAGCCCGGCAACGTCGTCATCGACGAGCAGGGACGCCCCCGGATCATGGACTTCGGCATCGCCCGGGCCCCGGGCGACCCCGGGCTCACGGAAACGGGGGCCCTCGTCGGGACGCCGGACTACATCTCGCCCGAGCAGGCCGAGGGCCGCGAGGCCGACGCCCGCTCCGACCTCTATGCCCTCGGCGCGATGCTCTTCGAAATGGTCACCGGCCGGACCGTCTTCGAGGGCCGAACGCCCGTCTCGGTGGCCCTCAAACACAAGACGGAGCCGCCGCCCGACCCCCGGATCCTCGATCCCGGGATCCCCGGGGAGCTCGGGGCGATCATCCTCAAGTGCTTGGCCAAGGATCCCGCGGACCGCTACGCGGACGCCCGGGCCCTGGCCGACGCCCTGGCCTCGCTCGAGTCCGGCCGCGGGACGGGAAACGCCCGCCGCCGGCCCAGCGCGAGCCTCTTCCAAAAAAAGAGAGCCCTCGTCCTGGCCTTCGCCGCCGCGGCGGTCGCCGCTCTCGTCTTCCTCGTCCCGGCCTTTCTCCCGAGACGGGCGAACGTCATCCCGACGATCGCCGTCCTGCCGTTCGAGAACCTGTCGGCGGATCCGGACGAGGACTTCTTCAGCGACGGGATCACCGAGGACATCATCACCCACCTTTCCAAGATCCGGGAGCTGCGGGTCATCTCCCGGACCTCGGTCTGGAAATACAAGGGGACGACAACGAACATCCGCGACCTCGGCCGCGAGCTCAACGCCTCGGTCATCCTCGAGGGCAGCGTCCGCCGCGACCGTGACCGCGTCCGGATCACCGGCCAGCTCATCGACGCCCGCCGGGACGTCCACCTCTGGGCCGGGACCTTCGACCGCCGGTTGAGTGACGTCTTGGAGGTCCAGAGCGAGGTCGCCGCCCGGATCGCCCGGGAGCTCCGGGTCCGCCTCTCGCCCGCGGAGAAAGAGCGGTTGAGCCGCCGGCCGACCGCGGACATGGCCGCCTACGCCTACTACTCCCGGGGCCGCGGCCACTATTACAGATACACGAGCGAGGACAACGACCGGGCCGTCGAGCTGTTCCTCAAGGCCGTCGAGCGCGACCCGGAGTACGCCCTGGCCTACGCGGGGCTGGCCGACGCCTATGTCCAGAGGAACCAGAGCTTCGGTCAGTCCGGGGAGTGGCTCGAAGAGGCCCTGCGGATGGCCCGCAAGGCCTTGGCCCTCGATCCGGGGCTGGCCGAGGGCCACAAGGCCCTGGGCCTCGTCCTGGACTCGATGGGCGACGCCGAGGCCGGGCTAAGGTCCTACTACCGGGCCGTCGAGCTCAATCCGAACTACGCGCCGGTCGTCTCCAACATCGGGGCCATCAACTTCCAGAAGGGCCGGCTCGACGAAGCCCTGCTCTGGCTGACGCGCGCGGCCGAACTCCAGCCCGACGTCTCCCGCTACGCGTCTCTCGTCTCGCTCCAGTATCTCGGCCTGGAGCTCGACGCCCTCGCCGAGCGGTGGGCCGTCCGGGCCCTGAGGCTCCAGCCGGACTCCGTCATGCCCCGGATCATCCTCGGCTACCTCGACCTCGAGGCCGGCCGCACCGGGGCCGCGAGGGAGCGGCTGGCCGAGGTCCTGGAGCGGAACCCGGACGACCCCAACGCCCTCGACGCGGCGGGCGACGTTGCCCTCGTCGCGGGAGATCTCGTCCAGGCGGGCCGGCATTTCGACCGTCTGGTCTCCCTGACCTCCTGGCGAGGACAGCCGGGGACGAAGCTGGCCTACGTCCTTCGGAAGCTCGGCGAGAGCGCCAAAGCCACGGAGCTCCTCGAGCGGAACCTCGAATTCTGCCTTGGGCTCGCCGGCGGGGACACTCCGGGCCATCCCGTCTTCTTCTATCTTGCCGAGATCTACGCCGTTCTCGACAGGCCCGCCGAGGCCCTCGACGCCCTGGACCGGGTCCTGGAGAGCGGCTATGTCGAGCGCTGGATGAAATCCGATCCGCTCCTCGAGTCGATCCGCGGCAAGCCGCGGTTCGACGAGCTCATGGCCGAGCGCGGCCGGCGGATCGAGACCATGAGGCGGCGCGTCGCCGAGCTCGGCCTCGACAGGTAAGCAAGGCCTTGACGAGGGCGCTTCGTCGAATCTATACTCCCCCCCAAGCGACCATCGGGCCCCCGGGGCTTCGATCGAAGGAGGGAACCATGCCGAAGTGCAAGGCTTGCGGAGCCGCGAGCCCGGGAACGGGCCGTTTCTGTAGAGCTTGCGGGAGCCCGATGCCCGCCGAGCCCGAACCTGCCGCGGAGTAGTGCGCCCGGTGCGGACGGGAGAACGAACGGACGGCAAAGTTCTGCGGCGGGTGCGGAGCGCCGGTTTCGACGCCCCCCGCGGCCGCCGAACGTCCCGAGCCGGGCCCGGCGGAGAGGCCGGCGGAGCCGGCCGGGGAGCTTTCGGACCGTGAGGCGCTGGCCCTGTTCGTCGGCAAGAAGGCCTCCTACTACCTGCCGATCTGGGATGCCGCCGGAGGGATAAAGGCCAAGAGAAAGCTCAACCCGGCCGCCTTCCTCTTCTCGGCGTTCTGGCTGGCCTATCGGAAGATGATGCTGCCGAGCCTCCTGTTCGTGTCCGTGCTCATGGTCACGACCCTGCTGACCATGAACACGCTCCTCAGCGGGCTGTTCGACAGACTGGTCCCCTTCTTCATGGCCGCCGCCCTGGGCGTGGCGGGCAACGACCTCTACCAGCAGAAAGCCAGGAAGACTTTGGCCAAGATCCGGGCGGCCCGCATCGATCCGGCGGCGATGAAGGCCGCCCTGATCAAGGCCGGCGGGACGAGCGTCCTCAATGTCGCGGTGATCGCCGTCGTCATCCTGGCATGGGCAGCCGTGATCGTCTATGCCCCTCTCGGCGGCGGAGACGGCTGGAAGGCCGCCGGCTCGATCGACTACGGCCAGTCGACACTCTACTACGGCGGATCGGTCGGCGAGGACGAGGCCCGGCTCCTTGGGGACTACTTCGTCCAGTCCGGCTTCTTCTCCGACGACGGCCCGGTCGATGTCTGGGTGAGGAGGAGAGGGGACGCCTGGCAGCTGCGCATGATCGTCATCGAGAGCGAGGTCAAGGTCGATTCCCTCGCCGGCACCCTGAAGCACATCGGCTGGCAGGTTTCCCGGGACGTTTTCGGCGAGGCGCCCCTGGAGATCGAATACTGCGACGCGCAGCTGAGAAAGATCGGCAGCGTCGAGGCCGCGCCCCAGCCGGAGTCGGGGGCCGGTTTCCTGGGTACCGAGCTCCCGGTCGGGGTATCGACGCTGCATTATGTCGTCCCTGTCAGCGAGGACGAAGCCCTGCGCCTCGCCAGATTCCTGGCCGCCCGCGGCGCTTTCGTCGACGACCGTGCGACTTTGCAGGTGCGCAGGAGCGGACCGACCTATTTTTTCCGGCTTCCCGTCATGGAGGGGATCGATCAGAGCGAAGAGTATGCTGCCGCTTTCCGGCAGTTCGCGGCGGAGCTCTCGGAGGGGGTCTTCGACGGCGCCCCTGTCGTCATCCAGATGTGTGACGCTGCCATGCGCACCCTGAGGACGATCCGGGTCGGGGACTGAACGGCTCCCGACCCTCCATCCTCGGACCGTTCAGGGCGACTAAATCGTTGATATATGCGACATCCCGGAAGAGAAAGGACGTGAAGATGAGCAGGAAAAGCCGCTTCATCATCCCGGCCCTGGCCATCCTCCTGGCCGCCGCCCCTGCCCTCAGGGCCCAGGGACATTTCGAGTTCAGCGGCCACTACGGCCGCTGGAGCCTGAACATCCTCGGCAACCTGGCCAAGGACGCCCTCGACGACCTGATCAGGGACGAGCTCGAGGGCCGCATCCTCGAGGACATCCAGGAGTCCTATCCCGGCTACGCCATGACGGCCTACGAGCAGTCGCTGGATTTCCGCTCGGGCGGTGACAACTTCGGCTTGTCCTTCCGCTTCTACCCGGGCGGGCATCGCGGATCGTTCAGCCTGGGCCTCTCGATCGAGAAGTGCTCGTTCAGGGTCGATCCCACGTTGACGGCCTCCATGCAGCTCCAGGAGTCGGGCACTTTGCAGACCGCGACCTTCAGCGGATCGGCGGACGCCGAGGCCCGGATCAAGGCCCTGGCTTTTCTCCTGACCTTCCGCTGGGACATCCTGCCGTCCATGATCATCCACCCCTACATCACGATCGGCGGCGGCATCTCGACCGCCAAAGCCCTCGACGACTCCTTCGTCGCCTACAGCTACAGCGGTCAGCTCACAGGGAGCGCCATCCCGGCCGAAACGGTCTCGGGCTCGGACTCGAAGACCCTCCGGGAGCTCAAGGACGAGGCGGAGACCGACTTCACCCTGCCGAACTTCCTGCCGTTCCTCCAGCTCAACCTGGGGTTGAAAGCCCGGCTGACGACCAACATCCACCTCTTCGTCGACGGCGGCGTCCTCGATGGCCTCATCCTGCGCGGCGGCGTCGCCCTGCGGCTTTAAGGCGCGGGCAAAGATCGGGGACATGATCCCGGGGATACCCGGCGCGCACGCCGCGCGGACGACGCGTCTTGACTCCCGCCGCCCATACTGATAGTCTTTTCCCGGACCCATCTCGAGGGGAGGGTGCGCCGGCGATGGGCGGACGAATATGGTCGAGGCTCTTCCGCCGGGGAGCGGGCCTTCATCCGGAGGAGAGGAAGCTCGCCGGCCTCCTGTTCGTCTATTTCTTCCTGATCACGACCCCGCACACGATCATCAAGACGTTGCGGACGTCCGACCTCATCGCCAAGATGGGCGTAGGGGCCGTTCCCGTGGCCTACCTCCTGGCCGCCGCCGTCACCGGCCTGGTCGTCCTGCTTCAGTCCCGCCTCCAGACCCGGATCTCCCTCAGGACCATGATCATGTCCGGTCTCCTCTTTTTCGCCGTCTCCGGCCTCGGCCTCCAGGCCGTCCTGTTGAGCGACTTCGGCCGGAGGAGCTACACGCTCCTGCCCTATGTTTACTGGGTCTGGGCGAGCGTCCTCATCGTCGTCCTTATGACGCATTACTGGATGTTGGTCAATCTGATCTTCGATCCCCGGGAGGCCAAGCGCCTGGTCGGCTTCCTGGGAAGTGGAGGCATCCTGGGGGGTGTCACGGGCGGTCTGGCCGCGGGTTTTTTAGCCACGGCCGGCCTGTCCGTCATCCTGCTGCCTCTGGCCTGCGGTCTGCTCGTCGCCTGCGCCTTCGTCGTCCGGAGCCTTGTCGGGCATCTCGAACGCCGGCCTCGACCGGAAACCGTGACCCGGACCGCGGCCACCGACCGCCCGGCCGCCAAGGCCGGCTTCAAGGGCGGCTTCGAGGCCGTCCGCAAGAGCCGCTACCTCCGCTTCATCGCGGCCATCGTGGCCTCGGCGGTCGTCGTCTCCGTGTTCATCGAGTTCCAATTCCTATCGGCTGTCAGCGACGCTTTCTGGAACGAGCAGGGCCTCCAGGCGTTCCTCGGTTTCTTCCTGGCCGGCCTGACTGTCGTCGCCTTCGTCCTGAACTTTTTCCTGACGAGCAGGATCTTGAGGAGGATGCTGACCGTGGCCGTGCTGGTCACCCCTGTGGCCCTGCTTCTCGGCTCGGCGGCCTTCCTCCTGCTGCCGTTCTCCCTGATCCCCGCCGCGGCCCTCAAGGTCGGTGACGGAAGCTTGACGTTCTCCCTGAACCAGTCGATCCGCGAGATCCTGTACATCCCGGTGGACGCGGACCTCAAGGCCAAGGCCAAGCCGTTCATCGACATGTTCGTCAGCCAGGCCGCCAAGGTCACCGGGGCCGCCGTGCTTCTGGCGTTCGCGATCCTCATGCGCAAGCAGATCGAAGGCTTCACGCCCGTCGTGGACCCGAGCCTGGCCCAGGACCTGAGCTGGATCGCCGCCGGATTCCTCGGCCTCTGGATCCTGGCCGGGCTGGCCGTCCGCCGGGAGTACGTCGATGCCGTCCGCCGGCATATCCGGATCGGCGCCGAGCGCGGCGAGACGATCATCGGCAAGGAGATCGACCAAGGGGCCGTCAGGCTGATCATCGACGCCGTCGACCCGCGGAACGCGAGCTCGGTCCTTTTCGCCCTGAACGCTTTCGACCTCCTCGAGCGCAAGAAGCTCAGCCCGGACGTGAAGCGGCTGATCGCCGAAAAGGCCGGCGAGGTCCACTTGGCCGCCCTCAATGAGATGTTCGGGGCGGAGGACGCGTCCGATCACGCGGAAACGGCGGCTCCCCCGGACCCGGCCGCGTTCGTATCGGACCTCCGCATCATCCTTTCGTCCGAGGCCTACCAGAAGCTGATGGTCCTCTGGGCGGAAGGGGTCCTCAAGGGGAGCCACGGGGCCATAGACGATAAAATGTGGCTGGCCAGGGTCATCAGCTTCATGGAACCGACGACCCCCCTGGCCGAACTCCTGCCGAAGCTCATCGGCGACGATTCGGCCGACGTCTCGAGCCTGGCCATCGAGAGCGCCGCCCGGCTCAAGAGAACCGACCATATCCCGGCCATCGTCGGCCGGCTGGGCCATCCCCTGATCCGGGAAGACGCGATCAACGCCCTCGGCGCGTACGGCCCGACCGCGGCCCCCGCCCTGGCCGCCGGTCTGGCGGATGTCGGCCAGCGTCCGGAGCTGAGGCAGGGGATCGTCGAGGCCCTGGCCCGCATCGGCTCGCCCGAAGCGGCTGGCATCCTGGGCCGGGCCTTGGGCGGCGGCTCCGGCGGCCTGGACGCCGAGATCATCGACGCCCTGGACCTCATCCGCTCGAAGAACGAAAGCGTGCCGATGCCCACCGTCGTGGCCTTGGAGAAGATCCGCTCCCTCGTCCACCGGTACTGCAGTTTGTTCCTGGACCTCCGGCGCCTCGGCCCTGGAGAGCGGGACAGGGTCCGAAGAGGCCTCCTCGAACGCGAGCTGGCCGGGATCTTCGAGAACCTGTTCAAGCTCATCGGCCTGTCGCACCCCCGGCGGGACATCGCCAACGCTTACCGGAACCTCTGGACGGCCAATCACGGCTATGCCGTCGAGCTGCTCGACAACGTCCTCGGCTCCGAGGTCAAGGCCCTCGTCCTGCCTCTCGTCGAGGATCTCGAGGAGGAAGAACGGGCGCGACGGTTCCGGAAGATCCTCAGGGCCGTGCCTGAGAGCTAATGGAGGAGGCGCAGACGATGACCGAGGGGATCGGGGACAGATATCACCGGGAGACAAAGTACCATCCCGACAAGATGTCGGGAGGCGGTCTGGATTGGGCGAACAAGCCCGCTCCTTATAAGGAATATCCCGGCCGGCCGCGTTTCGATCTGCCCCGGCCCTCGCCGGCCCCGGGAATGAGCCTGGACGAGGCCCTCCGGACCAGAACGAGCGTGAGGGAATACTCGCCGGAACCGCTCTCCTTGGCCGAGCTTTCCTACCTCCTTTGGGCGTGCGCCGGCATCCAGCGGTCCGAGCACGGCCACGATTTCCGGACGGCCCCTTCGGCCGGGGCCCTCTATCCCATCGAAACCTATGTCGTGTCCAACAACGTCCGGGACCTCAGCCCAGGCCTCTATCACTACGCGGTTCGCGGCCATCAGCTCGAGGAATTGCGAGCCGGTGACCTGCGCCGTCCGACGGCCCGGGCCGCCCTCGGCCAGAGGATCTGCTACGACGCCGCGGCCGTGCTCGTCTGGACCGCCGTCTTCGAGCGCTCCAAGTGGAAGTACAAACAGCGGGCCTACCGCTACATCTACATGGACGCCGGGCACATCGGGGCAAACCTTTATCTCGCGGCCACCGCCCTGAAGCTCGGCGCCTGCACCGTGGGGGCCCTCTTCGACGACGAGGTCAACGCTCTTCTGGACGTCGACGGCGTCGAAGAGAGCGCCGTTTACATGGCCGCCGTCGGTCATCCCGCATAGCCGGGCGATCCCTGAGCTCCCCACGTCACGCCGCGATCCCCTCCGCCCATTGCCCGTTTTTTTATTGAACGGGGCCCCGGATTCTGTTACAAAAGAAAAGCTTCGAAGACCCTCAGGATCTTAAGGAGGTCCTCATGAGATCCCGCCACGCCACCGCCGTCCTCACGACGCTTTTCGCCGTCCTCCTGCTGGCCGGCGCCGTCCCGCTCACGGGCCAAGCCCCGCCGCAGAAACCCGCCGTCGCTCAGCAGGCGCCCGGGCCGAAGGCCCCGGCCGTCGAGAGAGCGCCGGCCGTCACGAAACACACCGTGACCATCGACGGCAAGCCCGTCGCCTACACGGCCACGGCCGGCGAGATGATGATCAACAAGGCGAACGAGGAGCCCGGAGCGCTCGTTTTCTACGTCGCCTACACGCGCGACGACATCCGCGACCGGTCCGCCCGGCCCTTGACCTTCGCTTACAACGGCGGGCCGGGGTCGTCCTCGGTCTGGCTTCACCTCGGGGGCCTCGGGCCGAGGCGCGTGGCGATGGACGACGAGGGGATCTCCGGCGTCCCCCCCTACGGGCTCGTCGACAACCCGTTCTCCATCATCGACGTCACCGACCTGGTCATGATCGACCCGGTCTCGACCGGCTACAGCCGACCCCTGCCCGGGGAGGCCAAGAGCCAGTTCCACGGCCTCCAGGAGGACGCCCAGTCCGTGGGCGAGTTCATCCGCCTCTACGTCACGAGGAACGGGCGCTGGGCCTCGCCGAAGTTCCTCCTCGGGGAGAGCTACGGGACGACGCGCTCGGCGGCTTTGGCCGGGGTCCTCCAGGGCCGGACCCACGGCATGTTCCTCAACGGCATCATCCTCGTCTCGTCGGTCCTCGACTTCGCGACCATCCGCTTCGCGCCGGGCGATCCCCGGCCTTATGTTTTCTTCCTCCCCCACTACACGGCCACGGCCTGGTACCACAAGAAGCTGCCCGCCGAGCTGCAGGCCAAGCCGCTCGCCGAGGTCCTCGACGCGGCCCGGGCCTTCGCTCTCGATGAATACCTCCCGGCCCTCGTCAAGGGCAACCGCCTGTCCCCCGCCGCCTACGAGGATATCGCCCGCAAGACGGCCGCCTTCAGCGGCCTCCGCCTGGAGTACGTCAAGCAGTCGAACCTCAAGGTTTCCCACTCGCGCTTCGTCAAGGAGCTCATGCGGGACGAGTTCCGGAGCGTCGGCCGGCTCGATAGCCGCATCCTGGGGCGCGATGCCGAGGCCGCCGGCGACAGCGTCGATTTCGACCCCTCGAGCGCGGCCCTCATGGGCTCGTTCTCGACCCGCCTCAACGATTATCTGAGGACCGAGCTCAAATACGAGAAGGACATCCCCTACGCCATCTACGGCGATGTCCAGCCCTGGAACTTCTCGGCCCCCGCCCCCGAGGGCCGGGCCGTCTTCCGCGGCGGGATGACCGGCATGCCCGACGTCACGGACACTCTCCGCCGGGCCATGGCCGAGAACCCCCATCTCCGCGTCCTCTGCTGCAACGGTTATTACGACGGGGCGACGCCCTTCTTCGGCACGGAATACACCTTCTCCCAGATCGGCTTCCTCGGCGAGTTCAAGGACCGTGTCGAGATGGGCTATTACGAAGCCGGGCACATGATGTACATCCACAAGCCGTCGATCGTCCAATTCAAAAAGGACATCGCCGGCTTCATCGCCCGCTCCTCCGGAAAGTGAAGGTTTTTTGTTGAAAAAACCGGCGGAGACGGCATAATAGGGGCCATGAAGAGCTCGGACCTGTTCGCCTCCCGCTGGGGCATCATCTTCGCCGGCCTGGGCATGGCCGTGGGCACCGGGAACCTATGGCGCTTTCCGCGAATCGTCGCCCAGTACGGCGGCGGGGCCTTCATCATCCCCTGGATGATCTTCCTGCTCGTCTGGTCCATCCCCCTGCTGGCCATCGAGATGGCCATCGGCAAGAAGACGCGGCGGAGCGTCGTCGGCTCCTTCCGCGAGATGATGGGCGAGAAGTACACCTGGATGGGCCTGTTCACGGCCTTCGTCCCGACGGCCATCACCTTCTATTACGCGGTCGTCACCGGGTGGTGCCTGAAGTACTTTTTCGCCTCGGCCTTCAGCGGCCTCATCCAGAAGGACACCATCTCCTACTGGCGCCTGTTCACCTTGTCGTATGAGCCGCTCATCTACCACGTCGGGGCCCTCGCCCTGGGCTGCGCCATCATCTATTCGGGCATCGCCAAGGGCATCGAGCGGACGAACAAGATCCTCATCCCGGCGCTGTTCGGCATCCTCCTCATCAGCATCGTCCGCGTCCTGACCCTGCCCGGGGCCGGGGCCGGCCTGAACTTCCTCTTCTCCCCGAACCTGTCCCTGCTCGGGGACTACCGGGTCTGGCTGAACGCCCTCAGCCAGTCGGCCTGGTCCACGGGCGCCGGCTGGGGGCTGATGCTGACCTACGCCATCTACGCCCACCGCGGCCAAAACCCCGTGCGCACGGCGGCGACGCTGGGCTTCGGCGACAACACGGCCTCCCTACTGGCCGCGATGCTCATCGTCCCCACGGTCTTCTCGTATTTCTCCGGGCCCGGCTTCTCCCAGGACAAGGTCATGGAGGTCCTGAAGACCGACAACCTGGGCCTGACCTTCATCTGGATCCCCCAGCTGTTCGCCAAGATCCCGGGCGGGGCGCTGTTCCTGGCCTTGTTCTTCCTGGCCCTCTGCTTCGCCGCCCTGACCTCGCTCATCTCCCAGCTCGAGCTCATCGCCAGCGTCTTCATCGACGCCGGCTTCACGAGAAAGAAGGCCGTCCTGACCGTCGGCGTCCTCTGCCTGGTCATGGGCCTGCCCTCGGCCCTCAGCCTGGCCTTCTTCAACAACCAGGACTGGGTCTGGGGCCTGGGCCTGATGGTCAACGGACTGTTCCTGACCTTCCTGGTCCTCAAGGTCGGGCCGCGGAAGTTCCGCGAGGAGGTCATCTCGACGCCCGAGTGCCCGGTCCGGATGGGGAGGTGGTTCGACTTCCTGGTCGGGGTCCTGCTCCCCGTCCAGGTCGCGGTCATGCTCGGCTGGTGGTTCTATTCGGCCTACTCGGGGGACCCCGAGCACTGGCTCAAGATCTTCTCCGTGTCATCGCTCGGAACGGTCTTCGCCCAGTGGGCCGTGGCCATGGCCGTCTTCTTCTTCCTGAACAGAACGCTCAACGCGCGGTTCAAGAAATATGAGACCTGACGCCCTCGTCTTTATGATCGCCGTCTTCGGCCTCTGCCTGGGCGGGTTCCTCTACTGCCTGCTGACCTCGGGAAAAGAGGGACGCTAGCCCTAGAAGCCGATCCCGGCCACGAACATCAAGGCCTTGTTCTTGATCGACCAGTCGTCCGCGTATTCGGCCTTGAGGATATTGCTCAACCCCATATCATAGCGGATATCGAGAATGAGCATGATCTTGTCCATTCTGACTTCGATGCCGCTCAGAGGACGACGAGGGTCACCGTTGTCGAGGTCGTTAGGGTCCCTGAGGTTCCCTTGACGGTGATCTCATAGGTCCCCGCCGGGGTCCCCTGGCCGGGCGAAGCGGTCCCGGTCCCCCCCGCTCCGCAGCCCCCGACAAAAGCGAGGGCGCAGATCAGGACCGCGGCCGCGAGATACCGCCGGACAAGCCTCGGCCGGCCGAGCCGTCCAACCCGGAGCGCCAGGGCGAGGGCAGGGAAAAGAAGCATAAGGCCCCAGGCGGGTGGGATCCCGGCCGACGATGCCGAGAGGCCCCCCATGGCCGCGCTCGCCCGGGCTTTGGTGGAGAGGGTCAGGACCGTTTTGACGGACGAAGCGCCCGGCGTCGCGGAGGCGGGAGTGAAAACCGCCGTGCAGGCCCTCGGGAGCCGTTCGCAGCTGAATGACACCGGGGAATCGAAGGCTCCGTGTTGGGGCGTGATCGTGATGTCATAGGCCACGGACTGGCCGGCTGAAACGGTCGCGCTCTGGGGGATCGCCGACAAAGCGATTCCGGACAAGGTCAGGATGGCGGCATTCGATTCGCCGCCGCCCGGGGCCGGATTGACGACCCTCACGGGGATATCGCCCGCGGTCGATAAGTCGCTGGACGCGATGAGGGCCTGCACCTCCGCGCCGCTCACGAAGGTCGCGCCCTTCTCGACGGCGCCCCAACGCACGATCGAGCCCGGGACGAAGTTCGACCCCAGGAGGGTCAGAGTGAGACCGGGACCGCCCGCCGTGGCGCGGTCGGGCGAGATCGAGCTCAGGGCCGGCAGCGGGTTGTTGACCGTGAACGTCCGGGCATCGGAGATCTCGCCGTCCGGGTTCCTGACGGTCACCTGGACATATTTTCCCCGGTCGAGGTCGGCGGCGGCGATCTGGGCCTCCAGGCGCGAACCGCTGACGAAGGTCGTCGGCCGGTCGCTCCCGTCCCAGCGGACAACGGCCCCGTCCTCGAAATAGGAGCCGTCCACGGTCAGAACGAAGGGCGGGCCGCCCGCCGTCGCGCTCGAAGGCTGGAGGGATGTCACGAGCAGGGCGAAGACGTCGGGGCCGCCGAGCTCGCCCGCGGTCGGGGTCCTCGCCGAGCCGCCCCGGCCGTCCTCGAAGAGATAATGGTAGTCGTGGGTTCCCGATGATAAGCTCGTTTGATAATAGTACCAGCCGTCCGAGGCCGTCCCCCCGCCCGATGACAGGAAGCTCATCGGCCTGGCCGTCCCGTCGATCCACACATCTCTGACGGGTGGGATATCCCCATCGCCGTCGAAGTAGCGGACATAATAAGTGTAGGTCTGGCGGGTGCTGCCTCTCTCCGGCTGGACCTGGGGATTGGAGAGCCGGGGCGGGCGGTTGTATCCCGGCATAGGTCCGGTATATTCATAATCGACGAAGGAATAGACCTGCTGGCCGCCGTCGGCGGTCAGCGGCACGAGCGAGGAGGTCAGCTCCGTGGGCGGGTTGGTCGTCAAGTCGACGATCTTGTGCACGCTTAGGGTCGCGGGGTCTCCGGCCGCGTTGTCGTTCACTCCGAGGTGGTAGCGCAGCCAGCCGCCCCCCTCGACGAGGAGGTCCGAGAGGTCGAAGACAAAGGTCCCGTCGACCGCCGTCGTCGAGCCGTCGAAGGCATAGGGCCCGCCCTGGTTCTGGAAGGCCCCCGGGGTCCAAACCGTCGAAGGGACCGCCGCCGATGTGTCCGAGCGTCCCAGGACGATCTTGAGCTGGTTCCTTTTCGCGTGCCGGACGGTGAACTCGGCGATCATCAAGGGAAGATAGTCCCGGACGGTCAGGATGTGGAGCATGTCGCCGTGAAGAGCCCGCACGCGGCCCGTCGAGGGGGCTCCGTCGACGGCCGAGGACCTTTTGAGGGCATCGTACGCCAGCCAGACAAAACCGCCGTCCTTCCACGCGGCGCCCCAGGAGTTGGCGATCCGGAAAGCGCCTTTTTCCCCGGGATCGATGGTCCCGTTGCCGTTGATGTCGGTCCAGATCGCGTCGTTGTAGCCGACGACGGTCATGGCGTGCCCGCCTTCGGAACCGTTGACCCAGTAAGCGACCTCCTTCCCGACCTCGCCGTCATCCTCGGTGGTCGACGGGTCGTTCTGGATGAGCCTGTACTGCCAGGAATTGATGTAGGTCCCGAATGTCAGGACGTACCCGTTGGTCAGCAGCTCCTTGGCTTGGGCCAGGCCGTCCTCCGAGCTGGCCGGCCATACATAGAGGGCCGGGTCCGTCCTGACCGACAACGCGTTGCGCCAGGCCGCCGGGTTCAGGCACCAGGCGCGGGGATCGCTGTCAAAGGGGAATTCCGCCCATGTGCACGCCCCGTGCTTCTCGAGGAGGGCAAAAACCTCCACGAAGGACGACCCGGAGTCCGTCCCGTCGTTGGCCATGTTGTACGACCACTTGGGGGAGTATTTGTTCGTGTTGTCGCTGTTGTTCCGGATGTCGAGGTTCCGCTGGAAGGCGGTCATGTACGAAAGCTGGGTATAGGTGGTCGCGAAGGCCGTGCAGGCGCCGAGGGGGGACTGGCTGCGGATCGGGGGGAAGTAGGGCAGCTTGCTGTTGTCGACGGAGACCGGCAGGTCCCCGAGACGCTCCGGCTCCTCGGCGAACGTTTGAACGGCGATCCGACGGGCCCCCCGCGCGCTCTCGAGCTCGCGGCCGACGGGCCTGACGGCATCGGGACCGAGCGGCTCCCGCCCCCCACGGGCCCTGGCGTCATTGACCCGCTCGAGCCCGAGCCAGTTGAGGTTGACCCGCGTGACTCGCGGCCAGGTATCAAGGATCTCGTCGACCTGAGCGGCGGTGAGCGGGATGAGGCCCGTCGGATAGCGGCCGGCATCGGGCGCATCCTGGGCCACGAACCCTCCCAGAAGAAAAATGGCCAGCAGGGCCGTCAGCGTGGTCTTTCTTGGCGTTATCTTCATCTCTTGACCTCTGGATCGAGGACCGCGCTCCAGGCGGCTCCCCGCTACATGCCGCCCTTCCCCCTCACTATCGATCTCCCCCACTTCTCCATTTTAGCCGGGCAGGCCTGGGCAGTCAAAGAACGGCCGGGGCGTCCTCGAGTTCGGCCCGAGCACGTTCGGACCCCGGAGCACGCTCAAGGGCGCTTCGCCGCCTGGGTCAGGACGACCTCGACCCGGCGGTTCTTGGCCCGGTTGACCTCCGTGTCGTTGGGGGCCACGGGGTTCTCGGGGCCGAAGCCCTGATACTTCATCCGGCTCGCCGCGATCCCTTGTCCGAGGAGGAACTCATAGACGGAGCGGGCCCGTTCCGTGGACAGCCGCATGTTGGTCTCGAGCGAGCCGGTCGAATCCGTGTAACCCTCGATGCTGAGGTTCATCCCCGGGAAGACCATCAGAATGCCAGCCAGCTTGGCCACGGAGACCTGGGAGGCCGGCTTGAGCGTCGCCTGTCCGATGTCGAAGAGGATGCCGGACAGGCTGACGATGACGCCGCGGGCCGTCTCGGTCGTCTCGGCCACGGTGGACAGGGCGCCCTTGAGCATGCCGGCCAGTTCATCGCGCTCCTTCTTGATGGCCTCGCGGTCGGCGGCGACCTGGTCGCGCTCGGCGGCGATGGCGTCCCGTTCCGCGGCCAGCTTCTCTGTCAACTGAGCCAGGGTCGCCGTCTCGCTGGCCAAGGCCTGGCGCTGGCGCTCGACCTCCTTGAGCTGCTGGGCGATGCGCTGGGACTCGGTCTCGGCGGTCGCCGCCCGGTCCTCGAGAGCGGCCAGCTCGGCCTGTCTCTGGGCCTCGGCCTCGGCGGCTTCCCGGGCCTCGTCGGCCTTGATCCTGTCCTTGATGGCCTGGGCGGCCAGCTGGGCGGCGGCCCGGGCCTGGTCGGCCATCTGCGCCGTATTGGATCGCGAGGCGAGCGCTTTGGCGTAGGCGGCCTTGGCCCCTTCCACCGCCCGCGGGTTGACCTCGGCCGCGTTCATGCGCTCGGCGATCTCGATGGCCTTCCGGGCCTGCGTGACGGCCGCCGGGGTCTTGTCGTTGTACTGGATGGTGGCGATGGATTCAAGGGCCGGCTTGGCGCCCTCCTGGAAGTTCTTGAAGGCGAACGGGGTGTTCTGGATGTTCCCCGTCCGCACTTCGCCCGAACGGAAGAGGACGACGTCGGTCGGCCGGGGAACCGGGGCGAAGGGCTCGGCGGTCACCATAAGGGCGAAGGCGCGTTTCACCGTGGTGTATTGCGCCGTGCCCGAGGCGGCTTTCCGATCGACGACGACCTCGCCGAGGTTCTCGGCCGTGCCGTCGATGGTCACGGCCCAGAGGACGTAGGCGGAGATGTCGCCCGCGAACAGGATGGCCGGCTCCATGCGGCTGAAATTCAGCTTGATCGTCGTCCGTCCGCTGTCGAAGAGGAGGTTGGCCTGCATGGAGGCCCTTGCCGGGGCCCGGGAGGTCCTGGAAAAGCCGACGTCGACGGCCCGCCCGCTTTGGAGCGTCAGGGCCGTCAGCTGGACCTCGGCGGCGGCGGCCGACGAGGCGACGACCGGGGCCAAAATCAGGATCGAGATCAGGATCGAGAGGCATCGTCGGGACATGGACCCTCCTTGTCAGATCGGATTCGCTGATGTGCCGAAGAAAAGATAGCACTATCGACGGAGAGGCGTCAATGCTCGTGTGCGGGATCCCGGAAAACGTGATAAGATGGAGGCTTCGCAGGAGCGCGATATGGACGCTATACGGGTCGAGAACCTGGTCAAGGCCTTCAACGGCTTCGCGGCCGTGGACCGCGTTTCCTTCTCCGTCGCCGAGGGGGAGCTGTTCGGCCTGCTCGGGCCCAACGGGGCGGGCAAGACGACGACCATCAACATGCTGGCGACCCTGCTGCGCCCGACCTCCGGGAGCGCCGTCGTGGCCGGCCACGACGTCGCCTTGGACCGCGACAGCGTGCGCCGGAGCATCGGCATCGTCTTCCAGGAGCCGGCCCTCGACGGCCGCCTGACCGGCCGCGAGAACCTCGAGTTCCACACCATGATGTACGGCATCGGCCGGGCCGAGCGCCGCCGGCGCATCGACGAGGTCATGGCCCTCGTCGATCTCACGGACAAGGCGGCGACGCTCGTCGAGAAGTACTCGGGCGGCATGAAGCGCCGGCTGGAGATCGCCCGCGGCCTGACCCACCGGCCGAAGGTCCTGTTCCTCGACGAGCCGACCCTCGGCCTGGACGCCCAGACGCGCCGCCACATCTGGGAGTACATCCGGAAGCTGAACGAGGAGGCCGGGGTGAGCATCATCCTGACCACCCATTACATGGAAGAAGCCGATTTTCTCTGCGGCCGGGTCGCCATCATGGACCACGGCAGGTTCGTGGCCATGGACTCCCCCGACCGCCTCAAGGACACCCTGGGCGGCGACATCGTTTCGCTGGAGCTCGAGGGCGATTCTTCCGCCTTTCTCGCCGAGATCGCCCGCGAGACCTGGATCACCCGCTCCCAGTTCCACGACGGGGTCCTGTCCCTGACCATGGAAAAAGGCGAGCGGCGCATTCCCGACCTGGTCATGCGGGCCCGGCAGAACGGGCTGACGATCAGCTGCGTCCACCTGCGCAAGCCCAGTCTGGAGGACGTCTTCCTCCGCTTCACGGGCCGGACCATCCGCGACCAGGAAGCCACCCTCAGCGAACGCAACCGGACCATGATGTTCGGCCCCGGACGGAGATGACGATGGGCATCCAGGCGACGGCGATCTACGTCCTGTGGCGGCGGGAGATGACGCGCTACCTGCGGGCCAAGTCCCGGATCGTCGGCTCCCTGGCCATGCCCGTCTTCTTCCTGGCCTTTCTCGGGATGGGATTCCGGCGCATGCCCGTCCCGGGTCTCGACGGCGGCGCGGGCTACATCGGCTTCCTGGCCCCCGGCATCATCGGCATGACCCTCCTGTTCTCCTCCTCGATGCAGGGCATGTCCCTCCTCTGGGACAAGGAGTTCGGCTTCCTCAAGGAGATCCTGGTCGCCCCGGTCAGCCGGGTGTCCCTCGTCCTCGGCCGCATCGCGGGAGGCGCGACGACCTCCATGATCCAGGGGCTGCTGATCTTCGGGGCCTCCATGGCCCTGGGATTCCGCCCGCGCGGGGCCTGGGCCCTGGCCTTCGGCCTCGTCTTCATGCTGCTCATCGCGTTCACCTTCATCGGCCTCGGCCTCGTCTTCGCCTCGAGGATGAAGGACATGCAGGGCTTCGGCGTCGTCATGAACTTCATCATCTTCCCCTTCTTCTTCCTGTCGGGGGCCCTCACGCCGCTCGAGACCTTCCCCCGGGCCCTTCGCCTTCTCTCGTACGCCGACCCCCTGACCTACGGCGTCGACGGCCTGCGCGCCGTCCTCCTCGGGCAATCGTCGATGCCGGTCGTCCTGGACCTGGCCGTCATGACAGGCTTCGCCCTGGCAATGCTCTTACTCGGCGCCTACTCCTTCGAGAAGAGCGAGGCCGTCTAGGCCATCCGGCTCCGGGCCGCCCCGTCTCCGCCGACGGTCGTCCTTGACAGCCGTTCGGGGCCGCGTTTATGATGACGCCTCGCGTCAATCCTCCGAGAAAGGTGCGCCCATGAGAAAACCCGCCCTCGCTTTCGGTCTCGCCGTGCTCGCCCTGGCCTCCCTGGCGGCCACCCCCCAGAATCCGGCCCGGCCGGCGGACGACCCCGTCGTCGCCAAGATCATCGAGCTCGGCCGGACGGACAACCGGGTCATGGAATGGCTCGACTACGCCAGCAACCGCTTCGGCGGCCGGGAGTCGGGCACCCACTCCTACAACGACGCCGCCGAATGGGCGGCCTGGCAATTTGCGCAGTGGGGGCTCGAGGTCGAGCTGGACGAGGCCGGCCAGGTCCCGGTCGGCTTCAACCGCGGACCCTGGTTCGGCAAGATGGTCAAGCCCGCCGAAAAGACGCTCTTTTTCGGGACGCCGAGCTTCACCGCCGGGACCCGGGGCGTCCAGAGGGGGCCGGTCGCCGTCCTCAAGGCCGACCCGTTCTCGATCCCCGGGCGGAACGCGACGCCGGAGCAGGTCGAGAAGAAGCGGGCCGCCGTCGAGGAGGCCATCGCCGAGGTCCGGGCGAACGCGGCCGCGCTCAAAGGGGCTTGGGTCCTCATCGCCGGCGAGAGCACGGGCTTCGCCCGCGACGGCCGGCGCGGGACGCCCGAGTATTCCGACGCAACGCTCATCCCCCCGCTCACGGAGGCCTTGCTCGAAGCCGGCGCCCTGGGCACCATCCAGCTGTCCAAGACCATGCCGTTCCGGATCCTGGACGGTCACGCCCCATCCTGGGACAAGCTGCCGAACCTGCCAGACATCAAGCTGGCCGAGGACCAGTACAACGAGATCAAGGGCCTCGTCGAGAAAGGCGAGCGGGTCGAGCTCGAGTTCGACATCCGCAACTGGTTCAAGATGGGACCGGTCAAGTTCCACAACGTCGTGGCCACCCTGCGGGGGACGGAGTTCCCCGACGAACACATCGTCATCGGCGGCCATATCGACGGATTCAGCTCGGCGACCGCGGCCGTCGACAACGGCTCGGGCTTCTCGCCGATGATGGAGGCCATCCGCCTCGTCCGGGCCGCCGGAGGCCGGCCCAGGCGGTCGATCACGGCCATCCTGTTCGCAGCCGAGGAGATCGGCCTGGTCGGCTCGCAGGCCTGGCTGAAGAACAGGCCGGGGATGGCCCCGAAGATCTCGATGATGATCAACCGCGACGGCAGCCCGAGCGCCATCACCGGCGCGGTCGTCCCAGAGACCTGGTTGGAAGACTTCAAGAGGATCACGGCGCCTCTGGCCGCCGTCAACCCGAAATGGCCCTTCAAGCTCGAACGGGGCCTGCCGCGGGTCCGGGCGACGACCCCGGGGGGAACGGATTCGTCCTCGTTCGAGATGGAGGGCGTGCCGACGCTCCGCTTCCAAACGCAGTCGGACTATCCCTATCAGCGCGCCTGGCACACGCTCCACGACCTCTACAGCGAGGTCGTTCCCTACACGGAACACCAAAAGCACACGGCGCTCGTCACGGCCGTCGTCGCCTACGGCGCGGCCAATCTCGAGCGACCGCTGCCGCGGGAGGGCGTCTTCCTGGCCGACGGCCTCTACGCCGAGTTCGCCTTCGGGGCCGCCGACGCGCCCGTTCGGATCATGACCACCCTCGATTTCGTCAACGCCCCCCTGCAGACGGCCAACTTCGTCCGCATCGTCGAGGGCAAGGGTACGGGACAGGCGGCGCCGGGGGCCGGGCCCCGCGGCGGAGGGACTCCCGGGGCCGGTCAGCCGCGGCAGGTCCCCCCGATCGGCACGGTCGAGGTCCAGGGGGGTCTCATCACCGGTCGCATCGTCTCAGAGGCCCAGAAGTCGGTGGCCGTCCCGAGCCTGCCGCTCGGCCCGAACCCCAGCCTCAAGCATGACGCCGCGGGCATTCTCGGCCTCTCCGGGCCCAACGCCTTCCATCTGACGCTCGGCCGGCGCTCCGGGCTGGACAAGACAACGACCGCCATCGGCCAGACGATCGCCGGGCTCGACCTTCTGAAGACCTTGAAGAAGGGGGACGCCGTCCGCAGCATCCGCATCGTCCGCGTGGGCCAGGCCGCCCGCGACTTCAAGACGGACGACGAAGCGTTCACAAAGCTCCTCAAGGTCGAGAAGTAGGGTCTTCGCCCATCCCCGGGGACTTTCTAGCAAGTAGTGCCGATAGGTATCCCCCTGCAGACCCCCATAGCGGAGGGGGTCCCGTCGGTCGCCGACGGGGGAACCGTCGGGACTGGTTCCCGGGGGTCTGGGGGGCTAAGGGGGATACCTATCTGCAGGATGCCTTGTAAAACGTCCCCGGGAATGGGCGAAGACCCTACAACCTGGATCTTCCGGTGCCGGAGATCACTTTAAGAAGAGCTCAAGAACGGGGATCTCGACCGGGGGCTTGAGGACCGGCAGGGACAGCGACAGGTTCCCGGCGGCCTCTCCCCTCCCGGCGGTGAAGCGGATCTCGGAGGCGTCGTGCAGGAACTGCACGTACTTGACCTTGTCGGCCATGCCGGGCAGCTCGATCCGGCCGAGCGGGTAGACGAGCAGGTGGACGTAGAGCCGGCGGGTCTTCGGGTTCCATGTCAACAGCGTGTTCGCCGGCGCGGCGATATCCGCCGGGGCCTCGGTGCACCCATAGACGGACCGGCCGTTCAGCTTCATCCATTCGCCCATGGCCGCCAGCCTGTCCCTGGCCCGGCCGTCGAACGTCCCCCTGGCCGTCGGGCCGACATTGAGGAGCAGGTTGCCGCCCTTGCTGACCGACTCGACCAGCAACTCGATAAGCTGGGCCGGGCTTTTCCAGGTGTGCTCGTCGCGGTGATAGCCCCACGACCCCGAGAAGGTCTGGCAGGTCTCCCAGGGGATCTTCTTCCCGTCGATCTCGGGCCACTTGGCGACCTTGACCTGTTCCGGGGTCGTGAAGTCCCAGCCCCCCTCGACGTCCCGGAGGTCGAGCCGGTCGTCGACGAGGATGTGGGGCTGCAGCGACCGGGCCAGCTTGAGGAGGCCGATGGAATCCCAGTCGTCCCGGCCCTTGCCGTTCTTGCCCGGGAACGAGAAATCGAACCAGATGATGCTGATCTCGCCGTAGTTCGAGAGCAGCTCCCGGACCTGATCTTTCATATAGCGGCGGTAGCGGGACATGTCCTTGCCGGCGTTCAGCCGCTCGTACTCCGCGTCGTTGTCCTGGCGCTGGGGATGCATGCGGTCGATCGTGTAGTCGGGGTGGTGCCAGTCGATGAGAGAGTAGTAGAAGCCGACCTTCAGGCCCTCGGCGCGGAAGGCCTCGACGTATTCCTTGAGGAGGTCCTTGCCGTAAGGGGTGTTCGTCGACTTGTAGTCCGTGTATTTCGAGTCCCACAGGCAGAACCCCTCGTGGTGCTTGGCCGTCAGGACGACATATTTCATACCGGCGGCCTTGGCCAGGGCCGCCCATTCCTTGGGGTTGTAGAGGTCGGGATCGAACAGCTCGAAGTACTTTTGGTACTGCTCATCGGTCATCCGCTCGTAGTTCTTGACCCATTCGTGCCGCGCGGGCAGGGCATAGAGACCCCAGTGGATGAACATGCCGAACCGGGCCTCGGTCCACCATTTCATGCGCTGGGCCTTCTGGGCCTCGGTCTCCTTGGGCAGCTGGGCCGGCGAGATCTTGGCGACCGCGAGCAGGGCCGCCGCCGAGAGGATGACGATCAGGGCGTTTCTGACCATAGTGTGCCTCCTTGAGGATCGGGCTCGGTGCCGCCGTGTCGCGGCAGGACGAGGATAGTGCCGCGCCCCGGGGATGTCAAGGAGGGCGGCCGTCGCGTCGTGCCGCGCGGAGCGGTCCGCCTTGACAGAGCGGGCCCGATGTCCTACAAATCCCTTATGATCACCCCAAAGAAGCCCAGCCCTCTCGTCGCGGCCGTGTCCATCGTCCTCGTCGCGGCTCTCACCGGTTGCGCGAGCGCCGACAAGCGCGTCAGACAGGCTCAGGAACTCGAGGCCGAGGGGCGTCTGGAGAAGGCCGCCCAGCGCTACATCGCCGCCCTGTCCAAGGACCCCTCCCGGGAGGACGCCCGGCGGAGCCTCGCCGATATCGGCGCCCGGATGATCGACGACTACCTGGCGCAGGCCCGGGCCTACGAGCGGGAGGGCCGGTACGAGAACGCCGTTGCGGCCATTGATCTCGTTGAAGGCCTGCGGGCCCGGACGGACCGGGTGGGCGTCTTTCTCCCCGTCCCCGCCGACTACGAGGACTTCCGCCGGGAGATGGTCGAGGCCGCCGTCGCGTCGCTCTTCCGGCAGGGAGAGGACCTGGAGAGCGCGGGGAACTGGCCCGAGGCCTCCCGAAGATACGAAAGGCTGCGCGCCTATCCGCTGGCCCCGGAAGAGATGCTCGCCGTCGATGAGGCCCGGGCCCGGGTTTTCATCCGCTGGGCCGAGGACGACATGGCCCGGGGTTTCTTCCGGTCGGCCCATGGCCGGGCCCAAAGCGCGCTGGCCATCTTCGGACCCGACAGCCGGACGGGCGCGGAAGCCCTGGCCGTCCAGCAGGCCGCCCTGAACGCCGGGACGAGAACGGTCGCCGTCCTCCCCTTCTGGGCCTCCGCGAAGGCCGGGACGGGACTGCCTCGGGGGATGGAGAACGACCTCTACGACACCATCCTCCATGAGCACATGGACGCCCCGCCCCTCTTCGTCGGCCCGATCGACCGCGGGGCCATCCACCGGGAGATGAGCCGCCTGCGGATCCGGAGCGGGGACATCCCATCCGACGCGGCGATCGCGGCCGGACGGGCGCTCGGCGCGGATTTCGTCGTCGTCGGCTGGCTCGAATCCTTTGCCCAAGAGGACGGCCCCGCCGAAACCGTCGCCCGGAAGGCCTCTCTCCGGCGTGACCGGTCGACGACCGTGACCTACACGGAAAAAAGGTACACCGCCAAGATGAGCGCCGGCGCCGCCTACCGGATCATCGAGACCGCCACGGGGAGGGCCGTGGAAGAGCAGGCCGTCACCGCCCTCGCCTCCGCCCAGTTCCGGCGCGCCGAATTCGACGGCGACTACACGACGCTCGACCTGACGCGGGAAGAGCGGGCATTGTTCGACAAGGAGGGATGGCTGCAGGCCGAGGAGGAGCTCCAGGCGGCCCTCGTCGACAGGCTCGCCGAGCGCGTCGCCTCGAAGATCTTCGACCGGGTCCTCCGCGCCGTCCGCTGAACACGCCCATGAAAGCCATCGCCGAGATCCAGGTCATCCCCATCGGCGCGGGCGTCTCGGTCCGCAAGGAGGTCCGCCGGGCCCACGAGCTTCTCGTCGAGTCCGGGCTGAAGGTCGAGGCCCACGCCTACGGGACCAACGTCGAGGGCGAGCTCGCCGACATCCTGGCCGCGATCGAAAAGGTCCACGAGACGCTGCACGCCGAGGGCGTCGTCCGCCTGTCCACGGCCGTCAAGCTGGGGACCCGCACGGACAAGGAACCCACGCTCGCGTCCAAGCGGCTCTAACCACCCCCCCGGCCCCGTCCGGCGACGAGCCCTCCGACGAGGGCCCCGGCGACGGCGGGCACGATCCACGGAAAACCGGCCGCCCCGAGAGGAATGACACGCAACGCGGCGTTCGCCGCGGCCACGGGAAGGCCGGCCGCGGTCAGGGCCTCGAAAGCGGAGACCGCCAGGGCCCCGACGACGGCGCCGGCGTACACGTGTCGGGGAACGGCCTTGCGCCCGACGATCGTCAGGAGAATGAGGCAGATGGCCACTGGATAGACGAGCACGAGCAGAGGCACGGCGATCTGGACGATCTTGGTCACCCCGACGGTGGCGAAAACGCCGCTGAAGACGACGGTGATGACGCAGAGGAGCTTGTAGGACAGCTTCTCTTTGGTGATCTTGCTGAAGTAATCGGCGACAGTGGCCGTCAGCCCGATGGCCGTCGTCAGGCAGGCCAGGGACACGGCCATCCCCAGGGCCGCCTTCCCTCCGCCGCCGAGGATCCTCTCGGCGATGCCGATGAGGAGCGTCGTCCGCTCGACGTCGGCGGGGAACGCGCCGCCGGAGGTCGCGCCGAGGTACATCAGGCCCCCATAGACGGACCCCAGGCCGACGGCCGCGATGACGGCGGCCTTGGAGGCCATCTTGACCTGGTCGCCGATCCGGGCGTAGCCCTTGAAGACGAGGGCGGCGATGACGATCTCGGCGAAGACGATGGAGGCCATGGCGTCCATCGTCTGGTAGCCCTCTTTGAAGCCCGACGTGAAGGGATTGGCCAGGGTCCCCGCCATCGGTCCGGAGATGGGCGTCGCGATGCCTTTGACGATGATCAGGAGCAAGGTCACGAGGAGGAAGGGCGTCAGGAACTTGCCGATCTTGTCGATGACGGTCGTCTCGTTGAGGGCGAAGAACAGGGTGATGGCGGAGAAGACGACGGAGCCCAGGGCCGGCACGGCCCACGGGAAGTTGGGCTTGATGCCCATCTCGAAGGTCACGGCGGCCGTCCTCGGGATGGCCAGCAGAGGGCCGATCGCCAGGATGACGACGATGCTCAGGACCCGGGCGAAGCGCTTCCCCACGCGCCCGGCGAGGTGCTCCACGCTCCCCCCGGCCCGGGCCGAGGCGATGACGCCCATGAGGGGCATGCCGATCCCGGTGATGAGGAAGCCCATGAGGGCGACGCTCCACAGCGTCCCCGCCAGGAAGCCCATGTACGGGGGGAAGATGAGGTTGCCGGCCCCGAAGAACATGGCGAAGAGGGCGAACCCGACCAGCACGACGTCGAAGGATCTCTTGTTCATGTCCGGCCTCGCATTCGACCGAGAGGATACCCCGGCGACCGGCGGGCGTCAAGAGACGGGCGTCCCCCTCCCTCCCCGCGGCGGAGCCGCTGTTCGACGCCTTGTTGACACGGCAACGGCGCCGAGGCTATAGTGCGACAGAACACTCGAGCGACGGAGAGAGACATGACGACAGATGCGCGCGGGACATGGGGCTCCCGGATGGGTTTCATCCTGGCCGCCGCGGGGTCGGCGGTGGGCCTGGGACACATCTGGCGGTTCCCCTACGTGACGGGGGAGAACGGCGGCGCCGCCTTCGTCCTTCTCTATATCGCCAGCGTCTTCGTCATCGGCGTGCCCATCCTGTTCGCCGAGCTCACCCTGGGCCGCCGGACCCAGCGCAACCCCGTCGGGGCCATCAAGACGGTCGCCCCGCGGAGCGGCTGGAAATACCTCGGGTACCTCGGCGTCTCCTGCGGGGTGTTCATCCTCTCCTACTACGCCCTCATCGCCGGGTGGACGTTCGGGTACATCTTCAAGACGCTCGTCCGCGACTCGACGAGCTTCCAGCAGTTCTCCGACAACGCGGTCCTCAGCGCCCTGCTTTACGTGATCTTCATCCTCATGACCGTCGGGGTCGTCTACGGAGGCGTCCAGAAGGGCATCGAGCGCTGGTCGAAGATCCTCATGCCCGTCCTGCCCGTCATCCTCCTGTCCATCATCGTCTACGGCCTGACCCTGCCCGGGGCCATGGCCGGGGTGCGCTTCTACCTGCGGCCGGATCTCTCCGGCGTGACGGGCAACACCGTTCTCATCGCCCTGGGCCAGGCCTTCTTCGCCAACAGCCTCGGCATGGGCACCATGGTCACCTACGGGAGCTATCTCGACAGGAAGCAGAACATCGCTTCGTCGGGGATCGGCGTCGTGTCGTTCGGCATCCTCATCTCGCTGCTGGCCGGGCTGGCCATCTTCCCGGCCGTCTTCGCCATGGGCAAGAGCCCCGCGGCCGGCCCCGAGCTCGTCTTCGTCGTCCTGCCCGAGATCTTCCGGATGATGCCCGGCGGGATCGTCGTCGGCACGCTGTTCTTCATCCTTCTGGCCATCGCCGCCCTGACCTCGACGATCTCGCTTCTCGAGGTCCCCGTGGCCTTCCTCATCGACGAGAAGGGCCTGCGCCGCAAGGTCGCCACCTGGCTCGTCGGCGGGGTCACGGTCCTGTTCGGCATCCCCTCGGCTCTGTCCTTCGGCGCCTCGGACGTCTTCACCCGCCTGCCGGTCTTCGGCGGCATCTCGTTCTTCGGCATGATGGACTACATCTTCGGCAACGTCGCCCTGCCCCTCGGAGGGGTCATGTTCGCCCTCCTCGTGGGCTGGCGCTGGGGGATCCATGAGGCGATCAAGGAGATCTGTCAGGGCAACGAGAAGTTCCGCGGGCTCCCGTCCAAGGTCTGGGGCGTCCTTCTGAGATACGTCTGCCCGGTGGTCATCCTCATCGTCCTGCTCCGGTCGTCGGGGCTGCTCGGCCGCCTCGGCTTGTGAGCCTGTCGGGTCGGCGCCCCTCGCCTCGCGGAAAATATGGTATCATTGTCTCCCGTGGCATTCACGCCTGAGAAACGGAGGGATCCCGATGACCCCTGACAGCGCGGCCCCCATCCGCGTGATACCCCTGAAACCGTTCCGCAGAACGCCGGGCGTACGGTTCCATTTATTCCCCATGAAACAATTCCCGAGAATCGACGCCATCGACCGGGTCATCCATGACGGGGGAGCGGTTTCCCCCGGGCCGGTGGGTCACGTCGAGCGGCCCTGGTACATGCACCAGAACCAGGAAGACCATCTCATCGTCCTTCATGGCTCCCGGGACGTGGAGCTTTTCTGGCCGCCTCTCGGCAAGGTCGAAAGATACCGGATCTCGGCAGACAGGATAGAAAAGGACGGCCTGGCCGTCCTTGAAGGCGCAGGGGTCCTCGCGTGGGGCACGGGCGTGTTCCACCGCATCAAGAGCGACGACAAGCTGGGCTCGGCGTCGCTGAACGTCGCCGTGCGAACGGAGGGATTCGACATCGCCACGAACTTCAGCATCTACGAGCTCGACACGGCGACCGGATCGTTCAAGGTCCTCCGGGAAGGCTGGCGCGATCAGAACGACGTGTCTTGAACCTTATTGTCGTGCGGGGACTCCCCCCCCGATCCGTTCTCTCCCGGCCGATAATTCCCGAAGATCCTTCAGCGGCAATCAGGCCAGGTCGAAGCGGTCGAGGTCCATGACCTTGGCCCAGGCCGACGCGAAGTCCTGGACGAACTTCTCCTCCGCGTCCGCGCTCCCATAGACCTCGGCCACGGCCCGGAGCTGGGAGTTCGAGCCGAAGATGAGGTCGATGCGGGTGCCCGTCCACTTGAGCCCGCCGCTCGCCCGGTCGCGGCCCTCGTAGACGTCCGGATCGTCCGCGGCCGGCTTCCATACCGTTCCCATGTCGAGCAGGTTGACGAAGAAGTCGTTGGTCAGCGTCTCCGGGCGCTTGGTGAAGACGCCGTGCCGGGCCTGTCCGAAGTTGGCGTTCAGGACCCTCAGGCCGCCGACGAGGACCGTCATCTCGGGAGCGGTCAGCGTCAGCAACTGCGCCCGGTCGACCAGCAGCTCCTCCGCCGGGACGGCGTACTTGGCTTTCTGGTAATTGCGGAACCCGTCCGCGGCCGGCTCGAGGACGGCGAACGATTTCACGTCGGTCTGCTCCTGCGACGCGTCCGTGCGTCCCGGCCTGAAGGGAACGGCGACCTGGTGGCCGGCGCACTTCGCGGCCTGCTTCACGGCCGCGCACCCTCCCAGGACGATCAGGTCGGCGAGCGAGACCTTCTTTCCGCCCCGCTGGGCGCCGTTGAATTCCTTCTGGATCTTCTCGAGGGTCCGCAGCGCGGTCCTCAGCTCCTCGGGCTCGTTGACCTCCCAATCCTTCTGCGGCGCCAGACGGATGCGCGCCCCGTTCGCGCCGCCGCGCTTGTCGGAGCCGCGGAACGTGGACGCCGACGCCCAGGCCGTCGAGACCAGCCGGGAGATCGACAGACCCGACGCGAGGATCCTGCCCTTGAGGTGTGCGATGTCCTTGTCGTCGATGAGCGGATGGTCGACCGCGGGCACCGGATCCTGCCAGATCAGCTCCTCCGCCGGGACCTCCGGGCCGAGATAGCGCGAGCGCGGCCCCATATCGCGGTGCGTCAGCTTGAACCACGCCCGGGCGAAAGCCTCCGCGAATTCCTCGGGGTTCTGCAGATATCGCCGCGCGATCGGCTCGTAGACCGGGTCGAAGCGGAGCGAGAGGTCCGCCGTGGTCATGATCGGCGGGTGCTTCTTCGACGGATCGTGGGCGTCGACGACCATGTCCTCGTCGGCCGCGTTCTGGGCCACCCACTGATGCGCGCCGGCCGGGCTTTTGATAAGCTTCCACTCGTACTTGAACAGGACCTTCAGGTACCCCATGTCCCATTTGGTCGGGTTCGGCTTCCAGGCCCCTTCGATGCCGCTGCTGATCGCATCGCCGGCCTTTCCGCTGCCGAAGGTGCTCTTCCAGCCGAGCCCCTGCTCTTCGATGGGGGCGGCCTCGGGCTCGGGCCCAACGTGCGACGCGGGACCGGCGCCGTGGCACTTGCCGAAGGTGTGGCCGCCGGCGACCAGGGCGACGGTCTCTTCGTCGTTCATCGCCATGCGGCCGAAGGTCTCCCGGACGTCGCGGCCGGAGGCGACCGGGTCGGGGTTGCCGTTCGGCCCTTCAGGATTGACGTAGATCAGGCCCATCTGAACGGCGGCCAGCGGGTTCTCGAGATCGCGGGCTCCGCTATAGCGCTTGTCGCCCAGCCACGTGTCTTCGCTGCCCCAATAGATGTCCTCTTCGGGCTCCCAGACGTCCTGGCGGCCTCCGGCGAAGCCGAAGGTCTTGAAGCCCATCGATTCCAGCGCGCAGTTGCCGGCGAGGATCATGAGGTCGGCCCAGGAGATCTTCCGGCCGTATTTCCGCTTGATCGGCCAGAGCAGCCGGCGCGCCTTGTCGAGATTGATGTTGTCGGGCCAGCTGTTGAGGGGCGCCAAACGCTGGGAGCCGGAGCCCGCGCCCCCGCGCCCGTCGCCCACGCGGTAAGTTCCCGCGCTGTGCCACGCCATGCGGATGAAAAGGCCCCCGTAGTGCCCGTAATCGGCCGGCCACCAGTCCTGGGAGTCGGTCATCAGCGCCTTGAGGTCCTTCTTCACGGCGGCCAGGTCGAGCTTCTTGAATTCCTCCGCGTAGTTGAAATCCCTGCCCATCGGATCGGACTTGGAGGAATGCTGGTGCAGGATGCGAAGGTTCACCTGGTTCGGCCACCAGTCCCGGTTCGACGTGCCGCCGCCGGCGGTGGATCCCATGACCGGTCCTTTCCTGTCTTGTTTCATGGTCTTATCTCCTTTTGGTGTATCGTCAGGGATGATCATCCCTTTTGGCACCGTCCGCAAAGGCCTTCGAGAACGACCTTTTTCCTGGTCACCTCGAACCGTCCGCTGATCCCTTTCGGGACCGTGAGGCCGTCATAGGCCTTGTTGCGGAAGTCGATGATGCACCCGCATCGGACACAGCGGAAGTGATGGTGCGCGTCCATATCGGGATCGAACCGCTTGGCCTGCCCGTAGCCCTCGACGACATGGGTGATGCCGATCTTCGAGAACGTCAGGAGGGTCCTGTTGACCGTATCGAAGGAGATATGCGGCGCCTTCCGGACGATCCTCTTGTGAATATCATCGGCCGTCGGATGGTCCTTGGCTTTCAGAAGCTCCTCATAGATGAGGGTCCGCTGAGGGGTGATCTTCAACCCCCGTTGCCTGGACCGCTCGTAGAATGTGTCCATCCTTTTTTGGCGCGACGGGCTCGATTTCATAGCCTTTACTATATAGGAATAATTCTTATTTGTCAAGCCCTCTCTCCCGCCGAGGACGATCGCGGATGAGCCTGATCCCCGGCGTGACGGAGATGCGGGATGACCCGGTCGACGAACGTCACTTGATGAGGTAAAGCGCCTCCTGCCGGGGGGTGAAATACTTCAGGCCGTCGGGTTCAAGATAGGCGTTCTCCTCCGTCCCGATGGCGATCTCCCGGCCGTTCCATTCGGGGACGGCCGTCGTCGCCGAGGACTCGACGGAGTAGATGGCCCCCGATCGCAGCGGGAAGGTCGCCCGAACGCCGTACCTGTCGGGCCAGTCAAAATTCAGCGAGGCGCCGATGCCGTGTCCCGGCACTCCCGTGGAATGGCTGTACACGCTCGCCTTGACGCCCCATTCGGCGCACAGCCTCTCGGCGTCCTCCTTCAACTGGTATCCGATCCTCCCGGCGCGGGAGACCTGGAGGATGGCGTCTTGGACTTTCAGGGAATTGCGGAACGCCTCGCGGAGACCGGCGGGGGGTTCGCTCTCGCCTTCCCTGAGCACGTAGGCGTTTTTCTGATAATCCGTGAACAGCCCGACGTAGACGATCCCGATGTCCGTATGCACGAGGTCCCCCCGCTGGATGACGGTCCTTTCCTCGGAGAAGTCGCCGTCTGCCCGGGAGACGCGGATGATCGGAACGTACCACGTCTCGAGCCCGAGGTCGGCCAATCTGTCGTACACAGACTGCCGGACGTCGCCAAGGGTGGTCGCGCCCGGCGTGATGACCCCGCGATGGAAGACCTCTTCATGGATCCTTCGGGTGATCTCCGCGGCCTCGGCGAAATGCTCGAGCTCGGCAGGAAGCCTCGTGTCCAGGAAATCCACGATCAAACGCTCGGCGGAGACGAGCCTTCCCGCGTATTTCGGACCGATGGCCTCGACGAGGAAATCCCTCATGCCCACGGTCAACCCGTCGCACATGGGGATGGTTCGGGAGATGTTGACGCCGATCCTCTTGGGGTCCAGCTGCTCGATCGCTTCCCGGAGGGCCGGCTTCAGGGACGGGCCTTCCCGGCCCTGGCCGCTGTGATAGGAGATCCGCCGGTCCCAGACCCGGCTTTCCTCGGCCAGGTGGGTCCCGATGACGATCCTTTGCGCTCTCTCGGAGCCGTCGTCGAAGAAGATGTAGGCGTTCCGGTGCCCTCCGGTCGCCCCTTTCTGATCCTCGATGTAATCGAGCACGAAATCCTCGTTGAATTCGCGCGACATGATGATCCAGCAATCGATGCCCGCCGCCCGCATGGCGGGCAGGAGAAGCGTATCCACCCGTTCCAGGTTCAGGGCGGCCCGGATGGCCATGCGTTCCTGGCGGGAGCGGACCTCGATGGCCGCGGCACCCTCCGGGGAAGGCCGGCAGGCTCCCAGGATGACGGCCGCTCCGAGGATCATGGATCCGACGGGTTTTTTGTTCATGGGCATCCTCCTCCTGGAAATGGGCCCGGAGATTCCCCCCATGCTCCTTGGAAAAGACGGTGACGCTGGGCTCGACGGCGTAGATGTCGCTCTTTTGGAGGGTCATGGTGAGCTTCGGAGACGACCCGCCGGGACCGTGACGCTCCCGCCGCCGATATACTCGACGATGGGGTCGAGCTGGATCTTCCTGTCCCAGATGACGTTGGTCATGTCGTCATTGGGGTCCCGGGTCAGGATCACCCAGCAGTCGATATCGTACTCCCTCATGAGGGGGATGAGATGCAGATCGAGCTTGTCCTTGCGGATGATGTCCCGCAACTCCTCGTTCGTGTACCGGAAACCGAATTGGGCATGGAGAGGGGAGGGCGGAACTCCGGCCGCCATAAAAACAACAAACGAGAGCCCGAACGCGAAAAACCGCTTCATCGGGACTATCCTTTCCTCACGGTGTTCATTCTTCGCCCGGCCCTTTGACGCCGTTCATGATCGGGTCATGCGGGCCGCGAAGAACCTATCATAATAAGATGTTCATCTCATATCAATCCAAAACGAGATGGGCCATAAAGCCCGGGGACATCGTGGACGCCGGGCGATTTCGGGCGACTTGACGATCCTTTTCGCCGCTGTCGAAAGCCGCTACGGCGGCACGATCCAGATGTGGACGTCGACCCAATCGGCAGGAAGCACGGGCCTGTATTTTTCCCGGCTTGAATTCGACAATGACAGCTTCATGACGTCTTTCTGTGCCGTGAATCCCTCCTCGGCCTCGATAGCTGCCCGGGCTTCATCATCGACAATATCATCCGGGTCGATGGGCTTAGCTACGACAAAACGACGATGGGAGCGGCCGCGCCGGGTAGCGTTCAGTAAGCTTGCCCTCGCTCTGCTCACGCCGTCACGGGTCTCTCTTGAACTCGACCCCGGTCTCGACGATGAAGAACTTGTAGTTCTTGAACTGGGCTGTCGTCTCGGACCTGATCAGGCGGGTCCCCCGCTCGTTGACGTATTCTTCCCTTTGGACGTACTTGGTCGGGAAGCGGATCCCTCTCTCCTCGAGGCCCATTTCCAGGATGAGCTTGACCTGGGGCACGGCCTTCAGCTTTTCCGCGGTTTCCTCGATCAGGTCATAGTTGTCGATGGACTCCTGGCTCCATTCGATCCGCCAGACCCTGTTGTCCCCCTCTCCGACCCAGAACCTGCCGTAGAGATGATCCCCCGTGACCCCCGATTTGGGGACGGCCTCGACGATGAAGCACGGCTCTTGCATGAACCGTTCTTTTCCGACGATCCGGTAGTCATGGTGCTCCTGCCAGTATTCGCTCATCAACATGGGGCCCAAGATGATATGCCGGTATCGGATCCTACGGACCAAGAGCGGCGCATCGTCGACGTTCTTCTTCGTTCCGTTCTCGAACAGCAGGATCCTCCGTTCTTCGGCATCCCGGCTCTTCCGGATGAGCTGGTAGTCATAAAGCCAGTGGTCCCGCCAGGTCCGGTATTGAAAACCGACGGGCCGCGGGATCATTCGGTAAGGGGAATAGATGACCTCCGTGACGTCCTCTTGACAGACGTAGTGGAGCGACGCGTCGGCGAACTTCCGGCAATACGAAGCGGTCGCTTCCAGGATCCGGGCGAGAGGGCCTTGGTCGATGTCCTGCCCGGCCGCGGGCCCCGGGAACGCGGGGCCGGAGCATGCCAAAAGAACGATGAACAGGCGGGCGCACAGCTGAAGCCCCGGCAGGAACGGTCTCCCTCGGCCTCTCGTCATCATCCCCCATGCTAGGCTCGACCGAGACAGCTGTCAAGCTGTCAAGCTTTGACACGGCCCCCCCCGGTCAATATAATGTCCGGCACGGAGATGATCGGGAGGCCGAGGGAAATGTTCGATGTGGAAAGAGTCATCGGCGAATGGGTGGACATGTGGAACCGGTACGATCTGTCCAAGGTCGACGACCTGTTCCTCGACAGCGACGACCTGACCTATCTCTCCTCGGACAGAGAGGGGATCATCCGGGGGCTCGAGAGCGTGCGGGAGCATCACCGCAGGTTCGGATTTGTCCCGGGCGGGGCCAAGCACGGCAACAAGCTCTGGGTCGAGAGCGTCGAGGCTTTTCCGGTGGACACCGTTGTCCTCGTCATCGGCGTATGGCACTTCCGCCAAGTCATGGGAAGACATCAATGGGGCCCCTTCACCCTCGTCTACGTCCAGCGCGAGGGGAGGCACCTCATCGCCCACGCCCATTTCGACAAGTACGGGGACGAAACCCCGTCCTGAAAACGCCCGCTCGCGGCCCTGAACGCCATCCCCCGTCACGAACGCGGCGCCTTCGCCGGCTTGTCGAGGCGCGGGGATTGAAGATCCGCGGCCGCCGCCGCCCGTGCGGGGCCGGTCGGTCCGGGGCCGGGGCCTCGTCGTCGTTTCAAGACCTTATCGGCGGCGAGTTTGCCGGTCAGGATCGACATCGGAACGCCACCCGGACTGTAAACCCATTGCCCCGCTTGAAATATGGAGGGCATGGGGGTCAGAACGGAACGGCCGGCGAACTGGATCCTATTGATGACCGGCATCGATCCCTTGAACTCCCAGCCGAAGATCCCTCCTTCCGAGCTGCCGGTCCTCTTCTCGATGCTCAAGGGAGTGAATGAAAAGCGTGCCAGGACCTTATCCTTCAGCATCGGGTAAACGGAATCCGATATCACTCTCAAGATCCGATCTTCAAGCTCCCGGACGAACTCATCGAGCCACCCCGCTTCCTTCACGCGCTTGAACAGATCATATTGCGCAAGGAGGCTGATGATCAGGCCGGTTTTGCCCGGCGGGGCCATCGCGGCGTCTTTGAGCCCGGGAATGGAGATCTCATAGGTGTTCAAGCCCACGAATCTCTCCAACCAGGCCAGGATCCTGTCCTTCCCGACCTCGGCAAACCGGTCCAGAAGCTCTTTCAGCTCTTGCCGATGTGTTTCGCCCAGGCCCTGCTTTGAAGGCGTATAAAAAAAGTGCCCATGGGCGATCTTCCCGAAGCTCTCCGGAGGTTCATCGGCTTCCACGAACATGGTGAAGACGGAATCGCCGCCTCTGTTCGCGAGCATCTTGGCCCGCGTCTCGGCGATCTTGGCCCGGACAGCCGGCGGCAGTCTTTCCTCTTCGACGATCCTGTAGAGCGTTTTCAGATCGGCCGCCCAGATCAGATGATCGTATCGGTAGAGGATGTCCCGTTCGTCCCGGACGAGTTTCTCGGCGGGATCGACGGCCGTGATCCTGGTCGTTGTTCGAACCTCTCCCCCGAGGTCCCGCACTTTGTTCGTCAACGCCTCCGCCAGCTTCCCTGTTCCGCCCAGGGGATAGAAGTAATCGCCATAGAGCGAAAAGTAACTCAAGGCGAAAAAGGAAGGCGTGTTCTTGAAAAAATGCTGGGCGATGATGTCCCGGAGCGAGGGGTCTTGAACAAGGGTCTTGAGATACTCCTCGACAGGGGTCTTCATCTGGCCGATCTTCCTGACGGCGAAAAGGAACCGGGGGAACCAGGGCAGGATCTTCCTGAGAACGAAACCGATATCGCGCGTCAGGTCCTTGAAGACCGGATTCTCGATGCCGTAAAGAACATCCATATGTTTCATCACTCGGCGAATGATCCGGATGACCTCATCGATCTCTTCGCCGCTGGCCGGATAAAAATGCCTGAGAAGGTCGCGGTAATCCGTTAAGCTGTCGGCGTCTTCGATATGGACGATCTTGTCTTCGATGCCCAAGGACACGGGACTTCTTACGATATCGAGGCCAATCCCCAGATCCTTCAGCATGGAGAGAACGATGCCCGCGTCGAGCAGCGCCCTGACCCCGGCATCGAAGCGGAAGCCGTCGCGGTCAAAGGTATTGACCAGGCCCCCCAATTCCCTGTTCTTTTCGATGAGCAGGACCTTGCGGCCTTCGCGCGCCAGGTAAGCGGTCGCCGTCAATCCGGCGATCCCTCCACCGACGATGATCGCATCATAGGGATGTTCGGTCATGTTCGACCATCTGTCATGGGAATGTCACGCCGTGCGATGCCAGCAATTCCAGCGTCTTGTCCGAGAGCTCCAAGGCGGCCTCTCGATCCCGGGCCGGCGGCGCGGGGTCTTCTTCGGTGGTCAGATTGAAGAATTTGCCACTCACGCCTTCGACCTCCTTCGAAACTCCGAGGTAATACAGGGCTTCGGCCGATATGTCCGGGGACTGGAAACGCTTATCATAAATGTTCCTTTTCAGCCATTGGTAAACCGGCCCGTTCTCCCGGCCGTAACCCGTCTTGACCGCTCCGGGATGCATGGCGTTGATCGTGACCCCCGAACCTTGAAAGGATTCATTGAATACGATCATGGAGAGAAGCTGGGCGGTTTTCGCCGAGCCGTAGCTTCTCAATCCCGTGTAGATCCGTTTTTCCCAATTCACGTCGTCAAGCCTCAGTCCCCACGCGGCGAATCGATGTCCTTCCGACCCGACGATCAGGATCCGCGCCTTCCCCTGGGCCATCAGTTTCTCCCTCAGAACGAGGTTCATGACGAATGACGCCAGGTAGTGAACCGCGAAAACCTTCTCCAGCCCTTCCGGGGTGGATTCCCTTCTTGTCAGATAGATCCCGGCGTTATGGATGAGGACATCCACCGGCATGGCGAGCCGCGTCAGGTCGTTCGAAACCCGGACGATATCGGGGATGCGGCTCAGATCGGCGATCCTGACGTCGCACCGGACGCCGAATTCAGCCTCGATCTCGCGCCGAAGATCGTCCGACCTCCGCGGATTTCGATTGATGCATAGCAGGTTCGCTCCGTGAGCGGCGAACTTCCGGGCCGTGTGGTAGCCGATGCCCGACGTGGCGCCGGTGATGACAACAAGCTTCTGGCGGAAGTCCTCGCGGCAGATCTTCGGACCCAACCGGCTGTTCCTGATCATGGCCAGGATGTTCGACCATCGATACTCTTTGACGTATCGGAAGAACCGGGTTGGGTTGTTCTGGCCGCGGCCGATCATCCGAACTTGTTCTTCATGAACTTCCGGTAAGCTTTCCCGAATCCTGGGATGTTGTCGAAGATGTCCCCCCACAGATCGTAGTAGTCCCGCTGCTCGATGATCTTCCCTTCCGGGCTCAAGGTCAACCGGCTGACGCCGTACAATACGGAGCTGGGGTTCTTCTTGTACCTGATGGTCATTTCCCATTCCAAAAAAACGACCCGGTCCTCCTTGACCGCCTCGACGATCCTCATTTTCAGGTCTTTGGACCGCCGGGCCAGGCGTTCCGTCATCGCGGTGAAGGCGTCGATGCCCCGCAATTCCTGAATGGAATCCCGGAAACGGATATCCTCATCGTAGTAAGGGAGGATGTGGGACCAGTCGGGTTTTCCCTGGGTGTTATAGGTCTTTGACCAGAGGCCCTTGATGGTCTCAAGCGTGATGTCGTCGCCATTCGGGATCTTCATGGGTCCTAAGATAACACACTTGCCTGTCTCGCAACCATTCGTATCCCCGGCTCTCCTCGGCCGCCCTGACATCCCCCCGAAAAGGCCTCGTGATCGTCTTTAGAAGAAATACGTGATGGCCACCTGGAGGACGTAATTGTTCATTTGAAGCCGGTAGACAACGTTCTGGGGGACCGGAATTCCCACGCTTTGAAAATAATAGGCCGGGATGATCGTCTCGTAGTTGTTGGTTTTGAGACCGAAGGAGAAGCGCTGGTCCAGGGCCAGCTTGCCCCGCCCCAGACCGATATCGAACCCGCCCCCGATGATGTAGCTCAGTTCCAGCGAATTCAATTGATCGGTGATATCTTCACTCCGAAAATAGGGAATGCTCATCCCGGACATGCTGATCTGGACATTGTTGATAAGCTGTCCGCGAAGTTTGAGACCGGCCGACATTCCGGTCAGGAACGTCGGCTGGATCGGGAACTTCACCGGCAGGGAGACTTTCAGCAACAGGGGGATCTCCAAATAATCCAGGAACCTTGTGTCGACGACGTTGACCTGAAATCCCGGGATCGCGACCGGGAGAGGGACCTCCACCTCGTACTTGCCGCCCTTCTGGCCATAGTGAAATTCGGGCTGGAAATGCAGCCACGAGGTGATCGCGATGTTGGCGGCCATGCCGAATGTCATCCCGTTGGTCGCCAGTTTCTCGACGCTGACATCATCGCCGGTATCCTTGGCCCGGAGCTGGCTGTGGGTGTAGCCCAGCTTGAATCCGATGGCGTCGGAACATCGGGCTCCCAGATCGTTGGCCATCAAAAAGAGAATGACCGAAGCCGCGAGAGAGAGACGAAGAAGTTTCTTGTAGCCCATATTCGACCTCCCTTGATAAGGAATTCCAGCATAAATGCTTAAGCGCATAGCCTGAGATCGATCGGCGGCCCCGCGCCCGGCCCCGGGCCTCAGGCCGGATGACCGGTCGCGGACATCCGTGTCCTCCCGACACCAAAGTCCCCGAAATGAATAGCGGGGATCCGGAGAGCGGCGTCCGAACGAAAAAGCCAGCGCATCCGTCCGTCATCGGCCCTCATGCTCCGGGCCATTGTTCATCCGCGCCGGCCCGCTGCCGCACCGGCCTGAACAAGGGCAGGAATCTCCCCGTGCGCCGCATATAGGTCCGATATTCCTCGCCGAAGTGTCGCACAAGCATGGCCTCCTCGCGATTGACCCGCAGCAGAACGATGAGACCGAGTCCGAGCATCCATGTGACGCCGATGAACCCATTCGCCGTAATGAAGAATACGGCGATATGGAGAAGAAAAAACGACGAGTACATCGGATGACGAATGAGCGCGTACGGCCCCTCGGTGACGAGCGTGTGGTTGTCCTTGATGCGAAGGGTGGCCGACAGGTTGTGTCCGAGCGTCCGATGGATCCACACGAACAGACCGAGCGCCGTGAGGGCCAGCGCCGCCCCGAGCAGTCTGACCCAATCCGGGAACGCGATGTCCGCCCACCTCAGCAACTGGGGATTCCAGCGAAGGGTGCGCACCTGAATGAAGGCGAAGAAGGTGAACAGCTCATAGCAGATGAACATACTCAGCCAAATGGAGTACTTCTTGCTTTCAGAGATCACGGTTCGATAGCCCGCCCGCCTGGCCCGGCGGTAGTATCGGATCCGTATGATCGAAAAGAGCGTGAAGACCGCAATCAACAAGTAGTTGCTGGCGAAATCGACATCCACGGCATCCCCTCATGGCCCGGGGCTGATCGGGAAAGCCCCCTCTGGAAATCGGCCGGGAAGCATCGGCCTCGGTCTCCGGATCGACCCTTCCCCTCACGAAAATGAGCATATCCGGCCCCCGCGCCGATGTCAACATCCCGAGATGGAGCCAGCCCGGCCGGCGGCGGTTTCTCCGCGACGAACGTCAATCATAATGGGGACACGTACCTGCGGGGACATGTCCCCCATAAGAAATCCCCCCGAAAATGAAAAAGGGCGGACAGCCCTGCGGGCATCCGCCCTTTGCGTTCGAAGAAAAGCGCTTAGTGAGCTAAGCGATCAGTAGCGGCCGCGGCCGCCGCCGAAGCCGCCGCGCCCGCCGCCGCCTCCGCCCGTGCGGGGCCGGTCGGTCCGGGGCCGGGCCTCGTTGACCGTCAGGGAGCGGCCCTTGAAGTCCTTGCCGTTCAGGGCGGCGATGGCCTTCTCGCCCTCGTCCTTGTTCGGCATCTCGACGAAGCCGAAGCCGCGGCTCTCGCCGCTGAACTTGTCCTTGATGATGGCGACGCTCGAGATCTCGCCGAAGGCCTGGAAGGCCTCGCGCAGGTCCTGCTCGCTCGCCGTGCGGGAAATGTTCCCCACGTAGATGTTCATACTCTCTACTCCTCCGAATTGGTTGATGCCCTGGACATGAACCCTCTTATTCGGGACCTTCCGGAAGGCCGGGGTCCGCGAACGGGGCCGTGCCCGCCCGTCGATTCAAAGGAGGGGAGTATGACCGTCCGACTGATGGGGCCCGTGCCCCCTTCCCTTTTATTCGACACCCTGCCCCCGTTCCAGGGGGCCCCCCTTCGTGGGACATGCGCCGGACCCCGCGAAGGGCCCGACGCCTGTTCCCGAATGGATAGAAAAAAACCCGGCAACGACCTACTCTCCCACTCAGCTGCCTAAGCAGTACCATCGGCACGGGCGGGCTTAACTGCCGTGTTCGGAATGGGAACGGGTGTGGCCCCGCCGTTAGAGTCGCCGGGATTTTTGATCGATGATTGCGTTTTTTTGTCTTGATAAACTTTATGGTCAAGCCTCACGGTCTATTAGTACTGGTAAGCTGAACGCATCACTGCGCTTACACACCCAGCCTATCAACCTGGTCGTCTACCAGGGACCTTCAGCCCTTGCGGGAGGGAGATCTTATCTTGGGGAGTGCTTCCCGCTTATATGCTTTCAGCGGTTATCACGTCCGAACGTAGCTACCCGGCGCTGCGCCTGGCGGCACAACCGGTACACTAGAGGTCCGTCCATCCAGGTCCTTTCGTACTATGGACAGCCCCCCTCAAATCTCCTGCGCCTACCGTGGATAGGGACCGAACTGTCTCGCGACGTTCTAAACCCAGCTCACGTACCCCTTTAACCGGCGAACAGCCGGACCCTTGGGACCCGCTTCAGCCCCAGGATGGGATGAGCCGACATCGAGGTGCCAAACAGTGTCGTCGATGTGAGCTCTTGGACACTATTAGCCTGTTATCCCCGGCGTACCTTTTATCCGATGAGCGATGGCCCTTCCATACAGGACCACCGGATCACTAAGCCCTGGTTTCCCACCTGCTCGACCCGTCGGTCTCACAGTCAAGCTCCCTTATGCCTTTGCACTCTACGGCTGATTTCCAAACAGCCTGAGGGAACCTTTGGGCGCCTCCGTTACATTTTAGGAGGCGACCGCCCCAGTCAAACTACCCACCTAACACTGTTCCTCTCCCCGATCAGGGGAGGAGGTTAGAATCCCAGACCATGAAGAGTGGTATCTCACCGTTGACTCCACTACACCCGGGGGTGCGGCTTCAAAGTCTCCCACCTATCCTGCGCATCATGGACCGAGATCCAATGCTAGGATGCAGTTAAGGTGCCGGGGTCTTTCCGTCCAGCGGCAGGTATCCGGCGTCTTCACCGGAACCACAATTTCGCCGAGCCCCTCTTTGAGACAGCGCTCAAGTCGTTACGCCTTTCGTGCGGGTCGGAACTTACCCGACAAGGAATTTCGCTCAGTTCTGTTGCTTGGAAGACCTGGCTTTCACCAGGCGGGCCGCCATTTCTGCCGGCCTCCCCATGTCGCCATGGGGCTCGGACTGTATCTTCACTCCGTGTAGAGCGTCCGGCGTACAGTCTCTGAGGATTCTAAGAACCTGGATTTACGTCGGCTGTTCATCCCTTGAATGACATTGGCGATCAGCTCAAGGCCTTTAAACGTCAACTGTTTCTTCGCTTTCATCATCTCAATGATCTCAGCGAACTTCTCGAAGTCGTTTCTCTTTGACGTTTTCAAAGGATTCATCTTGAAGAAGGGAACGATCTTCTCATCGAGGTCGCTGATCTTTCTAACGCAATATCTAAAAATATCTTCGGTGTGGTTGTCATGGCGGTGGTTTCGATAGATCCGGCCACACTTGAAGAAGCCCTTGAGTTCTTCAAGCGCTCCAAGGCTTTTTGCGCCCTGGGTGACCACGAATTCCGGGAAAACCTGCCATCCCAAAGACATTTCTGCGTTTTTCTGGATCGCAACCGAGAAGGTCCCTTCCCCGTCGACGAAGCCAACGATCCATCCGGCCATTAGTCTTTCCTGCTGATTATCTGCACCTGACATTTTTTCACCCCTTCTAGCCCTATTATACAGAAGTTTGGCCGGAAGTTGGTAATGCAGGATTCTTCACCCCTTCAAGGGGACAGACTTTCCAGCATACAGCCAGATTTTACTAAGGCTAGCGGCTCTAACCTTAGGACCGTTATAGTTCACTTGGCCCCTATGTCGCCATAAGGAGTGGACCATATCATCATCCCGGACTGATCCGGGAGCCCGGCGTGTGGTCTCTGAGGGGCTATACGGACAACAAGGGAAAACGCTGTCCGCAGGGAGCTTCCCTGCTGATTGACCGCTGCGCCATGGGTTTTTCACTCATCATCCCTTCATGATGGAGTACCCGATGGATACGCGGTGTTTCCAGCATACAGCCGGGTTTGTTTCCGGGAGTTGCCTCCCGAAAGCCGCAACGTGCTTACGGCCGCCGTTTACTGGGGCTTCGGTTCACAGCTTCGCCTTGCGGCTAACCGCTTCCCTTAACCTTCCAGCACCGGGCAGGCGTCAGACCCTATACATCGATTTTATGTCTTTGCAGAGTCCTGTGTTTTTATTAAACAGTCGCTAGAGCCATTTCTCTGCGGCCTCCTCGGGCTCCGCCTGTACGGCTTCACCCTACTGAGGCGCCCCTTTTCCCTAAGTTACGGGGCTAACTTGCCTAGTTCCTAAAAGAGGGCTCACTCGTGCGCCTTAGGATACTCTCCTCATCTACCTGTGTCGGTTTGCGGTACGGTCGCCTGAGAAGCTCCTTAGAGGATTTTCTCGGCAGCGTGGAATCGACAAGTTCGGAAGCCCGAAGGCAACCTTCCCCGCCGTGCTCGGGGTTAAGAGGCTCCGGATTTGCCTGAAGCCTCCCCCTACCTGGCGGCCGCGCATTTCCAACCGCGCGTATGCCTATCCTCCTGCGTCTCCCCATCAGTGGTAACGCGTCTCAGGCGGTGCAGGAATGTTGACCTGCTGTCCATCGGCTACGCCTTTCGGCCTCGCCTTAGGGACCGACTGACCCTGGGCGGACTGACCTTCCCCAGGAAACCTTAGATTTTCGGCGTTGAGGGTTTCTACCCCAATTATCGCTACTCATGCCGGCAGGGTCTCTTCTCAACCGTCCACCACGGTTCGCACCGCAGCTTCGCCCGGGTGAGAATGCTCTCCTACCAAAGGCGGGACCCGAAGGACCCGCCAGTCCGCAGCTTCGGTAACAGGCTTGAGCCCCGTTACATTGTCGGCGCAAGAACGCTTGACCAGTGAGCTGTTACGCTTTCTTTAAATGATGGCTGCTTCTAAGCCAACATCCTGGTTGTCTGAGTATCCTCACATCCTTGCCCACTTAGCCTGCATTTGGGGACCTTAGCTGACGGTCTGGGCTGTTTCCCTTTTGACTACGGACCTTAGTGCTCGCAGTCTTACTCCCGCATAGTGTTCATGGGAATTCGGAGTTTGGTTGGATTTGGTAGAACTTTCGAACCCCTAGGCCATCCAGTGCTCTACCGCCCATGACATTCGTGCGAGGCTAGCCCTAAAGCTATTTCGGAGAGAACGAGCTATTCCTGAGTTTGATTAGCCTTTCACCCCTACCCTCAGCTCATCCAAGCCGTTTTCAACCGACAATGGTTCGGACCTCCCTCAGGTGTTACCCTGAGTTCATCCTGGCCAAGGGTAGATCACTCAGCTTCGCGTATATTCCGCGCGACTCGACGCCCTGTTCAGACTCGCTTTCGCTACGGCTCCGCTCCTGTGGAGCTTAACCTTGCCGCGCAGAATAACTAGCCGGCTCATTAAGCAAAAGGCACCCCGTCACCCCCTTGCGGAGGCTCCGAGTGCTTGTAAGCATGCAGTTTCAGGTACTGTTTCACTCCCCTAACAGGGGTTCTTTTCACCTTTCCCTCACGGTACTTGTTCACT
>CAYREO010000010.1:68299-114914 GCA_964423315.1 uncultured Eubacteriales bacterium | reverse complement strand
TCTCGTTGCCGGGCGATTGACCTTCAGTTACCCACAGTAAATAGAAGAGAACCATTTTATTTAAGATAGCGGTGGGGATTATTAAGAGGAAAGGAAAGAAATGGTTCCAGTGGCGACACCCTTTTCCCCCTAAAAAAAATTATAAAAAAAACAGGCTAAAAGTCAATTTTTTTTCTTTATTGATAGGAATTTCATTTTTACGCCGGGCCGGAGATAGCCGGTCCCAGACGCGAAATCAGCCGTTCCCATCACAAAAGGGAGGGCATTCCGGAGCCAAGCGGATGTCGTGCCTGAGATCCGGCGTCCCGGGCCAGCAAGCTGGCGGCTGATCGGGTGGGCCTGCGCGGATCATCTCGGCCCAGCCCTTGGAGGGGACGCGCGGCAATTCCCCCTCGAACATCCCCAGGACGACGGGGACGCGGCGCGCCTTCTTGATCTTCAGAACCTGGTTCCGGGGAACCTGCTGGACAAGGCCCCGTTCGAACTCGACCGTTATCATTTGGGTCCGTGTGTCGGTCTTGAGGAAAGCGGATTGAACGGCCGTTTGAGCCTTCTTTTTCCGGCTTTCGATCTCGACCGCGAAGCCGAAGGACGCGAGCTCCCTCTTCAGGGACTCGCTGTAGTCGGCGAGATCGAAGCCGTCGCCTTTCTTGAGGAGCGAGAAATCCAGGTCCTCGGAATAGCGGTCGAGGCCGTAGAGCACGCGGAGGGCGGTGTCGCCCTAGAGCGCCGCCTTCTCGAAGAACTTGCCGCGCCAGAGGCCGAGGAGCGCGATCTCCTGCATGACCTCCCTCAAGGCCGAGAGTGAGTCCCGCACCGAGCGGACCTCGTAAGCCGCAAGCATCTGTCGGACAGCCTCGTTCATCGGCTCTCCCCTTTTTCGGATCTCTGGACGCGCCGCACGAGCCCGCCGAGATGCCTCAGCTTCAACGAACGGTAGCGGGCGGCGTAATCGGCGATCCTCTCGGCTGATAAGGACCGGGTGGATACTCCGGCCGTAGGGGCCGTTTTCTATCCTGCTGGCAAGGTCGTGAATGCGGACCGGCGATAAGGACACCGGGTCAATAATTGAGCCTGGCGTAACCTTTTTGGCGAGCATATGGCGATACGGAGTGAGAATTCGCAATCGGCTTACCCTCCCTCACTCTACCCGCTCGATATTGAGTAATGCCCAAGTCGATAGGGAACTACAAAATAGAATCGGCCTCGCGGATGGCCTCGATGATCATTTCTATCGGCGGGATTCCACGTGAGCCCTTCTCCGTCCGGTATAACCTGCATCCATAGAAAGGAGGGTCCTTTCTTCTGCCCTTTTCGATATCCAGTCCGTTGATCTGTATGGACGGTGACCCGAGAAAGGCGCAACGAATCGCTTCCTCATCAGAGGCGATGTCAACAATTTCCAACTCCGAATCGGGGGCTTCCGCGGCGAGGGCCTCTTTGAGTAGCATTAGGGTCGGTTCCGCGTTAGGACATCCCTCAAAATAGAGAAACCTGACTTTCATTTCCTGCTCTTATCGGATTATAGCAGTATTTGAATCCAACTGCGCAGTCTTTCAGGGTCTGCCCATTGCTTTTGCCAACATATAGGGCTAAAAAACATGGGTCACATTTGGGTCATAATTGAGGCACATCAGGGGGCAAATGTGGGCAAATCCGGGTAAACGCAGGCAAATTGGCCCCGGGCCGGATTCCGGCCTAAATCGATGATTTGACTCGCCATATGGGGAAAAACGTGGCGTGCCTGAGAGGATTCGAACCTCCGACCTTTGGATCCGGAGAACGAGCGAGTCCCGGATTATATAGTTGATATTAATGATAATGCAGCCAAGATAAAGCGGGTCTGTGCCACATTTGGGTCATCGTTTTGCCGACGTTTGCTACGACGGCGGGCCCGGGGCCAAACCCAAGTTCATCTACGACGCAAACGTGCTGCTCTTCGGGAGCGACCCGGTGGCCGTGGACGCCATCGCCCACGACATGGCCGTCAAGGAGCGCATGGCCCGGGGCGTGCAGCAGGTCGACGCCCAGGGCCGGAGCGCCTTCCTGGAGCTCGCCGAGGGCCTGGGGCTGGGCATCGCGGCCCGGGACAAGATCAAGCTCAGCGAGGTGGCGCCGGCGTAGGGGCGGACGGCGGGGCCCGGACTCCTAACCTCGTCTCTCCGTCCGACGCGCGGCCCGGGAGGCTGCCAAGGCGCCGGCGAACGTCCCCCCGCAGCAAGAGACAAGTATCCCAAGTCCCTGAGCCAAGATCACGGGCCACGTTTGCGCCAGGACCACGATGAACACCATGAGAAGAGGCACGGCATTCAGCGCCAGCATGATGGGCCAGTCCTGACGAATAGCATCGGGGTGGCCGCGTGACAGGCGGAACTGGCAAATGAAGAAATACGCCGCTATCAATATGAACGCCGGGATAAGGCCCGCGTCGCCGAAGTAATGGAGCGCCGTTTCTCCGAATAAGAACATCAAGAAGAAGGAGAGGACCCCCAGCAAAAAGGCCAGTAATATTTTAGGCATTCGACCCCCTTTCCGATCACGCGGTCAATATGAACTACTTCCAACCATCCGTCAAGTTTCTGAATCCTGCTGTTGATCTCCCTGGGATTGCTCGCCGGCTGTCCGGGCTCGGAAGACCACCGGCACACATTTGATCTGGTGATCTACGGCAACAACTCGGCCGGCGTCATTGCCGGCATCCAGGCCCGGCGTGACGGCCTGGATGTGATCGTAACCGGCCCGGATAAGCATCTCGGAGGTCTCACGGCGGGAGGGCTGGGCTGGACCGATTCGGGCAGCAAGGATGCCGTCGGCGGTCTCAGCCGGGAGTTCTACCGGCGGGTCAAGGCCCATTACGACAAACCGGAGACCTGGAAACACCAGCGGCCCGAGGACTATTCCAGATACGACCCGAAGAGCGATGCCATGTGGGTCTTCGAACCCCATATCGCGGAAACGGTCTTTGAGGAGATGGCCGCCGAGGCGGGCCTCGAGATCCACCGGGACAAATGGCTGGACCGCGGGAAGGGCGTCACGGTCAGAAAGAACAGGATCACGGAGATCACGATGCTCGACGGCACGGCCTACAGATCGAGGGTCTTCATGGATGCCAGTTACGAGGGTGACCTGATGGCCGCGGCCGGCGTATCCTATTCGGTCGGGCGCGAACCCAATTCCCGGTACGGGGAAACGCTCAACGGGGTCCAGACCCGCAACGCGGTCTCCCATCAGTTCGATCGTGATGTCTCTCCCTATATCGTCCCTGCTGAATTACCATCCCCTACCCTACTCTCCTGGACAAATGGGCAAAATTCCATTTCCAGGGGGAAAACGTCTTGTTTTCCCCGGAGGGGATTGGCGGGATTGACATTAAACGAAATCCATTTATAATCCCCTCTCATCGCCACGACCGGCAAGGGGAAGGCCGGGCGATATTTCACACACGACAAGGAGGAGGGTATGCGCGTGAGAGATTTGATCTCGAGTCGGTCGTTAGATGTGCGATTGGGCGCTGCATTCCTTGCGGTGCTGCTCGTTTCAGGATGTGGAGTCGAAAATGAGCCTGATCCCAACGATCAAACACTCGTCCCGGGGCGCATCGTCTTCGAGACATACCGTGACGGCAACGGCGAGATCTACTCCATGGAGGCCGACGGTTCAAACCCAGTGAATCTGACGAATAACAACGCTTACGATGGCGAGGGCGGCGCGACGCGTGACGGCAAGCGAATCGCGTTTTCCAGCATGCGGGATGGCAACACCGAGATCTACGTGATGAACGCGGACGGCTCGGGCCAGACCCGCCTCACGAACGACCCTGCGCGCGACGAGGAGCCCCAGTGGTCGCCGGACGGCAGCAGGATCGTCTTCGAGAGCTTCCGATCCGGCAGTCGGCAGATCTGGTCCATGCGCGACAACGGCAGCGACCTGCGCCAGCTCACGTCGTCGGCGGCCGGCAACTCGGAGCCCTTCTACTCGCCCGACGGCGCGAAGATCGTGTTCGGGTCCAATCGCGACGGCGATGAGGACATCTACGTGATGAACGCGGACGGCACGAACCAGGTTTGTCTCACGGACAACTCGGGCGATGAGCGCGAGCCGCAGTGGACTCCCGACGGCAGCAAGATCGTGTTCGCCGGCAACCGGAGCGGCCAGTGGCAGGTTTACCGGATGAACGCCGACGGCAGCAACGTGGTGCAGCTTACAAACGCCGACGGCCCCAACTGGGAGCCGACCGTTTCGATCGACGGCGCGTGGATCGTGTTCACCACGGAGCGGCATAGCCCTTCCCAAGGCAGCGAAGTGTACAAGATAAAAATCGACGGTACGGGGGAGACCCGGATAACGACGACGGCCACCTGGAACCTGGAGCCCTCCTGGCCGGGACGGGAGCGAGGCGCGCGCGGAGCGGGGTTATAAAGTCATCTTGACACCGCATGATCGAAGCGTTCCGAACGATATTCGCGCTATCCCAAGTCGGCAAAGGGGCCTTGGGATGGAATTCGCGTGATTGACTGGGCTTCGGACACGCGCTCTAGTCTCCAGAGCCTTCGCTCATCGCCAGCCTGGATCGGGTCGAGGGCTTGTCCGGGGTCGAGGGCTTGTCCGGGGTCGGACCTCAGGAACTCGTTTGTAATTAAAATTATAGACTCGATTTTGAGACATCCTTATTGATTGAAATGTGCGTTTTGGAGGGCAAAAACGCACTGCGGTCCAAGATTATGGGATTCCTGTCCAGACCTTGAAATGCAACCTGCTTTTCTTTTATTCAAAGGGTGAAAGGCGGGAAAAAGAGGCAAGGACGGCCGTTTGCCAAACTAAAGACGTTGCGCAATATCAGGTGATACTTGGCGTGCTTGAACGGAGGATGGGGCGCGAAGGCCGCGGCAGCCGTTGCGGTCGCCCTCCTTCTGATTTCGTGCGCCGGCGCCCCCCCCGCTTGCCGGCCACTCGCCCCGGCCCCGAACGGCCCTCGGAACGCGTCGGGCCTTGGGGATTCACCGTCGCCCTCTATGACCCGGCTCTCTACGGGCCGGAGCGGCCCCTGTCCGAGCTCATCGCGGAATACCGGTTGGCGCTGGACAGCGGAAAGCTGAAGAACCCCAGGCTCCTCGTCAACAAAGCGCAGCGGCGTCTGGAGCTGTGGGTCCGGCGAAGGATGGTCAAGGCCTATCGGATCCAGCTCGGATTGAACGCCCACGGCCCTAAGGAACGCCGGGGTGACCGGAGGGTCCCGGAAGGCACCTATCTCATTTGCGATTATCGGCCCTCGAGATACCATTTGGCGCTTTGGCTCGCCTACCCGAACGCCGCCGACGCCCGCCGGGGCCTCGATTCGGGGCTCATCGCGGCCGAGGAATACCGGGCCATCCTCGAACGGCTGGCGGACCGCGCCTGCCCGCCTCAGAACACGAGGCTTGGCGGCGACATTCTCCTGCACGGCCAGCTGCCGGACCTCACGGCGGAGCTCGCAAGGGCCCACAGGGCCAAGCCCGAGACGCTCCGGCCCGGCTTCCGCGTCGGCGACGCGGACCCGTCGGCGATCCGCGAGCACCAGGATTGGACCGACGGGTGTGTCGCCCTGTTCAACCCCGACATCAGAGAGCTCTACGAATTCGTCCCCAACGGCGCCGAGGTCGTCATCGTCGCCAACGCCGCGGTCAAAGCGCCCCCGAAACCTCGCGTCAGTCGCTAATCCCGCCCTTTCCCGAGAACGCCAGGGCCCGTTCCATCACCGGGTCCCGGCCTGCCAAAAGGTCTTAGATCGTCAGCCCCACGGCGAAATCGGGGGACCTCATCCCTTAAAATTATTCCAATCGAAATGGCAGTTTGGTGGAGACATTCGAAGGAGAAGGCTGGACTTGCTCAAAATGATTTGTGTCATCTCGCACCTTCTCAAACATCCATCTAGCCCTTGTTCAACCCAAGAAAACCTGGATCTGATTTGGGTCATATTTGTGCCACATCCGGGGGGTAAACGTGGGCAAATCCGGGCAAGCGCAGGCAAATTGGACCTAGCCCGAAAACGGGCCTAAGCCGATGATTTCACTCGCCATATGGGGGAAAACGTGGCGTGCCTGAGAGGATTCGAACCTCCGACCTTTGGATCCGGAGTCCAACGCTCTATCCAGCTGAGCTACAGGCACGCAAGGCCCCACGAATATAGCTGAAACAAGCCTAAAAGGCAAGGATAGGAGGCTGCTCGCCTTACTTGTTCTCGCGGCCGGAGCTGACGAGTTTGGCCCACTCGTCGCGCAGGGTTACGGTCCGGTTGAAGACGAGGGCCCTGGGCTTGGAGTCGCGCCGGTCGGCGCAGAAATACCCCAGGCGCTCGAACTGCCAGCGGCTCTCGGGCTCGGCGCCAGCCAGGCCGGGCTCGAGCTTGGCGCCCTTGACGACCTCGAGCGACTTGGGATTGAGGAGCGATTTCCAGTCGGTCCCCTCAGGGACGTCCATGGGATCGCGGACCGTGAACAGCGTCTCGTAGAGCCGGACCTCGGCCTCGATGGCATGCGGAGCCGAGACCCAGTGGAGCGTGGCCTTGACCTTGCGTCCGTCCGGGGGCGTATCCCCTCCCCGGGTCGCCGGATCATAGGTGCAGCGCAGCTCGACGACCTCGCCCGTCGCGGGGTCCTTGACGGCCTCTTCGCACCTGATGAAGTAGGCGTAGCGCAGCCGGACCTCGCGGCCCGGAGCCAGCCGGTAGAACTTCTTGGGAGGGTCCTCCATGAAGTCGTCGCGCTCGATCCACAGCTCGCGCGAGAACGGGACTTTGCGTGTGCCGGCCGAAGGGTCCTCGGGGTTGTTGACGGCCTCGAACTCCTCGGCCTGGCCCTCCGGGTAGTTGGTGATGACGACCTTGAGGGGTCGCAGCACGGCCATGACCCGCGGCGCCGTCCGGTTGAGGTGCTCGCGGACGCACATCTCGAGCAGGGCCGTGTCGACGATGCTGTTGTCCTTGGCGACGCCGATGAGATCGGCGAAGCCGCGGATGGATTCGGGGGTATAGCCGCGCCTCCGGAATCCCGAGATGGTCGGCATGCGGGGGTCGTCCCAGCCGGAGACGAAGCCGCCCTCGACGAGCTCGAGCAGGCGGCGCTTGCTGAGGACGGTGTGGCTGAGGTTGAGGCGGGCGAACTCGATCTGCTGGGGATGGTGGACGCCGAGCCGGTCGAGGAACCAGTCGTAGAGCGGGCGGTGGACCTCGAACTCCAGGGTGCAGATGGAGTGGGTGATGCCCTCGATGGAGTCGCTCTGGCCGTGGGCCCAGTCATAGGTCGGGTAGAGGCACCAGGCGTCACCCCGGCGGTAGTGGTGCTCGCGCCGGATGCGGTACATGAGCGGGTCGCGCATGAGCATGTTGGGGTGGGCCATGTCGATCTTGGCCCGCAGGGTCTTCGAGCCGTCGGGGAACTCGCCGGCCCGCATGCGGGCGAAAAGATCGAGGTTCTCGGCGACGGAGCGGTCGCGGTAGGGGCTGTTGGCGCCGGGCCTGGTGACCGTCCCGCGGTATTCGCGGACCTGGTCGACGCTCAGGTCGCAGACGTAGGCGTCGCCCTGCTTGATGAGCTGGACGGCCCACCCGTAGAGCTTCTCGTAGTAGTCGGAGGCGTAGTACTCACGGTCCTCCCAGTCGAAGCCGAGCCAGCGGACGTCCTCCTTGATGGCGTTGACGTACTCGATGTCCTCGGTCTCGGGATTGGTGTCGTCCATGCGCAGGTTGCAGAGGCCGTTGTAGTCGCGGGCCAGGCCGAAGTTCAAGCAGATGGACTTGGCGTGGCCGATGTGGAGGTAGCCGTTGGGCTCGGGCGGGAAGCGGGTCCGGACGCGGGTGAAGCGGCCGGTCCGGAGGTGCTCGTCGATGATGTCGCGGATGAAGTTGGATTTGGGGGCGGGCTTGGCGTCGGCGCTCTCATCCATGGGCGGCTCTCCTCATGCGTTCCAGGACGCGGTCCCGGCCGAGCACTTCCATCATCTCGAACAGGCCGGCGCCCTTGGTCCGGCCGCTGACGGCCATGCGGGCCGGGTGGATGACCTGGCCGGCCTTGAGGCCGCGCTCATCGACGAACGAGCGGAAGACGGCCTCGATGGAGGCGTGGTCGAAGGCGGGCAGGGCGGCCAGTCGGTCGGCCAGAGCGGCCAGATAATCACGGCTCTCGGGCTTTTCGAGGTGCTTGAGACCCTCGGGCTCGACGGGACAATCGTCGCGGAAGAAAAGATCGATCATGGCCGGGAGCTCGCTCAGGGTCTTGATGCGGATCTTGTAGAGGTCGATGATCTTCGAGAGGCGGTCGTCGGGGACGGCGGAAACGTCGAGACCGGCGGCGGCGAGATGGTTCCGGACCAGGGGCAGGAGGCGGCTGTTCGGGGCGCGCATGATGTACTCGCCGTTGATCCAACGCAGTTTCTGAAGGTCGAATTTGGCCTGGACGTCGTTCATCTCGGAGATGTCGAACAGACGGACGATCTCGTCGAGGGGCACGACCTCGCGGCCGTCGCGCGGCATCCAGCCGAGGAGGACGAGGTAGTTGGCCAGGGCCTCGGGGAGGAAGCCCTCCTTCTTGTATTCCTCGACGGAGACGCCGCCGTGGCGCTTGGAGAGCTTCGAGCCGTCGGGGCCGAGGATGAGGGGCATGTGGCCGAAGCGGGGCGGCTCGAGGCCGAAGGCTTCGTAGAACAGGATCTGCTTGAAGGTGTTGCTGATGTGGTCGTCGCCGCGAAGGATGTGGGTGATGCCCATGTGGGCGTCGTCGACGACGCACGCGAAGTTGTAGGTCGGCGAGCCGTCGGACTTGATGAGGACCTGGTCCTTGATGGTCTCGGTCTCGACCGTGATGCGGCCGTGAACGATGTCGTCGTAGGCGACGGTGCGGCCGGGCGGGACGCGGAAGAGGACGGCGTCGCCGTCGTGGTAGGCCTTGCCGTCGGCGACGAGCTCGGCGGCTTTGGCCCGGTAGATATCGAAGCGGCGGCTCTGGAAGAGGGGCTCCTCGTCCCAGTCGAGGCCGAGCCAGCGGAGGTCCTCGAGGATCTCGTCAAGGAATCGCGATTCGGAGCGCTTGAGATCGGTGTCCTCGACGCGCAGGAGGAAGCGGCCCCCGGTGTGGCGGGCGTGGAGCCAATTGAAGATGGCCGTCCGGGCGCTCCCGATATGGAGGAAGCCGGTCGGAGACGGGGCAAAACGCACTCTTACCATGCGCAATTTATAGCATATGCGCGGGATAGCCACAAGCCGACCCCAGACGGCGCTCGGTCATCACGCCCGCCAATGGTCCCCGAGAGACCTGTAGGCCTGATCCCATCTTGGGGCCAGAAACGCCCCCCGTGAAGCCGGGTCTTCACACTCCCAGGGCAGGGAGCGGGCTTGTTCAGACAGCGTACCGTCCGAGTCAGTAGAGGCCCTTGTCTTTGAGGACCTGGAGAACGCCGGGCTTTTTCATCAGGGCCTCGATCTCGGCGACCGTCCGGGGTATCCCGGGAGTCAGGTTTTCGCAGCCCTTCTCGGTGATGACCACCGTGTCCTCGATCCGCACGCCCAGCTTCTCTTCGGCATAAACGGCGTAGATGTCGCAGGCGAAGACCATGCCCGGCTTGAGCGGGCCGCGCGGCGCGCCGCCGACGTCGTGGACGGCCATCCCGACATAGTGGCTGCCGCCGTCGCGCATGGCTCGGGTCTTGAAAAGCGGGCCGTCGGTGTCGAAGCCGCGGGCTCTCACGGCCGCCAGGGCCTCGGCCGCGACCTCGGCGAAGGTCACGCCCGGACGGTAGCGCGCGACGCTCTCCTGCTGCATGGCCAGGGCCGCCTCGTAGATCTCGCGCTGGCGGGACGTGAATCGCCCGTTGGCCGGATAGGAGATGGAGATGTCGACGTCGTAGTAGCCGACGTCGGGACCGGCGTCGACGACCAGGAAGTCGCCGTCGCGCAGGGTCCGGTCGTGCTTGGCGTAGTGGAGATAGGGGTGGTTCTCGTCCGAGCTGATGATCGTGTCGTAGGCGAGGGCTTGGGCGCCCGAGCTCCTGCAAACGAACTCGAACAGGGCCGCGATCTCCCACTCCCCCGTCCCGGGCCTGGTGGCCCGCATGATCTCGGTCATGGCCTTGACGCCGATCTGGCCGGCTCGGCGGATCATGGCGATCTCGGCCGGAGACTTGATCGTCCGCAGGTCCCAGATGGCCGGCGAGCAGTCCTTGACCGCGGCGGCCGGGAAGCGTTCCCGCAGGAGCTTGACGAATTGCAGCTCTCGGGGCAGGCGGCCGTCCCAGAGATTGAAAGTCAGGGATCTTTGGAGCGTCCCCGCCTTCTCCGACGACACCTCGCCCATGAGCTCCTCGGGCTTGAACGGCGTATAAAGGACGTAGCCTTGGCCGGCCATCTGGGCCAGCGCGCCGGACAGGCGGTCGGCCGGCGCGACTTGCTCGGTACCGGTGAAGTCGCGCGTGTTGATAACGAGATCGACCGGCAGCCCCTCGCCGCGGGCCTCGCGCTCGCTCATGGTGAAGAAGAGAGTCGATTGCTTGCGGCGGCCGTCGATGACCAGGACGGCGCCCGGGATCTCGACCCCTGAGAAATACATGAGGTCGTTGTTCTGGAAGAAGGGCACGTAGCCCGTGACGGGCAGGGCGCCGAGCAGGATCGCGGCCCCGTCAGCGACGGCCTCCATGAGGCGGGCCCGGCGTGCGGCGTATTCCGCCTTGTCGAAAAGGAGCCCGGCCGCGGCGAGCGGCAGGGAGGTGAGCCCGACGAGGGCGGCGATGATGAGCGCGCGGAAGGTGCGGGTCATTTGACACTCCTTCGAGGGATTCGCGGCGGCCCGCCGCGGACGCCCCGAATATAGCAGGTGCGGGCCCGACGGACAACCCGGAGGCGTCTTTGTTGACCGGGCCTTCGCGATTGTTGTATATCTCTTCTCTTTGGAGGAGGCCCCATGAGAAACCGTCCGATCGTCTCTTGGATCGTCGTCGCCCTCGTCCTCGCCCTGGTCCCCGGCCCGGCGGCCGCCCAGGCGGCCAAGAGCAAGGTCAAGATCGCCAAGGAGAAGCAGCTCGTCCTCGATTGGCTGAGCCGGCCCGAGACCGTCGAGACATTCGGCCGGATCTCGGACAGGATCTGGGAATACGCCGAGCTCGGGCTCCAGGAATTCGACTCCGCCAGGCTCCTGGCCGACACGCTCGAGGAAGCCGGCTTCACGGTCGAGCGGGGCCTGGCCGGTATGCCGACCTGTTTCGTGGCGACATACGGCTCCGGCAAGCCCGTCATCGGCCTGCTCGGCGAGTTCGACGCCCTGCCCATGCTCTCCCAGAAGGGACGCGTCCCGAAAAAGGACCCGGTGGTCGAGGGCGCGCCGGGCCACGGCTGCGGCCACAACGCCATGGGAACAGCCGCCGTCTCCGCGGCCATCGCCGTCAAGAAGGCCATGGAGACCTACGGCATCAAGGGGACGATCAAGGTCTTCGGCTCGCCGGCCGAGGAGATCGTCGCCAGCCGCCCCTATATGATCCGGGCCGGCCTGTTCGAAGGCGTCGACGCGGTCATCGACAACCACAGCTCGAGCGGTTTCGGGACCAGCTACGGGGTCGGCGGCAACGCCCTCTTCTCGACGATCTTCACCTTCAAGGGCAAGACGGCCCATTCGGCCGGCGCGCCCTGGGTCGGCCGCAGCGCCCTCGACGCCGTCGAGATCATGAACGTGGCCACGAACTACCTGCGCGAGCACCTGCCCCTCACCCACCGGATCCACTATGTCATCCTCGAGGGCGGCGAGGCCCCCAATGTCGTCCCCGACAGGGCCAGCGTCTGGTACTACGTCCGGAACACCGATGAGCGGCTCGAGGACATGTACCGCCGGGTCGTCGATTGCGCCAAGGCCGGGGCCCTGGCCGCGGGCGTCGAGCTGGATTCCATGCGGGTCATCAGCGCCATCCATCAACAGCACGCCAACAAAGCCGCCGCGGAGCTTTTCCAGAAGAACATCGAGCTCATCGGGATGCCGGCCTGGACCGAGGAGGAGCAGGCCTTCGCCAAGGCCCTCCAGAAGGAGCTCGGCGTGGAGGAAAAGGGGATGCCTTCGGAGGTCGACAAGCTCAGGGCCCCGACCGGCATGTCCTTCGGCGGCGGCTCCTCCGACGTCGGCGACGTGACCCTCATCGCCCCGACAGCGACGATCACCTTTCCGGGCTCGGTTCCGGGGTCCATCGGCCACCACTGGTCCAACGTCGCCTGCTGGTACGGCACGACGGCCTGGAAGGGGCTCAACGCGGGAGCCAAGGCCATCGCCGCGTCCGCCGTCGATCTGCTGACCAAACCGGAGGAGCTGGCCAAGCTGAGGAAGGAATTCGAGGAATACACGAAAATCCGGCCCTACAAGCCTTTCCTGCCGGCCGACGCCCTGCCGCCCAACGACCTCAACAAGGAGCTCATGGACAAGTACCGCAGCCTGTTGGAGAAGGCCCTCGCGGAGAGATAAGAAAAGAAGGGGTCAAATCTCCACTTATTAAAAAAGTTCAATGTGGAGATTTGACCCCCTCTTCGTTGCTATCTGTAGATCGGCTTGACTCCCATGTTGTAGAACATGAAGGACCATTGGTCCGTCAGGTCCTCGATGGCCTTGCTGAGGTTGCTCGAGCCGTGCCCCGAGCGCGTTTCGATACGGATCAGGACGGGCCGCTCGCAGGCGTGTTTCTCCTGCAGCGTGGCCGCGAACTTGAACGAATGGGCGGGCACGACCCGGTCGTCGTGGTCGGCCGTCGTGACCATGGTCGCCGGATAGCAGACGCCGTCCTTCAGATTGTGGAGGGGCGAATAGGCATAGAGGTACTTGAACTCCTCTTCCTTGGCGCTCGAGCCGTATTCCACCGCCCAGCCCCAACCGACCGTGAACTTGTGGTAGCGCAGCATGTCCATGACCCCGACCGCGGGGAAGGCCACCCCGAACAGCTCCGGCCGCTGGGTCATGACGGCCCCGACCAGCAGCCCGCCGTTCGAGCCGCCGGCAATGGCCAGCCGCGGCGTCGACGTGTATCTCTCGCGGATGAGGTATTCGGCCGCGGCGATGAAATCATCGAACACGTTCTGCTTGTTCTCGAGCATCCCCGCCCGATGCCAGGTCTCGCCGTACTCGCCGCCGCCCCGCAGATTGGCCATGGCGTAGACGCCCCCGTTCTCGAGCAGGACGATGTTGGCGGCGCTGAACGACGGGGTGAGGCTGATGTTGAACCCTCCGTAGGCATAGAGATAGGTCGGGTTCTTGCCGTCGAGCTTGAGCCCCTTCTTGTGGACGATGAACATCGGCACCCGCGTGCCGTCCTTGCTCTCGTAGAAGACCTGCTTGGTCTCGTAGGCCGCGGGATCGAACTTGACCTCGCTCCTGCGGAAGACCTCCGAGGCGCCCGTGACCGGATCGTACTTGTAGATCGTCGGCGGGTAGGTGAACGAGGTGAACGTGTAGAACAGGGTCGTCTCGTCGCGCTTCCCGCCGAAGCCGCCCGCCGACCCGAGGGCCGGAAGCTCGATCTCCCGGACGAGCGCGCCGTCGAGGGCGTGCTGGAAGATCTTCGTATTGGCGTCCTTGAGGTAGTTGCAGAACAGGTAACCGCCCGCCGTCCCGGCCCCGCTCAGGACCTCCGTCCTCTCGGGGATGACCGTCACCCAGTTCTCCTTGGCGGGCTTCCGCGGGTCGACGGCCACGACGCGGAAGTTCGGAGCATCCTCGTTGGTGTGGACGAGGACCTGGCCGTCGACGACCTCGAGCGGCGTGCTGTCGTAGTCGAATCCCTTGACGAGGAGCTCGAACTTCGCGCCCTTCTTCCCGAGGTCCTTCATCCAGATCTCGGAGCCGCTCGTGCCCTCCGACAGGACCAGGAAAAGGTGCTTCTCGTCCTCGGTCGTCCCGGCGCTGACATAGCGCAGGGGATGGGCCCGGTCCTCCCATATGAGCGCGTCCTTCTCCTGGGGATCGCCGAGCTTGTGATAAAAGACCTTTTGATATTCGTTCTTGGCGCTCAGTTCCTCGCCGGGCGCGGGCGCGTCATACCCGCTGTAATAGAACCCGTTCCCGTGCCAGGCCGCGCCCGAGAACTTGACCCATCGGACGCGGTCGGGGAGCTCCTGCTTCGTGGCGATGTCCATGACCCGGATCTCGGACCAGTCGGACCCGGCCTCGCCGCGCGAGACCGCGACGTAGCGGTTGTCCGCCGACTCGCTCATCAGATAGGCCCGGACGGTGCCGTCGGCCGAGAGCTCGTTGGGGTCGAGGAACACCTCGGGCTCCCCGTCGAGCCCCTTCTGGATATACCAGACGCTCTGGTTCTGGAGGCCGTCGTTCTTGGTGAAGAAATAGGACTCGCCCACCCTGCGCGGCGAGGAGTACCTCGGGTAATTGAAGATCTCCGTCAGCCGGTCCTTGATCTTCGGCCGGAAAGGGATCCTCTCGAGGTAGCTGAAGGTCACCTTGTTCTGGGCCTCGACCCAAGCCTTGGTGTCCTCGGCGTTGTCGTCCTCGAGCCAGCGGTAGGGATCGGCGACCTTGACCCCGAAGTAATCGTCGACCACATCGACCTTCTTCGTCTCGGGGTAGGTCAGCTTGGCCGCCTGCTTCCGGCAGGACGCGAAGGCCAGTGCGACCAAAAGAACGGCGATGATCACGAGCATCTTTTTCATATCCTCTCCTCTGTCCTCATTGAGCGCCCATTGTACCCAATCATTCATAGAAATAAAAGGTTCTTCTCCCGGTCCCGGGGATTCCTGTTCAAGCGATGGTCGATGGATATCCCCCTTGTCCACTCCTTCGTGTATAATCGGGCCATGAAGAGGATCGCCGTCCTCACCCGCGACTGCGGCGGCGTCAACGCCGCCATCCGGGCCGTCGTCCGGACGGCCTCCGCAACGGGCCTCGAGGTCCTGGGCGTCCGGCGCGCGTACGAAGGCCTCATCGACGGCGATTTCGTCCCCCTCGACCGGCGCTCGGTCTCCAACATCATCGGCCACGGGGGGACCATCCTCAAGACTTCCCGTTCCCATCGCTTCCACGAGGCCCCATTCCGGGCGCAGGCGGCCCGGAACCTTCGGCAAGCCGCGGTCGACGGCCTCGTCGTCATCGGCGGCAACGGCTCGCTCGCCGCCGCCCACATCCTGGCCACGGAGCACGGCGTGCGGGTCGTCGGCATCCCGGCGACGATCGACAACGACGTGCCCGGCGTCGCCCAGTCCCTGGGCGGGGACACGGCCCTCAACGTCGCCCTTGACGCGCTGGACAAGATCCGCGACACGGCCACCAGCATGGAGAGGATCTTCGTCGTCGAGGTCATGGGCCGCCAGTCCGGCTGGCTGGCTATGAATGTCGCCTTGGCCGGCGGTTGCGAGGAAGTCCTGCTCCCGGAGCGGGAGCTGCCGCTGGATGTCCTGTTCCAGGAGATCAGGGACGGATACGCGCTCGGCAAGATCAGCTGGATCATCATCCTGGCGGAGGGCAAGGGCCGGGCCCAGGACGTCGCGGCGGCCATCACCGAAGCCACCGGGCTCGAAACCCGTATCGCCGTGCTTGGCCACATCCAGAGGGGAGGGCGGCCGACGGCGGTCGACAGGATCATGGCCTCGCGCCTGGGGCACGCCGCCGTCGAAGCCCTCAGGAACGGGAGCACGGACGGCTGCGTGCACATCAAGAACGGGCGCATCGAGTTCCTGCCCTTCCCCGAGGCCGCCCGGGCCAGAAGCATCGAGACCGGACCCGACTACCGCCTCCTGCGGATCCTCTCCTAGGCCCTTCTCGGCGGACCGCCCCGCCTCGTTCCGCGCCCCGTTCCCCGTTTTTATATTGACAGGCCCGCTGAAATCTAATATTTTTGGGTTTCACCAGACTTCCAAGGAGGCTTTCCATGCATTCAATCCGACGGACGGCTGCAGCGCTCGTCGCTATCATCGGCCTGCTCGGACTTCTCGCGGCAGGCCATCAGGCACTCGCCCAAAGGGCGGCGGCCAGGGCCCAGAAAAAGATCGAGAACACCGATCCCGGCCAGCGCCTGAAGTGGTTCGGCCAGCATCAGGCCATGCGGGAATCGTCGCCGTTCAAGGACGTCCGATGGCGCTTCATCGGGCCCTTCGACCTCGGCGGCCGCTGCACGGACGTCGAGGTCCCCCTCGGCAGCCGGACCGTCTTCTACGTCGGCGCGGCCACGGGCGGCCTTTGGAAGACCGTCAACGCCGGCACGACCTGGGAGCCGGTCTTCGACGACATGCCGACGCAGTCCATCGGCGATATCGCCATCTCCGAATCCAACCCCGACATCGTCTGGGTCGGCACGGGCGAGGCCAACATTTTCCGGGCCTCGACGGCCGGGATCGGCGTCTACAAGTCCACCGACGCCGGCAAGACCTGGACCCACATGGGACTCGAGGCGACCTACACCATCGGCCGCATTCTCATTCACCCCAAGAACCCCGACATCGTCTATGTCGCGGCCTCGGGCCACGAATGGACGACCAACCCCGAGCGCGGGCTCTACAAGACGAGCGACGGCGGCAAGACCTGGCAGAAGGTCCTCTACATCAACGAGCGCGTCGGAGTCATCGACATCGTCATGGACCCCCAGAACCCCGATACCCTGATCGCCTCCAGCTGGAACCGCATCCGGCGGCGCTGGAGCGATCCCATGCCCGGCGGCGAGGACGGCCTCCACAAAACGACCGACGGCGGCAAGACCTGGAAGCTGCTGACCGTCGGCCTACCCGACACGGAGCTGACCGGTCGCACGGGCCTGAGTCTGTGCCGAACCAAGCCCAACGTTGTCTACGCTTTCGTCGACAACCACACGCCCGGACGCGAGGCCCGGGCCGGAGAGCTCGATTCCTACGGCCGGCCCCGTCAACGGGGTATCGTCGGCGCCGAGGTCTATCGATCGGACGACCAGGGCGAGACCTGGCGCAAGATGAACCCGGCCTCGGAGTACTTCGAGCGCTTCGGCGGCACCTACGGTTGGGTCTTCGGCCAGATCCGGGTCGACCCCAACGACGAGAACACCGTCTACATCATGGGTCTGGGCCTGGCCAAGTCCACCGACGGCGGCCGAACCTTCACCAACCTCTATTGGGAAGGGCTGCACGGCGACCACCACGGCCTGTGGATCGATCCCTTCGATTCCAACCACCTCATCAACGTCAACGACGGCGGGGCCAACATCTCCTACGACGGCGGCAAGACCTGGCGGGACTTCCACAAGGGCATCCCCTGCGTCCAGTTCTACAACGTCGCCTTGGATAACTCCACCCCCTTCTGGGCCTACGGCTCCGTCCAGGACCAGGGCTCTTACCGCGGCCAGATCCCGCTCATCCGCGGCGCCGCCGCTGCGACCGGCCGACGGGGCCGGGCCGCCCAAGAGCCCAAATGGGAAACCGCGCCGGGAGGCGAGGGCACGCTCCACGCCATCGATCCGACCGATCCCAACACCGTTTATTCCTCGTCATTCTACGGCCGCCTGGAACGGGCCGAGCTCAAGGACGGCCGCTGGACGAGCACCCGGATCTTCCCCAAGCCGGCCGAAGGCGAGGCCGAGTACCGCGGCCAGTGGCTCGCTGGACTGGCCCTCTCGCCGCACAACCCCCAGGTCATCTACCACGGCTTCCAGTACCTGTTCCGGTCCATGAACCGCGGCGACAGCTGGGACCGCATCAGCCCCGACCTGACCTACAACAACCCGGCCCAGCAGGGCAAGTGGCCCTATGCCATTCCCTTCGCCACGATCACGGCCATCGATGAATCCCCGTTCAGGTTCGGCGTCGTCTATGCCGGGACCGACGACGGCCGGGCCTGGGTGACCCGCGACGGCGGCGTGAACTGGACCGAGATCACCGCCGGGCTGCCCTTCAACAAGCACGTCTGGAAGATCGTCGCTTCGAAGTACGAGGCGGCGACGGTCTACATCACCCTCGTCGGCCGCCATGACGACGACTTCGATCCCTACATCTTCAAGTCGACCGACTACGGCCGGACCTGGACGAGCATCGCGGCCAATATCCCCGGCGGACCGGTCAACGTCGTCCGGGAGGATCCCAAGAAGCCGGGCATCCTCTACGCCGGGACGGACACGGGCGTCTACGTGACGATCGACGGCGGCAAGACCTGGAACGTGCTGGGCGTCGGACTGCCGACGAACTACGTGTGGGACATCGCCATCCATCCCCGGGACAACGCCCTGGTCATCGCCACGAACGGCCGGGGGATGTGGATCATCGACGACATCGGGCCCATCCAGGAGGCGCTCAAGTAGGGCCCAGGACGACGTCCGCCGCCAAGCTTCCGGTGAGCATGGCCGTGGGTACGCCGCCAAGGACGAGTTCCGTCGCCGCATAGGCACCGACGGCCAGCAAGCCGTCGACCTCCGTCCGGACGAGAAGACGACGCCTCATCTCGCCTGGTCGGGCGGGTCCCCAGTCCCATCCCGCGATGGAGCCGTCCGTCCGGCCTCCCCAGTCCCGGTAAGTCAAGGGGGTCGCCGCCTCCATGACCTCGACCGCCGATGCCAGGCCGGGGCAGGCCCGCTCGGCCGCCCTGATCATCCCCCCGGCCAGGCGGGCTTTGAGCTCCCGGTACCCCGTACGCCGCACTTTCTCTCCCGTGCGGAAGGGAGCGACCCGCCCGTAGGGGAAGCCCGCTCTCAGGACCAGGGCGGCGCGGCCAGGGGGGACGAGGTCTGGGGCTTTGCGGGACCAGTCGCAGATCTCGATCTCACGGTCCTCGAAGTCCTCAGGGTCGCGGTCGTCCCCGCCCTTGATCTCGGCACGGAAAAAGAGGTGGTCGGCCGTGAGCGCGGATAGATCGACCCTTTCCGGCCGGAAGCCCAGGTAAACACAGATCTCGGAGCCCGTGTAAGGAGCCTCACGGACGGCTGTCAGGTCGATCTCCGGGATGTCCGCGGGATCGATCAATTCCAGGAACGTCGACTTGAAATCAGCGTTCGAGGCGACCCAAGGAGCCTCGAAGATCCGGCCGCCGGCGGTCGCCACCCCCATCACGCGGCCGCTCCGGACAAGGATCCTGTGGACGGCGGCGCAGAGACGAACCTCTCCCCCTCCCTCCCTGATCCGCCCGATGAGCAGGTCGGTCAGCCCATGGATGCCGCAGACGGGGAACCAGATGCCTTCCTCGGCCATGATGCGCCACATCAGGGCTAAATTCAACATCGACATGGATGAACGCTCCGTCCCCATGGAACCTAAAAAACCCTTCAACCGCACATCGTTGAAGAACCGGTCGATGACACCCGCGGCCGATGCCCGGGAGAGATCGGCTATCCGGCGAACCCGGTCCTCTATGGGCCCTCCCGGGACCTCGCTCTCTGGCCCGGTCTTCGGGGTTGTCCGGAAATCCGGGTGCCAACGATCGAGATCGGCGGCCGCGGCCATGGCCCTTCGGAGCTCCAGGAAGAACGCGGCGATCCCGGCCCTCTCGGCGGGGAAAAGACCGGAAAGCTCGGCCTTGAGGGCCTCGAGCGGCTGGGACATCTCGATCATCAGGCCGGGGACCCGCAAAGCGAAACGGCTCTTGAGGAGGCCGGGCGGGCTGTCGATCCCCGCCTCGGCCAGGAACTCCCGGACCCGTCCGGGGAAGCTGAACGACAGCGGTCCCATCGGAAAGGCGTAGCCGCCGCGCCGGAAGACGTAGCTCGTCCCGCCGGGGAGAGCTTTCTTTTCCAGGACGAGGACCCGCAATCCCGCCCGGACAAGCTTGGCCGCGGCCATTAGCCCGCCGAGCCCGGCCCCGATCACGATGACATCATGCATGCCCGCTCCCATATTACCGGAACCCCGCCCGCCCGGCAACGGAAATCCGGCGGGGGGAGGGCCGTTGACCGAGCGGAGCGGGAACCTCCCGTCCGCTCGTCGGGCCCGGGTGGAAAGCCTCCCCCAGGGCGTGATACAATGCGGACATGGGAGATGTCGTCAGCCTGATCATGGCCGGAGGCCAGGGCACGCGCCTCTACCCGCTGACCAAGTTCCGGAGCAAGCCGGCCGTTCCCTTGGCCGGCCGCTTCCGGCTCATCGACATCTCCATCTCGAACTGCATCCACTCCGGCGTCTCGAGCATCTTCGTCCTGACCCAGTTCGCCAGCCGCTCCCTTCACCGCCATATCTTCACGACCTACCGTTTCGACGATTTCCACCGGGATTTCATCACCGTCCTTTCGGCCCAGCAGACCCTCGAGAGCCGGAACTGGTACCAGGGCACGGCCGATTCCGTGCGCCAGAACCTGTCGGTCATCGAGGACCCCGGGGCCCTGGTCCTCATCCTGTCGGGCGACCATCTCTACCGCATGGACTACAGGAAATTCATCGCCTTCCACAGGAACACGGGGGCCGAGATCAGCATCGCCGTCACGCCGGTCGGGGCGGACCAGGCGCCGGAGTTCGGGGTCATGAAGGTCGATGCGGGGGGCCGGATCACGGAGTTCTTCGAAAAGCCCAAGGACCCGGCCGACGTCGACAGGATGAGGGTCGGCGCGGACGTCTTCGAGAGGTTCGGAACCCCGGCCCGCGGCCGGACCCATCTGGCCTCCATGGGCATCTATCTCTTCGACCAGGACGTCTTGCGGGACATGCTGACCGATACGGAGTTCCGGGACTTCGGCCGGGAGGTCATCCCCTGGGCCATCCGCGAGCGCCGGGTTTTCGGGAACTTCTTCGACGGCTACTGGGAGGACATCGGGACCATCCCCAGCTTTTTCGAGGCCCACATGGACCTCGTCCGGCCTCTCCCCCGCTTCGACTTCTACGACGAGTCACGGCCCGTGTTCACCCACGCCCGAGCCCTGCCCGGCTCCAAGATCCTGGCCTCCGAGGTCGAGAGCTCCATCCTCTGCGAAGGGAGCATCGTCAACCGCTCGCGGATCCGGCAATCCATCGTCGGCATCCGCTCCCGGATCGGCGAGAACTCCTCGCTCGAGCGGACCGTGATGATGGGCGCCGACTTCTTCGAGTCGGCCCAGGACCTCGACCGTGACCGCGAGAGGGGCATCCCTGAGATCGGCATCGGCCGCGACTGCGAGATCCGCAACGCCATCATCGACAAGAACGCCCGCATCGGGCACGGCGTCAAGCTCGTCAACCGGGACGGCCTGAGCTCCGCGACCGCCGAGAACTGCGTCATCGTCGACGGCCTCATCGTCGTCCCCAAGGGTGCCGTCATCCCCGACGGGACCGTCATCTGAGGGCCGGGCGATCGGCCCCGCGGCCGAAGGTCCGTTCGAGAGAAATTCGCAGCTCCTCCCGACGCCGTCCGTGGTCGTGATAGGGGTCGGAGCGGTGGGCGACCTCGTCCCCGGCGAGAAGGACGATGTCGGGGACGGCCGTCACTCGGTATTTCCGGAACAGGAGCTTTCGCCTGTCGAGCACGACCGGCAGGTCCCAACGGTACTTGTCGAGGAACGCCTTCAGCTCCTCGTAGGGCCCGAGGTGGACGCCGACGATGGCGACCGGCCAGCCGTTCTGCTCGATGAGGAGCCGCGACTCGAAGAGGTCGTCGTAGCAGATCGCGCATCCGGTCGAGAAGAAGACGAGCAGCACGGTCCGGCCGCCGGCGGGGACGGCCTCTTCGAGCGATGCGCAGATGCGCCCCGCGGCCCGCTCCCTCCCCGCCTCCGGAACGGCCCCGCCCAATCCGGCGGCGAGGAGAAAGGCCAATGCCGGGCGGATCATCCGGCGACCTCGAGAACGATGAGCTCCCCCTCTTCGTCGAGGGCATAAATCCGCCGTCCGTCGACCGTGAATCGGTGCACGCGGCGGGGCAGGTCGATGACCGCTTCGAGCCGCCCGTCCCGGCCGAGGACGGACAGACGGCGACCGGGCCCGAGGTCACGGCCCTCGATCGCTTCGGGCTCGAGAAGATAGAGCCGACCCTCATCGAAGTCGGCCGCCCAGCAGAACCCGAGGAGGCTCTTCCGCGGCCCCTTGAACGGCAGGCTGACCGGCTTGAAGACATAACGGTCGTCCACGGGGATCCGTCCGAGAGCCTGACCTCCGGGACCGAAACGCAGGACGGTCCGCTCTTCGCTCCGGAAGACGACGAAAAAGCCGTCCGGCCCATCAGGGCAGACGAGGAACATGTTGCGGAACGAATCATACACCGGGTCGCCGAACGTCTGGCTCTCGAGACCCTCCCAGAGAATCGTCCCGGCCAGATCGAACAGATGGAGCATGCTCTCCCGGACGGGACGGGCGCTCGGGTTGCTGGTGACCAGGACTTCCCCCTCCCCGATCGCATGGATCTTGTCCGGCGCGAAACCGGTCCGGAACCCTCCCCCTCCCACGGGCCGTCCCTCCATGTCGAGGATCTGGATCCGGAAATTGAACTTATCGGCGACGAGGATCCGGCCGCCGGAGACGCAGACACCCGACGGAAAGGAGAATTCGCCCGGGCCGGAGCCTTTGCGGCCGATGGCCCCGACGAATCCTCCGTCTTTCGTGAAGATCTTGATCGCGCAATCCTGGGCGTCGGCGATGAAGATCTTTCCGCCGTCGCAAGTCAGGGCTAAGGGCCTGGCCAGAACGGCCTCGTCGGGCTGGTCCGGAGCCGTGCGTACGGCGGTCTCGACGGCCTTAAGGCTCCGGACAACGGATTCCAGCCTGGTGGACGCCGGGACGTCCGGGCCGAACAGGGCCAGAGCCGACGATGCGACCATGATGAAAAGCGCGGTCTTTCGGTATGTCATGTCAAGCTTGTCCTCTTCATTACGCGGATGGAAGTATGGGGGGCCCTCGGAACCGAGGGCCCCCGTCCGTTCAGACGGCCAAGATGCACTTGGCCAGCGCGAGATCGCAGAGCGTCAGGAACAGCATGACCTGGTACCAAGGGGCGTCCAGGTTCAAGGCGTTCTCGCGGCAGACCATGTGGTCCCGGAAGCACTCTCCGGAGTCCTCGGCGGCGGCGCTTTCGGGGAAGAAGAGGGCCGGGGTGACGAGGATGAGGCCGGCCAGGGCGACGACTGCCAACTTTTTCATGGCAACCTCCTTTCGCTCCTTGTTAAGCAAAGGGCATGCCATATCGGACCTCTGCCAACTCCGCGCTAAGCGATTGACAAGGTTCGAGTTAGGAAGAGGAAGGCGGACGGCGCGGAAAACGGAGTTGACAATGCCGTGGGGAAGGCGGCGGCCCGCGTCGCTCGCCATTGACGAGGGATCCGCCGATCCCTACTTCAACAGCGGGATCTTGATGCCTTTATCTTTGGCGCAGGCGACGGCTTCGGGGTATCCGGCGTCGGCGTGACGGGCGACGCCGAGCCCCGGGTCCACCGTCAGGACCCGCTCCAGTCGGCGGCCCATGGCCGGCGTCCCGTCGGCGACGATGACCATGCCGGCATGGAGCGAAAGCCCGATGCCCACGCCGCCGCCGTGGTGAACGGAGACCCAAGATGCCCCGCAGACGGCGTTGAGGAGGGCATTGAGGACGGGCCAGTCGGCGATGGCGTCCGAGCCGTCCCGCATCCCCTCGGTCTCTCTGTTCGGCGAAGCCACGGACCCCGTGTCGAGATGGTCGCGGCCGATGACGATGGGCGCGCTGATCGTCCCTTTCCTCACGAGCCGGTTGATGACCGCCCCGAACCGGGCCCGCTCCCCGTATCCCAGCCAACAGATGCGCGCCGGAAGGCCTTGGAACTTGACCTGCCGCCGGGCCTTGCGGATCCACCGGGCCAGGGCCTCGTCCTCCGGGAATTCGCGGACGACGGCCTCGTCGGTCGCGTAGATATCCCGGGCCTTGCCCGAGAGGGCCGCCCAGCGGAAGGGGCCCTTGCCTTGGCAGAAAAGGGGCCGGATGTATTCCGGGACGAAGCCTGGGATGTCGAAAGCCGCGGCGACCCCGGCCTTTCGGGCCTGCCCGCGGATGTTGTTTCCATAGTCGAAGGCCCGGGCCCCCCGTTTCTGGAGCTCGAGCATGGCCTCGACGTGAACGGCCATCGACTCGTAGGCCCGGCGGATGTATCCTTCCGGGTCCTTTTTCCGGAGGGCCAAGGCTTCCTCGTAGGCCAGCCCGTGGGGCACGTAGCCGTTGAGCTCGTCGTGGGCCGAGGTCTGGTCCGTCAGGATGTCCGGCGTGATCCCCCGGCGGACGAATTCGGGAAGGACGTCGGCGGCGTTCCCGAGCAAGGCGATCGACAGCGGCTGTTTCTTCTTCATCGCCTCACGGGCCAGACGCAGGGCCTCGTCGAGGCTCTCGGTCATCGTGTCGACATACTTCGTATCGAGCCGCCTCCGGATGCGGTCCGGGTCGACCTCGACGACGATGGCCACGCCCTCGTTCATGGTCACGGCCAGGGGCTGGGCCCCGCCCATCCCGCCCAACCCCGCGGTCAGCGTCAGCGTCCCCCCGAGCGTGCCTCCGAAATGGCGGGCGGCCGCCGCGGCCAGGGTCTCGTAGGTTCCCTGAAGGATCCCTTGCGTCCCGATGTAGATCCAGCTGCCGGCCGTCATCTGCCCGTACATCGTCAGGCCCAGGGCCTCCAAGCGCCGGAACTCGTCCCAGGTGGCCCACTGGGGCACGACCAAGGCATTGGCGATGAGGACCCGCGGCGCGTCGGCGTGGGTCCTGAAAACGGCGACCGGCTTGCCGGACTGGACGACGAGCGTTTCGTCGTTCTCGAGCTTCTTGAGAGCGGCCACGATGGCCCGGAAGGATTCCCAGTTCCTGGCGGCCTTGCCCGTCCCTCCGTAGACGATGAGCTCCCCGGGCCGCTCGGCGACCTGGGGATCGAGATTGTTCATCAGCATCCGGAGGGCGCCTTCCTGCGACCACCCTTTCGTATGCAGACGGGAGCCCCGGGGGGCGCGGATCGCGGGAGAGGCGCCTGCGCTCTTGGCGACCATTCTCGACCTCCTTCAGACAGCCTGTCCGCCCTCTCGGGGGACCGCAGGCCCGCCGTGAACTATACCATATCCCTCAGCAAGGATTCAAAGAGCGGACAGAAAAAAGGTGTTGACGCGGGCCTGAAAATGGGTATAGTGAAGGAAGCCAAGGTTTCGATCGTCAGGCGGCGAGGGCAATGACCCGGAAAAGCATTCTCGTCATCAACCCATCATCATCGGAGGCCGAACGTCTGGCCAGCCTGGCCCGGAAGTTCGGTACGGCGATCGTCGGGCCGGATCCCGAAAAGTCCCTCGAGGAGCTTGCCGGAGGGGCGTTCGCGGTCGCCGTTCTGGACGCCGATCTCGTCCATGCCCATCCTCCGCGGATCGACCCGGCCGTCGCCGTTCTCCTGACCTCGGCCGATGCCGGAGCGCTCGACCGGGCGGCCGCCGTGTTCCCGCCGAACGCCTATGTCGACGTGGCCCTGACCTCGCCGGAAAACCCTCGCGAGGCGCCGTTCATCCGGGCCCTCGGCCGGGCCTGCGGCCACGCCCTTCTCGCGGCCGAGTCGGCCGACCTCAAGCAGGCGCTCCGCCACAACCAGAACAAGGTCCGGGACGTCTGCCAGGAGATCCGGGAGATCAAGAACCTGCTCAACGCGAACTTCATCCGGGAGGTCGAGCGAAGGCTGGCCATCGAGGCCAAGTACGTCTGGTCCCAAAAGGAGCGGTTGCGGGTCGAGGCCATCCTCCGCAAGATCTACGGGGCGGACGACGTCAGCAGCCTCCTCGACATCGTCCCGGACATCCGGGACATCGTCCAGGCCGCCAGCGTCACGGTCTATATCCTCGAGGAGAACGAGACCCTGGGCGGTTTCCTCAAGCCCCTCGTCTGGGACAACGCCTTCCTGACGCACTCGGAATTCTCGAGATATCTCGCCCCTCTCGACGCTCAGGACTTCGCGGCCTCCGTGGCCCGCTTCGGCCACGAGATCAACGTCCCCGTCCTGGGCTTCGACAAGCGGCTGAGCCGGCGATACCAGACCTTCCTGAAATCGCCCCTCAAAAGCCTGCTGGGGGTCCCCATCCGCCACGACCACAAGGTCATCGGCGTCGTCGAGGTCTACAACAAGACGGTCGGCGGCAAGATCAGCCCGGACGGCTTCAGCCGGGAGGATGCGCAGATCCTCCAGGGCCTCTCGGAGCACATGGCCATCGCCATGACCAAGCTCGACCTCATCCAGTACGACGCCCTGACAGGGCTGCTCCGCCCCGAGCCGTTCTTCGACAAGGTCCTCCAGAGGGTCAACGCCCTCGGCAAGCGCCGCCGGGAAGAAGGCTCCATGGCCCTGGTCATGGGCGATGTCGACTGGTTCAAGAGCTACAACGACCGCAACGGCCACGAGGCCGGGAACAAGCTTCTTCGTGAGCTGGCCGGGGTCCTCAAGATGTCGATCCGGGAGGAAGATCTGCTCAGCCGCTACGGGGGCGAGGAGTTCCTGGTCTTCCTGACCGGCGTCAAGGACCGTGAGGAGGCCACCCAGCTCACCGAGCGGATCCGCAGGAATGTCGAGGATCATTACTTCGAGTACCAGGAGTTCCAGCCCCGCAACAACCTGACGATGTCCTTCGGCGTCACGGTCTTCCCCCGCAAGCCGAGCGAGCAGCCCTTGTCCAAAACCGATCTCAAGCGCCTGGCCGGGGAGGCCGATCTGGCCCTGGCCGAAGCCAAGGGCAAGCGCCGGCCGGACCTGAGATCGCCGGCGGCCGAGCCGTCCCCGGTGACCAAGAACCGCGTCTGCAGCTATCTCTGGGAAACGGACGAGGAGGCTGCGAGATCAGCCGCCCGTCCCGCGCCCGGACGGTTCTTCCGGGAAAAAAGGCGATACGAGAGGATCCCCGCCTCGACCGTCGTGATGTTCCCGGAGAACAAGGGCTATCGGCTGGCCAAGACGATCAACATCAGCCTGGGCGGGGTACGGATCGTTTCGGATACAAGACTTCCCCCGGCCGAGACGCTGGACACCATCCTCGTTCTCGAGGACAAGGCCCGCCTCATCCGCAGCGACGTCATCTACTCGGATCAGGCCGAGGGCGATGCGGCCATCTATTACTCGGGGCTGAGGTTCCGCGAGATGGGGCCGGAGGAAGTCCTGAGCCTGGAGAGCTACCTCTCCCGCTTCCAGAAAAGAGAGTCCTCTCTCTCCTGATCCGGTCCGCCGGACGCTACTCGGTTTCGAGCTCTTGGAGAATGGACCGCAGGTAGGGCAGGCGAGGTTCGATGCGCGCGAGGAACGCCTTCTTCATGTCCGCCATGGCCTTGGCGAAGGACGCGAATTCCTCGGGATTGCTCCAGTTCTCCATGCTCAGCCGTTCAAGGAGCGTCCGCAGCGTCGGGGCGCCGAGGATCTCCTGCGTATAGCGGGGCAGGCTCCAGGCGTTTTTCTCGCACATCTTGATGATCCTCAGGAGGAGTCCTCTGAGCCCCTCCTGCCAATTGATGAGCTCCTGCTTGAGGAAGAACTGGTCCTTTGGCGACTCGGTCTGGCCGAGCTTCACGGAGAGGCGCTGGGCCTCTTCGATCGTCCTGTCAACGGACTCGAAGAGCTTGCCCGCATCGACGACGACCGCCCTGTCTTTCTGGAAATAGTGGATCTCTCCGCTCCCGTTGGCCGGCTCCGTCCTGCGGGCGGCTTCGAGCTCCGCGGCCAGGGCGTCCTCGGTCTCCTCCGCGGCCCCCTCCGTCGCCACGGGCTCCGGCGGGACTTCCGGCAGAGGAGCGGCGACGGCCTCTTCCGGCCCGGACGGGCCGGCGATGAGGTCCTGGATCTCGGGGATCGGGAGATCCGAAGCGGCGGCCTCGGCGTCCATTGCGGCCAGGTCATTCCGCCCGGCTGGCTCTCCGCCCGTCATGCCCAGGTCAACGGCGGCCGATTCCATGGCCAGGAGCTCCTTGATCCGTTTCAGCTTGTCGAGCTCCTCGTCAAGGTTCAGGTCCAAGGGGGCCGGCTCCTCCTCGACCACCTCGGCGACGATCCCGAACCGCTCCCGGAGGTCGTTCTTGAGGAAGGCCGCTCTCTCCGACGTTCTTTTCCGCAGGTCCTCGAGGCGGTCCTGGATCTCGTTGACCCGCTTGATCTCCTCGACCGTGGCCCGGGCCAGGCTCTCGATCTCCTCTTGGAACCGGACGACCTTCTCGAACCGCTCGCGGGCCTCGCCGAGGAGGCGGCCGCGCTCCTCCTCGAAGTCCCTGACCATCGTCCTGTATTCGCTGAGGGTGGCCCGTTCCTTCTGGAATTCCCTCTCGATCTCTTCCTTGCGCCGGAGCGCGGCTTCCCGCTCCCGGTTGATGCGCTCCTCGAGCTCCCTGTCGACGTCCCCGAACCTCTTGTGGAGCAGGCGTTCGAGCTGGCCTTCGACCTCGTCGATGACACGCGTGGATTCCCGCACAAAATCGCTGTCGTTTTCCATGGCGGCTCCTTGACCTTAGCGCCCATATTATGGGCGTCCGGGGCGGCCCTGTCAAGGAAAGAATGAGCCGTCCTGAAGCGGGCGGCGGCCTTGAACCGGAGGGGGGAAAAGAGTATAAAAAGCGGCATGAGCGAAGAGACGCTGCGCCTGGAGGTCAAACGGCTCCAGAAGGAGTTGGCCTTTCACCTTCGCCGGTCGCGGGAGCTCGAGGACGCCTACGATGCGACCCTGGAGAACTTCATGGCCGCTCTGGACCTCCGGGATGTCGAGACGTACGGGCATTCCAAGACGGTGGCCCGCTACACCCACGTCCTGGCCGAGGCCCTGGGCATCCGCGACCCCCGGAAGCTGGAGAACCTCCGTAAGGGCGCCCTGCTCCACGACTCGGGGAAGATGGCCATCCCGGATTCCGTACTGAAGAAACCGGGGCCCCTGACGCCCGAGGAGTGGGAGGTCATCCGGCGGCATCCGACCCTGGGTTACGGGCTCGTCCGGGACGTCAAGCTCGTTCCCGAAGTGGGCAACATCATCCTCTGCCATCACGAGCGTTACGACGGAAAGGGTTACCCCAAAGGCCTCGAGGGAGAGGCCATCCCCCTCGAGGCACGGATCTTCGCCGTGGCCGACACCTTGGACGCCGTGACCTCCCATCGGCCCTACCGGGCCCCCCGGGATTTCGGAACGGCCCGCCGGGAGATGACCGCGAACTCCGGGGGCCAGTTCGATCCGCGGGTCGTGGACGCGTTCTGCGGCCTCGATCTCGCCGTCTGGGAGAAGATCCGTTTCGAGACGACACGGATCCTGCCCCCGTTCGAGGACCTCCGGCCTCTCGTCCCCGCGAAGTGAGCCCGTCGGGCCGTGATGACCCGGGGCCTTCCGGCCAGGTCCCAGGCCGTTTCGATCTCCGTCCAGCGCCGGCCGAAGAGCGAGAGGACCTTCTCCCGCTGGCCGTCACCGATCTCGAAAATGAGGTAACCGCCGGGATTCAGGAACGATCCGGCCCTCCGGACGAGCCGCGCGATCATCTCCAGTCCGGACTCACCCGCAACCAGGGCCCGGCGGGGCTCGAAATCACGGACCTCGGCGGGCAACGCCTCCCATTCCGCGCGCGAGATGTAGGGCGGATTGCAGACGATGAAGTCGAACCGGTCCCCCGTGCCCCGGAACGCCGAGAAGAGATCGCTCCGCCGGAACTCGATCCTCCGGACCTTGTGAAGGGCCGCGTTCCGCCGGGCCACCCGGAGGGCCCGTTCCGAGACATCGACGGCCACGATCCGGGCCCGCGGCAGCTCGCTGGCCAGGGCGACGGCGATATTGCCGCTCCCCGTGCCGAGGTCCAGGATGGCCTCCCGTTCGCGGCTGGCGAGCTCGAGGACCTTCTCGACGAGGACCTCGGTCTCCGGGCGCGGCACCAGCACGGACGGGGTGACCGCGAAAGGCAGTGACCAGAACTCCTTGACGTTCGTCAGATAGGCGAGCGGGACCCCGCTTTTCCTCTTCTCGACGAGGCGGAGGAACGAAGCTTCGACCCTCGCCGGGCAGGGGACTTCGGGGGCCGCGAAGAACCTCTCCTCCGGGAGCGCCGCCGCTTTCAGGAGAAGAACCTTGGCCTCCAGGCCGGCCTGGGGCCGGTCCTCGAGAAGGGACGCCCCGAGCCGGTAGAGGTCGAGGAGGGACCTTGGTTGGGAGGCCCACCGGTCAGTCGGGCTCACCCGATGCGCTCCCGAGGGCCTGCGCCTGAGCCTGGTGGACCAAGGCTTCCAGGATCTCATCGAGGTCCCCGTCCAGGATGGCTTCGACGTTGTGGAAGTTGCGGTTCAAGCGATGGTCCGTGATCCGGGACTGGGGGAAATTGTAGGTCCGGATCTTCTCGCTCCGCTCCCCCGTCCCGACCTGCGACCTGCGGTCGCGGGCGATGGCGTCCCTCTGCTCGCTTCGGGCGATGTCCATCAGCCGCGAGCGCAGGACGCGAAGGGCCTTCTCCTTGTTCCGGTGCTGGGATTTCTCGTCCTGACAGGAGACAACGAGCCCCGAGGGTTTGTGGGTGACGCGGATGGCCGTGTAGTTCCTGTTGACGCTCTGCCCGCCGGGCCCCGAAGAGCCGAAGGCCTCGACCTTGAGGTCCTTGGGATCGAGCTTGATGTCGATCTCGTCGGCTTCCGGGAGGACGGCGACCGTCGCCGTGGAGGTGTGGATGCGGCCGGAGGCCTCGGTCCTCGGCACCCGCTGGACACGGTGAACGCCGCTCTCGTATTTCAGAAGCGAATACGCGCCGCGGCCGCGGATGTTCCCCACGGCCTCCTTGAGGCCGCCGATGGGAGAGAAGCTCGTGTCCAGGACCTCGAACTCCCAGCCCCGGGCCTCGGCGAACCGGGAGTACATCCGGAACAGGTCCTGAGCGAAGAGCGAGGCCTCGTCGCCGCCGGCGCCGGCCCGGATCTCGAGGATGACGTTCTTGTCGTCGTAGGGGTCCTTGGGCAGGAGCATCATCCGGAGCTCCGCCTGGAGGTCCTTCTCCCGGCGGCCGAGCTCGTCCGCTTCGGCCTCGGCCATGCGGCGGAGGTCGGCCTCCGCGCGGGGGTCGGAGGCCATCTGTCTCGCCTCGGCTAGGTCCTTGAGGGTCTTCTTGTAGTCCTCGAACTTGCGGACGATGGGCTCGATCTCGGCCCGCTCCTTGGCCAGCTCGCGGATCTTCTGGGGGCTCGAGGCCAGAGCCGGGTCGGCCAGCGAAAGGGTCAGGCGACGGAACTTGTCCTCGAGCGCCTGCAGCTCCGGGATCATCAGGCGGATTTTCTGGGCGTTTTGAGGATCTTTTTGGGCTTGGCGGACTTGACGGGCTTTTTAGGCTTGGCCGACTTGGCGGGTTTGACCTTGGCGGCGGCCTTGGCCCGCTTGATGTCCTCGGCGTCGCCGAACTTCTTCTTGAATTTCTCGACGCGGCCGGCGCTGTCGATGAATTTCTGCTTTCCGGTGAAGAAGGGGTGGCACTGGGAGCAGATCTCGACCCGGATCTCTTTCTTGGTCGAGCGGGTCTTGAAGGTGTTCCCGCAGGCGCAGGTCACGATGCACTCCTGGTACTGGGGGTGGACGTCTTTCTTCATGGGGCTGTCTCCTCGAGCCGGGATTATAGCAGATTCGAGAGCCCGCCGCAAAGCGCGGGGACGTCCTTCGCCTTGCGCTCGAATTCCGCCCAATCCACGGTAAAGGCCCGGGCCGAGCGGGCCGCTTGCACCGCGTCCCGGTATTCCCGGGAGTCGAAATAAGCCTTGAGGGGCCGGCTGATCGGCAGGACCTGCTCCTCGGCGGCCCACTCGTAAGCCGTCCCGGCCTCGGTCTTCAGGCAGTTCAGGTGGACGATCCAGGCCAGCTGCTTGAGAGGCGCATGGCTGAACGCGCCGCGGATGGCCAGGATCTCCCCTTCCTTGAGGGGGTTCCAGAAGCGGAAGTACCGGGAAAAAAGCAGGGCGTTATGGAAAAAGGCCGGGAAGGCCAGAAGACAGTCCTTATGCGTGACCCGGCCGACATACATGAAAAGCTTCATGATCTTCGGCCCCAGGCTCAAGCCCGGGCGGGTCTGTCCTGGAAGGGGCGTGAAGTGCTCGGAGAACTTCTGGACCGGGTTCTGGAGCGTCAGCCACTCGAAGGCCAGAGCCTTCTGCGGCGGGAACGGCGGCAGGCCTTCGAGGGCGGGACGGGGAACGAAATCGGCCTCTTTGATCTTGATGTCGACGATCATGTTCTCCGGCCGGGCCTCGCGGAGGAAGATCTGCAGCCTCTGGAGCGGGTACTCCGACGAGTCGAGATCGAAGGCCAGCGGCCAGAGGAATCTCTTGCGGGCCTCCTTGAAGAAGCTCCGCTTGTCGAGGACCGCCATGACCTCCTGCATCGAGTAGCGGCCCAGAAAAAGCGAGCTGCCCTTCTTCGCCGCGAGCTCAGTGAAGATCTCCTGTTCGTCGACGAGCGGGGTTTCCGTCCAGAAGGGCCGGGCCTTGGCGCTCTTTTTCATGGCTGCTCGTCCTCCTCTTCCCGGACGTAGAAAGACAGGATGTCGTCCCCGAGGACCACCCGGCGCCGGAGCTGGAAGTCCCCTTCGGCGGGCCGGGCCTTGACATGATGGCGCATGACGATGAGCCCCCCGGGCTTCAGCAGGCCTCTCTTGCGCAGGACCTTGAGCGGGTTCCGTTCCTCGAGGAGCTTGTAGGGAGGGTCCAGGAAGATGAGGTCGAAACGGACCTTCTTTTTGGCCAGGTCGATGACCGCCCGGTTGAACTCACGGTGGATGACGACGGCGTCGTCCCCCGCCCCGCACTTTTCGACGTTCGCCCGGATGACCTTGACGGCCGGGTAGAGCTCGTCGACGAAGACGACTTTCTTGGCGCCCCGGCTGAGGGCCTCGAGCCCCACCGAGCCGGTCCCGGAGAAGCCGTCAAGGCAGACGCTTCCCACGAGCCGGTCCCGGATAATGCTGAACAAGGCCCCTTTGACCTTGTCCTGCATGGGACGGACCGCCGGGCTGGGCACGAGCTTCAGCCGACGGCCCTTGTAGATCCCGCTGTTGATCCGGATCATGTCCCTTCCGCAGGCTCCCTGTTCCCTTAGTGGATAACGACGAGCCGGCCCGGCTTCGTTTCGAGCTTGAGGACCCCCGGAGGGAGGTCGTACCAGTCGCGCAGGCTCGTCGGTTCGGCCCCCTGGAGACGGGCGACGAGCGCGATGACGGCGTCGATGACGGCCGGGGACATCTTTTGGGTGCCGAGGAACAGGCTGTCCATGTCGATCCTGATCCGCCCGGCGCGGGTCTCGAACCGGGCCGAAAAGAAAAGGTCCTGGCGCGGCGCGAGGAGGCCTCCGCCCTGGCCCCTGCCGAGGTCGAGAACGATGCGGCCTTCCACCCTGTCGTCCGCGAGGAGCTTCAGCTCGGCGCTCTTGACGTAGGGCTCTTTCTCCTCCACCAGGCGGTAGGCGATCCAGGCGTTGAACTCGGCTTCGGTGAAGCTCACGGCCCTTTGTCCCGCATCGGCCCGCCCCTGCTCGGCCTCGATCGTCCGCAGCGCGGCGACGACCTTCTCGGCCCGCGCCCGGACCTCGGGGCTCAATTCGCTTCCGAGCAGCGGCCCGAACACGCAAACGGCGACCAGGGCGGGCAGGGTGACCTTCCTCATCATGTCGGATATCCCGACTCCATGTTATCAGAATCCCGGCCGGGAGAACAGGAGGCCGTCCTCCCCTCCGTTGAACGCGCGGCTCCGCCGGAGGGGAAAAGCCGACAAGGGGGCTCAGTACTGGGTCAGCGTCCCGTCCCTCTTGGCCTTGCGGAGGGCCAGACGGAACGCGGCCAGGCTGAGGGGCAGAAGGACGGCATTGAAGGCCGCCAGGGCGAGGACCGATGGCAGGATTTCTGCGAAAGAGGCCGAGGCCAGCAAGCTCTTTCTCATGCCGTTGAGGGCGTGGGTGACGGGCAGCAGCGCGGAGACCCAGCGGATCCAATCCGGAAGGAGGGAGACCGGGAAGACGACACCCCCCAGCAGCCCCGAGACGCTGCCGAAGATCCACCCGAAGGGATTGCCTGATTTATAGACGAGGATGAAGCTGGCTGAGAGGACGCCGATGCTCAAGAAACAGAGCGCCGTGAGGGCCAGGACGGCGAGGAAGCCCGGCCCGTTGACGCGGCCGAACGTGAGCCCGAAAACCGCCGCGGCCAGGCCGATGTGCAGCCCCGTCCGGAGCGCCTGGAAGAGGAGCGAATACAGCGACGATCCCAGCAGGATCGTGGGCACCGAGGTCCTGGTGACGAGCAGGGCCTCGAGCGTGCCCGCGACCTGGGCGCCGCGAATGACCGAGGGCAGCCCTTCCTGAAAGACGCCGAGAAGGCTCGAAAAAGCGATGCCGATGACGGCGAACGAGAAATAGTCGCCGCCATAGGCCTCGAGCGACCGCGCGCCGGGAGGGACGAGCTTGGCGACGAAGTAGAAGGTCGCGGACGAGACGAGGATGCCGGCGAGAGAGGAGATGAAGGTGAACCTGTAGGTCAAGGCCTCGAGGAGATCCCGGCGCAGAAAGGCCAGAAGCTTCGCGACGAACCCGGCGGCGCCCGGAGACCCGCTCAAGGCCCCGCTCCTTCCGGCAGGGCCGAGGTCCCCCGACCGAAATCCGCTCCGTTCCCCTTCGCCAGGGCGCGCTCGTAGATCTCCCGGATCGTGGACCCGGCGCCGTCCATCAAAGCCTGGGGCGCTCCTTGGAGCTTGATCCGGCCGCGGTCGATGACGGCGATCTCATGGGCCGCGGAGGCGGCCTCGGCCAGGTCGTGGGTCGCCCAGAACACGGTCTTCCCCTGCCTATCCACGAGCTCGCGGCGGAGGAAAGAGCGGACCTTGTCGGCGGCCATGGGGTCGAGCGAGCGCGTCGGCTCGTCGACGAACAGGATATCGGCGTCGGTCAGCAGGGCCCGGGCGAAGGCCAGCATCTGCCGCATGCCCGTGGAATAGGCGTTGAACCTCATATCCGCGGCGGGCTCGAGGCCGGTCAGCTTCAGGACCTCGCGGATCTTAGCGTCCCGCCCGGCCCCGCGCAGGCCCACGAGGGTCCCAAAGAACTCCAGGTTCTGGCGTCCCGTAAGCCGCCAGTAGAAGCTCCGCTCGTCGTTGATGGCGTAGCCGACTGCGTCCTTGACGGGGCCGGGCCGCCGGACGACGTCATGCCCGTTGACGAACGCCCGGCCGCCGTCGGGGAGGACGAGGGTCGTCAGGACCTTGATGAGGGTCGTCTTCCCCGCGCCGTTCGGCCCGAGCAAGCAGAAGGCGCGGCCCCTGGCCACCTTGAGATTCAACCCGTCCAGGGCCGTCGTCGTCGGCCGTCGGAAGGGGCGGAAGACATCCCGAAAGCCGCCGAAGACCGGATACCTCTTGACGAGGTCTTCGGCCAGGATCGCCGGCACGTCGTTCATGTTCTGGTCACCAGCCTTTTCGCGGCCGTGATCACCGGCCGCAGGAGCCGTCCGGCATATCGTTCGAACAGGCTGCGCCGCCGCTCGCCAGCGCTTCCGGGAAGCTGGTCCATCCAGGCCCGGGGCGGGAATAGGATACCCGGCAGGGACCGCAAAGCGCCGCCGATGTCCTTCCGTTCCCAAAGGGAGAACAGCGAAGGCATATAGAAGGGCCAGGAATGGGTCATGGATCGGCCTGCCACGGCGGAGGCCGGCCACAGAGAACGGAGGCCGGCCCGGGTGAGAGGGCCAGGCTCGAACCCGGCGATAAGTCCGGCAGGCAGCGTCCCGGGCCAGAGCACATTGACCAGCCGGAGGGCGTGATGCACGGGCGCCCTGATCCCGGCTTGGCGGCAGAAGACGGCCATCCGGTCCCAGCCGAGACCCCCGCGCTCGGCCATCTCGGCGATATCGGTCAACCAGAAGAGCCGCTGATAGGAATGCTGCTGGGCGTGGATGCAGAGATGGCAGAACTCGTGCTCGGGCGCCAGGACGGCGGCCTCCGTCCGCCCGACGGCCACGGCCCTGACATCCGCCCAGACGTCCTCTTCCTGCCGGCATGGAACATGGAGGCCCAGGCAGTTCAAATGGAACTCCAGGAAAACGCCGTCCTTTTTGAAATACGGGCAATAGGCCCAATGGAGACCCGCCTTCCCGGCTTCGAAGATAGCGGCATCGCCGGAGACCTCTTCGTATCCAAGCTCAGCGAGAACGACCCTCAAGGCGGGCCAGTCCGATGGATGGACGAACATATCCACATCCCAGAACGGCCGCAGCGAGATGTCCGGATAAAGGGTCAAGGCCAGCCGGCCGCCTTTGGTCAGGGCCGTCCTCAGGCCCTCCCCCCTGACGGCCTCAAACAGCGGCCCGAGGTTCTCATAAAGGCGGGTATTGCGGGCCAGGTTCCTCAGGTATCCCGCTTGGAGCGAGTCCAGCACCGGACCGGGCACGGCGGACTCGAACCTCTTGAGGTTCCGATAGAGGAGCGGCAGGACGCCTTCCCGCTCCGCGCCGGCGATCAGGCCGTCCCAGTCCGGACCCTCGGCGAGGATGTCCGCGACCTCACGGAGCCCCGCCGGTCCCGGCTCGAGGCGGGACGCTAGAACGAGAATGCGGTTCACGGACGATGGAGGCAATGCGGACACCCCTACGGTCAGGGGCCCGGCGCGGCAGGGCGCGGCCCGGTTATTTCTTGATCCTGAACTGGGAGATATCCTCTTCCTTGTAGATCGCGCTCAGCGGCACGCTCCCGGCGACAATGGCGGCGACGCCGAGAGGGGCCAGGAAGAAGGGCGGGATGCCCCTCTTGCAGACGACATAGACGAAGTCGCCGGGAACACAGGCCTTCGAAGACGCCAGCAGGGCCGTTTGGCCGGAGAGAACCCGCCTGGCCTTGGCCCCGTAGGCTCTCAGGCTCCTGACGTCCATATAGAAGTCCGTCACGTCCCCTTTGATGTGGAGCCTGTCCTCGGACTGCAGGAGCCCGACCTCGATTTCCACTTCCACCTCCCGGGACTGGGGAAGGTAGCGGGCGACCCGGCCGATGAAGGCCTCGCCCTTGTCCCTTTGCTCCTTGATGACGGCGGCGGCCGCGGCCGCCGCGGCTTCCGTCTCATAGGGGCTGAGGGCGATCGAGATCTTGGCCGTCTCGCCGGGATTGACCCCGAAGAAATCCTGGGAATTGTAGTTGCCGCGTCCGGAGCTGGCCGCAAGGGCGTAGATCCCGGCTTCGAGCCCCTCGACCTTGAAGATGCCCAGGTTGTCCGAAGCCGTGCTCTCCCAAACCGCTCCCGTCGTCACGTTCTTGACGAAAACGACGACCCCGTCCACGGGCGTCGCGCCGTCCGCTTCAAAGACGAACCCCATAAGGTTCCCCGTGATGGAAGCCTGGGACGTCGCGGCCGGCGGGGACAGGGTCAGGATGAGGGCAAGACAGACCGCCCCGCCAATGAAGATTTTGGCATCTTTTCTCATAGACGCCTCCTTAGCCACCCTTATGATATCCGCCTAACAGAGGAAAAGTCAAGCATTTCTGTGGCCCGGCGGCCTTTCTAGCGCTGTTGGATCTCCCGGGTGATCCTGAGGAGATGGACGGGCCCGCCGAGAGCCTCGATCCGGAGGGTATTCAGCCCCGGTCGGGCGCCCGTCCGGAAAGCGGCGGCCCCGCCTTCGAGCCGGCCGTCCCAGGCCACGCGGCCGTTGAAGACGGCCGTGATCAGGGTGGGCGATTCCGCCCGAGGACGTTCGAACTCGATCCGGATGACCTGCGGTCGTCCGTCGAGGACCAGGTCCGCGGAAAACGCCCGGCCCCCGCCCACGGACGGCCGGTCGAGATCAAGCCGGCGCGGAGCGAGGAGACCCTCGATCGTCCTCCGGACCGCGGCCGCCTTTGCGCCGTCGTTCAGGCGCTCGTAGCAGCGTTCGATGCCCAACAAGGCCCCGAGGTCGTCGGGGGCGATCTCCAAGGCCTTGAGGAAGTGATTTTCCGCCTCATAAACGTAGTCGAGCTTGAGACACGACTCCCCGATGAGGACAAGGACCCGGACATAGTCCGGCCGGCTGGAATCGGGGACGACCAGATAGCTCGAGGCGAGCGCATCGCCCGCCCTGACGATGTCCCGGTATCTGTTCTGCTTGAAACCCAGAGCCATCCGGAAGGCCAGGACCCGCAGATCGCCGATCCCGCCCGCCGCCAGGCTACCCTCGCCGAGCAACCCTCGTTCCCTGAGGAAGGCCTCGAACTCGCCAAGGACCGGGATCCGGTCCTCCACGTCGAGATAACGGGCGAGCATGCCGTCTGGGTCCTCGAGGCTTCGGCTCCGGTCGATGCGGACCTGAACGAGAAGCCTCAGGGCTGTCTTGCGGACCGTCTCGAACTCGGCCGGATCGATGAGCTCGCTGTCGGCCAGGGACTGATAGAACCGGATGGAGTCCAGGACCCGGAGTCCGGAGCGCAGACGCGCTTCGGCCTCCGCGCCCTGAAAGCGATCGATGGCTCGTTCGGCCCGGGCCAGGTCGTCCTTGGCCCTGAGGAACTCGAGGCTCTCCGCCTTGGCCAGGGCGGCATGCCGGGCATCGAGCCTCGATGACCTCTCCCCCAGGAACCGGGCGTAGGTCCTGAGAAGCGCCGGATCTTCGGGCAGGATCCGCTCGATGACGGCGGGATCCCCGTCCGCGCCGAGCCCCCAAGCCTCGAGCAGGGCCGAAAGTCTTTCCTCGCTCCTTCCGGCCATGGCCTTTTCCAGGATGCCCAGCGTGAAGTCCTTTTCCTCGGCGGAAAGCTCCTCCCAGCGGCCGAGCAGGACCCGGCCGACCTCGAAAAAGATCTGGGTGTTGTGCCCGGTCAACGCGGCCGCCCGTTTGTAGGCCTCGAACGGCGGCAGCGGCACCGGGAGCGACAAGTAGTTCATGTAGAGGAGGGTCTGGGCGAAATGGAAATGGCCGGCCGCCGATCCGGGATTGAGGCGGAGGGCCGCCATGAAAGCCTTGGAGGACCGGAGGAGGGCGTCGTCGCGGACCGCGGGATCGCCTAGGGTCTCCGTAGCCTGTTCGAAGAGGGCCCGGCCGAGCTCGAGATGGACGAGGTCGTTCCAGGGATAGACCCGGTTGGCAAGTTGGAGGGTCCTGACGGCCTCGCCGGGGCTGAGCCGTCCTTCCTGCGCCACGGAGAGAAGATGGGCGTTCCAGGCCACGGCGGCCTGGAGGACGCCCAGGATGGCCAGGGCCGCCAACATCGCGAGCTTTTTCATGATCGTACTTCAGGTCTTGCGGTGATAGGACATGACCAGGGTCAGTGACAGGACGACGGTGAACAGGAGCATATTGGCCGGAATGTGGAGATTGAAATCCGTCATCGCGTGGACCCCGGCTCCGGCGAGCGCCACGAGGCCGCCGAGGGCCAGGCCCCTGGCTTCCGGATCCCGTCGCACCCGCCAGGCGAGATAGGATCGGACGACGACGAGCAGGACGCACCCCAGGAGGAGCAGCGTCCCGACAAGGCCCAGCTCGGTCGCGTACTCGAGCCAATCGTTGTGGACATGGGCGAGGTGCATTTCCGTCCCCGGCATCCTCTCGTAGGCCGGGTAGACGGACGCGAACGTCCCCAGCCCCGTCCCAAAGAGCGGGAAGTCCTTGATCATGCCCGCGGCATTGGCCCAGTACTGCGGCCTTTCCTCGTGCAGCAGGTCGTCGAGGGCGAAACGCTGGACGGTCGCCCCGATGCCGACATAAAGGGCGATGATCGTCAAGGCGACGAACGTCACCCGGATGGAGTTCAGGACCCACTTCCGACGGCGGCCGGTCCGGCCGTAGACCATCGCCGAAAAGCCGAGGAAGAGGAAAAAGGAGAAGACCAGGACGAACAGCCCCGACCGGGATCGCGAGAGGACGATCCCCAAGGACATGATCACGACGGAGGCCATGAGGAGGACGTTCTGGAGGGCCCCCTTGGAAGCCCACAGGAGGACCCTTTCCCGGAGCCCCTTGGCCCCGAACGTCAGGAGATTCATCCGGGCCGCGGCCAGCCCGACGACGAGCGGAATGATCATCTCCAGGTAACCGGACATGTGGTTCCGATTGACGAACGTGCCGGTCACGGAGTCGAGGTTGAAGAGCTTTGGGTAGAACAGGAGCCGGGGGCTGCCGGTCGTCAGCTCGTAAAGCCCGTAAAGGGCCTGGAAGACGCCCGAGGCGGTAAGGACCAAGATGACGGTCCGGATCATGCGCCCCTCGGTGACCGTCCGGACGACGAGAAAGCCCAGCAGGAAATAGGCGGCCAGCTCCAGCCCTTCCTTGAACGTCTGGGAGGGGGCCAGCGACAAGCTCATGACCTTCATGTCCGCGAAATCGGGGACATTGAGCCGGCGAAAGCCGTAGGCCGCCGGAGACAGGACGCGGACGATGCCGGCCGGAAGCGGCATGATCTGGATGGCGAGGAACCCGAAGAAACCGGCCACAAGCGGCCTCAGGCCTTTCAGGACCGGCGGCAGATGGGCGTTCAAGGCCGGCTTTGGGTCCAGGATAACGTAGGCGGCGGCCATCAGGGCGATGGTCAGCTCGAGGGCGAGGAGCGGCCCATCGCCGACCGAAGCGGCCGGCAGCGGGCTGGCAGCGAGAAGCGCGATCAGGCCGATTTCGATGATCCGCCGAGGCAGAGGCCGGACGGCCCGGGCCCGATCGAGGCCGGAATTCACGCCTGGCCCTCCCCACCGGGTCTCCCGGCCCGCGCCGGACCGGCGCCGATCTCCCCGGCGCCCGGCTCCGCCCGGTATTCGTACTGATAATAATGATAGTACGCGCCGGCCTGACGTCCCATCCTGACCTCGTTGAACACGACGCCGATGATGTCGGCCTTGGATTTCCGGACCTCTTCGACGGCCCGGACGAGCGGCCTGCGGGCCGTTTTGCCGGCCCGGACGACGAACACCGTGGAGTCCGCAAGAGAACTGACGATGACCGGGTCGATGACGGCCAGGACGGGCGGCGTGTCGAGCAGGACGGTCGTGAAGCGGTCCTTGACGAGGGACATCAGCTCCCGCATCCGTCTCGAGTTCAGGAGCTCGGCCGGATTGGGCGGATGGGGCCCGGCCGGCACGGCCCAGACGTTCTCGATGCCGGTCTTCTGGACGACCTCGTCGAAGGAGTTGTTGCCCGTCAGGAACGAGCTGAGCCCGATTTTGTTCCTCAGCTTGAAGACCTTGTGCAGGCGCGGCTTGCGAAGGTCGGCGTCGATGAGCAGGACCTTGCCCTCGAGCTGGGAGAACGAGACGGCCATGTTGGAGACCGTGGCCGTCTTGCCTTCCTGGGGCAGAGTGCTCGTGAAGCAGATGGTCTTCGGAGCGCTGTCGGCGTGCGAGAACAGGATCGAGGTCCGGACCGTCCGGTAGTCCTCGGCGATCGAGAACTTCGGGTAGAGGTGGTTGACGAGCTCGATCTCGCTCGTCTCCGGGAGCGTCTCCTCGGGCCGCTCCGCTTCCCTCCCGTAGGACCGGTAGCTGCCGTACGGATCGGACCGTTTCTTGAGGCTGTCGGCCGAGAGGTAGGGGATGATGCCGAGAGAGGGCAGTCCGGTCAGCTTGTCGACGTCCTCGGGGCCCTTGACGGTGTTGTCGAGGAACTCCGCCAGGAAGACCAGCCCGAGGCCGGCGAACAGGCCCAGGAGAAGGGCCGTCATGATGTTCCGCCGGATGTTGGGGGTGAACGGCTTGGCCGGGACCAGCGCCCGGTCAACGACCTTGATGTTGCTCGTCCGCAGGCCGCCGAGCTGGCTCGAGACCTGGATCTCGCTCTGCTTGGCGACCAGCGTGCTCAGGAGGGTCCGCAGGTTCTCGACCTCGGTCCTCAGGGTCCGGTAGAAGATCGCGTTGTTGTTCATCCGGGCGACGTCCGCCCGCTGGGCTTCGAGGAGGCCGGCGAAGGAGCTCTCCTTCTTCAGGGCCGCGCGGTAGGCGGCCTCGGCCGAATCGACGGCCTTCCGGATCTCGTCCTCGAGGGCGCTCTTCGTGGAGTCCAGCCGGGCCTTGAGCTTTTCCATCTCCGGGTAGTCCGGCTTGTAGAACTGCCCTTTCTCCTCGAACTCGGACTTGACCTGGACATAGGTGTTCTTGAGGGCCTGGATGGAGGGGCTGCTGACGGACTGGGGCAGGGCGTCGATGTTGAGATTGCGGAGCTCGAGATAGACCGCTTCCTTGGCGTAGCGGTCGATCTGGGCCTCGGTGAAGGCCGTGTTGACATCGGCGAACTTGTTGACGATCGAGCTCTCGTTGTCGCTGAGGTAGAGGAGGTTCTTCTCCTGGCCGTACTTCTGGAGGTCCTGCTCCTTGCGCTTGAGGTCCTCCCGGAGCTGGGCGATCTGCTCGGTCAGGAACTCCGAGGTCTGCTTGGTGGCCTCGTAGCGGGTCTCGACGGAGAAGTTGACGAATTCCTCGGCCACGGTGTTGACGATGTCGGCCGCCAGGAGCTGATGGGGGGACGTGTAGCTCACATACACGAGGCGCGTTTCCTCGACGGGCTGGACGGCCAGGCCGCCCAGGACGACGAACGCGTAGCCGGCCTGGGAGAGCGGCGCCTCGGGCTCTCCGCCCGGCCCGGCGGCCGCCCTTTTGCGGGCCGCCGCCGAGCGCGCCTCCTGCTCCGCGCGCATCTCGGGCCGGCTGGCCAGGTTCATCTTGCGGGCCACCCGCTCGGCGAGCGACCGGCTCGTGAGCAGGCGGAGCTGGGTGTTGAAATACGTGCCGAGGTAGTCGGTCCGGTAATACGCGCCGGAGCTCAGGATGTCCTGGATGTTGAGCATGCTCGACCCCGGCTCGTCGATGAGCAGGGTCGCCGTGGCCCGGTAGAGGGGCGTCCTCGTGAAGGACAGGACCGCGGCGAGGGCGACCAGGACGGCCGCCGTCGTCACCAGGACCCACCGGCGCTTGAGGATGATCCTCCCGTATTCGAGAAGGTCGATCTCCTTCCGGTCCGTTCTTGCTGTCGTTCCGTTCATGGCTCGAACTCCCCCCGCCCCGGCCTAGAACAGGCTCTCCGGGACGTAGACGGTGTCGTTTTCCTGGAGCGGGATGTCCCTCAGCCTTCCCCTGAGGATGTTCCTGACATTGACCGTGATCTCCAGATCCTTGCCGGAGGCGTCCTTCCGCCGGATCTTGACCTTGCTCTTGACGGCCCGGTCGGAGAACCCGCCGGCCTGGGCGATGGCCTGGGTCAAGGTCGGCAGGCTGGACTTGCGGACCTGCAGGGCCCCCGGGTTGCGGACCTGCCCGAAGACATAGATGGGCACGAGCTTGTCGACGGGGACGGTGACGATGTCGTCCGGCTCCAGCGGGATGTTGAGCTTGGCCTCGCCCTTGATGAACAGGTCGTCGATCGGGATGCGGAAAGTCGTGCTGTCCCCGCCCTCGACCTGCCGGATGACGATGATCTCCTTGCCGGCGTCCCGGGTCAGCCCGCCGGCCTGGGAGATGACGGACAGCACGGTCTGACGCCCCAGCAGCTCGAACGGGCCGGGCCTCTCCACGGCGCCGAGCACCGAGACCCTCTTGCTCAGGTATTCCTGGATGAAGACCGTGACCTGGGGGTTCCGGACGTATTTCTCGCCGACCCTGCGGGTCAGCTCCCGCTCGACCTCGGACCGGGTCAGGTTGTTGACGTTCACTTCGCCGAGGAGCGGCAGGGTGATCAGGCCATCCTCGGAGACGCGGACGACGAGCTTGTTGATCTCCGCGACGCCGAGCACGGTGATCTCGAGGAGGTCCCTGGCCCCGATCCGGTAATCGCTCGAGGACTGGAGGCCGGCCGCCGCGGTGCTCGCCGCGGCCAGCGCGAGGCCGATGTATGCGAGGAGGATGCGTGTCTTTCTCATGTCCGACTCCTTAGAAATCATAGGTCAGCGAGGCCCCGACGAAGCCGCGCTCGATATCGTATCCCGGGGCGTTCGAGGTCCGTCTGTAGAGATTGTAGCTGAGGCCGAGTCCCGCTCTCCCGGCGAGGCGCACGACCAGGCCCGCGGACCAGGTCCGATGGGCATCCCGGCGGTCGGGGACAGGGACGGGCTGGCCCTGGTGCCAGACGAGCTGGGGCTCCGGGTAATCGAGCGTCCCGCCTTGGTATCCGGCATCCAGACGAAGGAACGGAAGAAGATAGACCGACAAGCCGCCCCGGAACCGGTCCTCGACATAATAATAGGCGGTGTCGAGGTAAGAGTAGTAGTTGTCCCGGACGTAGCCGAGGTCGACGCCGAGCCTCCAGAACCGAAGGCGGACGTCGGTGGCCGAGACCAGCCCCGAGAACGGCTCCCGGTCCGGCGACTCCGGCGTGAAGGCCTTCCAGCCCAGCGCGACCTGCCCCGTGGCCCGGCCGAGGAGCGGGAATCGGAGGCCGGCCATCGCCCGGACCGAGCGCGCGTTGCGCCAGGCCGAGGCCGGGTCGCGGAACTCGTCCCGCGACATCCGGACGGACGCGAAGAGGCGGCTCTCCGCGAAGACGCGGTAATAGAGCTCGAAGGCCGCCGAATCTTCCCGGCGGTCGAGGGCCCGGGCATAATGGTCCACCGGCCCCGGCGCGGCGATGTCCCGGTGCCGGAAGGCCTCCGACGAGACGCGGATCCCCAAGGATGTCCCGCGGGCCGTCTCGAAGAAGAGACCGCCGTCCCAGCCCCTGGCGGCGGACTCGATGGGCCGTTCGAATTCGCTCGTGGCCCGGCGGACGTGCTTTCGGGCGTGATGATCGGCCGACAGCGAGAACCGCCGGAGGGCGAGCAGCCGGAGCCCCGAGGAGAGGCTGTTCGTGAAGGTTCGCAGGCCGGTCTCGTTGAGCAGGAAGAGATACTCGGGATTCTCCGTGACATACAGGAAGAGGGAATGCCCGACCGGACAATAGGCCTTGACCTCGGGCGACAGCACGGCCGTGTAATCGGCGACGACTTCGCTCTCGACGGCCCGGTAGTAGATGTTGGAATCGTACCCGACGTCGAGGAGGCGCAAGGCCGGCACGACCTTCAGCGGCCCCAAACGGAACCCGGGGCCCTGGCGGATGCTGTTCCACTCGTCCATGAAGCTCCTGTAGGACTGGCCGGCCAGACGGCTTCCGCCGAGGAGGGCGAAGAGCAGAAGAACTCCTGCCAGCCGTGATCTTGTCATCTGCGGGTCTCTCGTATCCGTGTCTCGGGACCCGTATCCCGGGCCGCTTGCCTAGGACAGGCTTTCGTCCCGCGGGACGAGCCGGTCCTTCGCGGCCCGGAAGGGCCTCATGAAAGAGAGTCGCTGGAGAAGGGCGAAAATGAGCCCGCTGTGCCATTCGAAGTCGGCTTTCTCCCGGATGATCGGGACGATGCCGTCGGTCCTGGCCAGCTGGAACAGCCCTTCGATCTGCCCATCGCTCAGGCGGGCGCACATCTTGCGGGTGTAGTAGCCGACGACGATCTCCTTTTCGAGGGCCCTCCGCCAGCGTCGCTCGTATTCGGCCAGACGGCCGGCCCCGAAGGTCGACGTCCGAAAGGCTCCCCGGATGACGTCCGCAGCCAGGTCCGCGCAGAGGAGACCGTAGCTGATCCCGCCGCCGGTCGTCGTCTTCGTCTGGCCCGCCGCCTCGCCGACGGACAGGACACGGTCCGCGAACGTCGGTGTGATCAGGCCCTGGGCGACGGGCTTGGTCCTGACCGGCACGTCTTCGGCCCCGCGGGCGAGGTCGCCGAAGCTCGTCTCCATCATCCTCTTCAGGGCGGACGCCGGCTCCTTGCTCGTCAACAGACCGACCCGGACCTTGCCTTCGCCGGCCGGGACCGCCCAGCCGAAACCGCCCGGGACGAGATCCCGGCCGAAGACGATGGTCGTCGGTTCCGGACCGCCGCGGGCGGGAACCTCGACCTGGGCCCCGTTCAGGAAGTCCCGGGCCCGGCCGAGACCGGCCAGTTTCTGCAGGCGCGCGTCGACGCCTGAAGCTAGAACCGCCATCGCGGCGGCGAGGCGGACGGGCTCGCCGGCCGCGTCCCGGGCCTCGACGACAACGCTTTCGGGTCCGAACTCGATCCTCTCGACGGAGGTCCCGAACGCGAGCCCGGCCCCGGCCGCCCGGGCCGACTCGGCCAGCCCGCCGTCGAACCTCTCCCGGTCCACGACGCATGCGAACGGCCTCGGGTGCTCGTACGTCAGGACCGTGGCCCGAGGCGAGACGAGCCGGACCGTGCGGATCTCGCCGATGACCGCTTCGCGGTCCAGCCCGAAGTCGTCGAACGCCTCCCGTCCGACGATCCCCGTGCAGATGACGTTCGTGCCGACGCGGGGCTTCCGCTCGAGGACGCGGACGTCGCGGCCTTCGGCGGCCAGACGGCCGGCCACGCGCAGTCCGCTCGGCCCGCCTCCGACGACGACGACGTCGGTTCGTTCCGTTCTCATGACGTCATTCTCTATCAAGACCCCCGCCGAGTCAATTTGCCGGCGGGGTCAGACCTTCGGTTCCCGCGACTCCCACTTCCCGCGGAACGTGATCCAGAACGAAAGCGCGATGAGCTTGAGGTCGAGGCAGAAGGAGCGCTTGCGGATGTACATGGCGTCGACCCGGAACTTCTTTCTCCGGGGCGTGTCGCCGGGAAGGTAGACCTGCGTCAGGCCGGTCAGGCCGGGCCGCACCTCGTGGCGCCGCGCGTATCCCGGGATATCGGCGATCGCCCCGGAGACCGGGCCGCCGCCGGTCTCCAATTCGTTCGGCCGAAGGGCGCGGGGCCCGACGAAGCTCATGTCGCCCTTGAGGATGTTGACGAGCTGGGGCAGCTCGTCCATGGCCGTGGCCCGCAGGATGCGCCCGACCGGCGTCACTCTCGGATCGTTCTCGACGGCCTGAACGGG
>CAYREO010000010.1:0-68289 GCA_964423315.1 uncultured Eubacteriales bacterium | reverse complement strand
GTCCGCCTCCGCGTCCCTGATCATCGACCGGAACTTCAAGGCTTTGAACAGGCGGCCGCCGCGGCCGACACGCTCCTGGGCGTAGAAGACGGGGCCGCGATCCTGGAGCTTGACGGCCGCCGCGATGACCGCCCAAAGCGGAGCGGACAGGATCAGCCCGAGGCCCGAAAGCGCGATGTCGAACGGCCGCTTCAAAAAAAGCCCGCGGAGCAGGGCGTTCCCGACGGCCGACCCGGCCGGGGCCCGGCCCCGGGCCCGCTCTCTCCGGGCGATCAGGACGAGGACCGTGACGATGCCGGCCGTGTCGACGATCCAGTCCAGCGGGCTTCCCGTCCGGGTCGGGACGAACGTCTGCAGGAACTCGTCGAGCAGGCCATAGAACACGGCCACCAGGCCGGCCAGGATCAGGGGCCATCCGGACCTCTCGATCCCCCGGACCGCCCGGAACGCCCGGTAGAGGAGAAAGGCCAGCAGCCCGTACTCCACGAAGTGAAGGCCTTTCCGGAACACGATGTAGGCGACGTCAAGCGTCGCTACAGGAGCCCGGGGGAAGGCCCACGAGACGACCGCCATGAAGACCTCGTAGATCTTGCTCGAACCGAGGGCCCGGTTGCCCAACGGGAAGATGAACGCCATCCATAAAAGGGGCGGCAGGAAGTAGCCGAGGAATGTCTTCAACGCGGGCCTCGGGGTCATCCGGCCATCTCCCTCAGTGTTCTGTCGAAGCGGGCCAGGATGCGGTCCTTGGCGAAGGTCCGGACGACGAACTCCCGGGCTTTCTCCCCCGCCGCCCGGCGGGCGTCCGGCGAACGCTTGAGGTCGAGGACGGTCCTCTCGAAGCCGGCGAGGTCCCCGGGCGGAATGGATATGCCGCCGCCCGTTGTCCTGAGAAGCGCGGCGACCTCGGAGCCCTCCGTCGCCAGGCCCAGGATGGGACGGCCCGCAGCCATGAAGTTGTAGAGCTTGGACGGGACCGAGAGCTGGGACTTCTGCTCGTCGAGCGGCACGAGCAGGACGTCGCTCGAGGCCAACAGGGCCGGCAGGTCCGGGTACGGCTGGAAGGGCAGGAAGACCGCGTTGTCCAAGCCCAGGGACGAGGCCTTGGCCATCAGCGCTCCCTTTTTCAGACCTTCGCCGACGATGACGAAGAGGACCTCCCGCTCGGGCGCCAGGGCCTTGGCGGCTTCGAGGACCCGCTCCAGAGCCAGGTTGCTGCTGATGCTGATCGTCCCCGAATACATGATCACGAACTTGTCGTGGAGCCCGAGCTTGCGGGCCAAGGGGTTGTCCTTGGGCAGGGGCTTCAGAAAATCCGTGTTGACCCAGTTCGGGATGACCTCGAGCTTGGGCTCCGGCACGCCCTTGGCCAGCAGGTTCCTCTTGAATCCCTCGCTGATGACGACGACGCGGTCGGCCAGGCCGTAGACCCACCGCTCCAGGGCTTTGGCAAAGCGGATCCCGGCCGGATCCCTCAGGATCCCGGACTCGATGGCCAGGTCGGGATGGATGTCCTGGACGTTGACCAGCGTCCTCGTCCCGCGCAGGGCCTTGGCCCAGAAAGCCGGCATGCCGAGCTGGAGCGGCGGGGTCCTCAGGAACATGATGTCCCCCCGGCCGACGGAAAGAAGGTTGGCCAGGGCGCCGGCCGTGTAGATGTTCCAGGCCAGAAGCCGGCCGAGCGGATGCGGCGTCGCGTTCGTCCAGAACCTCTTGATCGTAAAGCCATCGGTCCGGCTCCGGGAATAGAGACGGGCCGGGAAGCCGGCTGACCTCACCCGCGGGAGGGTCGTTACGACCTCGACTTCGTGACCGGCGGTCGCCAGGGACGCGGCCAGCTCGTTCATGAGGATGGGAGCGCTGCCGAAATCGGGCAGGAAGTACATCGTGTGGAGGAGGATCCTCATAGCGGCGGGTTCCTCCGGCACCAGACTTGGACGTAGGCCATGCAGGGCAGGAGAAGGAGCAGGTCGACGCCGTAGAACGCGGCCGTCGATTCGAAGAAGCTCCGGGCGGTCATGAAGCCGATGACGGCCACGGACTCGGTCAACAGGAAATTGGACTCGCCCTCGACGGCCGCGAGCCGCTGCGGAACGCGGTTCTTGATCAGCACCCACCACAGCCCGGCCATGGCCGCGGTGAAGAGCAGGGCCCCCAGGACGCCGCTCTGGATGAGGGAATGAAGATAGGCCATGTGGACGTGCTCCCCCTCGACCATCAGCCGGTCGGCGTGGAAGCCGTGGCCGGCGAGCGGCGACTTCAAGGAAATGGCCAGGACCTTGCGCCAGGTCGTCTCGCGCCCGGTCAGAACGAGGGCCGCCTCAAAGCTCCCCTTGAACCGCCAGACGAACCAGGCGTTGTAGAGGTAATAGAAGATCCCCGGGATGACCAGGACGAGCCACGAGATCTTCCGGTTGAAGAGGACGATGAGCAGGGACCCGGCCACGAAGCCCAGGATGGCCGTTCTCGACTGGGACAGGGCCAGCGAGACGAGGGCGACGGCCAGCAGGGCGGCCCACGGGACCTTGAGATACGGTTCCCGGTGCCGGATGCGCGAAAGGCCGACGAGGGCCAGGACGCCCGCGAACCGGCCGACGCCGTTGGCCGTCTGGACACCCAAGCCGAACGGCAGCTGGTAGAGGCGCGGATTGGGGGCGCCCATGAGAATGGGCCAGAGCGGTCCCGCGAAATAGAAGAGGACCATGACCGAAACGAAGATGACGTTGACGGCCATCAGGGCCCCGGCCTGCCGCTCGGGCTCCTCCCGGTTGACGAGCGCCCAGGCCGCGAACACGGACGACAGGAAAAGGGCCGCCCAGTAGAGGGAGACGAACGGCTCGGGCGACAGGAAGAAGAAGACCATGCCGATGAGCCCGTAGGCCGACAAGGCCGTGACGGGCCCGCCGCCGAAGGACAGGATGATCCGGCCGGAGCGGGCCAGGATCACGAGGCAGGCCGCGGCGGCCAGCATAGGCAGGAAGGGGCGCAGCGTCAAGGCGAAGCCCATCGGTCCCTCGAGCATCCTGTCCCATCTGATGGTGGAGACTTCGCTGTACATGCCTCCCCAGACCATGAGCCAGACCAGAGTCGTGACGATCGGCATCGGGTGCTCTCAATCCCCTCCGGCGACGGCTTTCGCGTAAATGTCCCGCAATCGCTCGCCGTGTTGATCCCATAAATAGAATTCCTCGGCTCTCCGTCTCCCGGCCCGGCCCAGCTTGCGGATCGATCCCGGGTTGTCGGCCAGCCAGGCCAAGGCCCGGGCGATCTCGGAGGCAACGAAGTCCGGGTCGCGGGGGTCGATCTTGAATCCCCATTCCGGTTCGACATGGACCCCCGGGCCCCCGGAATCGAGGGCGATGACCGGCAGGGACGAGGCCATGGCCTCGACGACCACGGCCCCTCCCCCGTCCCGGAAGCTCGGGAAAAGGAAAACGTCCGACGCTCTCATCTCCCGCAGGAGTTCGGCCCGGGGAAGCCAGGGCTCGATGCGGACGGAAGCTTCGACGCCGAGCTCCCGGACGAGCCGCCGAAGGCTTTTCTCCTCGTCGCCGCTGCCGACGATGACGAAGGACGCCCCGGGATGGTCCTTCAAGAAGGCGGCGAACCCGCGGACGGCCAGAGCGAACCCTTTGAGACGATGGAAACGCCCGGCGGTGAAGACCCGGAGGGGCCCGGCGGCCCTCTCTTCGGCGGGCACCGGGCCCAGGTCCTCCCGGGAGATCCCGTTGACCGGAAAGAACATGGCCTTGTTGACGAACTTCGCGGGGACCTTGTTTCGCGTCTCTTTGTTGCAGACCAGGATGGCCCGGGCCCGGCGGAGGCAGCGTCTTCGCACGGGATCCCTTCGGCCGAACCATTGGGCCGTGTTCCGGCCCCGCTCGGCGAGCCGCCCGGCGAGGGTGTATTCCGCCATCAGCCCCCGGGGCGTTCTCTGGCCCCCGCCCACCGGGCCGTGGACATAGGGGACCGGCAGGAACGCCCCGATATAGCTCGGGATCCAGTCGTTGCCGAAGGTCACATGGTGGGCGATGTCAAAGCCGACCCGGCGATGGAGCCTTCGGGCCGTCCGCCACGCCCGGATCTGCCAAAGATAATAGTAGATCCGCTCGCCGAACGCGACCTTGTAGAGAAGACCGAGGGGACGGGGCAGATCGAGATAATGAAAATGAAGGCGGCCGGGCTCGCGCCCGGCATCCCGGGCCTGTTCGACGCCCGTCCGGTTATACGCATGGGTCAGGACCCAGACCTCGTGGAACCGGGCGACCTGGTTGACGAGCCGCCAGCCCGTCAAGTCCTCTCCCGGATGGAGGGCCTGAGAGCCCAACGGATTGCACGCGTAAGCGGAAACGAGGACCTTCATCGGTTTCACGGACAGCTCCGGTTCGCGGGGACGACGGGATCTTTCCAAAAAGAGCGGGCCAGGCCGATCGCGTTCCCCCACGGCCGGGCAAGCGATGCCATCGTCCCCTTTTCGGCCGCGTCCCTAACGCTCATCAGCATGCGGAGGACCAAGGCCGCACGGCATCTGGCCATCGAAAGCTCCGTGTTCCTGCGGACGAAATGGACGCGGTTGAGGACTTCCCTCACGCCGAACTCATAGGGCCGGCCCCGCCCGCCAGGCGCGGGAAGGTGGCGATACCGGGCCTCGGCAACGACAGCCAGCTTGAACGTCTTGGCGACCCGGTAGCTGAAGTCAAGGTCCTCGAGGTAGCTGTAGCCGCCGTACCATTCATCGAAGCGGTGGTCCTGCAAGACCTTGCGGCGCCAGACCGAGGCCGTAGTCGGCAGCCAGTCCGTCCATGTCGTGCGCTCGACCTGACCGATCATGGTCTGGAACCCGGACGGCGCGACGGCCCCGGGACGCCTCGCGTAGAGTCCCAATGAATCGGCGAGCCGGGATCTTTTGAGCGGTTCGAGGTCCATCGGCGGATGATCGACGAGATTGAAGGCCGCCCCGCCGACGGTCCCGTCGGCGCCCTCCCAGAAGCGGAGCATGGCTTCGACGGCATCATCCTCCAGGACGGCGTCGTCGTCGAGGAACCCGACCAGCCCGAACTCAGGGCTTACGGCGTCGAGCCCCGAGTTCCGCTGGCCGGCCGCCGAGGGCCGCTCCGCGGAAATGTGCCTGGACGTGAACGGGGCGGCGTCGAAATCCTCCGGGGGAGGCGCCGAAGCCCGGCTGGCGTCGACGATGACGACCTCGTCGGGAGGCCGCGTCTGGCGGCCAAGGCTGAGCCACATCCGGCGCAGCTCCCGCGGCCTGTCCTTGGTGGCCACGACGAACGCCAGCTTAAGAGCGGCCGGCACGGTTCTCCTCCAGGAAAGATCGGACGACCGCTCTCATCTCGCGGACGAAACGCCCGGTCGAGAACGACGCCGCGCGCGCCCGGAGATGCTCCCGGAGCCAGGCCTGCCGGCCGGGATCGGTCAGGACCCGGCGGATCTTTACGGCGGCATCGCGCGCATCTTCATAGATAAGATCTTGATGGGCGACGATCTCGGTCTGGCCTCCGCCGTCCGGGACCCAAACAAGGCAGCCGGCCTTGACCATCTCGGCCACGGCGATGCCGAAGGCCTCGTGCCGGCAGCCGGAGATCCCGTATTTATGGCCGGCGAGGATCCGGGCCTTTTCCGCGCCGTGAACCTCCCCTTCGAAAAAGAGCCAATCCTCGTTCCCGCAGCGAGCCTGTTCGAGCTCGCGGACATATCCGCGATCCTCCCGTCGGCCCAGAACATGGAGATGGACCGGCCTCGATCCGCGGACCTCGCGGAGGGCCTCGATGACCGATAGGATGCCCTTCTCGGGGACCAGCCGGGCCATCAGCACGAACCCGTCCGCGCGGTCCTCCCAGTCCACGCCGGGTGTTCCGCCGAAGACCGGAGGATAGACCACCCGGGAGGGAACCCCGAACCTTTCCCAGAGAAGCTTCCGCGTCCACTCGGAGTTGGCCACGATGAGGTCTTTCTTCCAGGCCTCAGAGGAGCCCCCCGACAGGATGCGGCCCAAACCGAGATACAGCGCCCGGGGAAGCGATGTCCGATGCACCGCTTTGGCGGCGCCGTGCAGCTCCCGGCGAAGGCCGTCATCGAAGGAGAAATCGCCGACCCTCTGAATGCCCCGCCGGCCGAGATCGAAAAGGCCGTAGGCTGAGATCACGGCGTCGAACTCTCCGGAGCTCCGTCGGACCTGGCGCGCCAGGCGGAACGTCCGCAATGCGTCGAACCGCCTGTTCATTCCCGCCGGGACTCGGAGGGCGCGGATCTCGATCCTATCCGCGGCCAGACTCGTCCCATAGCTGGCATCGAGGGCCGCGAGGTCGGGCCGCCCCAAAGTCATGATCGTCACCCGGTATTCGTCCTGGATGGCCTGCAGGATCCAGGCCGCAGCGGCTTCCGATCCTCCTCCGGGGGCAAGCCGGGGGTGAATGACGGCGATGCGAGGTGTCAGGTCGCTCATGATTTTCTCATGTCGTGCCTGATCGGGCTCCGGGCCGGATCTTGCTCAGCAGGAAGGCCCGTTCCTCATCGTCAACGATGCGGAAAAAGGCCGCGCCGAAGAACAACACGGTCAGGACCCCGGCTCCGGCGATCCCCAAGCCGAGGGCCGCGTTTAGGGCCAGCCCGAAGGCGAGGAGAGTCAGACCGGCGAGGACGCCGGAGGCCCCTTTCCTCCAGACGAAGCCGGGCCGGACCCGTCCGGCCTTGAACGAAGCCGCCATGAGAACGGCCGGGAACGCGACGAGCCTGGCGGCCGTGGCCAGGGCCACGCCTTGGATGCCCCACATCCGGGCGCCGGCGAAGGCCAGCCCTGCGTAGATGACGAGCTCGACGGCCTGATACTTCGGCGCGATGTCGGCCTGGCCTATTCCCAGGAGATAATTGTTGGGTACCGCAACGACGGCGTTGACGAGGAAGCCGGCGGCCAGGAACTGGACGACGAGCCGGCTGGCGGCCGCGAAATCCGGTCCCAGCCAGAGGCGGAGAAAATCGCCGGCGAAGAAGATCAGCAGAAGGAGGAGCGGGCCGGTGACGAGGAGGATGAACTTCATGGATCTGGCGAAGAGAGCCTCCGCTCTCGCGTCCTCCCGGCCGGCGTTGATGTAGCTGAAGGCCGGGAACAAAACCATCGACAGGCTGCCGGGGATGACCCCGACCCGGTTGATGGCCTCGGAAGGGGCGCTGTAATACGCGACGGCCTCGACCGTGATGAGCGAGCCGATGATCAGCCTGTCCATCGAGGTCGTCACGGCGTAGAGGATGCTGGATAGGCCGAGCCAGCCGCTGAAGGAAAAGAGGGGCCTGACGAGAGACCGCTGAAGGGCCGGTCGGGACTTCAGGACGGGATGGACCCTGAGGCATAGCGCGAACCACGCGAGGAGCGCGGCGATCCGGGACAGGAGGAGCAAAATGACGATCCCGGGCAGGGCGTATCCCAGGGCGACCCCGACGAGCGGCAGAACGTAGAAGAGGACATTGACGGGGACCTTGACGGCGTTGACCAGGTCGAACCGTTGGCTGGCCTCCAGCGCACCGCGAAGCGATGCGGTGACGAACATGACGGGCAGCGAAAGCCCGACCAGCCTGAGAGTCAGGACGGTCTCTTCGACGAACCCCTCCGGAATATTGAGGAGGCGGCCGGCGACGAGCGGGGCCGCGAGCCAGAGCGCGGCCGCGGCGGTCAGGCCCATCACGGCCTGGAGGCCGATCGTCGTCCAGAGATAGGCCGGCAGTCTCTCCGTCTCGTTCCGGCCGAGGGCTCCGGCGATGAACTTGGTCGCCGTCCGGCCCAGCCCGAGGTCGAACAAGCCGAAGTAGCCGAAGACGACCCAGACAAGGGCCAGGATGCCGAACCTCTGTGTCCCCAGGGCCCGGACGACCAGCGGGATGGTCAGGAACCCGACGGCCAGCGGGAGGACGAGCCCCAGGAAGTTGAGGACCGTGTTGCGGAAGAGGAGTTTGTGGCCGAGGTCCATGGCGCAGAACGGGTGTTTTTCGGCAGGCTACCGCCGATCGATAAAACTCCGCACTTCGCGGTGAGAAAAAACGGACGTTTTAACGGCTACGGATCGAAGCGGATGGGTGTATTATAGCCGAACGGTCGGCCTGGAGCGAAGCCCTATCCGCGCGCCTCATGACAGGCCCATCATAGGGGGCTTCTTTCCCCTGGGCAATCGTCGGGCCGGATGAATCCCGGGGTGAAAAAGCATCCCCTGGCCTCACCTCTGCGGGGGAGAAAAACGGGGCCGTCTCACCCCGGGTTTTCTTGACACTCCCGGATGGCTCCTTTATACTTGGAATTTCTCGAGGACGAAACCCCAGGATCGACCCGTTCATGACACAGATCGAAAAGGCCCGTCGAGGCGTTCTTTCGACGGCCCTGAAGAAAGTCGCTGGCGACGAGGGCGTACCCGCGGAAACCCTGGCCGGGCTCGTCGCCCGCGGGTTGGTCGTCATCCCCTTCAATCCGAACCACTCCCCCGCCCGGCCCGCCGGCATCGGACGCGGGTTGAGGACCAAGGTCAACGTCAACATCGGCACCTCGCGCGATTATCCCCTGCTCGCCGACGAGCTCCGCAAGGTCAAGGTCTGTCTCGACCACGGGGCCGACGCCCTGATGGACCTGAGCACGGGCGGCGACCTCGGGAAGATCCGGCGGGCCATCCTGCGCCGGGCGCCTCTCCCGTTGGGCACGGTCCCTATTTACCAAGCCGCGGTCGCGGCCATCGGCCGGCGCCGGTCCATCGTCGACATGACCGAGGAGGACCTGTTCGAGTCCATCGAGTCCCAGGCCCGCGAAGGCGTCGATTTCATGACCGTCCACTGCGGCCTGAACCTCAAGGCCGTCGAGCGCCTCCGGAAGCAGGGCCGGGTGGCGGACGTCGTCTCGCGGGGCGGGGCCTTCCATCTCGCCTGGATGCTCCACAACGGGAAGGAGAACCCGTTCTACGCCCGGTTCGACCGCCTGCTGACGATCGCCCGAAAACACGACATCACCCTCAGCCTCGGAGACGGCCTCCGGCCCGGCTCCATCCTCGACGCCACCGACCGGCCGCAGATCGAAGAGCTCCTGACGCTCGGCGAGCTGGTCAAGCGCGCCTGGGACGCCGGCGTCCAGGTCATGGTCGAGGGCCCGGGCCACGTGCCGCTCGACCAGGTCGAGATGAACATGCGCCTCCAGAAGCGGGTCTGCGAAGGAGCGCCGTTCTACGTCCTGGGGCCGCTCGTTACCGACATCGCCCCCGGCTACGACCACATCGTCTCGGCCATCGGCGGGGCCCTGGCGGCGGCGGCCGGGGCCGATTTCCTCTGCTACGTGACGCCTGCCGAGCACCTCGGCCTGCCGACGGCGGACGACGTCCGCGAAGGGCTCATCGCCTCCAAGATCGCCGCCCACGCCGCCGACATCGTCAAGGGCGTCCCGGGCGCCCTCCGGCGCGACCTCGAGATGTCCCGGGCCCGCAAGCGCCTCGACTGGGAGGCCCAGAGAAAGCTGGCCATCGACCCCGTCAAGTTCGCGGCGGTCCGCAAGGGCCGGAGGTCGCGTTCCAAGGCCTGTTCCATGTGCGGGGACTTCTGCGCCATGAAGATCGTCGGCGAGTTCCTCGGCCGCGAGGGGAAGGCCGATGACGAATGCTCCTAGGGGGCTGCTGTTCGGGACGGCCGGCGTCCCTCTCTCGTCCACGGACGATTCCACGGTGGCCGCCATCGAGCGCATCCGCGCCCTGGGCCTCGACTGCCTGGAGATCGAGTTCGTCAAGGGCGTCAAGATGGGCCTCGACACGGCCGCCAAGGTCCGGGAGAAGGCCGCCTCGTTGGGCGTCCGCCTGAGCGTCCACGCCCCGTATTTCATCAATCTCAACTCCGGGGACGCCGGCAAGCGGCTGGCGAGCCAGGAGCGCATCCTCAAGTCGGCCCGGATCGGCGCGGCCTGCGGCGCGACGAGCGTCGTCTTTCACGCCGCGTTCTACGGCCCGGACGCCCCCGACAAGGCCTACGCTTCCATCAAGCGGGAGCTCCGGACGGTCCTGTCCATCGTCCGGTCCGAGCGGCTGCCCATCACCCTGCGCGTCGAGACCATGGGCAAGCGGTCGCAGTTCGGCAGCCTCGACGAGGTCCTGGCCCTCTGCCGGGACATCGACGGCCTCCAGCCCTGCCTCGATTTCTCGCACCTCCACGCCCGGGAGGGGAAGGTCAACTCCTACGAGGACTTCCACCGGGTCTTCGGCAAGGTCGCCCGCAAGCTCGGGCCGCGGTCCCTCAGGGACGTCCACATCCACATCGCCGGCATCCACTACGGCGACAAGGGCGAGATCAAGCACCTCGATCTCGAGGAGGCCGACTTCCGTTACGACGAGTGGCTCGAGGCCCTGCGCGACCTCGGCGTCGAGGGGATGGTCATCTGCGAGAGCCCCAACCTCGAGGGGGACGCCCTGATGCTCAAGAGGCTCTACGAGGCCCGGGCCGTCAAGGGCCGAGCGACACAGCGATAGGCGCGTTTGACCGCCGATTCCCCAGGGCTTATAATACCGCCTTGTCCAAAACCGGTAAGGAGAGGCACATGGTCGAAATCCGTTTCCACGGGCGCGGCGGCCAGGGCACCGTCGTCGCCTCGAAAATCCTGGCCGACGCCATCGCCGCTGAAGGGAACTGGGTCCAGGCTTATCCCGAGTTCGGCGTCGAACGCCGGGGCTCGCCGGTCGTCGCCTTCATCCGCATCGATGAACAACGCATCTACGACAAGAGCCGGATCTATCATCCCGACCATGTCGTCGTCGTTGACCCGACCCTCGTCGAAGCCATCGACATCACTGAGGGGCTCAAGGAGGGCGGGACGATCATCATCAACAGCGACCGCAGGCCCGACGAGTTCCCTTTCCAAGGCCGGTTCAAGGTCCGGACCGTCAACGCGACCGAGATCGCCGTCAAACACCGGCTGGGATCGATGGCCACGCCCATCGTCAACACGGCCATCACCGGCGCGGTCGTCAAGGTCCTGGGCCTGACCAAGCTCGAGTCCCTGACCCAGGCCATCCGGCAGGGCATCGCTATCAAGCCCGAGGACAACGTCAAGGCCGCCCAAGAGGCCTACGCACGGGCCTGAGGAAGGACACGCCATGAAAGAGAAGAAAGCCAAGAAGATCGTCTACCGGTCCGCGAGCGAGATGCCGGCCATGGTCATCTCGGTCGGCTCCCAGACGCACAACCTGACCGGGGCCTGGCGGAACATCCGGCCGGAGGTCGACCGGACGAAATGCCTCAAGTGCGGCATCTGCTGGAAATTCTGCCCCGAGCCGGCGATCGACATCGTCGACGAGTGGCCCGTCGTGGACTACGACTACTGCAAGGGGTGCGGCATCTGCGCCGAGGAATGCCCGGCCAAGTGCATCGTCATGGTGGAGGAGCGCAAATGAGAAAAGTCATCATGGGCAATCACGCCCTGTCCTACGGGGCGCAGCTCGCCCGGGCCAGGGTCATCTCGGCCTATCCGATCACGCCCCAGACGCAGGTCGTCGAGCTGCTGTCCGAGATGTGCGCCGACAAGACTCTCGACGCCAGGTTCATCAAGGTCGAGTCCGAGCATTCGGCCATGGCCTCCTGCATCGGGGCCTCGGCGGCCGGGGCCCGGACCTTCACGGCGACATCGGCCCAGGGGCTGGCCCTCATGCACGAGATGCTCCATTGGGCCTCTGGCGGCCGGCACCCGGTCGTGCTGGGCAACATCAACCGGGCCATGGCCCCGGGCTGGTCGATCTGGACGGACCAGAACGACAGCCTGTCCGAGCGGGACACGGGCTGGATGCAGTTCTACTGCTCCTCGAACCAGGAGGTCCTGGACTCGGTCATCCAGGCCTTCAAGGTTGGCGAGGCCTTGATGATCCCGGTCATGGTCGTCCTCGACGCCTTCGCTTTGTCCCACACCTACGAGGTCGTCGAGATCCCGGAGCAGGACCAGGTCGACGCCTTCCTGCCACCGTTCAAGCCGGAGATCCGGCTGACGCCCGAGGATCCCCACGCCTTCGGCGGGTTGACGGGGCCCGAGCACTACTTCGAGCTCCGCTACAAGCTCCAGAAGGACATGGAGAAGGCCCCGGCCCTCATCGAGGAGACGGGCCGCGAGTACGAGAAGCTCTTCGGCCGCTACCTGGGGCTCGTGGACGAATACAAGTGCGACGACGCCGAGCTCCTGTTCGTCACGTCGGGCACGGCGGGCTACACGGCCAACGTGGCCGTCGATCTGCTGCGGGGCGAGGGCATCAAGGCCGGCAACCTGCGGATGCGGGTCCTGCGGCCCTTCCCGTTCGAGGCCGTCCGAAGGATCATCGGCAAGGCCAAGAAGGTCGCCGTCGTCGACCGGAACTGTTCCTACGGCCATCACGGCATCTTCTACCAGGAGATCAAGTCGGCCCTCTACGGGCAGAAGAAGGCGCCGCCCCTGTTCGGCTACATCACGGGCCTCGGGGGCCGGGACATCACGCACGAGTCGTTCAAGGAGATCGCCGCCCACGCCCTGGCCAAGGACGGAGCGGACGAGGAGATCGTCTGGATCGGAGTCAAGAGATGAAAAAAGACAAGAAGATGACCCTGACCCTGCCCGCCGACGAGCTGATGAGTCCCGGCCACCTGGCCTGCCAGGGCTGCGGCGCGACGCTGGCCATGCGCTACATGCTGAAGGCCCTGGGGCAGAAGACCGTGCTGTGCATCCCGGCCTGCTGCTGGGCGGTCATCGACGGGCCCTATCCCTACTCCTGCCTGGAGTCTCCCATCTACCATTGCGCCTTCGAGACGGCCGCCTCGACGGCCACGGGCGTCAAGGCCGGCCTGGAGATGACGGGCGACACGGAGACGACGGTCGTCGCCTGGGCGGGAGACGGCGGGACGTTCGACATCGGGATCCAGGCCCTGTCGGGAGCCGCCGAGCGCAACGACGACATCATCTACGTCTGCTACGACAACGAGGCCTATATGAACACCGGCATTCAGAGGAGCTCGGCGACCCCGTACGGGGCGTGGACGACGACGACCCCCGTCAAGCACTTCAAGAACCGGCCGAAGAAGGACATCGTGGCCATCATGGCCGCCCACCGCATCCCCTACATCGCCACGGCCAGCGTCTCCCATCCCGAGGACTTCGTCAAGAAGATGAAGAAGGCCAAGGAGATCAAGGGGACGCGCTTCTTCCACGTGTTCGCCCCCTGCCCGACGGGCTGGAAGAGCCGGCCCGACGACTCCGTCAAGCTGGCCCGGATGGCCGTCCAGAACGGGATCTTCCCGCTCTTCGAGATCGAGGACGGGGAGAAGGTGACCCTCAACCTCAAGCTCAAGGAGAAAAAACCCATTTTGGACTACATCCGCCTGCAGGGACGCTTCCGCCACCTCAAGGAAAAGGATATCGCCGCCATGCAGGCCGAGGTGGACGCCCGCTGGGACCGCCTTCTGAGATCCTGCTGAAGCCAGAAGGGGTCAAACCCGAAGAGGGGGTCAAATCTTCAATCATTAAATTCTTAAACGGCCGAGTGAGGCGAGACAAAAATTTAATGATTGAAGATTTGACCCCTTCTTCGCTTTTCCCTATAATCCCTATCGAGTTTATAGGAGACAAGGAGATCCTCATGACCGTTCCGTCCGGAAAGCTCGCTGTCGCCGCCCTCGTCGTCGGTGTTGCGCTTATCCTGTCCCTCGCCCCGGCCTGCGCCCGGGCCCAGGAGGAAGCGACGCCCGCCCCCGACTTCTCCGTCACCGATCTCGAAGGCAACGCCCTGACGCTCGCCGGTTACAAGGGCAAGGTCCTTGTCCTCAATTTCTGGGCCACCTGGTGTCCCCCCTGCCGGGAGGAGATCCCCGACTTCATCGAAGCTTACAAAAAGCACAGAGCCGACGGGCTCGAGATCCTCGGCCTCTCCGTCGATCAGATGCCCGCCGCCCAGGTCCGCGCCTGGAGCGAGAAGGCCGGCATCAACTACCCCGTGGCCATGGCCACCCAGCGCATCATAACCGATTACCGGCCCGGGCAATACATCCCGGCCACGATCATCATCGACCGCCAGGGCCGCATCCGCCACCGACACGTGGCCCTGATGGACCAGGAAACCCTCGTCAGCCTCTTCAAACGTTACGCGAAATAGGGCATGCCCGGCCCGGGCCTTCTCTTCCGCTTCGCGGGCCGGCGTGGTAGAATCGGGACGCACCATGGGCAGACCGTTTTTCCCGATCGCCGTGGCCCTGGCCTTGGTCTTTGCCTCCCTCTGCCTGACCTCTCCCGCCGCCGGCCAGCTCGTCCTCGGCCAGTACGAGACCGAGGCCCCGCTCGGCACCTGGAACGTCTTCGGGACCGTCCCGGCGGCCGGCCTCGGGCTCGGAGGCATCCGCATCGCCCGGGCATGGGACGCCTCGACCGCCGCGACGAACCCGGCCCTCCTGCTGTCCCTGCCCCGCCTCTCCGGCGCTCTGACCGGGGCCTATTCCGTCGCCGCACTCTACCGCTTCTCCGTCGTCAACACCGGCGTCGTCACCAGCGCCGAGAATTACTCGACCGGATATCTGGCCCTGGAGTCCGGATCGTTCTCCTTCCGTTTCGGGGATTGGGCCGCCGGCTTCACGGCCGGGCTTCTCGAGAACTATCAAAGACCGGACGTCGACCTGAGCTATTCGGTCCAGGGCCTCGTCCGCTACGCCATCCGCCATGAGCAGACGGGCTTCTTGAGGGGCTACACCTTCGCCCTCTCCCGGCGCGCCGGCCGCCGCTTGTCTCTCGGCGTCGGACTCACCCTCGTCCGCGGCCGCCTGGACCGGACCCTCCTCGAGGAATGGCCTGTCGACGGCATCACCATCAGCGACGCGAGATCCGAAAGGTTCGACGGTCTCGTCCTCAACGCCGGCCTCCACCTCGCCGTCTCCCGCATCCTGTCGGCTTCTCTCGCCGTTCGGGCCCCCTCCTCCCGAAAAGCCGACGCGGCCAGCCTGCTCCGTTATACGGCCGCTAGCGGGGCCACGGACATCCGCATAGAGGCCGAATCGCGCAACCGCTACCGCCAGCCTCTCGTCGTCGGCGCCGGCCTCGACGCCCGCTGGTCGCAAGCCTGGAGCGCCGTCGCCGAGGCCGTCTACTTCGGTTGGTCCCGATACGACGTCCTGTATTTCGACGAGCCCGCAGCCCGGCCGTTCCGGGACATCGTCGCCGCCTCGGCCGGGGTCGAGTACTCCCTGAAGGGCCGGCTGGGCTCCCGGTCCGCCCGCTTCCCGGTCCGCCTGGGCCTGACCTTTGACCCCCAGCCCATGGATGATCCCCGCTCCGCGTATCTCGGCCTCGCTTTCGGGATGGGCCTGAGGTGGGGGCCGCTCGCCGTGGACCTCGCCGGCCGGGGCGGCCGCGAGAGCGGATCGGGCCGCTCCTTGAAGACAGGGCGCGTCGCCCTGACCGTGAGCTGGTTCTCCCATGACCGATAAGCCCGTCCCGGAGGTGACCATGAGAAGAGCGGCGATGCGCTTCACGGCCCTTGTCCCTTTCCTCGCCCTCGGGCTCGCCCTCGGTCCGGCCGCCCTCGCCGCCGCTCCGGGGCCCGAGGACATCGTCTCCGTCTCCCGGCGCCACTTCGAGTCCCGCGGCCTGGCCCGTGCGGGCCTCGACCTGCTCGCCGAGAAGGACGGCCGCGTCTATGCCGTCGTGACTCCCGAAGAGCTCGGTTCGCTCATCGCCCGGGGCGTCCCATTCACCCTCGAGACGGCCCGATTCCCGCTCCTCTCCGCCTCCGCCGCCTCCTCCAGCGCGGCCGCCGGCGGCCTCAACGGGGCCTTTCACTCCTCCTATGAGCTCGAAACGGAGCTCCGCCGACTGGCCGCTTCCCACCCCCAGATCGCCCGCCTCCACGAGATCGGGACGAGCCTCGAGGGCCGGACGATCTTCGCCCTCAAGATCAGCGACCAACCCGGCCTCGACGAGGCCAAGCCGGCCGTCCTGTTCCTCGGCTGCCACCACGCCCGGGAATGGATCTCCGTCGAGGTCCCCCTGCTCCTCGCCCGCCACCTCATCGACAACTACGCCTCGGACCCGCAGGTCCGCAGCCTTGTCGACCGCGGCGAGATCTGGATCGTCCCCTTGGTCAATCCCGACGGCTTGGAATACTCCATTCACTTCTATCGTTACTGGCGGAAGAACCGGCGGGCCAACGCCGACGGCTCCTTCGGCGTCGACCTCAACCGCAACTACGGCTACCAGTGGGGCTACGACAACATCGGATCCAGTTCGACCCCGTCGTCCGGCATCTACCGGGGGACGGGCCCCTTTTCGGAGCCGGAGACGGAGGCCGTCCGCCGTCTGTTCCTCGGCCGGGACTTCCGGGCCGTGATCTCCTTCCACAGCTACTCCCAGTACATCCTCTATCCCTGGGGATACATCAACCAGCCGTCGTCCAAAGAGGCCGAGCTCTCGGCCCTGGCCCAGACCATGTCCACCCTCATCGCCGCCGTCCGCGGCACGGTCTACGCTCCCGGACGGGCCTCGGCCGCCCTCTATGTGACCAACGGCGACACCACGGATTGGACCTTCGGCGTCTCCGGCGCGCCCTCTTTCACCATCGAGCTGCCCCCCGAGGACCCCGCCGGAGGGGGGTTCTTCAACGCCGAGTCGGAGATCGACGGCGTTTTCCAAGAGAACCTTCCGGCCATGCTCTTCCTCGTCGAGTACGCCTTCGACGCCTCTCCTGTCCGGGACTGGCGGCCCCGGGTCCCCGCGGCCGTCCGGCAGCTGTCACCCCGGCTGCCCCCCGTCAGGAGAATGGACAGCGGACTTCCCGGTGAAATAAAGAGAACGCAGTGAACGCCATCCTTCTCCTTCAGCCGGCGCCGGACGCTTCCGAAGGGCTGCCCTTCTGGATCTTCTGGCTTCTCCTGTGGATCATCCTTCTCCTCACGGTCTTTATCTTTCTCCGGGACAAGGACCTTAGGCGCCGCATGAGCTCGTTCCTCTCGGGGGCCCGCCGCCGCATGGCCCGCCTCCGTCTCCAGGTCCGGCTCAAGAAGGAAAAGCAGAAGAAGGCCGCTCTCTGGAAAGAGCTCGGGAAGACGGCCTGGCAGGAAGAGGCCCGGACCGAGGCCGTCGAGAAAGAGTTCGACAAGCTGGCCGCCATCGAGGAAGACATCAGCCGCCTCCAGAAGACGTGGCACGACGTCTACTCTCGGATCGAGGCCCTGGGCCGCGAGCACGAAGCGTCCGTCAAGAGATTCCGCGAGCTCATCGGGGACCTGGAACGGGCCCGCGCGCCCCATGATGAGGAGCTGAAGTCGCTCCTCGCCAAGCGGAACGAGGTCCGCGAGGCCCTCGAGTCCGGCCGCCGGGAGCTCGATGCCCAGGAAGCCCTGCTCAAGGCGGCCGATAAGGAGATCCGCCAGATCGAGAGCAACGCCAGGTTCAGCGAGCCCGAGAAAGGGGCCCGCATCGAAAAGGCCCGGGAAAGGGCGGCCGCGGTGACGGCCCAGGTCAGCAACATCCGCGAGAGGATCCCCCGGCTCGAGGAGGAACGGCGCCACCTGGACCTCAGGATCGAAGAGGTCGAGAAGCGCGTCCGGGACCTGAACGACAGGATCTCCCGGGCCGGCGAAGAGCACCGGGAGCTCCTGCGGGCCCAGGAAAAGGAGCTCCGGGAATGGCGGGACAACAAGGACCGGCTCCAGGACCGGATCGTCGAGGACAAACGCCTCATGGAACCCCTCTTCGAAAGCGCCGGACGGGCCCTCGACGAGGCCCGGGTCGAGAACGAGGCCCTGGCCGTCGTCTATTTCCAGATCGACAGCGTCAACAAGGCCATCGGCGAGCTCGAATCGCGCATCGATCACCTCCGATGACCGCCCGGCCCCGCATCCTCGTCCACGCCTGCTGCGCCCCCGACGCCCTGTTCGTGTTCGGACTGCTCAAGGGGACGCACGACGTCACCGGCTTCTTCTCGAACTCCAACATCCACCCCCGCGAGGAATACGAACGGCGGCTCGCCGAGGCCCGGCGGGTCGCCGACAGATCAGGCGTGCCCCTCCTCGAGGACGCCTACGACCCGGACGCCTGGTTCGCGGTCACCGCGAAGTTCAAGGACGAGCCGGAGAAGGGCCGGCGCTGCGACGTCTGTTACGCCTTGCGGCTGGCCAGGACGGCCGAAGAGGCGGCCCGCGGCGGCTTCGACCTGTTCACCACGGTCATGAGCCTCAGCCCGTGGAAGAAGGCCGCCGTCCTCAACCGCATGGGCCGCCAGTTCGGCGCCCGCTGCGGCGTCCCGTTCCTGGAGGCCGATTTCAAGAAGAAGGACGGGTTCAAGAAGAGCGTCGAGCTCAGCCGGGCCCACGGATTGTACCGGCAGGACTATTGCGGATGCCTCTACAGCCTGCGCGCGGAGAAAGGGGGCGGCCGGTGACCCGGAGGGCCGAGCCGTGAGACGGGGACGCGGGGCGGCCGCCAGGGCCGTCGTCTTCGGCGTCGTCCAGGGCGTCGGCTTCCGGCCCTTCGTCTTCCGCCTCGCCCGGGGGCTCGGCCTCAAGGGCTGGGTCAAGAACGCCGGGTCCGGCGTCGAGATCCACGTCGAAGGCCGGGCCGCGGCCGTCCGGTCGCGCTTTTTCGAGGACCTGAAAAGGCGTTTGCCCCCCCTGGCCCGGATCGAGAGACTCGAGGTCCGGACGGCGGAGGTCCGCGGATACGGCGACTTCCGCATCCGGAAGACCCGCGGGTCCGAGGGCTTCGTCTTCATCTCGCCCGATATCGCCACCTGCGCCGATTGCCTCAGGGAGATCGGCACGCCCGGAGAGAGGCGCCACCGATATCCGTTCACGAACTGCACGAACTGCGGTCCGCGCTACACGATCGTCAAGAGTCTCCCCTACGACCGGCCCAAGACGACCATGGCCGGGTTCCCCATGTGCCCGGACTGCCGCCGGGAATACGAGGACCCCCTCGACCGCCGTCACCACGCCCAGCCCATCGCCTGCCCGGCCTGCGGGCCCCGCCTCGTCCTCAAGGACGCCCGGACGGGGCGGACGATCAAAGGCGGCCTCGCCGAGGCCGCCGAACTCGTCCGGGCCGGGCGCATCCTGGCCGTCAAGGGCCTCGGCGGCTTCCATCTCGTCTGCGACCCCCTGAACCCAAAGGCGGTCCGGCGGCTCCGGCGCATCAAGACCCGGCGGACCAAGCCCCTGGCCCTCATGGCCCGGGACGTCTCGGTCGTGTCCCGGTACGCCGTCGTCGGCCCGGACGAGCGGCGGCTCCTCCTCTCGCCCCGCCGTCCGGTCGTCCTCCTCAAGAAACGGGTCGACATCCCGTCCGTCGCTCCGCATCTCGACGAGCTCGGCTTCATGCTCCCCTACACACCCCTGCACCATCTCCTCCTGGAGCGGCTCGAGCTCATCGTGGCCACGAGCTCGAACCTCAAGGACGCCCCGATCATGAAGGACGAGGAGGAGGGCATCCGGGCCCTTTGCGATCACATCCTGACCCACGACCGGCCCATCGCCATCCGGGCCGACGACTCCGTCGTCAAGGTCGTCCGCGGCCGGCCCCTGTTCGTCCGCAGGGCCCGGGGATACGTCCCATACCCGCAGCCCGTCCCCGCCCCCCTGCGCATCGATCCGGCCCTCGTCGCTCTCGGTGGCGAGCTCAAGAACACGATCTCCGTTTACAAGGACGGTTACGTCGTCACCAGCCAGTTCCTCGGCGACCTGGACGACTACCGCAACCTCGGATACTTCGAGGAGACCCTGGCCCATCTCTTTAAGCTGTTCGCGGTCAGGCCGGCGGCCGTCGTCACCGACCTGCACCCCGACTTCCGGACCACCCGGTTCGCCGCCCGGATGGGCATCCCCCACTTCCGGGTCCAGCATCACTACGCCCATGTCCTTGCCCCGCTCCTCGAGCACGGCATCGTCCCGAAGCGCCGCGTGCTGGGCGTGGCCCTGGACGGCTACGGGTACGGGGCCGACGGGAACGCCTGGGGCGGGGAGTTCCTCCTCGCCGACTACGCGTCTTACGAACGCATGGCCCGGTTCAAACCCGTGCCTCTTCCGGGAGGGGACCTCGCGGCCCAAGAGCCATGGCGGATGGCCCTCTCCCATCTTCACGACGCCTTCGGCCCCGGTCTGGGCGGCATCGAGGCTTTCCCGGGGATCGAGAAAAAAAAGGTTTCGTCGGTCCTGGAGATGGTCCGCAAGGGCTTCCGGAGCCCTCCGGCCTCTAGTTGCGGCCGGCTCTTCGACGCGGTCTCGTGGCTCTGCGGCCTGGCGCCGGAACGGATGGAGTTCGAGGCCGAGGCGGCCATGAGGCTCGAGGCCGCCGCGGCGGCCGCACCGGGTGTCCGGAAGACCTATCCCGTGGCGATCGCCGGAGAGGGGGCGAGCCGGCCGATGAGCGTCTCGTTCGGGCCGCTCATCGAGGCCGTCGTCCGCGACGTCGGCAAAGGGGCCCCCGTCGAAAAAATCGCAGCGATGTTCCACGAGTCCCTGGCCGTCCTCATCCTCCGCCTCGCCGAACGGGCCCGCCGGACGGCCGGCGCGGACATCGTCGTCCTGACGGGAGGCGTTTTCCTCAACAGGCGGCTTCTCGAAAGGACGGAGGAACGGCTGGCCGGGGCGGGGTTCCGGGTTCTCCGTCCTCTGGCCTATTCGCCGAGCGACGAATCCCTGTCCTTGGGTCAGATCGCGTGGGGGCTGGCCCGTCTTGCGCGGGACAGGTCGTAGGTCATTCTTCCGGGCCCGGAGGACTTTCGGCGGGCAGCTCCTCGGCCTTGATCCGCAAGCCTCCGACAAGAGAAATCACGCCGTTCGAGACGAGCGCCGTGAGGACGCCGCCGGCGCCGAAGACGAAGAAGCCGGCGAGGCCGCCGAGGACGGTGAACACGAGCCCGCCGGGAAGCGTTCCTTGGATGCCGACAAAGAACCCGGGCAGGACGCCAACGATCCCGGGGAAGAGAGAGGTCACGCCGACGGCCAGCCCAGCCAGGATCCCGGTGAACAAACCGCCGACCCCGAAGAACCAAAGGAACGAGCCGACGTGGCAGGAACGGACGACGAGGTCCCGGGGCCCGCGCATGGGGTCCTGCCCGGTCTTGGCCGCGCCGGCCTGATCCGGGCCGCCCTGGGCCGCGCCTTCGTCATGCGGCCGGCGTCCGCATCGGACACAGGATTCGGCCTCGAGGTCGTTCTCGAATCCGCAGGAGATGCAGATCGCCTTGCGCTCGAGCTGCGAGGGCGGTTTGGCCTCGGTCCACCCGCCGCCGTCGTAGCAATACCAGCGGCCGCTCTGAGCGCCGATCATCCAGAAACGTCCGTCCTCGTCCTTGATCCGGAGCTGTTTCAGGCTGTCGATGTACTCTCTTTGGGAGATGCGGTTGTCGTGATATTTCCTCCTGAGGAGGGCGAACGTTTCCTCGACTTCCCGGAATTGGTCAGCCATGGCGGCCTCCTTGAAGCCTCCGGATTTTTTTACCATACAATATGTGTCTTTTCAATCAGTTATTAAGTTACTGATAATAAATAATTTAAATGCCTTGACGAATTCTTGTGCAAAGAGCCGTAACTTCAATCAGGACTGGAAATTGGCTTCGTGAATAAGGCCGATTTCAACAGTTTTTCCACAAAACCTGTGAAAAAAAACGGCGCCTGTTCCGGGCCCCTCGAGCTCATCCGGCGAACACTCCGAAGCTCTTGAGAACGGACAGCAGATCGTGTCCCCGGACGGGGTCCGGGATGAAGGACAGGACGAAGATGACGAGGATGACCAGGCCGAGGATCCGCCGTTTTCCGGACAGAGGTTCATCCTCGTCGACGATCCGCGGATGCTTGATGCCGATGATGAGAAGGACAGCGGCCCAGAGGAACCACCCAGCCCAAAAAAAGAACCCCATGACGAAAAAAGCGGCGATCAGGGCTCGGGACAGGGGCTTGGCGCGGGCCCCGATGAGGGCATAGGCGATATGACCGCCGTCGAGCTGGCCGATGGGCAGCAGATTGAGAGCTGTGACCAAAAGGCCGACCCACCCAGCGAAGGCGACGGGGTGAAGGACGAGGGCCGAACCGGACGGGGCGCCCGGGAAGAAGAGTCCCTCCAGCAGGTTGAAGGCCAGCGGCTCTCCGAAAACGATGGCCCCCTCTTCGGGCAGGGACGGGACGAGCTTCGAAAAGGCCAGGCCGACGGTCAAGGCCGGAACAGCCAGAGTGAATCCGGCCAGGGGGCCGTTGGCCCCGATGTCGAACAGGTGGCTTTTAAAGCGGATGGGGGACTTGATCTTGATGAAGGCCCCCAAGGTGCCGATGAGCGTCGGGAAAGGCATGAAATAGGGCAGGGTCGCCGAGAGGCCGTACCGGCGGCAGGTCAGATAGTGGCCGAGCTCATGGCCGGTGAGGATGGTCATGAGAACGACGGCATAGAGAAGGCCGAGGAGGACGACGGAAGGCTCCGTGAAGGCCCTCAGGCCGAGCTCCAGCGGCCCGCCCGACGACAGGGCTTCCGCGTGAACGTAGGTCAGCCCCCAGGTCAAACCGACGAAGAAGGTGGACAAGAGGGTCAGCCCGAAAAGGAGAGCGTTTAGCCAGATCCGGGGGCGGGGCCGGGGTCGCAGGTCGTCCATGGTCAGAAAAAAAGGACAGGAGTGACGGGGCCTCACTCCTGCCCTGTCGAAAGTTCCGTGTCCGGGATCAGTTGCCGGTGAGCTTGTGGTACTTGGCCATCAGCTCTTCCCGGGTCTCCTTGTGGTCGGGATCGTGGACGCAGGCGTCGACGGGACAGACGGACGCGCACTGCTGGGTGTCATGATGGCCGACGCACTCCGTGCACTTGGCGGGGTCGATCACGTAGCGCTCCTCGCCGGCCGAGATGGCCTGGTTGGGGCATTCGGGCTCGCAGGCGCCGCAGTTGATGCACTCTTCGGTGATGATGAAAGCCATGTCCTTCCTCCTTGTCGGAATAGGGGATATTATAGTCTTTCGACCCGATTTGGCAACCTTTCCTAGCGGGCGAGGGCCAGCCGGGAAGCCTTGAGGGACGCCTCGTACCCGTAGTAGGTCTGGGCGTACTCCTGCTGGATCTTCTGAAAGAGCTCCAGGGCTTCCTTTCTTTCGCCCTTGAGCTCGGTGGCCTCCGCCAGACGGAACAGGACGGCATCGAGAGGGTAGGCCTTGGGCTTTTCGTCCCGGATCTTGGCATAGACGGCAATGGCCCGGTCGTAGTCCTTCTTTTTGAGGAGGACCTGGGCCCGAAGATCTTCGGCCTGGTAGTGGAGCAGGTCCTTGCGGCCCGCGGGAATACGGGCCAGGTAGGACCCGGCCTTGTCCAGGTCTCCCTTCCCGTACCAGTGCTTGGCCAGCTCGAGGTTGGCCGGGCGCGCATAGCGTCCTTTCTGCGCGAGCTGCTCGAGCCCGGCCAGGTTCTCCGGCTTGGTCCCGAGGTCCGCGGCCAGCTCATGGACCTCCCCGACGACCTTGTTGAAAACGGAATGGCTGTAGGACCGGGCGAGCGTCAGGGCCGCGAAGACCAGGGCCGCGACCGCGAGGGCGCCCGCGGCCATCAGGAATTCCCGCTGGTAGGTCTTGAAAAACTCGGCCACCAAGCTCAGGCCCCGGACCATGCCGTCTTCCTTGAGGTGATGCCTCTCCGTTCTCTTCATCTCTTTCTCCCGAACATGCGGTCGCAGCCCCCATTCTTAGCACATCGCGAAGAGGGGGTCAAATCTTCAATCATTAAATTTCCCAGCGTCTTCCCGCACCTTGCCCGATAAGAAGCTGAAGAAAATTAAATGATTGGAGATTTGACCCCCTCTTCTAATAGCTGTCACGGAGGGAGCGGATCCTGAGGGCGGCGGCCAGGGCCTCGGGCGCAACCTCCCCCTCCGGGATGAAGACGGCCCGTCGCGGGCGGCCCGGGACGAGATCGAGGAAATTGTCAAGGAACCTTCCGCGAACACCCGGGGCCTCGAGGTGGACGGCCTTGGCGAAACGTTCGGTCTCGAGCCCGACGGTCATCGAAGAGCCTGCCCTGGTGAGCGTCCAGCTGACCCCGGGCTCGGGCAGATCGACGCTCTTGAGCTTCGAAAAATGGTGGACGTTCGAGCTCAGGACTTCACGTCGGTCTCTCATATCCCTCAGCTCGCAGTAGAAAAAGATCCCCTCCGGTCTCCGTCCTCTTCTCAACGCCTCTCCCGACATCTTCAGGATGACCTTGGCCTCCTGCGGTTCGAGCTTGACCATGAACGTCCCCCCGTCGAGCCTGGCCCCTTCATACGTGGCGGTGAACCATTCGAAGACGGCATCCCGGGTCGACCTCAGATCCGATATGCTCGACACGACGAGGTCCGGCCCATCGGGAGCCGCCGTCACCAAGACCGGAGCGTAGAACCGCCTCGCATAGTAGTGAAGGGCCTTCCAGGCGCCCGTCGAATCGATGCCCGCCCAGGAGGCCACCGGCCAGCAGTCCTGGAACTGCCAATACAGGGATCCCATGACCCGCGGCCGCTGGCTCCGGAAATGCTCGGCGGCGATCCTCATCCCCTCGGCCTGCTGGACCTGGCTCAGCCAGAGAAGGGACTCGAAATCCTTGGGCATCCGGTATTCATCGAGCATGTAGTGGAAGATGAGGCGGTTGCCCTCGGGGTGCTTCTGATGGTGCTCCATGACCGGCGAGGTCAGGTTCCGGTCGCCGGGTTCGGTGAATGTCTCGACGGTCCCGAGCGGCGGGAACGATTGGAACCCGAACTCGCTTTGGAACCGGTGGAATTTCTTCCGATACTCCTCGAACGGCTCCCGGCCGTGCCAGACGCCCCAGGAATGCATGTCCCCCGATCTCTCCGACCTCGGCTCGCCGGTCTTTTCCGAGCTCGGCGAGCTCGGCCAGTAGGCCCGCCCGGGATCATGGGCCTTGACCGCGGCCGGCAGCACCCCGTGAAAGATCTTCTCGTAGTCGGCCCAGACCGAGGACGGCAACCGTTCCTTCCACCCCCAGTGGAACCAGCCCTCCTCGCACTCGTTGTTGCCGCACCACAGGCCGATCGACGGGTGATGGCGGAGGCGCTTGACGACATCCGCAGCCTCCTCCGCGACATTCGCCAGGAAGGCCTCGTCCCCCGGGAACATCGCACAGGCGAACATGAAGTCCTGCCAGACGACGATCCCCAGCTCGTCGCACAGCTCATAGAAATCCCGAGACTCGTAGATGCCCCCTCCCCAGACCCGCAGCATGTTCATGTGGGCCTCGACAGCCGAGCGCAAGAGATGTTCGTACGTCCAGCGGGTCACTCGGCTCGGGAAGCTGTCGGCCGGGATCCAATTGGCGCCTTTGGCGAAGAAGGGCAGCCCGTTGACGGCGAACTGGAAGCTCCTCCCCCACCGGTCGGGCTTCTGCTCGAGAACGAGCGTTCGCAGCCCGATGCGCCGGGAGTCGGCATCCAGCGTCCTCCCGCCCCGCACGAGCCTGACCTCGATCCGGTAGAGGGGCTGGTCCCCGAGCCCCGCCGGCCACCACAGCTCGGGATTGTCGATGTCCAAGCCTGTCTCGACGGAAGAAGCCCCCTTTTCGAACTCGACGGTCCTCGCCGCCCCGCCGGCCTCGACGCCGTTGACCAGGACTTTGAGCCCCGCCGTCCCCCGCTCCATCGCCTCGATGCCGGCGCGGACGCGCAACCTGGCGGTCGCCCGGCCGATCGCCTCCTGGACGATCTCCATCTCCCGGAACCGGACGCCGGACCAGGCTTCGATCCGGATGGGCCGCCAGATGCCCGAGGTCACGAGGCGCGGCCCCCAATCCCAACCGAAATGATACGGGGCCTTGCGGACATGCGGCGCTTCGCCGGGCAGCTTATGCGGCGCCTGTTCCGCAAGGGCGCGCTCCCTCACGATGGGCGAGTCGAACTCGACCTGGATGACGTTCCGGCCCTTTCGCAAAAACGGCTTGACGTCGAAGCGCCAGATCCGGAACATGTTGTCCGCCTCGCCGACCTTCCGGCCGTTGAGGAAGATGCGGGCGAACGTGTCGAGGCCTTCGGCCACGAGCTCCACCCTGTCCCGGCCCGCGATCTCCTCCCCGGCCTCGAACGTCCGGCGATAGGTCCAGGCCTGGCCCTCGATCCATCGGACCTCGAGCTCGTTCATCCGGTAGAAAGGGTCGGGGATGAGCCCAGCGCTCATCAGATCGGTGTGGACGCATCCCGGCACGGAGGCCATGTTCCAGTCCGCCTCCCCCGTTTGCCGGAACTCCCAGTCCCCGTCGAGGGACAGGTGGATGACCTCGGACGAACCGGTCCGGCTCTCCGCCTGCAGGGACGCCGGGGCAGCCGCGATCGCGGCCAGGACGAGCACACCCGCCGCCCAGGCGCAAGCCCCCGTCCCGATCGCGGGCCCCTTCCTTCCTGCCAACGTTCTCAGCGTCGCCCCCGCCGGCGGATCAAGAGAAGAGCGTCTTGGCCAGGGCCGCGATGTTCTTGGCGTAGCTCTCGCACCCGTCCAGGGCCCGCTTGTCGGGCCGCCCGATGGCGACCGGCCCGTAATGGTCGCCCCGGTGGTCACCGCGCACGACCATCCCATGGATGAGGAGGGCTTTGAGGATGTCGAGGACGGTCGTCTCGTTGCCGCCCCCGACGTTGGCCGAGGACGTGAAGGCCCCGCCGACCTTGCCCCGGAGCTTGCCGTGGAACTTGACGCTCTCGTCGAGCAGCTTCTTGAGCTCCCAGGCCATCGTCCCGTAATAGGTCGGGGAACCCAGGACGAGCGCGTCATACCCGAGGAGGTCCCGGGCCTCGATCTCCTGGACCTTTTTCAGGTCCACTTCGAGGCCCTCGGCCTCCAGGACCTCGGCGATGCGGGCCGCCATCTTCTGGGTGTTCCCGGTGCGGGAGTAATAGCCGACGAGCGCTTTGGGCATCGTATCCCTCCTTCCCTTTTAGGACGATCCGGCTACGGTCCCGTTCCCGAACGGTCCAGGAGGTGATTATGCCAGAGGAGAGAGGAGCCGTCAACGCGGCTCGTACTCAATACTCGAAGGTGATCAGGCCGGTCTTGAGCGCGATCTGGCCGCGCAGGGATTCCTTGCTGACCTTCTTCTCCTTCTCGGCCTTGATGGCCTTGAAGAGCTCCCAGGTCGTCAGGAGACCGTTGCCGTCCTTCTGGGCCTCCTCGATCTGGGCGGCCGAGAAGGGTTTGTCCCGCAGCTTGGCCTCGACGTTCGAGAAGTAGTTGCCGATGAGCACGGCCTTCATCCGGGTGTTGTCGAACTCCTGCATCCGGCGGCCCTTGTATTTCTGGAGCAGGGCGCACTCGTCGTCGGTGGCCCAGTTCCTGTTGCCGCGGACGAGGATGATGATCAGGCTCTCCTTCCGCAGGCTGACCTCGACGTTCTGTTCGGCGTTGTCGAGAAGCCAGGCATCCTCTTCCTTGCTCCGGATGACGTTCTTCCAGTACTCGTCGACATCGACGACCTTCGGCCAGCCGAGGTGGCGGAGGGCGTGGAGGACGGCGCCCTTCAGCTCCGGCCCTTCGGCCCTGAGGAGCCTGTGGAATTCCTCCTGGCCGGCCGATCTCATCTCGCCGATGCGCCGGTCGATCTCGGCCAGGGCGGCTTCGTGGCGGCGCTTCTCCTCGTCCTTCTTGATCATCAGCTCCTTGATCTCGGGGAAGACATAGTCCTCTCCGTCAAGCCAATCGACGGCCGGCTCCTCCGGCAGGGGGGCCGCCAGGGACAGCTTGTCCTTCAGGATATGATCGACGACCTCGACATTCTTCGCGCCGAATGAGGGGAGGAGCATGACGTAGCCCTTGCCCTTCCGGATGAGGAGCGCGACGGGGGCCCCGTCCGGGCTCTTGGCCAGGACCTCGATGCGGCCGTTGGCGGACGTCTCCTTTTCCCAGACCCCGTCCTCGAGGGTCTCGGGCATGAGACGGAAGGCGCCGGAGATGAACGGCCGGAAGCGCTCGAAAGGCACGTGGAACAGGGCCCGGGGATTGAAGACGACGGACTCGGCCCGGCTGCCGTCCTCGATCCGCAATCCCGGGACGGGCCCGATGATGTTCGTCAGTTGGGGCGTTTCCCCTCCGCCGATGAAACAGACGACCCGGACCCCGGCCGCGACCCGTGCGGCGAGCTCTTCATGAACACCGGCGTGGAGGTCGGATGGGCCCCGGGGATCGCCGGCGTCGACCTTGTAAAAGACGATCTCGCTTTCTCCGGGAATAGCGACGGGCTCATCGCTCCCCGTCCTCCAGCCTGTCGCAACAAGCTCGACGTCGTATTTCCGGGAAGAGAGATAGTCCCGTTCCTGGTCCTCGAAATCGACTAGCAGGATCTTGGCCATCGGCCGTCTCCTTTCGCATCTGGGAGGTTCCGACGGGATGATATCACGTTCCGGCAGGGTCTGGAAGCCGGGCCGGAGACCTCTGTTCCGCCCTCATCTTCGCCTTCCCCCCACATCCCCGTCAATCACCTCAAGGGGTGATTGCCGCGGGGATATTTCATCGTTTTGGGGCTTGGCTCCCCAGGTCGACAAATCCGCCACGATATGCTAAATTGAGGTCCGTTACGGGCCGGCCCGGAGGCGGCCCAAGATCGTTCCCGAGGAGGGCTCCCATGAACGTCCGCAGATGGGTCATCGTCCCGATCGCCGCTCTCTTCCTGGCCGCGGGCTGCACTGGCGGTCCGAAGACGGCGGGAGATCCTTTCCGGTTCGCGCTCTCGTTCCCCGAGGAGTTTTCGAAGGAGCCTCTCGACGGCCGGCTCCTGCTGTTCATCTCGACCGACGGCGCGGCCGAACCCCGCTTCCAGATCAGCGCCGGCCCGGCCACCCAGCTCGTTTTCGGCATCGACGTCGACGGTTGGGCCCCCGGCAAGGAAGCCATCATCGACGCCTCGGCTTTCGGCTATCCCCTGCGAAGCCTGGCGGCCCTGCCGGCCGGCGAATATCACGTCCAGGGACTCCTCCACAAGTACGAGACGTTCCACCGGTCGGACGGTCATATCGTCAAGCTGCCCATGGACCGCGGCGAGGGCCAGCAATGGAGCCGGGCCCCCGGCAATCTCATCAGCACACCGGCCAAGGTCCGCATCGATCCCCGCCGAGCGGAAACCGTCCGCATCCTCCTCGACCGGGAGATCCCTCCCATCCCGGCCCCCAAGGACACGAAGTACATCCGCCACGAGCGCATCCAAAGCAAGCTCCTCACGGAGTTCTGGGGCCGCCCCATGCATCTCGGGGCCAACCTGCTCCTGCCGGAGGGCTTCGACGAGCATCCCGAGGCCCGCTATCCTCTGGTCATCTTCCACGGCCACTTCCCTTATACGTTCGGGGGGTTCCGGGAAGAGCCTCCCGACCCCGATCTCAAGCCCGATTACAGCGAGCGCTTCCGTCTCGAGGGCTACAACCGCATCCAGCAGGAGTACGCCTACCAGTTCTTCAAGGACTGGACCGGCAAAGGCTTCCCCCGGGTCATCCTCATGGAGATCCAGCACGCCAATCCCTATTATGATGACTCCTACGCCGTCAACTCGGCCAACCTCGGGCCCTACGGGGACGCCATCGTCCGTGAGCTCATCCCGTACATCGAGAAAAAGTACCGCGGGCTCGGCCAGGGATGGGCCCGGTTCATGTACGGGGGCTCGACGGGAGGCTGGGAGGCCCTGGCGGCCCAGATCTTCTATCCGGACGATTTCAACGGGTGCTACGCCGCCTGCCCCGACCCCATCGACTTCCGGGCCTACACGATCGTCAACATCTACGAGCACCGCAACGCCTACTACGTCGACAGCCAATGGAAGAGGACGCCCCGCCCGGCCCGCCGCAACTGGCTCGGCGAGGTCAGCACGACCGTGGAGGAAGACAACCATCGCGAGCTGGCCATCGGGACGCACTCCCGTTCGGGCGACCAGTGGGACATCTGGCAGGCCGTCTTCAGCCCGGTCGGCCCCGACGGCTACCCGAAACCCATCTGGGACAAGCTGACCGGCGAGATCGACCGCGAGGTCGCCGAGTACTGGCGCGAGAACTACGACCTCCGCCACATCCTGGAGCGCGACTGGAAAACGCTCGGCCCCAAGCTCAAGGGCAAGATCCACATCTACGTCGGCGACATGGACAACTATTATCTCAACAACGCGGTCTATCTCATGGAGGCGTTCCTCGAGAGCACCACCGATCCCTATTACGAGGGCGAGGTCGACTACGGCGATCGGGCCGAGCACTGCTGGAACGGGGACCACGACCAACCGAACGCCATCTCGCGGCTCCGCTACCATCAGATGTTCATCCCCCGGATCGCTCAGCGCATCCTGAAGACGGCGCCGCCGGGAGCGGACACGAAGAGCTGGCGGTACTAGGCCCCCGCCCGGGCGCCTCATCCTGCGCGGTGAGGCGGCCGCGCCGAATATCACCCCCCGAACTATACCCAGAGAGGATGGCGTCCCGGCGCGGCCTCCCCTAGAATCCGGTGTCGACACTACCATGCGCATTTTCGGCCGGACGATCCGCCTCGAACCCGGGAAGACCGACGGGAAGGCCGGGCCCTGTCAAGAGCCCGCCGGCACCCGCTCCGCCGCGTCCATCGAGACCGCGGCTCCCGCTCGGGCCCCGGAGGAGACCGTCTTCCTCGAGGCGGCGCAGACGGCCCGGCCCGCGAAAGCGCGGACATCGATCCCGTCCCCCGCTCTCGACGAGACCGCCGTGCTGGACATCACGCCGTATGCGGACGGGCCGGCAGTGAAGCCGCCGGCCAACGGCGGGAACGGCAACGGCTATCTGCGGCATCTCTTCGACTATGCCCCCGACGCCTATTTCCTCAGCGACCTCCGGGGCACGATCGTCGACGGCAACCTGGAGGCCGAGCGATTGCTGGGATACAAGCGCGAGGAGCTCGTCGGCAAGAGCTATCTCTCGGCCGGCATCCTGTCCGCCGGGCAGGTCCCCAAGGCCGCCGCCCTCCTGGCCCGCAACGCCTTCGGCAAAGCGACCGGCCCGGACGAGTTCACCCTCCGGAGGAAGGACGGAACACACATCACCGTCGAGATCCGGACTTTCCCGACATCGATCAACGGCCGAACCCTTATCCTGGGCATCGCCCGCGATATCACCCCGCGCAAGAAATTCGAGGAGGAGATCTCCGCCTGGCAGAAAAGGTATGAGCTGATCATCGCCGCCTCGGGACAGGTCGTCTACGACTACGACCTGACGACGGGGCAGATCATATGGAGCGGAAGCCTCGAACAGGTCCTCGGCTACTCCTGCCAGGAAATGGGCGGCATCGAGGAGTGGACCGGGATGATCCACCCCGACGACAGGGATGAGGCCGTCCGGCTCCTCGAGGCCGCCGAGCGGGAGCTGTCCGTCTATGACGTCGACTACCGGTTCCGGCACAAGAAGGGCGGATACCGCTGGCTCCACGACCGCGGTTTCTTCATGGCCGACAAAGACGGCCGAGCGCAACGGATGATCGGCATGATGCAGGACATCACGGATCGCCATCAAGCCGGCCTCCTCCAGAGCGCCGTCTACCGGATCGCCCAAGCCGCCGACAGCTCGGACAGCCTGGAGGATCTCTACAGGTCCGTCCATCAAACGGTCGGGACGGTCATGCCGGCCGGGAACTTCTATATCGCCCTCTACGACGACGGGAAGGGCCTCATCAGCTTCCCCTACTTCGTGGATGAGGTGGACGAGCCCCCGGCGCCTTTGAAGCTGGGCAAGGGGCTGACGGAATACGTCATCCGGACCGGAAAACCTCTGCTTTGCGACGAAGCCACGGACAAGGACCTCCGGGGCCGGGGCGAGGTCGAGGTCGTCGGCGCCCCCTCCGCCATCTGGCTCGGGGTGCCGCTCATCGTCGAGGGGCGGACGATCGGCGCCATGGTCGTCCAGCACTACAGCGACGCGAAGGCCTACGGCGACGTCGAGCGCCGCATGCTCGAATTCGTCTCGTCCCAAGTGGCCCGGTCCATCGAGCGCAAGCGGGCCGAGCAGGTCCTGCGCGAGAACGAGCAGCGGATCTCCCATCACGTCCAGCATACCCCCCTGGCGGCCATCGAATGGGACACGGAGTTCCGGGTCATCAAGTGGAATCCCGCGGCCGAGCGGATCTTCGGCTACACGGCCGAGGAAGCCTCCGGGCGGCACGCGTCCTTCATCGTTCCCGAGACCTGCCGGGAGCACGTCGACCGCGTCTGGAGCGGGCTCATGACCCGGCGCGGCGGGGACCGCAGCACGAACGAGAACGTCACCAAGGACGGCCGGACGATCTTTTGCGAATGGTACAACACGCCGCTCATCGACGCCCGCGGACAGGTCGTCGGCGTGGCCTCCCTGGCCCAGGATGTCACCAAGCGCAAGCGGGCCGAAGAGGCCCTCCGGGACAGCGAGGAGCTGTACCGCAAGCTCGTGGCCTCCATCCCCGACATCATCATCCGGACCGACCTGAAAGGCGACATCCTGTTCGCCAACCGGGTCGCCGTCCGCCTGAGCGGGTTCGACAGCATGGACAACTTCGTCGGACGCAACATCATGGAGTTCGTCGCCTCCGAGGACCGGGAGAAGGCGGCCAAGACCTGGAAGGAGATGTTCGAGCGGCGCATCCCGCCCCAGGAGATCGGGCTCGTGTTCAAGGACAAAGCGGCCATCAAGTTCGAGATCGACGGGGCCGTCCTCCGCAATCCCGAGGGCACGCCCTACGGAGCGGTCTTCGTCTGCCGGGACATCACCGAGCGCAAGCTGGCCGAGGAGCGTCTCCGCAAGGGCCTGGACCAGCTCCGGACGACCCTCAAAGCATCCATCGACTCCCTGGCCTCGGCCATCGAGATGCGGGACCCTTACACGGCCGGCCACCAGGAGCGCGTCACCCGCTTGGCCCGGGCCATCGCCGTGGAGATGGGCCTCGCCGGCGAGCGCCTCGAGGCCATCGAGGTCGCCGGCATCATCCACGACATCGGCAAGCTCTACGTGCCCGCGGAGATCCTCAGCAAGCCGACCAAGCTGACGGAGATCGAATACTCCCTCATCAAGATGCACGCCCAGGCCGGCTACACCATCCTCAGCAAGATCGATTTCCCCTGGCCCATCGCCGACATCGTCCACCAACACCACGAATATCTCAACGGCTCCGGCTATCCTCAGGGACTCCAAGGCAAGGACATCCTCCTCGAGGCCAAGATCCTCTGCGTCGCGGATATCGTGGAGGCCATGTCCTCCCACCGCCCCTACCGGCCCGCGCTGGGAATCCAGGCGGCCCTCGAAGAGATCTCCCAGAAGCGGGGCCTCCTCTACGACCGGGAGGTCGTGGACGCCTGTCTGAGGCTCTTCCGGGAAAAGAGCTTCAAGTTCGAGTAGCGTCGCGTCCGGAGGCGACAGGGCCCGGTCAAGCCGCCTCGTCGACGAGCGTGATCCCCTTGAACTTGGAGAAGACCCTCAGCTCGCGGGTGATGTCGCCGTAGCAGGTCTGGCGGTGGAGGCCCTGCGACCAGTTCCTCCAGAGGCGCGGGAGATCGCCGTCGACCCGGACCGCGATCTTCGTCCGGCATCCCCTGTCGTGCTCTAACCCGACCGGGGCCCCGACGATCTCCCCCGTGAAATACTGGATGCGGTCCATCCCGACGAGAATGGCCTGGGTGACCTTTTGACCGACCCGCATCTCGACCTGGGGGACGACCCCCTCCTGCCTTTCCATGACCGTGCGCAGCTTGTAGGGGTGGGCGGGGCCGGCCGGGCCGTCCATGTTGAGCGTGCCCATGCAGTGAGCCAGGATGATGGCGTTCTGGGCCTCGTCGACCGTCGGGTCGCTGATGAAACCAGGCTTGCCCGACAGGCCCTGGAAGATGACGTGGGTCATGGCCGAGCGCAGGTCGGACTCGCAGATACCGCCCCAGCCCAGGTTGTTGAGCCGAGAGAGGCCGACGCACGGATAAGCCGGCAGGGTGATCGTCTTGTCCCACATCGAGCCGTAGCAATCGATGGCCATGACGGTGGCCCGTTCCTCGTCGAGGATGCGCTCGAGGGCCAGCGCCAGACGGCAGGACCGATAGACGTCGTCCTTGGAGGGTTCGACGAGCTTCTCCGCGTTCCGCAGCCACCGGTCCGTCTCGGCCCGGGCGTCGGCATCGCTCACGGCGTCGTAGGCGCGAAGGACGCGGCCGCGATCGAGCCGGACGATCTCCGTCCCGAATCTCTCGCGGGCCGCCCCGGCGTAGTCCTCGAAAGGCCGGGTCGTCAGGTTGAGGACCTTGGCCTCCCGGAGATGATGGATGGCCCGGAAGGGCCGGACCGCGAACGCCAGCTGGCCGAAGTCGCTCGTCAGGAGGCACTCCGCAAGGGCCCCCTTCTCCTGTCCGAGGAGGCTGCCGTATCCGGTCCACTCGTGCCCGGAATAAGGGGCGGCGAAGATCATGGTCGGCTTCTTCTGCTCGAGCACGGCGTCGAGGATGGGACCGATCCAGATGGTCAAGTGGATGGCCAGGATGCCGTCGACGTCCCGGAGGCGGTCCTTCATCGCCGCGATTTCCTCGGGGGATGTGACCAGCCGGTCGACGACGAAATCGATGTCGGCGAATTCGTCCTTGAGCCGGGCGAAATGGGACTCATAGGATCTCACTTCCTCGGCCAGGTCGAGCGACGGCTTGGGCCAGTGGGGGTCGGGCTTGCCCATGTAGATCTTGGCGACCTTGACCTTCGTGCCCCGGCAGCCGGGGCTGACGAGCTTCGCCCCTCCCGCTCCTGGGGCGGGCGAGCGAGGCCCGGAGTACACGAGGGGCCTGGCGGCGAAGAGCGCGCCTCCGGCCGCGGACAGCTTCAGGAAATCCCGACGATCGATGGGGCTCATGACGACCTCCTCGGCGGAACGGAACGGCCCGCGCCGCCAAGCCCCGTTTATCATCAATAGAACAAAAAATCAACCGCCGTCCGGGCGTATCCCTTTCCGGCGCAGGGCGTCGAGCGAGCCCCAGAAGTCCAGGCCGGCCGAGCGCAGAAAATCCCGATCGGCGGCGATCGCGGCCGGCTCGCCCGTCCGGACGATGCGGCCCTCGACGAGGACCGCGAGGCGGTCGCAGACGGCCAGGGCCGGCAGGACCTGCTGAGAAACAAGGACGACCGTCGCCTCGAGGCCGGCGATGAGCCCGGTCAGCGATTCGACCAGGGCCGGGTTGAGATTGGAGAATGGCTCGTCGAAAGCCACGACGTCTGGCCCCATGGCCAGAACGGTAGCCAACGCGGCCCGCTTTCGCTCGCCGAGAGACAGGCGTCGCGGGTCGCGGCCTTCGAACCCGGCCAAGCCCACGCGGCCCAGCGCTTCCCCCGTCCGGGCCTTCGCCGCCGCCCGGTCCAGGCCGAGGTTGAGGGGTCCGAAGGCGACATCCTCTTCGACCGATGGGCAGAAGAACTGATCGTCGGGGTTCTCGAAGACGAGCCCGACCCGGCGCCGGACCTCGCCGAGGGTCCGGGGCCCGACCTCGACCTCTCCGATCCGGACTTTTCCCTGGCCGCGCAGGAGCCCGTTGAGATGGAGGAGGAGCGTCGATTTGCCGGCGCCCGACGGGCCGAGGATGCCGAACTTCTCCCCGGGGCGGATGCCGAGGGTCACGCCGCGGAGGATGGGCCGGTCCTTCTCATAAGCGAAGACGAGGTCTTCGACCTCGACCGCCGCGCCTTTGGCCTCCCGACTCATGGCAGGATGACCCTGACGGCGAGGAACGGCGCGAGCAGGGCCGCCGCTATGGCGAGGTCCCGCGGACGAACACGGGACATCTCCAGGTCCGGCAGAGAGCCCGTGAATCCCCGGCTCTCCATGGCCGCCTGGACCCGCTTCGACCGGTCCCAGCCGCGCAGGAGGATGAGGGCCGCGGCCCGTCCGAAGGTCCCGACCTTTGAGACCCGGAGCCGGCCGGGCGTGCGGCTCTCGCGGGCCCGCCCCATTCGGGCGGCTTCCGCGCCGAGGACGCCCAGGAAGGATCCGGCGACGGCCATGGACGACCCGAGGGCCGGCGGGAACCCGAGCGACCGTATCGCGCCGATGAGCCGGCCGAACCTCTCGGTCAGGACGAGCAGGCTCAGGGCCAGCACCGACGCGTAAGCTTTGAGGCCGATAGCCAATGCCTGTCGCCATGGTCCAGGCGCCAACCAGCCCGTCGAGGCGTCCACCTGCGACAAGGGGAACATGGCGGCCGCCAAGAGGATGAACGGCGACGCCAGCGCGGCTCGCCTCAAAATCTCCCGGGCCGGGACCCGGCAAGCGGCGGTGACAGCGGCCAGGACCGCCAGCGAAATGACCAGGGACCGCCATTCCGCGCCCGGAACCGATACGACGACGACGATGACGGCCAGGACCGCAAGGACCTTGATCCGCGGATCGAACCGGCACAAGGGGCTTTCGAGGCCGGGGCCGCGGGGATCGAGCCTCGGGTACACGGCGCGGCCCCTATCGTCCCATCCGGCGGCGGGCCTTGAGCCCGAATAAAACCCCGGACGCGCCGAGGATGAGAGCCAGTCCGACCGCGGCCCTCGCCCCGAGCGGCAGGCGAGCCGGGGCGATCTCTCCCGGAGTCGCGGCTCCGCCCTCGATGAACTCGCGGCTGATGGTAATGAGGCGTTCCTCCCGGTGCCCGAGCTCGTCATCGACGACCGCCCGCCACTCCCCTTCCCGATCGGGGACGAAGGCGAACCGGCCCGAGGCGTCGGCGTTGCCGCTCTGGTAGGCTCCGGGCGATGCCCCCGGCGCAAAGATCTTGACCGACGCGAAAGCGACGGGTTCGGACCCGGAGTAGGCCGCTTTCAAGACGATGGCCGGAGCGTGCCGACGGACCTCGATGTCGAGGCCGTGGGCGGCCAGGGAACCGGCGAGGGCCGCGGCAACGACCGCAGCCAGGACACATCTCAAGGGAAGCGAGTTCATGGTCGAGTCTCCAGAAGAGCGGGCTCCGTCCTGCGAAGGAAGAGGACGGCCGAGACAGTCAGGGCGCCCTCGAGCGCGGCCACACCCGAATAGACGGCCGCGAGGAAAAGGACCCTTTTCCCATACCCGACCACAAGGAACTCGAGGCTCATCAGGGCGGCGGGCACGAGGATCCCGGCGAAGCCGGCCGCGAAAGCCCGGGCCGCGGCAGGGAGTCCCGGAGCCCGCCAGACGAGGGCCGCGGCCAGGGCCCCGAGACCCATGTTGAGGGTGTTCAGGCCGATCGCTAAAAGTCCGCCGTGCTGGAAGAGCAGGGCCTGGAGGAGGAGGGCGATGAAGACCGCCGGGAAGGCCGTCCAGCCGAGCAGGATGCCCGCGAGTCCAAACAGTCCGAGATGGATCGACGTCCCGGCGAACGGGAAATGGAGCAGGGAGGCCAGGAAAAGGGCCGAGGCCATGAGACCCGTCTTGGGGATCTCGGCCGTGCCGATCCGGCGGCCGAGCAGGGAAACTGCGCTGAGCGCCGCCACATTGGCGGCCGCGGCGACCGGAACGGGAAAGATGCCGTCGGCGATGTGCACCGGCCTCAATCCCAGGTCAGGAAATAGGACGAGCTCAGCCGCTCCGCATCGTAGCCAGCGTCGGCGGGAGCGGGTTTGGAGACCGATGCGCTGAGCAAAAGCGCCCCCTTGAAAGACTTGGCGATCTCGATCTCGACGCGGCCCGCGGCGTCGGCCTTCCCGGCCGGATTGGCCTCTCCGGAGCCGATGATGATCGATACGTCCGCGCCTTCGACCGGCTTTCCGGCGGCCGTGACCAGGACGGCGATCCCGCCTGCGGTGCGCGACCAGGAGACCTCGAAGGCCAGGCCGAGAGGGGCCGCGGATCCGGGAGCCGTCCCGGCGGTCCTGACGGCGCACAGGAAGGAATTGTAGGATTTGATCACGCTCGACGCGTCAGGGTGAGCCGCCCGGCCGCCCGGTTTCCAGCCTTCGGGGGTGCGGCTGATGACGCCGCGGTCGTATTCGCCCGCGACCCGGTAAAGACCTTCGGATCCGGTCTTGAAGGTCGCCTCAGGTCCGCGGCCTTTGTCGGCGACCTCGAGGGCTGTCGTCCGCCCGGAGGGGTCGACAACCTTCGCCGTCAACTCAATCCCCTTGAGGGGCTCTTCGGCCGCCGGGAAGGCGTGCCCGTTGAGCAGGACGACCGTCACCGTCTCGCCGGCCTTGACCGTCGAGGGGGCGGGAGACAGCCACGTGGAGTGAGCCAATAGCAGGGCCGCGCCCCATGAGCCCATGACCATCAACGTTCGGGTGGCCAGGCGTGCGGCCGGGTTCGTTCTCATCGGGGACCTCCGTGGGTAGCACTTTTTTGAATTTTCGTAGCACGGCCATTGTACGGCCGCCCGGCCCCGAAGTCAAGGAGAGCACGACCCTTTTCCGGAGAGTCTCAGCCGAGCTTCTTCCCGGTGCTGGCCATGGCGATGGTCCCCTGGAGGACGCCTTTGACCGAGCGCAGGGCGTCGGCCAGCCGGCGGACCTCCCGGGCCCGGCCCCGGACGGCGATGATCTCCAAACAATGGTCGTGGTCGAGGTGGATGTGCTGGGTGGAGACGACCAGGCCGTGGGCGTCGTGCTGGATGTCGGCCAGACGATTGACGAGGTCCTTGCGATGGTGGTCATAGACCAGGGTGATGGCCCCGGCGATCTCGCCTCCCGAGCGCCATTCCTCCTCCACGAGCGAGGCCCGGATGAGGTCGCGGAAAGCTTCCGACCGACTGGCATAGCCGCGCTGGGCCACCAACGCGTCGAACCGGGCCAGGAGGTCCTCCCCCAGGGATATCCCGAAGCGGGCGAGCTTACCCCCCGTGGGGCGCTTTGACGAAGCGCTCATGGTCCTTCCCAAAATACGGCTATGCCATGGACAAGTCAAGGACCGAACCTGCCGCTGCCGTCGATCTGTCGGCCGGCTTCTCGATATGCCTTTCATCTTGACATCCATTTCAGGCCCGGTTTACACTTCTTTCAGGCCGGTCGCCCCGGCCGGGGAGGTCAAAGGGTCGGGGTTCGACGATCCCGGCCGTAGGGAAAGGGTCGATGAACGGATCCCGATGGGAATCCATCGCCGTCGCACTCTGCACGGCAGCCGTTCTCTTCGGTCCTCTCTCTTCTCCCGTCCCCGCCGCCGTCAAGGCGCCTCCGTGGCTCCTCGAACAGGTCCATAAGCCCCTCCCCTCGCTGTCCGCCGAGACCGAGGCCGTCGTGCTCCTCCGTGAGCAAACGACATCCGTCACACCCAAGGGAACGTTCGTCATGACCTCGCGCCTGGCGACCCGGGTCCTCAGGAAAGGGGGGGCGGACACGGCCCGGCGACTCGTGCGCATCAACACCTACGACACGAGGGTCCGGTCCATGACGGGCTGGGTGGTCAATCCGTCCGGCGAGCCGAGGAAGTCGACCATGAAGCAGGCCCTTTTCTCCTCGCTGGTCCCCGATACTCTCTTCACGGATATCACCCAGATCGTGCTTCTCATGCCCGAGGTCGGCCCCGGCAGCGTGGTCGGCTTCGAATGGGAGGAAGAGCGCACGCCGCCGTCTCTCGAGGACGTGTTCGACTTCCAAGGCCGGCTCCCGGTCCTGCGGGCCCGCTATTCCTTGACGGTCCCCCCGGGCTGGACGGCGGAGTGCCTGGCCGTGAACTGGGGCCGGCTCGAGGAGAGTCCGGAGCCGTCGGCCCTTTCCATTTTGAAGCTTGAGGTCCGCGACGTTCCGGCCATTTCCGAGGAGCCGTACATGCCTGCCGAGATCTCCCTGGCCGGGCGCCTGCTCATCAGGGCCAAGCCCGCCGGGCCCGACCCCCGGTCGTTCTCCGGCTGGTCCGACATGGGGGCTTGGTACGACGAGCTTTGCCGCGGGCGGCGCGCCCCCGACAATCGCATCTCGGCCCAGGTCGCCCAGCTCTCCGCCGGAGCGGACGATATCCTCGGCCGGATCCGGGCCCTCTCCGAGTTCGTCCAAAAGGAGATCCGCTACGTCTCCATCCAGATCGGCATCGGCGGCTTCCAACCCCATCACGCCTCGAGCGTCCTTGAAAAACGTTACGGCGATTGCAAGGACAAGACCATCTTGCTTTCGGCGATGCTGGCATCCATCGGCATCGAGTCCTTCCCCGTCATCGTCAACACCGACAGGGGCTTCGTATCCCCGGATTCCCCCGTTTCCCTCTATAGCTTCAACCACGCCGTCCTGGCCATCAGGCTCCCCGACGACGTCCCCGGCGACGGCCTCGACGGGCTGGTCTCGCACCCGCGTTTCGGGCGCCTCCTTGTCTTCGATCCGACCATGCCCACGACGCCGCTCGGCCGCCTTCCCTATTACCTCCAGGACAACACGGGCCTGCTCGTCGCCGGCGGCGGAGAGCTCGTCCATCTGCCCCGCGCCGCTCCGGAAAGCAACCTGCTGGAGCGGACCGGCCGCTTCCGCATCACGGGCGACGGCGACCTCGTCGGCGAGGTCCGAGAGGTCCGGAGGGGATCCTCGGCCGACATTCTCCGGTACCGGATGCAGGCGGCGACGGAAACGGAGCGCCGGAAATATTTGGAGACGTTCCTGTCCGACTCCCTGCCGTCGTTCTCCCTCAAGGGCTACGAGTTCGAGAACCTTGATTCCGACCAGGACGCCCTCCTGGTCCGTTATACCCTGAGCGCGCCCGCCTATGCCAGGCGTGCCGGCGGATTCACGGTCGTCAGGCCCCGTGTCGTCGGCCGGAAGGCCATCGACTTGACGTCCCGGGAGAGAACTCCGAGGCGTCATCCCATGGACCTGGAAACGACCGTTCTGGCCCGCGACGAGTTCGTCTTCGAGCTGCCCGATGGCTTGGTCCCCGAAAGCCTGCCGAAACCCATGGACCTCGAAGCCGGCTTCGCCGCCTACAGGAGCAAGGTGGAACATGTCGACGGGGCCCTCGTCTACAAGCGCGAATACCGGCTCGCCGAGCCGCTCCTGCCGGCCGTCCGCCACGAGGAAGCCCTCAAGTTCTTCCTCGCCGTCGGGGCCGAGGAGCAGCAGAACGCGCTCTTGAGATCCCGCGACGACAGGAGGCCGTGATGTCCCGGATGTCCCGCCGATCCCGGTTTTCCATGGCGACCGCGCTCGCGGCCGCCATCTTCTTGACAATGGCCCCGCCTCTCGCCGCTCAGAAGGACTGGCCTCCGATATCCGCCGAGGAATTGTCGATGAAGGATTGCCCGCAACATCCGGGAGCCTCGGCCGTCTTTCTGTATCGGGAAGAGGTCAGCGATCTCAACAAGCTGGAATACAGCTTCCATAAGCGGATCAAGGTCCTGACGGCGGCCGGGCGCGACCAGGCGAATATCGAGATCCCCTACACCAAAGGATCCTTCAAGGTCGTCGGCATAGAAGCCCGGGTCGTGGACGAGGGCGGCCAGTCCCGGGACTTCGGGGGCCAGGTCTTCGACAAAACGGTCCTGCGCGGCCCCGGCATCCGGGTGGCCGTCAAAGCTTTCGCCCTGCCTGACGTCAAGCCGGGATCGATCATCGATTACCGCTACAGGCTGGCTGTCGATCTCGGCCAAGCCAAGGGCAAGTCCGAGGACCTCGCCGACGCGCTCGAGATCATGCCGGGAAAGCCGCCGGAGGGGGACATCGGCAAGGGCATGAAGATGCTGTCCTTACCCGTGGCGATCTGGCACGTCCAAGAGGATCTATTCACCCGTAAAGCCCGGTTCGTCTATGTCCCGCACGAATACATGAGCCTCTATCTGTCCATGATGTTTTCGGGTCAAACCCGATTGACATGGTTCACGAAGTTGATCCCGGAAGCCCGCCCCGTCTGGAAAAGGGACCAGCTCGAGCTCGAGCTCGAGAACATCCCCGCCTTCGAGCGCGAGGAGCTCATGCCCCCGGAGGATTCCGAGAAGATGGGGGTTTACGTTTTCTACTTCGATGCCGACTTTAGGGAGCAGGACGCCTACTGGGAGATGGAATGCCAGAATTGGCAAAACGCGGCCGAAAGCTTCATTGGAAAGCCCCGGAAGCTCGTCGAGATCAGCCGCCGGATCATCGGGGACGAGCCCGACCCCGCCAAGGCGCTCGGCCGTCTTTACGAGCGGGCCCAGCAGATCCGCAACCTGAGCTACGAAAAGCACAGGACTTCGCGGCAAAGGAAAGCCGAAAAGCTCAAGGACAACCGGAACGCCGCCGACGTCCTGGAGAACGGCTACGGATACCGCAGCGACATCACCCGGGCCTTCGTCGCCCTGGCCCGGGCCGCCGGCTACGAGGCCGATGTGGCCCGGGTCTCGACGCGGGACGACAAGCTCTTCGCTTCCACGTTCCTATCGTTCGCCTCCCAGCTCGACTCGGAGGTGGCCGTGGTCGTTCTCGGCGATCGGGTCCTGTATTTGGACCCCGCGACGCCGTTCTGTCCCTTCGGGCTCGTCCACTGGAGCCGCTCGGGCACGACCGCCGTCCGGCTGTCGGAATCGCCTCCCCGCTTCTTTTCGACTTCCGTCTATCCCCCCGACATGGCCCTGACCCAGCGCAAGATCGCCCTTCGGCTCGACGGCGAGGGGCAGGCGGCCGGGACCGTCAAAACGACCTACCAGGGCCATGAAGCCATGGTCCGACGCCTCGGCCATCTCCACAGCGATCCGGAGCAGATCCGCGAGAGCTTCGAGCAGGAACTTTCGGGTCTCCTGCCCCTTGGCGCCAGGGTGACCATGACCAAGATCGACAATATCGACAACAGCTCGCCCACGCTCGTCGTCGAATACGAGATCGCCATCCCGGGCCTGGCCACCTCCGCCGGTGACCGGATGCTGCTCCCGGCGTCCCCCCTGCTCGGGAGCCGCCAACACCCCTTCCGCCACGCCGAACGCAAGTATCCGGTCTATTTCCCCTATCGGTTCCGCGAGTTCAACGACATCGTCATCGACTTGCCCGAAGGGACGACCGCCGAGACCCGCCCCGAGGCCAGGAAAGTGCCGGGCGAATTCGCCAGCTACTCCCTCGTCTGCGTCCAGGAAGGGTCCACGAAGCTGCACATCCAACGGGACCTCGCTATTCACAGGGAGTTCGTCCCGGTCGACAGATACCGGTCTCTCAAGGCTTTCTTCGATCTGGTCCACGGCGGCGACACGGAGCACATCGTGCTCCGCCGCGAGGAGAAGGGGCCATGAGAGAGAATTTCCACCGGATAGCCGCGCTTCGAATATTCATGGCCCGAGAAGCCTTTATATCAACCGTTTGCGGGAGATCATCTATTTCCGCGAAGGCGGGGAAACCCAGATAGGCCGCTTCGCGGACGTCGAATACGAATTCGTCCTCAAGCCGCGGCACTGATAGAGATATCCTCGGATGCCTCGGGCTCCATCCGGATGAACACTCCTCCCTACCTGATCGACACGCCCATAGTGTCCCGATGGAAGTCGATGAGCGACCGCATGTAGGGGCCGATGGCCTCGGGGCTCTCGAAGCCCGCCTTCCGCGCGGCCTCCTCGCGCTTCTCCCGGCTGATATCGCCGCTCGAGGCCCAGTGGGCGAGGTCGCGGTAGCAATCCAGCGTGAACATGTCCCAGGCCGCCCCCTGGTCGCGAACGAAGATCATGAGCTCGGGCCGGCCGATGGCGGTCTGATAGGCGTTCTCCATGACCCGTTCCCTGTAGAGCTCCTCCATCTTCCCGGGAAGGGCGACGAAGATCTCGATGTGGTAAAAGGCGGCGGCGTCAAAAAGCTCCCTCACCTTTTCGAGGGGCGGGCCGTACGCCAGAAGATCCTCGCGCCAGGACGTGCAGGCCGAGAGCTTCGCGGCGAACTCAACCTCGCCCTTCCGCCGCGCCGCCCGGTCTTTCGCGTAGAAGTCGGCGTAGCTCCCCATCGGGGTGATGATCATGAGGTCCCACTGATCCCCCTGGGTGTGACGCCACCACAGCGGCCGCTCGTCGCCGAACGACTCGATCTCGGCCATCCGGCCCTTGTGGAGGGCGATCAGATCCATGAGTTTGCCCGGCGCGGCCCGAACGAACGTGACACGGTACAGATAAGAAGGCGGCTCGGTCCCGGCAGCGTTCTTCAGCCCCTCATCGCCGGGCCCGGCCTGCGTCGTCCCGCACGAAATGACCCCGGACACGAAGACGACCAGCGCCGGGGAAACGAGTCGAAAGAATTTCATGGAGACCTCCTTCCGGGCCTCGGGCCCGCACTGCAACCATACGCCTTTCGAAGGCGATAAGTCAAAATCAAAGGCCCGAGACGACGACGCTCTGAATGGCCCGGCTGGCGAACATCCGCGAGGAGCAGGGAGAGGAATCCTTTATGATCTCGGCGACCCAGAGTCCACCGGGCGGCCCATGGCCCTCTGGGCCGTACCGAGCCCTGAACGGGTCGCCTCCCGGTCAGAACCTCGAGGACAGGGCGGCCAAGCCTCCGATGATGGTCACGATGACGACGAAGTAGAACACGAAGACGATGACCAGGAAGATCAGCGTGGCTTTGGCCCAGTTGGCCTTGCTGAGCTTGGTGTTCGAGCCGAACGCCCAGACGAAGAGCATGACGACGTTGACCAGGGGGATGGCCGCGATCAGCATCGTCACCAGCCATTCTCCGACGGTGACGACGGCCGCCGGACCGGAGCTTCTCTCGGGGACCGGAATGGAAGCCTGTTCCATGGAGCCCTCCTTCATTTCTATCGGGATGGCCCGATGGTATTGATAATCCCGGCCGAAGTCAATAAAAGAGCGGCTTGCCGCGAAACGGCGACAGATGGATTTTCCGCCGGACTTTGATAAAATACCGCCCAAGGCCCGACGCATAAGGCCGCGAAGGGAGGAGCGTCATGGATCATCGTCCGAAAGCCGCCGCCGGGCTCCGGGGCCTGGCTCTGTTATGCGCTGTCGCCGTTCTCGTCACGGCCGCAACCCCCGCGAACCGGCCCGGCTCCGGCCAGGACAAAGTCGACCGGTTCCTGAACCTCATCATGAAAGCAAGGTCGCTCGAGGAGATCAACCGGGCCTACGAGAGAGGCGCGTTCTCGGCCGCCGAGGCGAAGCGCATCGCAGCCGAAGTGGCCAAGCCGGCTTACAAGTCCAAGCTGGCGTCGCTCAAGCCGAAGCTCCCGCCCATGCAGGTCAACAAGCTCGAAGAGACCAAGACGGCCCGGCCCGCTCCAGCGAGTACGGCGAAGACGAAGCCGCTGCCCAAAGCCAAGGCGACCCCCGCCAAGCTCGCTGACGCCCCCGCGATATCCCCTCAGGAATTGCAGGCCATCACCTCCCGGCCGGGCGGAGGCACTGAAGCCAGGATCTCCCAGGTGAGCCCCTCGCGGGCCCGCGCCGGGCGGGACCTCGCGATCGTCGGAAGCGGCTTCGGCCGCCGGCGCGGCAGCGTGGAGATCCTCCTCGACGGGCGCCGCTACGTCTGTGACCTCGAATCGTGGGGGGACGCGGCGATCCGGGCCGTCGTGCCGGAATACATGGCGAGCGTCATCGGCGACCGGGCCCGGGACGCCCTCCTCTGGGTCAAGCCGGCCGGAGGACCCCTCGGCCCGACCGCCGAGCTCCGGCTCGAACCGGAGCCGGACCCGGTCAAGCTGCCAACCTCGAGGCCCGGCGAGGTAGCGCAGATGGTCGATGTGGAGATCTCGACCTATGTCGAGCTCGACGGCTCGTCGTCCCTGGCCGACACGGAGACCTTCGAGATCCTCGTGGGCAGCCGCCTCGCCAACGGCTGGCGGATCGTCAGCTCCCGGCTCGAGAAAGTAAGGGGATCGGGGACTTGCGAATATATCCGCGAGCCGCGGGCCGGGACATCCGACCTCTATCAGGTCATCCGGCTGAACACTTCCGCGTTCTCGGTCCTTCGGGTGGCTTCGAGGATGGTCATCCGCGGCCCCAAAGGGACGGATTACCTGTAGCCGCAGATCGGCCGGAACCTGACCTCACCGGGATCGAGGGGCGCATCTCTCAACCCGAGCTTGACGGGAACCTCGAAGAGCCGGCGCGACAGCCTCCGGTCCCCATCCCTCACCAGCGGCTGGAGGCCGGGCGCGAGGACCTTTACGGCGGGGAACGGCCACCCGTCCACGCTCAGGTCGACCACGATGACCTCGGCGCCGGCCTCCGCGAGGCGCTCAACGCAAATCTCGACGTTCCTCTTGAGGTCGTTCGAGGCCAGGTTCGCCACGTCCGCCAGCGCCCTCTCATCCGCCGCCTCGCCGGTGTAGCGCCCGAGCGAGCATGAGCGGACCCATTCCTCGTGATAAGCCGAAGGAGGGAGAACCTGCACGGCTTCCGTCAGGGCCCGCTCGACGGCCAAGGACGGGTCCAGATGGCAGCCGTAAGCGATGCTGCAGTCGGCGGGGTCCCGCTCGTTCCGGAGAAAGGCCGAGACGACAGGGACCGGGAGATCGGTCGGAACGAGCCCCAGCGCGCATGCGTATCCTTCCGCCCCCGCACGCTCCAGCAGGGCCAGGATGCCGTCCGGAAGGCCCCGCGGCGAGAGACGCGATATCGGCAGCTCGTTATGTTCGCTGATCATGACAACGTCGCGTTCGACGAGCTCGAGGATCCCGTGGAGGACGGCCTCTTCGAGGTTGTTGCCCGCGGCCAGCCCGTTGGAATCGGCCCGGGCGATGCGCTTCTCCGGGCTGTCGGCCCGGTAGTGAAGGAACACGAGGTTGGCCGGGACCCACGCGCCCTTTCCCTCGGTCAGGGAGAACCCCCGGACCCAATCAATGGAACGGCTCGGATCATAGCCGGACTCGGGCGCCAAACCGAAACCGCGCGGGTCACGGGCCTCCCGGCCAAGGTCCGCGAAGCTCGCTTCGAGGACCCGATCGCCCGGCCGTCTCCTCCCTTGCAGCCTCTCGAAGAGCTCGACGCAGGCGCTGGCGAACGCCTGTTCGAGATCGGCCCCCTTGCCGTAGTAACGTTCGTCGTGGTCCTCCCCGTCCGGCGAGAGATGGACGATGCAGGCGCAGGGATTCCCCCCGGCGTCCCTTCGGAACAGCTCGAACTGGATCTCCCGGCCGCTCGACAGGAAGAACTTGTCGATCTCGGCCAATGTCCTCTCGATGGGAACGGACCGGAAACCGTTGCGTCCGTAAAGGACACGGCGCGGCCGGAGCTTGATAGCGCCGCCGATCGACCGGCCCTCTGACAAGCCGGTCCGTCCCGACATCGCTCCGGGCCGGCTCAATCTTCAGAAACAGCGGCTACGGGGGGTGCGGGGGCCTTGTTGGAACCGCTGCTGCGCACTCCCTCGAACCGGCTCACCTGACCGTCCGAAACATGGACGATGAAGGCCTTGGTGACCGACACCGATTCGCGAAAGCCCTTCTCCGCGCCGGTCACGACCCGCAGATAGACCTTATCGTTCGGCAGGTCCTTCACGTTCACCCGGATGGTGCATGACCCGTCCTGTCCGATGACGCCGTACGCCTTGCCCGCGCCCCGGTACTTGGAGAGCTCGTCGGTCTTGGAAAAAGCCACGCTGCAGTGGCGGCCCGGCGGGCCGCTGATCCTGAAGACGACGGTCTGGCCCGAGCCGCTGATGGAGGCCTTTTCGGGAACGATCTTGGTCCGGCCGGGCCGGCGGGATAACTGGCCGGCCCCCGCGGCGGGAGACACGGCGGCCCTCTCTTCTCCCCGCAGAGGCGAGATCTCCAGATTCAGATAGAAGAAAGCCCCGGCGCCGAACATGACGCCCGTTTTCCCCATCATGCCGAGGGCGTCGCGGCGCGTCATTCGCTTTTGGCTCATCGCATCCTCCTTTATGACGGGTCCTCCCGAAGCGCCCCTATGATAGCCCATCCCTCGGGCCGGGTCAACGTCACTTCCAGTCCGTCAGGACGAAGCCGACGCCGATGCGGTTGACCCGGTGGTCGTAGTCGATGAGGCTCTCGCCGTAGCCCATGAAGTACTGGACGAAGCCGCCGATCTGGGCGAACAGCGGGAAGCTCCACTCGAGCTGAACGGCGCCCCGGTTCTCGCCGAAATCCAGGTTGTTGCGGAACATGACCGCCACGCGGTGCTTTTTCAGGAAATAAAAGATCCAGGCCTCCCCGTAACCCATATACTTGTCGATCCCGGGATTGTCGTCCTCCTCGACGCTCTCCGGCAGGCGGTACCAGCCCTTCAGGAGAAGCGAGAGGTCGCCCCGCTCGATGCCGACGTTGGCCACGAAGCGGTTCCAGCTCCGCGACAAGGGTTCCGACTGGCCGTTCGACTGATGGTTGATCCCGATCTGGATGAAGCGGAAATCCAGCCCGAGCAGGCGGAAGCGCGTCCGGACGTTGAAGAGGACCTCCGGCTCGTAGTTCGTTTCCCGGAAGGGGGAGCTGTCGTCGAAATTGTAGAGCTGCCAGAAGGACCGCTGGGTGTAGCCGAACCACAGGTCGACGGGCTGCCCGAGGACATCTTGCCAGAGCTTGGCCTTGAAGCTCAGCTGGAAGGCGACCTCGGGCTTGACAAGCGTCTTCGCCGGATCGACCTCCTGGAACGGGGCCGGGTTGGGCAGCTCGTTGAAGGAGAACGCGAGGGCGTAGTTCCCCCGGTGGAAGGTGATGGACGGCTTGCCGGCACGCGTCTCCTTGTCGAGTTGCCAGAGCTCGGTGAAATAGGAGAGCTTGGGGGTCTCCCCGGGCGCGGCCGAGAGCCCGCCGGCACAAACGGCCGCGAGCACGATGAGGGCCGGCGCGGACTTGGCCATCCGTGCGGCTATCATTCTTTTTTCGAAGCGGGGGTCGAACCGCCCTCCGGAGCCGATGCCGGAGCCGCTTTCTTCTCCGGTTTCGGCTTTTTCGTCTTGGCCTCGTCCTGGCCTTTCTTGGGCTTCGCGGCCTTCTCTGGCTTGCCGCCGTCTTTTCTCTCACGCGCTGCGGCGACTTTCCCGGCCTTGGCCTTGGCGGCGTCCTCGAATCTTTTCTCGATGTCCGCGAGGCTCTTGAGCCGGTTGTTCACCGCTTTGATGGCGGCCCTGTGCTTCCTGACGAGAGGGTCCTTTTCGATCTTAGGGGCGGCGACCCCCTTCTCGGAAAGGAAGGCCAGCCGCTTTTTCAGGGCCTGCTCGCAGCTCGCTTTTTGCCGTTCGAGAACCTGCTTGCGATTCTTTCCCATGTCTTACTCCTCGTTCATTCCCTGTCTCTTCCCGCAACGGGTCCTCAACTTTACCAAGATTCACGGGAAAAAGCCACTCGGTCAAGAGGAGCCTTATGGACCGGCCTCAATCGACTTTAACGAGGACGGGCGGCGGGGCCGGCTGGTCCCCCCGGATGAAGATCGCCATGCGAACATACTTGCGGTCCGAGGCGTCGAAAGGGGCCCCCCCTTCGTAATCGTGCCATCGGTCGAGGCATTCGGGAATGGGGATGAATCCCCGCGACCCGAGCAGGGAGGGATCTTCGAAGTAGAGATTGTGTTCGTCCGCGCCGAGGAGGACCATGTAATGGCCGTCCTCCCAAGTTTCCGTCCACGGGAGATCGTTGTTCTCGCGCCAGGCCTGGAGGTTGACGATGACCGTGTCCCCGCGGGAGAGGCCGGCTTCGAGGTCTTCGATCTCGAGGCCTTCCCGGAGCTCGGCCTCGAGCCCGAACTCGCGGGCGACCCGGACGATGTCCTCAGGATGGGTACCGCGCTCCGGAGCCGTTTCGAGGCGCGCAATGAGGCGGTCTTCACGCTCGGCCGTCCCCCAGTACGCGAGGACGGCTTGGAGGGCCGCCGCCCCGCAAGAGTATCCGGTGCCCTGTCGGACGTCGGGGAGGCCAGTCAAGAGCTCGACCAAGGCCGTCTCGCCTGACGTCACCGCGGCGTAAGGAGGACCAAATCCCGGCGCCGACCCGGCCTTTTCGAGCCGGCCGAAAAGGAATCCCAAGACGAGCGCGGAAGCGAGTCCGAGGACGGCCACGGGAAAACTGACGGCTTTGGGGATCTTCATGGGGACCTCTCTTCGATCGAGCCCATCTTGCCCGGGCAGGCCGGAGCTGTCAAGGGCAGCGGGGACATACGTGCCGAGATCGTCCTCATCAGCATGCGTCTCTCGCTCGAGGGCGACGCATTGACGGGCTATTGGGCCAGTCCCGAGGGTGACTCCGACGTCATCGAGCTGGCCCGCAGGAAATAGTCGCTTCCGGGAAGCGTGGCGCCCCGGTTATGATCGAGGGTCGCTCGCCTCGATCGTTTCCGGTCGGCCGAGGATGCGCAACTCGAGCTCGAAGCACGTCACTGATCGGGAGGAGAGTTTTCGATCTCCGATTCGCGGAACCGCAGCGCCGTCCACACGGGGGAGGCGTGTTTGATCAGCGCCCTCTGCGCCCGTCGCTCTTCCGGGACGGGCTCCATCCGTCGCTCCCGGAGACGCTCCTGAAGCTTCCTTCCGTCGGCCATCAGCAGAATGAGGTAGATCGGGATGATGAGGCCGCAAACGCCGGCGACGATGATCATGTTCATCCGCCCGTCCTGTTCACAAAGCCACGCGTTCCTTTTCTCCGGATAGGCCTTCCTTCGTTTTGTCGGCTACTGCGTAAACGAGGAAAGCGTTGAAAATATTACATTTCAAGGCATTCTTGTCAAGTCCGGTCCGCCCATTTTTTTGGCGGGCGCCTGCGCCCCAACATCTGGGGGATCTCGACAAAAATGGCGACGATATCTTGTGCCGGGCGGATTCCAGCCTCAGCCCCCATCGCGAGCCCACAAATGCCCCGAAAGACTTCTCGAACCGCGGATTTCGCAACGATGGTCGATCGGCAAGCCCGAGGACATTACCGCTTGGGGACCAGCCGCCCCGCGAAACCGCCGCCGGGGGCCAGGCCGATCTCGAGCCTGTCGGCACCCGACACGGACCGAACTGTCTTCCGATAGTCCTCGGCCCAGCGGTCGGCGTTGATCCCGTCCTCGAACAGCGTCAGCGTGAATTCTCCTTCGCCAAGGAAAGAAAAGTCCACCGTCACGCGGTCCGCCTCGTCGCCCGCCATCCCGCCGATGTACCACTCCTCGCCGCTCCTTCGCGCCATGATGAGGCGTTCGCCGATCTTGGCCTCGAGCACGAGCGTCCTGTCCCAGACCGTCGGCACCGGACCCAGGAACTCCATGCATTCGCCCTCCCGGAGGTAGAGCGAGGGGCTGTCGCAGAGCATCTGGAGCGGGCTTTCGTACAGAACGTACATCGCCAGCTGACGGCACCGGGTCCCCAGGCTCATCGGCCGGTCGAAGATCGGACGGAAGTTCTTTTTCTGGGCGTTGCGCATCGCGCCGGGCGTGAAGTCCATCGGGCCGGCCAGCATGCGGATGAAGGGGATCGTCAGGGTGTGGCGCGGGGTGACCGCATCGGACCACTTGTTGTGCTCGTTGCCTTGGACCCCTTCGCTGGCGACGAAATTCGGGTAGGTCCTCTGGAAGCCGGACGGCTTGTAACTGCCGTGGAAGTCGACGAGCAGCTTCCGCTTGGCGGCCTCGACAAGCACCCGTTCGTAGTAGTTGACCATCCATTGATCGTCACGCTGCATGAAATCGACCTTGATGCCCTTGACCCCCCAGGCCGCGAATTTGTCCAGGGCCGGCAAGAACTGGTCATCGAGGGCCTTCCACGTCACCCAGAGGATAAGGCCGACATTTTTCTCTCGTGCGTATTCGAGGAGGGCTTCCATATCGATCGCCGGAACGACCTTCATGACGTCATCGAGCGGATACCAGCCCTCGTCGAGGATGACGTATTCGATGCCGTACTTCGAGGCGAAGTCGATATAGAATTTGTAGGTCTCGGTGTTGATGCCGGCCCGGAAATCGACGCCGAAGAGATTGTTGGCGTTGTACCAGTCCCAGGCGACCTTGCCGGGCCTGATCCAGGAGGTGTCCTCGAGGCGGCAGGGGCGGCCGAGCTTGTAAACCATTTCGGAGGTGATGAGGCGGGCATCCGTCCGGGCGACGACCATGACCCGCCACGGAAAGAGCCGCGGCCCGGACGTCTCGGCGATATGACCGGCCCGCTCGACGACTTTCACGTTGCGGTCGGAGGTTCGCTCTTCCTTGGCCGCGACCGCCGGGAAGACGGCCTTGAGCGCCGGTTCGGACTGTCCGGCGAGATAGAATCCGGGGTAGTCGCTCAGGTCGGACTCGGTGACGGCGATCTTGACGCCCTCGTCGGCCTCCACGAGCATCGGGATCGAGCAGAACTTGTCCGGACCGAGGGACCGCAGCGGGACATGTTCGTACTGACGTTCCTGATGGGAGTGGAAGCTGACCTCGGCCGGGAAGTGGACATGGTGATCTTTCGCGAACCGGTATTGGATGTCCTCGGTCATGACCTTGACGGGCCCGGCCGCCGAGATCCCGAAGCGGTAAGCCACGCCATCGTCGTAGGCCCGGAAGACCACGGAATAAGAGCCCGCGAAGGTCAGGGTCAGCTCGTTATAAACATCATCGATGACGGCGTTCTTGATCTTGACCGGCGGGACGATGGTGTCCTTCACCTTCTTGCTTTGGGCTTTGACCCCGCGGACGTCTTTGCCCAGGACCCTTCCGTCCCCGAGCGTCATCGACAGAGGATTCGGCCCGGTCAGCAGCCGGCCGTCGAGACGGACGGAATAGCGGAGCCGGCCATCCGTCTCGACCAGAACGCCGAGCCGGCCGTCGGGGCTTTTCAGCTCGTGGCCCGCCGCGCGGGCCGCCGCTCCGACGAGGCCCATGATCATCGGGATAAGAAGGCAGATCATCACGTTCTTCATCGCGACTCCTATGAACTCTCGCGTTTTGCGACCGCCAGGTCTTCCTCGCTCACCGAGGATACGTCCGGCCCCGGGCCATGTCAATCCTCCGCCTCCCTGGCTCGGCGCCTCGATCCAGGACCCGTGCGGAGTGTTGACCGGCGCCCGCGGCGGTGCTATCCTCAGTCCGGGCGACGGGGTAAGGACCGGGGCCGGAGGGCTTGATCCATGACAAGCAAGGAGGAGGGCATGAACTGGAAACGCTTTTTCACGGCGGCATTGGCGGTCTTCGTCGCCGTCCAGGCCATGGAGTTCGTCATCGGCACGTTCCTCATGAAGAGCGCCAACGAGTTTCTCCAGAGCCTATGGGCGCCCGATATGATGTCCCGGGCCTGGATGATGTACCTCATGAGCGTACTCGTTGCGCTCGTCTTCACCTACATCTTCGTGAAGGGTCGCGAAGGCAAAGGCATCCAGGAAGGGGTGCGGTTCGGGATCGTCATCTGGCTGTTCATCACCGTGCCGATGAACCACTTCCTGTGGGTCATTCTGCCGATCCCGTACCGGATCATCTTCCAATGGCTGCTCGCCGGCCTGCTGGAGATGCTCGTCGCCGGCATCCTGGTCGCGGTGATCTACAAACCTAAAGGTGCCGCGACGGCCTGAGCCTGCCTCGGGCGATCGGAGCGGCCCCGCCCTGAGTTCCGTGCCGGGCCGCACAGAGAGGGGAACGACCTCAGAGGAGGAATGCCGAATGGCCGCTATCGAGGACGGCAAGAACCGTTGCGACCTCAGCATCCGCATCGGTGGCGAGGCCGGACAGGGCATGAATTCGATCACCGGCCTGCTGGGCAAAGCCTTTGTGCGCCGGGGCCTTCACGTCTTCATCAACCAGGATGTCATGAGCCGGATCAGGGGAGGTCACAACTTCACCCAGATCCGGGCCGCCGACCGGCCGGTGAACGGCCCCTCGGCCCGCGTCGACATCCTGGTCTGCCTGGACAAGAACACCCTGGACCTCTACAAGGACCGCGTCGACGGCCTCATCGTCTACGACCCGGGGAAGGTCAAGGAGGGCGCCCCTTCCGGGCGGAAATTCCATCCTCTGCCCATGGAAAAGATCGCCGAGGAAATCGGCGGCAGCGCCCGGATGGCCAACACCGTCGCCTGCGGGGCGCTGATGGCCTTGACGGGACTTCCGCTCGAACCCCTTTTGGAGCTCCTCGGCGAGGTCTTTTCCCAAAAAGGCGACAAGGTCATCCAAGCCAACAGGGAATGCGCCCGAGAAGGCTACGAGCGGATGAAGGACAAGCGCGGAGAGCTCCCGGCCTGCGGCCTCCCGCCCTCCGATCAAGCCGGTCCCCATAAGATGCTGGTCACGGGCAGCGAGGCCATGGCCCTCGGGGCCCTGGCGGCCAACGTCCGGTTCTACTCGGCCTATCCCATGTCGCCGGCGACCGCGATCATGGAATACCTGGCCGCGAAACAGAAGGAGTTCGGGATCGTCGTCGAACAAGCCGAAGACGAGATCGCGGCCGTCAATATGGCCATCGGGGCCTTCTTCGGCGGCGCCCGGGCCATGACCGGGACGTCGGGGGGCGGCCTGGCCCTGATGGTCGAAGGCATCAGCCTGGCCGGGATGACGGAAACGCCGCTCGTGGTCGTCGACTGCCAGCGCCCCGCCCCGGCGACCGGCTTCCCGACCCGGACCGAGCAGGCGGACCTTCTCTACGTGACCCACTGCGCCCACGGGGAATTCCCCCGGGCCGTTCTCGCCCCCGGCAACGCCGAACAGGCTTTCCGCCTGATCGGCAAGGCCTTCTATCTGGCGGAAAAGTATCAGACTCCGGTCTTCGTCCTCGGCGATCAGCACCTCAACGATTCCTCCTGGACGGCCGAGCCGTTCGCTATTGACGAGCGGCTCGGCGAGACGCAAAGCCTCGTCTCCGAACAGGACCTGAAGGGCATGAAGCCGTATGGATACGCCCGGTACGAGATCACGGATTCGGGTATCTCGCCCAGGCTGCTGCCCGGCACGCCGGGCCAGGTCCTTTACGCCGACAGCGACGAACACACGGTGGAAGGCCACATCACCGAGAGCGCCGAGGTCCGCAACGCGATGGTCGAAAAGAGGCTCCGCAAGCTCGACGGGATGCGGGCCGAAATGTCTGGGCCGGCGATCTTCCCCGACGCCGGCTCCGGTTCTTATCTCGTGTGTTGGGGCTCGACGCTCGGCGCGGTCGACGAGACCGTCCGCGAACTCAGGGCGGAGGGCGCCGACTGGGGCTACATCCACTTCAGCGAGCTCTATCCCCTGCCCGCGGGAGCCATTCCCCGGGACATCGCGCGCAAAGCCCGGCTGGTCGCCGTCGAGAACAACGCCCTCGGCCAGCTCTGCAGGTTGTTGAGGATGGAGACCGGCCTAGCCATCGAGGAGAGGATCCTCAAGTACGACGGACGGCCGTTCACGCCCGGAGAGCTGCGGGAGCGCCTGGGAGGAGCGAAAAGATGACCGCCATGCCCGATAAAGATCTGTTCGCGAGCCCCGATCCGATCGCCTGGTGCCCGGGTTGCGGCAATTTCGGCATCCTCAACGCGCTGAAACGGGCCCTCGTCGAACTGGAGCTGAGGCCCGAGGACGTGCTGATGGTCTCCGGGATCGGGCAGGCGGCCAAGATCCCTCACTACCTCCGCTGCAACACCTTCAACGGTCTGCACGGCCGGACCCTTCCCGTGGCGACCGGCGCCAAGATCGCCAACCCCGGCCTGACCGTCATCGCCGCCGGCGGCGACGGCGACGGCTACGCGGAAGGCGGGAACCATTTCATCCACGCCATGCGCCGCAACCTCGACATGACCTACCTCGTCCACAACAACCAAGTCTACGGCCTGACCAAGGGGCAGGCCTCCCCCACCTCGGACAAGGACATGGTCACCGGCACGACGCCGGAGGGCAATGTCCTGGGCCCGGAAAAGCCCCTGGCTTTGGCCGTGGCTTCCGGCTGCGGCTTCGCCGCCCGGGGGTTCGCGGGGGCCATGGACCATCTCGTCGAGCTCATCAAGAAGGCCGTGAGACACGAGGGTTTCTCCTTCGTCGAGATCCTCCAGCCTTGCGTGTCCTTCAACAAGGTCAACACCTTTGAATGGTATAAAAAGCGGGTCTATATGCTGGAGGAGACATCCTACGATCCCACCGATAGAACGGCCGCCTTCGAGAAAGCCCTGGAATGGGGCGACCGCATTCCTCTCGGCGTCATTTTCCGGTCGGAGCGCAGGACCTACGAGGACCTCCGGGGATTGAAGGGCGCCCCACCGCTCAAGGACCGGATCCTCGATAAAGTGAAGCTCGCCTCCGCTTTGCGGGAATTCTCCTGAGTCAGCCTCGTGCCCGACGGCGATACGCTGAACGGCTCCTGGGCCAACGCGGTGGGAGAAACGGACATCATCGAGCCCGTCCGGAAGGAATAGGTTCGCGCCCTTTGGAGGACCGAACGAGCAGGAGGCTCCGATCGGTTTGATGATATAATACCCCGCCCGGGAGGACGACATGAGAAAGGCGACCCCCGCCCTGACGCTGGCCCTGGCCCTGGCGATCATCCTGCTGTCGGTGTCCGCGAGCGCCGGCCCGGGCGGCGGCCAAGCCGAAGTGCGCAGGATTTACACGCTGGAGGCGGTCATCGCTCTAGGCCTGGAGAGAAACCCCGATCTCATGGCCCTTCGAAGCGAGGCCGAGGCCCGCAAAGCGGCCTGGGGCGCGTCGCGGCGCCTGGCCAATCCCACCCTCGGGCTCGAGGCCGGCAAGGGACGGCCGACCGGCACGGAGTCCTCCGTGAACATCGGCGGGATCGCCCTGAGCCAGGCCTTCGAGAACCCGGTCAAGAGGAAGTACCGGGTGGAGTCCTTCGAGAGCGAGTGGCTGGCCGCGAGCCACGATCTGCGGGCCGAGGAGATCGCGTTCGTCGCCGGCATCAAAGTCCTCTTCGCCCGCGTCCTCCATCTCGGAAGGCTGGAGGCCATCTCCCGCGCCGACGCCGAATCGCTCGAAGCCATGCTGGCCCTCGTCCGCAAGCGCGTCGAGCTCGGCGAGAGCCGCGAGCTCGAGGCCCTGAAGATCGAGGTCGAGACTCTCCGCGGGCGGAACGAGCTCCATCGCGTCCAGGCCGACCTCCACCTGGCGCGGGAGGAGCTCAACGGCTTCGTCGGCGGGTCCCTGCCTCCGGATTTCGAGCTCGCCGGGGAGATCGTCTATGAGCCGGTCGAGCTCGACGAGACGGCGCTCCTGGCCCTCGCCGACTCGTCGCATCCCTCGATCCTGGCGAAGCGGAGCGAGCTGGACGCATCGCGGAGCCGGCTGGGATACGTTCGCTGGCAGAGGCTGCCCGACCCGGTCCTTTCCGGGTTCACCGGCGACGAGATGGACGGCCGGAAGACCGGCATCGGGTTGTCGTTCGAGATCCCGCTCTGGGACTTCAAGTCAAAGGCCGTGGCCGAGGCGGCAAGCTTGACCCTGGCCGCCGAGAGCGCCCTCCGGGCCGCGCGGACATCGGTCGGGCTGGATGTCCGGGCCCAGGTCAACCGCATGCGGCTCACCGCGCGGACCCTCGACCTCTTCCGCGGCGGCCTGATGAAGCAGGCCGAAGAGAGCCTGCGCATCGCCGAGGTCAGCTTCCGTCAGGGCGAGCTGTCCCTGCTCGACTATCTCGACTCCCGGAGGACCCATTACGCCATCCTCCGGGACTACGAGGAGGCGCTCCTGCAATGGCAGATCGACCGGGCCGCGCTCGAGAAGGCCGCCGGCGCGGCCCTGCCCGCGAGAGCATCGGGGACGGACGGACGTGGGAGCGGAAACGGGCCCGGCAAAGACCCCACGGGAGAATAAGCCGATGAAACATTGGATGATGACCGTCGCACTGACCGCCGCCTTGGCCCTCCTCGCCTGTGGGAGGGGGGACCGGCGCGCGGCCGCCGAGCACGACGAAGACGACCATGATCACGAGCATGTTCATGTCGTCGTCCCCGTCGAGCGGCAGAAGGAATGGGGGATCGAGATCGCCCCGGCCGCCGAGGCCGTCCTCCCGCTCGCGACGCGGCTCAACGGCGCCCTCTCGCTCGACCTCAACCGCACGGCCCACGTCTCCTCGCTGGCCCCGGGAAAGATCGTTTCCGTGGCCGCGGACCTCGGCCGCGACGTCCGCCGCGGGCAGACCCTGGCCGTCGTTAATTCGCCCGAGTTCGCCCGGGACCGCTCGGAGTTCCTGCGGGCCCGGGCCCGCTTCAACCTGGCCCGCCGGGAATACGACCGGGCCCGCCTGCTCGTCGAGGAGAAGGCCATCGAGCAGAAGGAGTTCCTTCGCCGGGAGGCCGAGTACGCGGACGCGACCACGGAGTTCGGCGTCCTGGGCTCCAAGCTCCACTCCTACGGCCTGAGCCACGCGGACATCGAGGCCTGGCTCGCGCAGTGCGATAATCTGGACCGGGACGGCTGGCTCTGCGAGCTCGTCGATCCGGACCTGGCCGTCGTCTCGCCCGTCGCCGGGCGGGTCATCTTCCGGGACGCCGTCGTCGGCGAGCAGATCGGGCCCGACAAGGTCCTGTTCACGGTCTCGGACCTCGGGACCCTGTGGGCCCTGTTCGACGCCTACGAGAGCGACCTGCCCTTCTTGCGCCCCGGCGGCCGGATCGAGGTCCGCTCGACGCTCTACCCGGACCGCGCCTTCCCGGGCATCGTCCGGGTCGTCTCCGACGTCGTCGACGAGAAGCTGCGGATGGTCAGGGTCCGGGCCGAGGTCGCCAATCCCGAGGGCCTCCTCAAACCGAACATGTACGTCGTCGGGGAGGCGACGGCCGAGGGCACGGAGAAGGTCCTGGCCGTGCCGTCCGAGGCCGTCCAGAAGCTGGACGGCGAAACCGTCGTCTTCGTGCCCGAGGACGACGTCACCTTCGCCGCCCGCAAGGTCGTCGTCGGGAGCGCGGCCGGCGGATTGACCGCCGTGACCGTGGGCCTCGCGGCCGGCGAGCGGGTCGTCGTCCGCGGCGCCTTCGCCCTGAAGACCGAGGCGGCCAAATCGTCCTTCGCCGGCCAAGGCCACGTCCACTGAGGCCCGTCCCATGATCGCCCGGATCATCCGCTTCTCGCTTGAACACCGGCTGTTCGTCCTGCCCGCCGCCCTGGCGGTCCTCGTCCTCGGGTACGTCGCCTATGATCGCCTGTCCATCGACGTCTTCCCCGATGCCTCCCCGGCCCTCGTCCAGGTCTTCACCGAGGCCGACGGCATGGCCCCCGAGGAGGTCGAGCGGCTCATCTCCTACCCGCTCGAATCGGCCATGTCCGGACTTCCGCGGGTCCGGACGATCCGCTCCCTTTCGACCTTCGCCCTGTCCATCGTCAGCGTCTACTTCGAGGACGGGACCGACATCTACTGGGCCCGCCAGCTCGTCGCCCAGAGGCTGGCCGAAGCCCGCGAGGCGCTTCCCGCGCAGGCCGGCCACGCCCGGCTCGGCCCCATCGCCACGGGGCTGGGCCTCGTCTATCTCTACGCCCTCGAGGCCGGCGACGCCCCGCTCATCGACGTCCGGACGGCCCAGGACTGGATCGTCCGCTTCGAGCTACAGGCCATCCCCGAGGTGACCGAGGTCCTGAGCTTTGGGGGCGACATCAAGCAGTTCCACATCCTCGTCGAACCCGAGGCCCTCCTCAAATACGGCCTCGAGATCTCCGACGTCGCCGAGACGATCCGGGTCAACAACCAGAACGTGGGCGCGAGCTTCATCACCCGGGGGCCCGAAGAATACGTCGTCAGGAGCATCGGCCTTCTCTCCGGGCTGGACGACCTGCGGCGGATCGTCGTCGCCTCCGTGGCTGGGACGCCCGTCTACCTCAAGGACGTGGCCGACATCCAGGTCCTGCCGGCCGTCAAGCGCGGGGAGTCGCTGATGAACGGCTTGGGGCCCCGGGTGACGGGCATGGTCCTCAAGCTCTTCGGGGCCAACACGGCCCGGCTCATCGGGAGCATCGAGGCCCGGGTCGAGGCCGTCAACCGGATCCTGCCGCCCGGCATGCGCATCGTGCCCTTCTACAACCAGGCCGCCCTCGTCCGCCAGTGCTTCACGACGGTGTCGACGAACCTGCTGTTGGGCATCCTCCTCGTCGTCATCGTCCTCTTCGTGTTCATGGGCGAGCTGCGGACGGGGCTCGTCGCCGTGCTGGCCCTGCCGTTCTCGATCCTGTTCACGTTCATCGTCATGAACCGGCTCGGGCTGCCGGCCGACCTGATGTCGTTCGGGGGGCTGGCCGTGGCCATCGGCCTGCTCGTCGACGCGGCCATCATCTTCGTCGAGAACGCCCACAGCCGCCTGCAGACGGAGAGCGGCGACCGGCTCACGGTCATCCTCGACGCCGGGCGGGAAGTGGCCCGGCCGCTCTTCTTCGCCGTGGTCATCATCATCCTCGTCTTTCTGCCCATCTTCACGCTGACCGGGGTCGAGGGGACCATGTTCCGGCCGATGGGCATCACCGTCTCGACCGCCATGCTGGGCTCTCTCCTGTTCACCCTGGCCATTGCGCCCGCGATCGCCTATCTCGTCCTGAGGCGGAACCGCGCGGGGGCGGCCCGGGAGCCCGTCCTGCTCAGGGCGGTCAAGAAGGCCTACCTGCCGTTCTTCGAAGCCTGCCGGAAGCGGCGGCGGACGGTCTTCGCCGTGACGGGCGTCGCCCTCGCCGCCGGCCTCGCCCTGTTCCCCTTCCTGGGCCGGGAATATATCCCGACCCTCGAGGAGGGAACCCTCCTCCTCATGGCCACCCTGGACCCGAACATCAGCCTCGAACGGTCGATCGCCATGGCCACGGAAATGGAAAAGGAGATCCTGAGCGTGCCCGGCGTCGAGGGTGTTCTGACCCAGATCGGCCGGGGCGACGTCGGCACTCACGCCCATTTCGTCAACGACGTGAAGATGTACGTCCAGGCCGCCGAGGCCCGGGCCGGGCATCGCGAGGCTTTGGCCGAGGAGATCGAGCACCGGCTCGAGCGGTTCCCCGGCGTAGCCCTCAACGTGACCCAGCCCATCGCCCACAACCTCGACGAGCTCATCACCGGGGTCAAGGCCCAGATCGCGGTCAAGATCTACGGCGAGGACTTCGAGGTCCTCAAGACGGCGGCCGGGGCGGTCAAGGACATCCTGTCGTCGGTCCGGGGCGGGCGGGACGTCCAGATCGAGCAGTTCACGGGCCAGAACACCATCGGCGTCGTCATCGACAGGGAGGCCGTGGCCCGCCACGGGCTCAACATCCGCGCCATCCAGGAGACGGTCGAAGCGGCCGTCGGCGGGATCACCCTCGGCCAGATCTACGAGGAGCAGAAGAGGTTCGACATCTTCCTGCGCTACGCGGACAGACACCGGAAGGACCTCGAGAGCATCGGGAACCTGCTCGTAGGGTTGCCGGGAGGGGGGAGGATACCCTTGAGGAGCCTGGCCGACATCCGCGAGGAGGCCGGGCCGCGGCAGATCAACCGGGAGAACAACCGGAGGTTCATCACCGTCCAGGCCAATGTCCGGGGCCGGGACATCGGACGGTTCGTGGCCGAGGCCCGGAGGCTCGCGGAGGAGCGCGTGGAAACGCCGCCCGGCTACGCGATCGTCTGGGGAGGGCAGTTCGAGCTGCAGCAAAAGGCCAATCGCCGGCTGCTCGTCGTGACCCCGGTGACGCTGGCCCTCGTCGTCCTGCTCCTGTTCGTCGCGTTCTCCTCGTTCCGCGAGGTCCTGATCATCCTCGTCAACATCCCCCTGGCCTTGACCGGCGGGATCCTGGCCCTGAAGCTGACCGGAACCTACCTCAGCGTGCCAGCCTCCATCGGGTTCATCGCCATCTTCGGCATCGCCCTGCAGGACGGGCTCGTGCTCATGTCGCACTTCCGGCACCTCGAGGGGCGGATGAGTCTGGCGGAGGCCGTGTCGCAGGGCGTCGCGGCCCGCATCCGGCCCGTGCTGATGACGACGCTGACGACGATTTTCGGCCTCCTGCCGCTTCTTCTGGCGACGGGCGTGGGCGCCGAGATCCAGCGCCCGCTGGCGACGGTCGTCGTCGGCGGCCTGGCGACCTCGACGGTCGTGACCCTGCTCGTCCTGCCCCTGATCTACGAAACGCTAAGGAGGAAAGAATAATGTTCACAAAGGACAGCCGCGAGAGGCGCCTCGACGACCGGGCCGGGCCCATCGAATCCGTGATCGCCGAGGACACGACGCTGAAAGGCAACCTCCGCAGCGCCCACGGCATCCGCGTCGTCGGATCCGTCGAAGGGGACATCGAAAGCCGGGGCCGGGTGAAGATCGAGAAAGGCGGACGGGTCGCGGGCCATATCACGGCCCCGGACGTCATCGTCAACGGAGCGCTTGAAGGCAACATCGAGGCGACGGGCCAGGTCGAGCTCGGCCCCGAGAGCCGGATGTCCGGCAACATCCAGGCCGTCCGGATCGCGATCGCCGAAGGGTGCCTTTTCCAGGGCGACGTCAAGATGTTTCGCGCGGAGGACCGGCCCTCGCGCTTCGTCGAAAAACGCACCCCCAAGTCTCCCGCGGACTAACGGACCCGCCCCTCCTGGCGTCATCGACCTGTCCGAGCGGCGGACCTACGAGTTTCTCCGGGGATTGAAGGGCGCCCCGCTCGTCTTCCTGATCCCGGCAGAAGGACCGGATCCCCCGGAGGGGGGCAGGTCCGTCGTCTTCATGATTAAAACGGCAAGACCTGTTTCGGCGAATCGTGCCAGGCCAAACGATCCGCGGCGTCACCGATGGCGAAGGCGAGAAGGTAGGTGAGACGGACGATCCGGCTCATTTTCGTTTTGTTCATCTTGTCCGCGGTGTCGCCGGGCTGGTGCAGCTCCCGATGGCCGCCCGTATAGAAGAAAACAGCCGGGATCTTTTTCAGGCAGAAGAAATAATGGTCGCTGTTCCCGAGCATGGGAAACGACGGGAGGGGGACGACTTGGAGGCCGCCGTGGTCGCGGCCCAGCCGGACGGACATGTCCGCGAGGGCAGGCGCCGGAGCCGACGTAAAGGCCATGAGGGTCGTCTCCGGAAGATCCTCCAGGCGCTCGAGCGCCGCCGGGTCGATGTGGAAATCCCTCGCCGTTTCCTTGACGACGCCGAGGGGAGTGTCCCGAGAGATCATGTCCAGATTGATGTTGGCCACGACGCTTCCCAGGGGAACCGTGGGGAACTGCACGAAATATCCGCTCCCGATGAGCCCCTTTTCCTCGCCGGTCCAATGGGCGAACAAAATGGATCGTTTGGGTTTCACGGGATTCCGGGCAAAAGCCTTGGCGACCTGCAGGACGCCCACAGATCCGGATCCGTTGTCATCCGAGCCGTTGAAAACGTATCCCTCGGCGTTTATCCCGACGTGGTCCAGGTGAGCCCCGATGACCACGAATTCGTTCCTCAGTTCGGGATCGGAGCCCTCGATCAGGCCCAGGAGGTTGGCCGTCAGCGAAGGCGTTCGCCGGACATCGAGCCCGATGGCCAACGTCACGCCGTCAAATTTCAGGGAATTCGGCCTGATCCGCGAATCGATGGCTCTTTTGGCCTCGGCGAACGACCTGCCGGACGATGAGAAGATCGCTTCCGCGACCTCGGGAGAGGCCCAGAACGAGGGCGCCATGGGATCGGCGAGGGACAGCGCCGGGGAGAAGACCCGCTTCCCGGCCGAGCGGATGCCATCGCCCCGGATATATCCGTGCGGGCTCAGGGCCCGGCCACGGGATCCGTCGATGATGACGAGGGCCAGCGCGCCCTTCCTGGCCAAAAGACGGGCGCAGTTCTCGGCGGGCGTTCGCTGACCGGCGAACCGGGCCCGGTTTTCGGGCCTGTTGAAGACGGTGTCGGCGTCCGGCCCGCCCGGCTTCCCCGCCGCGATGACGACGATCTTGCCCTTGACGTCGAGATTCGCGAAATCGTCATACCCGACATCCGGGGCCGAAAGCCCGTAGCCGGCGAAGACGACCGGCCCCTCGATCGTCCCCGAAAAATCGGCTCCGTTGCTGCAGGAAAAATCCGTGTCGATGAAGAACTTGCGCGCAAGCCCGCCCGATCGGACCTCCATGAAGGTGTCCTGCCCGTATTCCTTGATGACGACAGGGATCTGCTGCCGATAGGAACGGATGGAGCCGGCCGGGTCGCCCGCAGGTTGAACGCCCCAGGTTCTGTACAGGCTTTCTATGTACCGCTTGGCGATCGTCAAGCCTTTGCTGGGCGTGTCGCGCCCCTCCAGTTCGTCCGCGGCGATGAACTCCAGATAGCTTTGCGAATCGTCGGGGAGAATGCTTTCGAATCCCACTCTCATCCTCTCCGGGACGCTTTGCGCGGACGCGCCGGCATCGGCGGAGCCGGCGGCCGGAAGGGACAGGGCGTAAAAGACCAGGATGACGACAAAATAACGGAGAGAAGAATTGCGGAAAGTCATACCGGGCTTCATGAAACACCTCGTGTTGGATTGATATAACACGAATATCATAATAAAATATGCCGGAAGCGCAAACGCATTTCCTTTCGGGTTTTCTGCCTCGCTTCATGGCCTGTTCTTGAATGGCTTCACAAGGACGGGCAAAGAATGAACGTCACGAGGAAAGGGTATCCATGATGAGACGGTCTTTCGTGCTGGGACTTTCGTTCGTTGTTTTTATAGCGGCCGGAGTTTCGCCCTCCCCTCTCCATGCCCAATTCGGTTTCCGGTACACGAACGAGGAGTTGCGGGACATCATCCGCAAGGACAAGCTCGACCTGTATCTCATCCCCATCATGCGGGAGTATGACATCGACTGCTGGGTGACCCTGACCCGGGATCCGAACGACGACATGACCAACGTCATCTGGGACAGAAGGATCCAGCTCGACCCCATCGTCGAATACATCGGAGGCGAGAATGTCACCGTCCCGGCGGCCTTCATTTTCACGAGGGACGGAGGCAGGACGGCCATCGCCGCCGGCGGGGACCGGGAGGCGGTCCTGGCGACCGGCATCTACAAGGAGGTCCTCGGCTACGCCTTCGACCGGGAGAAGGGCTTCAGCGAATTCCAGGCCCTCCTCGGCGCAACGCTGAAAAGACTGGATCCCCGCAACATCGCCCTCAACTATTCCCTGGACGAGGGCGTGGCGGACGGCCTGACCCTCGGCATGAAGATGATCTTCGACGCGGCCGTGGGCCCGGAATTGTCCCGGCGGGTCGTCTCCGCGGAGAAGATCATCATCTCCCTCTGGAACAGGAAAACGCCCACGGAGATCCAATTGATCACGAAATCGGCCAGGAGATCCGCGGGCATCACGGAGGAGGCCCTGCGCATGGTCGTTCCCGGGGTGACCACGGCGCGGGGGATCTTCGATTATATCCGTCAACGCGGGGCCGAAGAAGGCCTCGAGCCGGGATGGCAGGAATATTGGAGCCCGACGGTCACCGTGGGGGCCTTCCGCCTGGGCAAGCCGCCCCGGGACAAGGTCGTGGAAAGAGGCGACTTGATCGTCATCAACTCCGGCTTTCTCGTCGAAGGGCACATGGCCGACATCAATAAAATGGCCTATGTCCTCCGGGAGGGCGAAGTCGCGCCACCGCCGATGATCCAAAAGATGTTCGACACCGGACTGCGGGCCACGGAAGCGGCGGTCGCGCTCATCCGGCCCGGAGCGACCGGCGTCGAGATCGACCGGGCGGCCCGCAGCATCGTCGTCGGCGCCGGGTTCAAGGAGTACGGACACGCGACCGGCCATACCACGGGCGTCTGGGTCCATGGCCTGGGCGCCATCCTGGGGCCTCCCTGGAAGGCCTACGGCGAGAAGGTCACCATGACCCTCCAGAAGAACGATATCTACGCCGTCGAGCCGAGCGTCACCGTCTTTTCCAGGGAACACGGGGGGAATCTCCGCGTGCATTTCCAGGAAATGGTCATCGTCGAGGAGAACGGAGCCCGCTATCTCACCCCGCCGGTCAACGAGCTGATGCTGATCCGCTAGACATCGCCGGCCTAAGGCTTCCGGCGACCGGGAAATCCTCTATTTACCCACCTTCCCTCCGGGGACGGCCGCGACGTCGCGGATGCGGCCGGAGGTCGTGAAGATCAAATTGTGCCGCGAGCTCACATACGAGCGGACCGCATGGAAGGCGTACGTCGAGAAAGGGCTCAAACCGACGAGTAGGCGTTTATATCGAGGAACCCGTGGCCGCTCAGGTTGAACAGGATGGCGCGCTCCCGGCCATCCTCTTTGGCCTTCAGGGCCTCCTCGATGGCCACCGCGACGGCGTGAGACGACTCGGGGGCCGGGAGAACGCCTTCTGTGCGCAGAAAGAGAACGGCAGCTTCGAAAGCGGCGCCCTGATCGATGGCCCGGGCCTCGACGAGGCCCATGTCCGCCAGATGGCTGACGAGGGGCGCCATCCCGTGATACCGGAGGCCTCCGGCGTGCAGGGGCGGCGGCACGAAATCCATGCCCAGCGTGTACATGTAGAGAAGCGGCGTCAGACCGACGCTGTCGCCGAAATCGTATCGCAGCTCCCCGCGGGTCAGGGTCGGGCAGGCCTCGGGCTCGACGGCCAGGAAGCGCGTTTTTCGGGCGCCCGATAGAGCGTGCCGGACGAAAGGAAAGGCCAGGCCGGCGAAGTTCGAGCCTCCGCCGACACAGCCGATGACCGTGTCCGGGACGACTCCCAACTCCTCCATCTGCTTCTCGGCTTCGAGCCCGATGACGGTCTGGTGCATGAGCACGGCGTCGAGGACCGATCCCAGGGAATACTTGACGCCGGGATGCTTGACGGCGACCTCCACGGCCTCCGAGATGGCGATGCCCAGGCTGCCGGGGTGCTCGGGATCCCGATCGTAGAATTTGCGTCCTGCGTCGGTCGCCGAGCTGGGGCTTTCGAGGACGGTCCCGCCGAAAAGCTCCATGATGACGCGCCGGCCCGGCTTCTGGCGGAAGCTCGATCGGACCATGAACACCCTGGTCTCGATGCCGAACCGGGAGCCGGCGTAGGCCAGGGCCGAGCCCCACTGCCCGGCGCCGGTCTCGGTGGCCAGCGACGTGACGCCTTCTTGCGCGGCCAGATAGGCCTGCATGAGGGCCGTGTTGGTCTTGTGGCTTCCCACCGGCCCGACGCCTTCGTACTTGTAGAAGATGCGGGCCGGCGTGCCGAGATGCTTGCGGAGGGCCGCGGCCTCGACGAGCGGGGTCGGCCGGAAGACCGAGTAGGCCTCCCGCACGGCCTCGGGAATGGGGACCTCGCGCTCGGTCGTCCCCTCGTGGGCGATGAAGCCCCTGGGGAATATGGCCTCGAGGTCTTCGGGACGTATCGGCTCCTTGGTTCCGGGATGAAGGGGCGGCTTCGGCAAAGACGGCAGGTCCGCCTTGATGTTATAGTAGGCCGCCGGCAGGTAATCCGCTTTCCGGGATGCGCAGCGCATGGTGACTTTCTCCTTAAGCGACCGGGTTTCGGTCGTGTCGTCGGGGTTCGTTCCAGAGACGAGGACGGCCCGGATCCGATGGATGCGGGCAGGGCTCGCCCCGAGGGGGGAAGAACGCGGGGGATACGGACTTATCGGGCGGTCGGGACCGCCCACCAGGACCAGGACAGACGAGCGGACAGCGCCGGCGAGGGGTTCCGAAGGCCGATCAGGCTGTCCATGTCGGCGGGATTATACGTAGCCCCGGAGGGTTTGTCAAGAAATAGGAGGAGGCCAGTCAAGTTATATGTCAAGGTGCCCAGACGTTGGTGACCAATCGAAAATTGGCTCTTCCTGACCCTCGAGGCCTTCAGAAAGGGAGCTCTCTTCCAACCGATTCTGGAATCCTATACCCCCTAGATTATTGAGCCTAATGGCATTTTTATTGCTTTGGGCCCAATGGAACCTATCTCCAAAACTGGGGGGGTCTGGCCGTCCTGTCAGCTTATGAACCTGGATAGCTGGACCCTTTAAAACTCCCTCCAGTTGTGAGGCTGGATATAAGAGGGTGGAGGGACCATGTATCATTTAAGAAAGCCCAGTGATCCATTTATTCTAGCCGGAGAAATCGCCAAACTCGAGTGCCGCTCCGTAAAATCCTTGGCATTTTCGCCTGACGGGCGCTTCATCCTGTCGGGCGGAGACGGAATCTGCGTTTGGGATGACTATGCATTAAATGAACTCTATTCCATCAAAACCTCGGATGAAACAATCGGGTGCGTAGCTTTCTCTCCGGACAGCCGATATTTCTTATCAGGCGGTAGCGACGGCCTTGTTCGGCTTTGGGACCTTGAAAAAAGGAAAGAGATACTCCAGTATGACAACGGACCCGGGGTTGATAGCGTAGCCTTCTCACCAGATGGTCTGCACATATTAGCCGGCGGGGTAAGCTCTCGAACAGCGACCTTATGGCACACAGGAAGTGGGCAGATAATCCGTCAATTTAAAGGACACGTATCGGGGATCCGAAGCCTGGCCTTTTCTCCGTGCGGCAGGTATTTCATATCCAGCGATCTCTGCTATATTCGGATGTGGGACATTCAGAGCGGCGATATCGTTCGTGCTTTTGTGGGGCATAAAAACGATGTGCTTTGCATAGCTTATTCGCCTAACGGACGGTCGATCGCCTCCGGCAGCAAAGATAAAACAATCCGGCTATGGGATGTCCAGGAGCGTCAACATATTATTGACACCTGCATAATAAAAGTCCTATACTCTGTTCCGGAGGGACACGATG
>CAYREO010000009.1:0-120178 GCA_964423315.1 uncultured Eubacteriales bacterium | reverse complement strand
TGCGGCGGCCTAAACCTTTACCCTGTTACCCACAAGAATGTCTGAAGAACCAAAATAGAAGACACGGTTTTCCTCATCGTAGAGCCACCCGGTCTCGGGCTGGCCGTACCAGAGTTCCTCTCCGTTGAGGACGGCCAAGTAATCTCCGTTACAGTCCTCGGGCAGTCCGTAGCGGGCATTGGTATAATCAGCCTCCGGCTTCGTCTTGGCCCGAACCAGGCTGTGGACGTTGAAGCCGGAAGTGAGGCCAGGAGAGAATGCGCTCAGCCCATTCCGGGCTCAACAGCTCCTTGCGGACAAGCATCGCCAGGACCTCGCGGGTGAAGATCTCGGCCAGCCGCGAGTCGTCGATCCGCGGGATCTTATGGAAGACGCCCGCTTCGTCCACGCCACCCTCGGTCACCAGGAAATGGAGGTGCACGTGCAGATTGATCCGGTCCCCAAAGGTCTGGATGGCGGCAATGACCCCGGGCGTAAGCGCGCTCCCGGTCACAACTTCGAAGTAACGGGTCAGGGACCGGGGCCCCTCAAAACCCCCTGACGGCGGCCTCCGGTCAAAGCGGAGCGCGGACGAGCCCGGCGGCCGCCCGGACGATGATGTCCCAGGCTTGCCGCACGTGACGCTCCTCCGTCGTCCGCTGGCCGACGACCAGCCGGAGGGTGAATTTCCCCCGGAGCGCCGTGTGGGACAGGAAGACCCGGCCCGTCCCGTTGACCCGCTCGAGGAGCTCCCGGTTGAGGGTGTCGAGGGCGCTCTCGTCGCCGCCGTCGTTGAGCCGGAAGCAGACCAGGCCGAGCTCGACGGGCGCCATCAGCTCGAAACGGGCGTCGGCCTCCACCCAGTCCCTGACCAGGCCGGCCAGGCGCAAGTGCTCGCGGACCATGGCCTGGAGCCCCTCGACCCCGTAGCTGCGGATGACGAACCAGAGCTTGAGGGCCCGGAACCGCCGCCCGAGCTGGATCCCCCAGTCCCGGTAGTTCTTGACCCTGGCATCGACGCCGGTCTTCAAGTACTCGGGCGTGATCTCGAAGGTCCGGACCAGGGCGGCCGGATCCTTCACATAAAACGCCGAACAGTCGAAGTTCGTCAGCATCCACTTGTGCGGGTTGAAAACGAAGGAGTCGGCCGCTTCCACTCCGTCGAGGATCCCGCGCTTCTCGGGCAGGAGGGCGGCCGTGCCGGCATAGGCGGCATCGACGTGGAGCCAGACGCCGTGACGGCGGCAGATCTCGCCGATCGGTCGGAGGGGGTCGAGGCCGCCCGAGGACGTCGTGCCGACCGTGGCCACGACGCAGGCCGGGGTCAACCCGGCGTCCTTGTCCCGCCGGATGGCTTCCTCGAGCCTGTCGGGGATAAGGGCGAACGCGTCGTCCGTCGGGATGCGCCGGAGGTTCTTGCGGCCGAACCCGGCGATCTTGACGCCTTTCTCGACGCTCGAATGGGCCTCCTCCGACGCATAGACGGTCAAAGGCATGCGATAACCGTCCTCGTTCGATCCGAGGCCGGTCGCCCGCTCGCGGGCCGAGAGCAGGGCGCACAGAGTGGCGGTCGAGGCCGTGTCCTGGATGACCGCGGCCAGGCCCGGCGGCAGGCCGATCATTTGGGCCAACCAGTCGAGAACGGCTTCCTCGAGCTCGGCGGCGGCGGGCGAGGTCTTCCAGACCATGCACTGGGCCCCGAGTCCCGCCGTCAACATCTCCCCCAGGACCGAAGGGGGGCTGTTGTTGGCCGGGAAATAGGCGAACCAACCGGGATGCTGCCAGTGGGCCATGCCCGGCAGCACGATCTCCCGGAAATCCCGGAAAATGGCCGCCATGTCTTCCCCCCGGTCCGGCGGAACGGCCGGGATGCTCTTCCTGACCTCCCCGGGAGCCAGGGGCGACAGAACGGGATAATCCTCGATATGGTCGAAATAATCGGCGATCCAGTCCACGAATTCGTGCCCGAAGCGTCTGAAATCCTCGTTTTTCATGCCGAACTCCTCAGGTGCGAGGCCAGGGACCCGCCGCCCCCGCGCCCTTCATGATACAACCAATCAGGGGGAAAAGACAAAAAGGGCCCCCAGGATCAGGCGAATTTTCGGGATCGCGCGGGAACGGCACGATTTGGGGGGTATCCGACGCATCCGGGCCTCAATATCGGAGACTTTTTAACGATCGGCGAAAAATGCTTGCTTTTCGGCGGGAATGTGTGGTATAATATAAAAAAGTCACAAAAGGGTCACCGGCCAGCCGCAAAAACCCCGTTCCCGCGCGCGCAACATTTCGGCCTCCCCGTGCGTATATCCCTATGGAAGACGACGATGAAAGCACTGGAGAGCGGCGGCCGCCTAGAGATAAACCTCCTTTATTTCTTCCACCCTCTTCCCTTCCCATTCCCTTCCCGGGGCTGTCCCGGCCCTCTTTCGGGGCCGGGCCAGCCTAGGGGTTAAACCAAGGTTTGACCCCTTCTTCGATTCGGATTAGAATGTTCGCGGGCTTGAACGAAGGGAAGTCCGTTCGATGCGGACACAGCCCCCGCTACTGTGACCGGGGACGAATCCCGAACGACGCCACGGCCCTCGGGCTGGAAGGCACGGGAGGAGGACGATCCGGGAGTCAGGAGACCTTCTTTGAGCCTTGCCCGGCCTGTCTTCGGCGGGAAGACGGGCGGACAACCGGCGGGGGCGCAACGGAGGCTGCCCCATGAGACGAATCGCTATCGTCGCCGCCCTCGCCGCCATTCTGCTGACCCCCGCGACCGCCCTGGCGGCGGATGAGGACGAACGACAGAGAACTTCGCCGCTTCGCCATGACGTCGTCGTCACCGCCAACCGCGTCGAGACCCCCGAAAGGGAAGTCGCCAGCGCTGTCACCGTCATCACCGCCGAGGACTTGGCCCGGACCGGCAAGACCTCCGTCATCGAGGCCCTGCGCGACGTCCTGGGGTTATCCGCTTTCCAGAACGGAGGCCCGGGGGCGGCGGCCTCGGTCCTGATCCGGGGAACGAACAGCGAGCACACCCTCGTCCTGCTCGACGGTCTCGCGCTCAACGATCCCATCAATCCCTCCCGATCCTTCGACCTGGCCCATCTGCCCCTGGCCCAGGTCGAGAGGATCGAGGTCCTTCGGGGGCCGCAGAGCCCTCTCTACGGATCGGACGCCATCGGCGGGGTCATCAACATCATCACCCGGACAGGGTCTGGCAAGCCGCGCATCACCGCCGCCGTCGAAGGCGGCTCTTTCGGTTCCGTCGGCGGGGATCTCGCCCTCCAGGGATCGGGCGGCCGGGCCGATTATTCCATCGCTCTCCACCACGCCCGGACCGCCGGGATCTCGGCCGCCTCCTCGTCCTATCCCGGCAACGTCGAGAAGGACGGCAACCGCAACCTGACCCTGGCCGCGAACACGGGCCTGGCCCTCGGCCCCGGAACCCGCCTGAGCGCCACGCTGCGGGCCACGCGGGCCCGCACCGAGATCGACAGCTTCGGCGGGCCCGGGGGGGACGACCCGAACAGCGTCCAGGATTACGCCTCCTCCCTCGCCCGGCTCCAGCTCCGCGACCTCTCGCCGAGCGGCCTTTGGGAAAAGCTCTTCTCGGTCTCGTATCTTAGGGCGGGGCGGGATTATCTGAATCCCCCGGACGGGATCCATCCTTTCGACAGCGAAGAAGGGACCTATCGGAGCTCGCTTTTCAAGATCGACTGGCAGAACAATCTCCATATCCCCCCCGACCATACTCTGACGGCCGGCGTCGAGTTCGAGAGCGAGTCGGGCCGGTCCGAGTACGCGGCCGAGACCGCCTGGGGCCCGAGCGAGAGCTTGTTCCCCGTGGCCCGGGCTTCCTCGGCCGGCCTCTACCTTCACGATCGTCTGGACATCGGGGGGCGGCTCTTCATCTCGGCCGGTGTGCGGGCCGACCATCACTCGCGAACGGGAACGGCCGTGACCTTCCGCCTCGCGCCCGCCGTCCTTATCGCCTCGACGGGTACGAAGCTCAGGGCCACACTCGGAACGGGGTTCAAGTCCCCGTCCCTCTACCAGCTCTTCGCCCCCGAAACGATCTGGGGTCCGATCGGCAATCCCGGCCTGCGGCCCGAGCGGACGACCGGTTGGGAAGTCGGGCTGGAGCAGCGCCTGGCGGACAGCCGGTTCGTCGTCGGCCTGGCTTATTTCCACAATTCGCTCAGTGACCTCATCGATTTCGACTTCGGCCTCGGCTACGTCAACGTCGGAAGGGCCCGCACCAGGGGGTTCGAGCTTTGCGTCGAGGCCCGGCCCGTCGAAGGGGCCTTCTTCCGGTTCGCCTACACCGGCTTGAGGGCCCACAATACGTTAACGGGCGACGATCTCCTTCGCCGGCCGCGACAGAAGCTTTTCGGCGAGCTCGGCGCCCGGCTTTTCGGGCGCTTCGATCTCGCGGCCTCCGTGCTTCACACCGGGCGGCGGAGGGACCGGGACTTCAGCGTCTATCCCGCCTCGGAAGTGACCCTCCCCGGCCACACTCTCCTCGGCGTCGCCCTCGCGGCTCCCGCCGGCCGCGGGCTCGAAGTCTTCGTTCGCCTCGACAACCTCCTCAATGCCCGTTACGAACCGGTCTGGGGGTACGGGGCGCCCGGATTTTCGCTTTCCGGCGGGCTCCGCCTGGCTTTATAGGGGACCCGGCGCAACGTTTTTCGAACTGACGACCTCGACGATATCAAGACCGAGATCACCTTCGTCAACTACGTCCGCGACCAGCTGGCCCTGCCCCGCGGCGGCGCGTCCTACGAAGAGGTCCTCCTGCGCCAAAAACAGCTGGCCACGGGTTACGATTACAACCTGTCGGTGAATCTCAACTTCACGTTCGGCTCGACCCGCAGCCAGGTCGTCAACCCCCGCTTCGGCAACGGCGGCCGCGGCATCTCGATCAGCTTCTGACGCTTCTCCGGAAGCCCTTGCCTCCTCAACCCTCGCGGGCTATGATAGGGCTCACCCGTGGAGGAGGGACCGCCATGTCCGTCAATATCCGCAAGCCCGTCCCGAAGGACATCGAGATCGCCCAATCGGCCGAGCTGCGACCCATCATCGAGATCGCCCGGACGCTCGGGCTCGAAGAGGACGACCTCGAGCTCTACGGCCGCTTCAAGGCCAAGATCCATCTCGACGTCCTCGACCGGCTCCAGGACGCGCCTTTGGGCCGCTACGTCGATGTGGCCGCCATCACCCCGACCCCCCTCGGCGAAGGCAAGACGACGACGACCGTCGGTCTCTGCCAGGCTCTCGGCGCCCATCTCGGGAAGAAGGTCGTCACCGTCGTCCGCCAGCCCAGCATGGGGCCGACCTTCGGCATCAAGGGAGGGGCTGCGGGCGGCGGCTATTCCCAGATCGTGCCCATGGAGGACTTCAACCTCCACCTGACCGGCGACATCCACGCCGTCACGGTCGCCCACGACCTGCTGGCCGCGGCCATCGACGCCCGCATCCTCCACGAGCTCTACCAGGAGGACGACAAGCTCTTCCGGGGGTTCTGCCCGGCCGACAAGGCCGGCCAGCGCTGCCTGTCCCCGACCGTCCGCCGGCGCCTCCGCAAGCTCGGCATCGACAAGACCGACCCGGAGGAGCTGACCCTCGAGGACAAGCGGAGGATCTTCCGCCTCGACATCGACCCGGAGACCATCACCTGGAACCGGGTCATCGACGTCAACGACCGCTTCCTGCGCCGCATCTGGATCGGCCTCGGCCCGGAGGAGCTCGGCCTGAAGCGCGAGACGGGCTTCGACATCTCGGTGGCCTCCGAGATCATGGCCATCCTGGCCCTGACGACGGGCCTCGAGGACATGCGCGAGCGGCTCGGCCGCATCGTCGTCGGCATGAACAAGGCCGGCGAGCCGGTGACGGCCGAGGACCTCGGCGCGGCCGGGGCCATGACCGTCCTGATGAAGGACGCCCTGATGCCCAACCTCATGCAGACCCTGGAGAACACCCCGGCCATCGTTCACGCCGGCCCGTTCGCCAACATCGCCCACGGGAACTCCTCGGTCATCGCCGACCGGATCGCCCTTCGCCTCGTCGGGCCCGACGGTTTCGTGGTCACGGAATCGGGTTTCGGGGCCGAATGCGGCATGGAAAAGTTCATGAACATCAAGTGCCGGGCGAGCGGCCTGAAGCCGAGCTGCGTCGTCATCGTGGCCACCGTCCGGGCCCTGAAGATGCACGGCGGCGGGCCCAAGGTCGTCGCCGGCCGGCCCCTCGCCGACGAGTACGCGCAGGAGAACCTCGACCTCCTGGCCAAGGGCCTGCCCAACCTGGCCGCCCACGTCCGCAACGCCCGCAAGTACGGCGTCCCGGTCGTCGTGGCGGTCAACCGCTTCTCCTCGGACACCGGGGCCGAGATCGCCCTGGTCCGCAAGGCCGCCGTCGAAGCCGGGGCCGAGGACGCCGTCATGTCCGACCATTGGGCCGAGGGCGGGGCCGGCGCCGTCGATCTGGCCCGGGCCGTCATCGCCGCCTGCGAAAAACCGGCCGACTTCCGCTTCCTCTACCCGCTCGAGTGGGACATCAAGAAGAAGATCGAGACGATCGCCGTCGAGATGTACGGGGCCGAGGGTGTCGACTACGCGCCGGCGGCCGAGGCCAAGATCGCTCTCTACACGAAGCTCGGCTACGATAGGTTCCCTATCTGCATGGCCAAGACCCACCTCAGCCTGAGCCACAACCCGGCCTGGAAGGGTGTGCCGACGGGCTATCGCCTGCTCGTCCGGGACGTCAAGGCCAGCGTCGGCGCCGGGTTCCTCTATCCTCTCTGCGGCGACATGCGGACGATGCCCGGCCTGCCCACCCGGCCGGCCTTCTACGACGTCGACATCGACCTCGCGACCGGCCGCGTCATCGGGTTGTTTTAAGCGAGCCGAGTCCTTCGACCATCCCTGTTCTGGTCGCTTCGCCGAGAAGGCTGCGGAAGAAGGGGCCGCAGGGGATCGCCGGAGGGAGCCTAAAGCGATGATTCAGACGGAAAACGCTTCACACAGTTTTTGCCGCCGGCCGAGCTGTGGCGGGTATCATCCAGAGCCCCCGTAGCGGAGGGGGGACCCCCCGTCCGCGGCGGGGGGAACCGACGGGACTGGTTCCCCGGGGGGGGGCCGGGGGAAATGGATGATATCCGCCGCAGCATTTCACGGGCGGCGGTACGCTCCTGAGCGGCGAAGCGTGAAGGATCGCCGCAGCGGCCGAGGGCGATCCCCGAGGCCCTCTTCGGCGGCCGAGCCGTCGACGCGCTAGCGGAGGGCGACGGCCGCGCTCGCCTTTCCTCCTTTGACGCTGTCGTAGGTCACGGTCATCGGCCCCGAGCCCTTGACGAGATACATGATCGTCCGGGTCGTCTTGCCGGGGTGGCCGTTGCGGACGAGGATGCGCTTGAGGTCCTTCTGGTCGATGAGCGGGGCCACGGAGGGCCGGACCTTGTAGACTTCCTTGTTGTCGATGAACCCGGCGGCGATGACCTCGACGTTCTTCCCTTCGACGGTCAGCAGGTCGGGCCGGACGACGCCGTTCTGGGCCGCCTTGGCCATGATCGTCGGCGCCGTCTTGGCGTTGGTGATGTCGACGAAGACCCGGTGGACCCCGCCCCCGACGGCCTCGACCGACGTCTCGCCCATCTTGACCATCGGCATCTCGTCGGCCTGATAGAGGGTGAAGGCCATGTTGCGGTGACAGAGCTCCTCGTTCATGAACCGCGGCGGGACCCGGCCCTGGAACTTCTTCCAGACCCCGCCCATCTCAACCTTGCCGAACTGGGGATGGTCGAAGGGCGTCCACTCGACGAACTGATCGCCGAACTCGAGGCGCCGGTCGAAGAAATAGCGCGACACCTGGGGCGCGATGGGGCTCGACGGGTCCTTCTGCTGCTCCTTGAGGTCCGGGCTCGTGAAGTACTGCTCCCCGCTCCAGAGCTCGTTGGAGAACGAGATGATCCCCAGGCCGTCGTTCGTCCAGTCGATGAACCCCCCGTGGACGGTGTAGAGCCCGCTCCAGATGACGAGATAGCGGTAAAAGGGCAGGATGCGCTCGCCGTTGCGGCCGAGCTCCTCGTAGAACCGGATGTCGGACATCGGGTATTCCCCGGCGGCCTCGGCCCCCGGTCCGCGGAGGATCATGCCCCCGCTGTTGTGGTAGCTCTGGACTCCGGCGATGTTCGGGTGGGCCATGAGGAAGTCGTTGACGGCCCGCGTCTCGGGCAGCTGGAAGGGATAGTCCATGGCCCCGCTCTGGATGTAGTTCGGCTGCCAGTCGCTGGCCCAGTTCCGGTTGGGGTCGTAGCTTCCCGGGCCGTCCTCGTTGACCAAGCCGTCGCCGTCGTTGTCGATGCCCTCCGTGCCGAGGAGGATGTAGTCGCCCGTCTCGCCGAAGGGCACCGGCTCCATGATGTTCGGATGGAGGCGGCTGATCCTGTGGGTGCCGCGGCCGGGGACGTGCTTCCGGATCTGCTCGATGACGCCGTTGCCGTTGATGTCCTCGGGCGGGTCCTCGTCGAACAGGCCGTCGTTGTCGTCATCGACGGGGACGTGGCCCGTGCGGGCGTTGCCGCCGGGCCCCTCCATGAAGTACTGCCGGCCGTCGGGGTTGACCGTGGGGATGATGTAGAAGACGCGCTCGTCGACGAGCCGGGTGATGTCGGCGATCCGGCCGTAGTTCTCCATGAGGTACCAGATCGTGTACAGGCAGACCTCGCCGCCCTGGATCTCATTGCCGTGGATGTTGGCCTCGATGTACATGGCCGCCTTGCTCATCTCCGGGCCGGTGTCGGGGTTGTTGATGGTCATGAGCATGATATCCAGGCCGTTGTGGCTTTTCCCGATGGACCGGAGCTTGAGGAACTTGGGGAAGGCCGTCTCGAGCCGCTTCATGTCCGCGTAGAGCTCGGGGACGTCGTGCCAGCGGTTGAAGTCGAGGCGGACCTTGAACGGCGGGTCCGAGGCCTTCTGGCCGGGCGAGACCGAGGACAGGAGGAGCAGGGCCGCGGCTCCGACGAGGAGGGTCGAAAAGACTCGGGCCGTTCCTTTCACGGCGGACTCCTTATATTGCTGTCGTCTCATGTTCCGTCTCCTACTTCAGGGTGATCTTGGCCGAGTCCCGCCCCCCCTTCTGGGAGGACACGATGAGCTCGATGACCCGGCCCGCTTTGCCGCGGATGATCCACTCGTACTTGACGCGGCCGCCGCTTCCGGCCAGGGCCTGGAAGAATTCCGTCTTGGCGCTGCCCGAGACGACGTCGCCGGGATCGACGCCGAGCTGGACCATGGTCGGCTTGACCGCGCGGGCCGTGACGCCCTGGGCCAGAGCCGTCGGCCAGAAGCCGGCGTTCTCGACATCGGCCCGGATGCGGAAGAGCCCGCCGCCGTGGTCGACGACTTCGGTCTTCGCGATCCTGACCTTCGGGAAGAGCGACGCGAGATGGACGGCGAACTTGGCGTGCGCGGCCCCCAGCGCGGCGATCTTCTCGGCCGGCGGGTTGACCGTCGCGTACGGCTTGAAGCCGCCGATCTCGACCTCGCCGAGATCGGGATGGTTGAACTTCGCCCAGGGGACGAAGCCGTCGATCTTCTCGGCGTCCATCCAACGCAGGACCTGCCTGTCGATCCCCGGCGCCATGGCCGCGGTGCCCTCGGCCGGGCCTGCCCCGGCGGCCCCGGCCCGACGGCCCGACTGGATCATCTGCAGGATGTCCTGGCCGCCTCCCGAGGTCATCATCGACATCATCTCTCCGGCGCGCCCTGCCTGGGCGCCCGGCGGCCCTTGGGCATCCGGGGCCCCGCCGGCCATGCCCGGCATCCTTTTCTGGCCCGGCGATTCGGGAGCCGTCCCGAACCCGGGAGTCGAGAAGGCCGGCACGCCGAACTGATAGTACGCGTATTCGAAGAAAGCGCCCTTGGGCTCCCGGACGACGAGCGGCTGCCGGATGCCCGTCAGCTCGATGTACTTGTCGCTCGCGGCCTTGAAATAGTCGATGTCGGCGGCGTTGACCGTCGTCGCCGCACGACGGTCGGGCATGCGCGGCCGTCCTCCGGTCTCCGTCTGGGCGGCGGCGGTCGTCCCCCGCATGAGCTGGCCGAGCATCTCCATGGAGAACTCGCCCATACCCCGACGGCCGAAGCCGAACGCCGGTCCCGTCTGGATCATCCCGACATTGCGGACCCCCGCGTTGGCCGCGTCGGCGAAGCGGACGAGGTCGAGCTCGCGGGCCGGGCCCAGCCGCCCGGCCGAGGTCGGCGGGACGATGAGGTTGTCGCTGTGGCCGAAGGTCAGCACGGCGGCGACATGGCGGTGCGCCAGGATCCAGTCCAGCAAGGCCCGGGCCTCCGCCTCGCTGGCCATGTGCGGCCCGGCATCCGGTTGGTAATAGGGGTAGGCGTGCATGAAGTTCCGGTTCAGATCGACCCCTCCGGGAGGGTCTTCGTTGATGAAGCCGTCCTTGTCGTTGTCGATCCCCTCCCAGAAGAGCTTGTACGCCCCGGACTCCCCCTTTTTCGGGTCGGCCCGCTTCATGAGACGCGGCTCCTCGGGGTCGATCATGTACTCGCCGCCGGCGGCCTTGACCCGCATGACGGTGATGAAGCCGTCCTTGTTGAGGTCCTCGGGACCGTCCTCGTCGACACGGCCGTCGTTGTCATCATCGAAGGGCCGGGCGTTCGTCCGCCGGCCGGTCTTGACGGCGGCGAACATGGCCTCCGCGCCGTCGGGATTGAGCCGCGGGATGATATAGACGACGGCGTTGTCGAGCCGGTCCTTGACCTCGGGGTCGGCCGGATAGCTTTTCAGGAGATGGGCCGCGGTGAAGAGGGCCAGCTCGCCTCCGACGAGGTGGTCGCCCTCGAAACCGCCGGCCACCAGCAGGGCCGGCCTGTCCTTGACGGGGACCCCCGCCGGATTGGCGATCTCCAGGACCCAGATGTCCCGGCCGCCGAGCGTCTTGCCGATGGACGAGACGCGGGCCAGGGTCTTGTAGGTACCGGCCAGGCCCTGGATGGCGGAGGTCATCTCCGCGTAGTTCCGGTACTTGGTGAACTCCTGAGCTCCGGCGGGACCTGTCGCTATCGCCAGGATAGCGATCAGGACGGGCAAGGCGGTAGCCCGGCGGAGCGTGGGGCGTCTTCGATCTAATCGCACTGAGACCTCCTTTGCTTCGGGACATGTACCCTTGGTACGTGTCGCCCTATTGGGTGGTTCTTCCTCCATTCCCGGGGAACATCCGGCCATGAGGGGACGCAAGGCGTCCCCCTGAGGACATCGGAAACGGGAGAAGAGCCTTTCTTATCGGGGATGGAGACGAAGGAGAACGTGTTGGCCATACGTCCGTTTAGACGCCGTGCGACGGGGATTCTTCCCGCGGACGATGCCAATCTTCCATTTTTTTTATATAATGAGCTCCCATGTCCCGACCCCAAAGAATGTCCCGTCGCCGGTTCTTGAGCACGGGTGCGGCCGCCGCGGCGGCCCTGGCCATCGTCCCCCGGCGCGTCCTGGGCGGCCCGGGATACACCCCGCCGAGCGATACCCTGACCAAGGCCGTCATCGGCGTGGGCGGCATGGGCCGGGCCCATCTGTTCTATCCCGGGGCCGTCCTTCGCGCCGTCTGCGATGTCGACCGCAGCCATCTCGCGGCCGCCCTCGAGATGAGCGGACCCGGGGTCGCCGGTTATACCGACTTTCGGGAGGTCCTCGAGCGCCGGGACATCGACGTCGTCCACATCGCCACCCCTCCCCACTGGCACGGCCTGATGTCCGTCGCCGCCGTCGAGGCCGGAAAGGATGTCTGGTGCGAGAAGCCCATGACCCGGACCATCGGCGAGGGCCGGGCCGTCGTCCAGGCCGTCGAGCGCACCGGACGGATCTTCCGGGTCAATACCTGGTTCCGGTTCCAGGACCGCTTCTACGGATTCGGCACCGACATCAGGCCGATCAAGAAGGCCGTCCGGGGCGGCCTGCTCGGCTGGCCGCTGAAAGCGACCGTCAGCGCCTCCACGGGCTTCGACTGGAAATTCTACTGGAGCGGTTTGACCAACCTGCGGCCCGAGCCTGTGCCGCCCGAGCTCGACTACGATCTCTGGCTCGGGCCGGCCCCGTTCAAGCCCTACCACCCCCACCGTGTCCACGGGACCTTCCGCGGCTACTGGGACTACGACGGCGGCGGGCTCGGGGACATGGGCATGCACTATCTCGACCCCGTCCAATATCTCCTGGACAAGGACGGCACGAGCCCGGTCGAGATCCTGGTCGATTGTCCCCAGCAGCACCCCGACGCCTGCGGCGCGTGGCGGCGGATCGAGATGAGATATGCCGACGGCTGCGTCATCATCCTCGACGGGGAGAATCGGGACACAAACGCCCCCTTCCTGGAAGGGCCGGAGGGGAAGATCTTCCGCGGCTTCGAGTCCGACATCCCCGGCTTCCGGGACGCCGTGGCCGGCCTGCCCGACCCCGAGCCCCAGCTCACGGACTTCGCCGAGGCCGTCCGGACCCGCCGGAAATTCGCCCTCAACGAGCGCAACGGGCACCGCTCCTGTACCCTGGTCAACCTGGGCAAGATCGCCGTCCAGCTCGGCCGGCCCCTGCGCTTCGACCCCGACGCCGAGCGCTTCATCGGGGACGAGGGGGCCAACCGCTTGATCGACCAGCCCATGAGGGCGCCTTGGCGGTTATGACCATGAAGACCAGATCGTTCCTCGTCCTCGTCGCGGCCGCGATCATCGCCTCAAGCGCCCCGGCTCTCGGGACCGAGCCGTCGCCCGATCTGAAAGCCAAGGTCGGCGCCTTTTTGGAGCGTTTCCCGGCCGAGACCCCGGCCGCCAAGGAGGCCCTCGCGGCCGAGCTCCTGTCCTTAGGCCCCTCCGCGATCATGGAGGTGTGCGGCCGCGTTCAGCCTGCCGGGGAGGGCGATGACAGCAAGGCCCGGTTCGCCCTGAACGCCCTCGCCGTCCACGTCACCCGGCCCGGGGCCGAATCCGAGCGCCGCCGGTTCATCGCCGCGCTCCTCGAAGCCCTCAAAGCCCCCCGTGCGCCGGACGCCAAGGCCTTTCTGATCTCCCAGATCCAGCTTTCGGGAAAAGACGAGGCCGTCCGGCCTCTCGGGCGATATCTCTCCGACGAACGACTGGCCGATCCCGCGGCCCGGGCCTTGGTGGCCATCGGCGGTCGAACGGCGGCCGGGACCCTTTTGAAAGCCATCGACCGCTCGCCGGCGGGCATCCGGCCGGCCATCATCAAGGCCTTGGGAGAGCTCCGCAGCCGCGAAGCCGTCAAGAAGCTCCTCCTTTACGCCGTAAGCCCGGACACGAACATGAGGATGACGGCCCTTTTCGCCCTGGCCGACATCGGGGATCCATTGGCCGGCCCCGTTCTCGAGCGGTCCCGCGTCGCGGCCTCTCCTTTCGAGCGCTCGCAGGCCCCTTTTCTCTATCTCCGGTTCGCGCGCCGTTTGGCCGAGTCCGGGCGGGAGAGCCAGGCCTTGGCCATGGCCCGCGCCGCTCTTTCGCATTACACGACCCCGGATGAAGACCATGTCGCCGCGCAGGCCATGGGCCTTCTCGTCTTCGTTCTCGGCGACGGGGCCCTGACCGATCTTCTGGCGGCGATGGACGACACCCGGCCCAGGCTGCGCGGGGCGGCCCTGGAGATGGCGGCGCCTCTCGGCGGAAAAGACGCCACGGCCGCATGGATCGATCGAGCGAAGCTTTCCTCGCCCGACGTCCGGGCCGATATCATCTCGATGCTGGGCCGCCGCGGAGACCGGGAGGCTCTGCCGTTCGTCCGCCTCTGCCTGACGGACGCGGAGAGCGCGGTCCGGCTGGCGGCCATCCCCGCCGCGGCCCGCCTGGGAGACGAGGCTGTACTCGCGGAGCTGTTCCCGCTCGTCGATTCCGCGGACGAAAGGGAGCTCGCTGTCCTGAAGGAGGCTCTGTTGGGATTCTCCCGGTCCTCGATCGTCCCCGAGGCCCTTCGGCGGCTCGGCGGCGCGACGGGGACCGGCAAAGCCGTGTTGATCGACCTCCTCGGCGAAAAAGGCGCTCGGGAAGAAACCGGCCGGATTTTCGGCCTGGCCGAAGATCCGGACCCGGTCGTCCGGGCCGCGGCCGTTCGGGCCCTGGCCAAGCTGGCGATCGAGCAGGACCTGCCTCGTCTGGTCAAGATGCTGGCCGCCGCCACGGACGCCGAGGATATCCTTCATCTCCAGGATGCCGCGGCTTCCGCCGCCAAGCGGAACCCTGACCCGGAAGCCCGCGCCGCGCCGCTCCTCGCTCTCATGGCCGATGCTCCCTCCGAAGAGAAGGTCGCCGTCTTGAGGATCCTCCCCGCCCTCGGCGGAGCGAAGGCCCTGGAGGCCGTCGTCGACGGGACGCGGAGCGCGGATGCCCGGCTCCGGGGCGTCGCCATTCTCGCCCTGGCCCGCTGGCCGGATCCCCGGTCCGCCGCCGAGCTTCTGCGCGTTGCGAGCGAGACGACGAACCCCCGGGATAGGCTCATGGCCATCGAGGGCTATGTCCAGCTTGTCGGGCGATCATCCCTTCCGAGCCGGAGGAAGCTCGAGCTTTTCCGCACGGCCCTCGAGCAAGCCCGGGACGACACCGCGAAAAGGCCGGTCCTCGTCGGGCTGGCGGATGTCCGGGAACCCGAGTCGTTCCGTTTGCTCGCGGAGCATCTCGGTCACGCCGTTCTCGGCGAGGCGGCCGCCGCCGGGCTTCTGCACATGGCTTCCTCCCAGGCGCCTGAGGAGAGGTGGCTCTCGGGCCACGAGGCGATCTCGATCCTCCGGCGGGTCGAGGCCGCCGCCGAGAACCCATCGGAAAAGGCCGCGATCGGCAAGCTCATCTCCGACCGGCTTCGACGGGGAGGCTTCACGCCCCTCCTCAACGGCCGCGACCTCGACGGATGGCAGGGGCTCGCGGCCGACCCGCCTACGCGGGCCTCGATGACGGAGGATGAGCTGAGGGCCGCCCAGGCCGAGGCCGACGCGAAGATGCGGGCCCACTGGCGGGTCGAGGACGGCACCCTTGTCTTCGACGGGAAAGGCGATAGCCTCTGCACGGTCCGGGACTACGGCGACTTCGAGCTGCTCGTCGATTGGAGGATCGAAAAGGGCGGCGACAGCGGGATCTATCTGCGCGGCTCGCCGCAGGTCCAGATCTGGGACGCCGAGAGGAACCCCATCGGCTCCGGCGGCCTCTACAACAATCAACGCGGGCCGAACCGGCCCTCGGAGCGGGCCGACCGCCCGGTGGGTGAATGGAACACCTTCCGGATCATCATGATCGGCGAGCGGGTCACCGTCTATCTCAACGACCGGATGGTCGTCGACAACACGGTCCTCGAGAACTACTGGGAGCGCGACAAGCCGATCTGCGCCTCGGGCCCCATCGAGCTCCAGGCCCACGGGAACCCGCTCTCTTTCAGGAACATCTTCCTCCGCGAGATCCCCCGCGACGCGGCCGTTCCGGGGATCACGGCGGCCGAGACCGCCGAAGGCTTCGTCCCGCTCTTCAACGGCCGGGACCTCGAGGGCTGGGCCGGGGATGTGGCCGGCTATGTCGCCGTCGATGGCAAGCTCGCCGTCCATCACGAGCGCAAAGGCGGCAACCTGTTCACGGAGAAGGAATACGCCGACTTCGTCCTGCGCTTCGATTTCAAGCTGACCCCCGGCGCCAACAACGGGCTGGGCGTCCGTGCCCCTCTCGAAGGGGACGCCGCCTATGCCGGGATGGAGATCCAGATCCTCGAGGACGGCTCCCCTCTATACTGGAACCTCAGGCCCTATCAGTACCACGGCTCGATCTACGGCGTGGTTCCCGCCAAGCGCGGCGTCCTCCGTCCCGTGGGCGAATGGAACTCCGAAGAGGTCACGGTCCGGGGAAGGCGGGTCACGGTCGTCGTCAACGGGACGGCGGTCGTCGACGCCGACCTCGACGCGGCGACCGCCGGCGGGACCATGGACGGCCGGGACCACCCGGGCCTCGCCCGCGACCGGGGCCACATCGGCTTTCTCGGCCACGGCTCCCTCGTCGAGTTCCGCAACATCCGGGTCCGCGAGCTCAGGTAGGTCCGGCCGCGACTCTCTTCAGGTCCTGTGCCCATTTTCGCGAACCATATGTAGAAGAGAAGGCGACGCTCTTCGCATATCACCGCGGAAATCGGCGCAGGACATAAAATGGGGCCGCGAAGAGGACCGCCCGAAGGCCCGGCTTAGGGGTGCCGGTCGATCGGCCCGAGGCCGAGAGCCCGGCGTATCACGGCGTTGATGTGGGTGTTGTCGATGATCGGTCCCGGATACCAAAGGCCCTTGTACCCGATGAACAGGCGCGCTCCGGCCCCCTTCGCCGACAAGGGCACCAGCTCGTTGGAATGCCCCGAGGTGGAATAAGAGACTTCCCCGTCGGGATAAACGATGGGGGCCACATATGCGCCGCCCGCGGCCTTGCGCATCGCCTTGCGCTCCTCATCAGGAAGCGGGACCTGACGAGGCAGCTCGCCGAGACCCATACGCTTGTCAGAAGCCAGCCGGAGCAGGCCCGTGGCGTGATCGGCGGTCACGACGAACAGGGTGTTCGTCCAATCGATGCCGTCTCCGGGCATGTCGATAAAGGCGATAGCCCCTAGGACGGCCTCCTCGAGGTCGGACATGGCGCCGATCGCCGTTCCGAAATCGTTGTCGTGGTGGGCCCAGTCGATGTCCCCCTGTTCGATCATGACGATAAAGCCTTCGGGGTTCCGGCTGAGGACCCGCATGGCCGCGAGCGTCGCGTCGAGCAGGGAGGGGTTCTCCTTGGTGGCCGGCGTGACGGACGGCGACCCCGGCCGGTTCTCCGCGACGGGAGTTTCGAAGTTCCCTCCCTCCCCCCCGAACAGCCCGAAGAGCTTCCGGCCTTCGGCGACCGCCCTCTCGGCCCCCTCGAGAAGGGCCAGACCCCCGTCCACGCCCGTTTCTCGTTCGACGAAAACGTATTCGGCCCCTGTCCGAAGCGCCTCGAGCAGGGCCGCCGAGATGTAGCCCTTGTCCATGTCGAGGCCTGGGTTGTCGAGCATCGGATGCCCGCCGCCGATGACGACGTCGGGCCGCGTCAGCCGGACGATCTCGTCGGCGATCCCGAGACCCTCTTTCCCTTTATAGCCGGTGTAGTAATGGGTCCGGCTGGGGCTGTGGCTGACGAAAGGCGCCGGAGTCGCGTGATTGAAAGGCACCGTGCTGACGACCCCGAGGGCCCCGTTCCGCGCCTCCCGGTAATCCTCGAAGATCGTCCGGAGGCGGCCTTCCGGGCCGTTGTCCGGAAGCCAGGAGATCCGGCCCGAGGCCGTCTTCCGTCCTGTGGCCATGGCCGTAGCGGCCGCGGCCGAATCGACGGACGGACGCGGCCTCAAGCCCCCGTTCGCGACCGGGAACAGCGTTTCCAGCGGGTGAGGCGCCCGACCCTCGCGCGCGGCGTCGTACCCGAGGGACGGGGCGAAGGCCTCTTCCCGGTAAGGCGGAAATCCCTCGGCCTCGGCGTTCTTATTGTAGGACGTGACGTCCCAGGTCGCGACATAGGCCTTGACGGGGAAGGGGTGCCAGGCCAGGCCGCGGTCGCGCCCGTAGAGGTAGCGGCTCGCGGCGGTCTCCGAGGCCAGGGACATGCCGTCGCCGATGAACAGGATGACGTGTTTCGCGATGGGCGCCGGCGACGCCGGGCGGCGGCAGCCGAACGCGAGGATCAGACCCAGGAGCGACAGGGCGGCGGCCCCGAAGCGGACGGTGCCTTTCCGACGGGGCTTCATGATCGGCCTCCCGGCCCGCGCCCCTTATCGCATCTCCACGAGGCCGGCGAGCTTGAGGACCTCGATGTGATTGAAGATGGCCTGGAGCGTGGACTTCCGCTCGTATTGGGCGTCGAGCATCTTCTTGATGTCGAGAACGCTCCGGCGGCCGTCGATGAGCAGCTGGAGCTCGTTCGTGTTGGCCAGCGATAGGTCCTTGCCCGCGACCGGGTACTTGGCCCGCTCGGCGGCCGGGACAGCGGTGATGAATTTCTGATACTCCCGGTAGCCGTTCTCCCGGACCCGCGCCGTCGGGCGGGGGATGGACCGCGCCGCCCGCTTCTCGAGGTCGCTGAGGACGATCGGTCCCCGCTTCACGCCGAGCTTGCGGGCCACGATGTCGGCGTGGGCGTCGAGGGCCGCGATCTGGGCGTCCCCGACGGCCTGGACGGTCTGTTTGAGCCGCCCGGCATGCCCTGCGAGGGCCGCATCACCCGGCGCCAGCTCGAGGATCGACCCGAGGGTGTCCCTCTCGTTCATGACGGCCGCTTCGAGCGTCCACCGGGCCGTTCGATAGGCCTCCGCGAACGACGCGGCGTCGGCCCCGTTCAGCGTCTCGAGCCCGACGACGAGCTGGTGGCCCAGGCGGCGGGTGGCGTTGCTCGCGGTCTCACCGGCGATCCGGGCCGCTATGTCCGCGTCGGCGGCGGCCACCGTGTAGGCCCCGGCCGCGCCGATGACGGCCGCCCTCTTGAGCTGGGTCGGGTCGGCCTTGTCCGCCGTGTCGCCCGAGGTGTGATACCACTGGTCGGGCCAGGCGATCATCATGATCCCCGGGACCCCGACGCCCCAGTCGTTGAAGACCTCGTGGTCGGAGGCCCCATAATGGGTCTCGATGGAATAGGCGAACGGCTCGTCGGCGCCCGTCGGCGCGACGATGCGGACCGGGACCCGGAAGGCCGTGCTCCGGTTCTGGATCCGCTCGCGGCCGCCTTCGCCGACATATCGATAGTAGTTCTCCATGACATCGTTGATGTAATGGGGGTTCCCGTAGGTCGTCCGCATCAGGCAGAAGAAGGCCCGGTTCAGGGTCAGCCACTCGCCGACCATGTCCATGTTGATGTTGCAGAGGGTCCTCTCCATGATCGGCTGGTTGGCTTGGACCCAGCGGCCGATCCCGGAGAACTCCGGCCCCCAGATGAATCGGATGGTCCGCTTCGGCCGGGGTAGCCGCCCTTCGGGGATGAGGGTCTGGAGGATGCGGGCGACCTCGAGGACACAGGCGCTGCCCGAGATGTTGTCGTTGGCTCCCTGCTTCTGGAAGCCTTCGAAAAGGTGCGCCGAGAGGATGACCTCACCCGCGGCGGGGTCCGTGCCCGGGATGTGGGCGACGACGTTCTCGAGGTCGACGGCCTCGGTCTTGGACTCGACCACCGCCCGGACGGTGATCTTCTCCCCGGCGGCCAGGCGGCGCTTGAGGATGTCGCCTTCACGGGCGTTGAGCTGGAAACCGAATCGCGTCGGAGGCGGCGTGTCCCCGCCCGCGTCGGAGTCCGGCCGGCGCCGCCCGGAGATGCCCGCCCAGGGCATCTGGAGCGGATCGACGTAGGGATTGCCCATGCTGATGGCGACGACCCCCAGGGCCCCCTGCTGGACCGACGCCCCGTAGGCGATCATCAGGCTGCCCTCGCAAACGGCGATCTTGCCGTCGACCTTGGCCTCCTGGATCTCCTTGGGCGTTCCGCGCCCGACCCAGACGAGCTCGGCCGTGACGTCGGTCGGGCCGCTGCCCGCGGCGAGCATCGGCAGCATATCGTTGATGGAAGCGAGCTTCCTCCGGCCGGGCTTCGTCTCCCAGAGCTCGCCCTTGAGGGGTCTCCAGGCCTCCCCCCCGGGATAGGCGACGACCTCGACTCCCGCGAGGCCGTATTGCTTGAGTTTACGAAGGACGACCTGGGTCTCGAAAAAGAGCCCGGAATATTCTTCGTCGAACCGCTCGCGGTTGAACGCGTTGATCTCGGCGATCGTGTTCCAGGCCGCCTCGCCCGAGGCCTCTCCGACGATCTCATCCATGTGGGCCTTGGGCAGGAACGTCCAATAAAGCCATGGGGTATGCTGAGCGGAAGCGATGAGCCCGACCAGGGTGATCGCCGCGATAAGGACCGGAACTCGTTTGGTCATGAAAAACTCCTTACATCACATATCAGGCATCCGTCGATACCTCAAGGCCGGCGGGGCCGTCATCGATCAGGGCTGAGCGGATCTCTTGATCTCGCCGATCGGCAGGACCGTCCGGCCGCGGGCCTCGTTGAGGACCTCGGCCATGGCCAGGTAGATCGCGGACGCGCCGCAGACGATGCCCTCGAAACCCGCGATCGTGCCGATGAGCACGGAGCCGGTCCAGTCGCGGACGGCCAACAGGCCGAACAGGATCCACAGGCTCAGGAAGACGAACTGCAGGGCCCGGTTCTTGCCGAAGGTCCCGAACCACATCAGGAAGGTGAACAGGCCCCACAGGAACAGGTACCAGCCGAGGTAGGCCGCGGGTGTGGCCCCGCCGTTCGGGGCCCCCGTGCCCGGGATGACCCACAGGGCGACGAGGGTCAGCCAGAACAGGCCGTACGAGGTGAAGGCCGTCGTGCCGAAGGTGTTGCCCTTCTTGAATTCCATGATGCCGGCGATGATCTGGGCGACCCCCCCGTAGAAGATGCCCATGGCCAGGACCATGGCGCTCACCGGGAAGAACCCGGCGTTGTGGATGTTGAGCAGGACGGTCGTCATGCCGAAGCCCATCAGGCCCAGGGGGGCGGGGTTGGCGAGCTTGTCGTTCATCGGGAACGGTCCTTTCGTCTTCGGGCGATCACATGCCGTACTTGGCGATGATCTCCTGGCGCGTCTTGCCCAGGATGTCGAACTTCTTGCCGACCTTGATGAAGGCCTCCAGGGCCCGATCGAGGTGATGGGTCTCGTGGCCGGCCGAGATCTGGGTCCGGATGCGGGCCTGGCTCTGGGGGACGACAGGGAAGAAGAAGCCCACGGCGTAGATGCCTTCGTCGTAGAGGGCCCGCGAGAAGTCCTGGGCCAGCTTGGCGTTGAAGAGCATGACCGGGACGATGGGCGTGTCCCCTTCCTTGAGGATGAAGCCGGCCTCGGTCAGGCCCTTGCGCCAGGTGGCGGCGTTGCGCTCGAGCTTGTCGCGGCGCTCCGTCGACTTGGAGATGATGTCCATGACCTTGAGGACGCCGGCGACGACGACCGGGGCGATGGTGTTCGAGAACAGGTACGGCCGGGCCCGCTGACGGCACATCTCGACGAGCTCGCGGCGGCCGGATACGCAGCCGCCGGAGGCCCCCCCGAGGGCCTTGCCGAAGGTCGTCGTGATGATGTCCATCTGGCCGACGACCCCGCACTTCTCGTGGGTCCCGCGCCCGGTCCTGCCGATGAAGCCGGTGGCGTGGGAGTCGTCGACGAGGATCATCGCATCGTACTTCTCGCAGATCCGGGCCATCTCGTCGAGCTTGGCCGTGTCGCCGTCCATGCTGAAAACGCCGTCCGTGACGACCAGCTTGAGCCGCTTGTCGGAGTGGAGCTGGAGCTTCTCCTCGAGGTGGCCCATGTCGGAGTGCTTGATCGTGTCGTGCATGGCGCTGCACAGCCGGATGCCGTCGATGAGCGAGGCGTGGACGAGGCGGTCGGAGATGATGACGTCGTCCTTGGTCAGGACGGCCTCGAAGACGCCGGCGTTGGCGTCCATGCAGGACGGGAACAGGAGCGTGTCCTCGGTGCCCAGGAACTCCGTCAGCCGGTTCTCGAGCTCACGGTGGATGTCCTGGGTACCGCAGATGAAGCGGACCGAGGACATGCCGTAGCCGCGTGTCTCGAGGCCCTCGTGCGCCGCCTGGACCACGTCGGGGTGGCTCGACAGGCCGAGGTAGTTGTTGGCGCACATGTTGATGACCTTCTTGAGGGGCGAGCCGGCCGGGAACTCGACCTCGATGTCGGCCGCCTGCGGGGAGTGGATGAAGCGCTCCTGTTTGAAGAGGCCCGCCTTCTGGATGCCCTTGAGCTGGGCCTGGTAGGTTTCGCGGATCTTGTCACTGTAAGCCATGGATCAACTCCTCATCTGAACAGCGTTATCCTTTCTTGGCCAGGAAGCGCTCGACAAGGGAGACGATCTTGTTGACCGAGTCGAAGGCCTCGGGCGTGGCCTCGTCGTCCGGGATGGAAATGGCGTACTTATTCTCCAGGAACCGCTTCAGGGAGACCATCGAGAACGAATCGACGATGCCGCCCGAGATGAGGGGCGTGTCGTAGGCGAGCGGTTCGCTGTCGTCCTCGAGGTACTCCTTGATGACATAGTTCAGGACGATGTCCTTGAGTTCTTCGGCCATGATGGACTCCTTTCTTAATCGTTCTCCAAGGTCGATGTGTCACCGATCTCCTCCCCCCATTCCTTGGCGTGAAGGATGCGGCGCATGATCTTGCCGCTGCGCGTCTTGGGCAGGGCATCGACGAACTCGATCTCCTGGGGCATGGCCAGGGGCGAGAGCTTCTTGCGGATGAAGTTCATGATCTCCAGGTCGAGGTCCTGGCTGGCCGTGAAACCCGGCTTGAGGGCGACAAAGGCCTTGACGACCTCGAGGTTGAGCGGGTCGGGCTTGCTGACCACGGCCGACTCGGCGACGGCCGGGTGCTCGAGGAGGGCCGACTCGACCTCGAAGGGGCTGACGAGGTGGCCGGCCGTGTTGATGATGTCGTCGTCGCGTCCGGCGAACCAGAAATACCCGTCGGCGTCGAGCTTGGACCGGTCGCCCGTGATGTACCAGTCGCCCCGGAACTTCTTCCGGAAGGCCTCCTCGTTGTTCCAGTAGGTCCGCATGCGGGAGGGCCAGTCGAATTTCAAGGCGACGAGGCCGATCTTGCCGTGGGTCGGGTAGGGCTCGTTCTTGACGGGGTCGAGGACGGTGGCCGTGATGCCGGGGAAGGGCTTGCCCATCGAGCCGGGGCGGACCTCCATGCCGGGGAAATTGCTGATGACGATCGAGCCCGTCTCGGTCTGCCAGTAGGTGTCGTAAAAGGGCTTGCCGAAAACCTTCTCCGACCAGATGACGGCCTCGGAATTGAGCGGCTCGCCGACACTGGCCAGGTGGCGGAGCGAGGACAGGTCGAACTTCCGGACCAGCTCATCGCCGGCCTTCATCAGGGAGCGGATGGCCGTCGGGGCCGAGTACCACATCGTCACCCGGCGCTTCTCGATCCACCTGTACCAGGCCTCGGCGGAGAATCCGGCGTCCAGGACGCATTGGGTCACGCCGAGGGCGAACGGGGCGATGATGCCGTAGGACGTTCCCGTGACCCATCCGGGGTCGGCCGTGCACCAGTAGATGTCATCGTCCCTCAGGTCCAGGGCCCACTTGGCCGTCAGGTACTGGGAGACGAGCGAGGAGTGGACATGCTGAACGCCCTTCGGCATACCGGTCGTTCCGGATGTGTAGTGGAGGACGGACGGGGATTCGGCGGTCGTCGGGTGGATCTCGAAGTTCTCGACGGGCTCGGCCTTTTCCAGGGAGAAGGCGACCTCCCGCTCGCGCAGGGGCGCGACGCCGTCGTGATCGACGATGATGATGTGCCGGAGGTGGGGCAGCTTCTCGAGGATCTTGCGGACCTTGGGGGCGTGCTTCTTTTGGGTGATGACGGCCGAGGTCTCGGCGTTCGACAGCCGGACGAGGAGCGACTCGTCCCCGAAGGCCGAGAACAGCGGCTGGGCGATGGCCCCCGTCTTGAGGATGCCGAGGAAGCCGAGGTAGAGCTCGGGGAGACGGTCGAGGAACAGGCAGACCCGCTCCCCGGGCTTCAAGCCGAGACCGCGCAGGAAGGCGCCGATGGTGTTGGTCGCCAGGCGGATGTCGTTGTAGGTGTAGGTCTTCTCCACGCCCGTGTGGCCTTCCCAGTAGAGGGCGACCTTCGAGCCCTTGCCCTGCCCGCAGATGCGGTCCGTGCAGTACCAGCCGATGTTGATGACCTGGCCGGGCTTCCAGCCGAGCTCCTGCTCGGCGATGGCCCAGCTGAAGTTCTTGACGCGTTCGTCGTAGGAGCCGATGTTGGACATGAGCGATCCTTCCCCGTTCAGGTGGTCTCCGGATGTCTTTCGAGGACGACGACCGCCGAGGCCACGTCCTGGATATGGGTCAACGAGACCTCCATGGCCGCGATGCCGTGGGCCTCGCAGAACTCCTTGACCTTGCCGTGGACGAAGAGCTCGGGCTTGCCGAGGGCGTTGTTGACGACCTCGATCTCCGAGAACTTGTGCCCGCCCGACCAGCCCGTGCCCATGGCCTTGAGGAAGGCCTCTTTGGCCGCGAACCGGGCCGCGAAATGGAGGGCCGGGCGGTGCTTGGACTCGCAGTAGGCGATCTCCCGGGCCGTGAACAGCCTGTCCTTGAGGCCGCCCGTGCGAAGGAGCTTGTCCTCCACCCGCTGGACCTCGATGATGTCCGTTCCGGCCCCGAAGATCAATGGTTTGCGTGCCTTTCGTCCGTGGATGAGCGGGCCGCGGCGCCCGGGCGGCCGGGAAAGCCGTTCCGATGGTCCGCCGGCCCGTAAAGACGGAATAGTATTATAGATAAGCGCCGCGAAATGTCAAAGCGCTCCACTCGGCGGCGGAAGCGCTTGCGCCGGCGGGCGGTCTGGGCGACAATGGTCGCCGATGACCAAGAGGCCGGCGCTTTATCTTCTCTCGCTCGTGGAGCTGTTGGCGATGTCCGTGTGGTTCTCGGCCTCGGCGGTCGTCCCGGCCTTGGCGGCGGCCTGGGGGCTGGGCGCTTCGAGCCAGGCCTGGCTGACGATGTCGGTCCAGATCGGCTTCGTCGTCGGGGCGCTCGGGTCGGCCGTTCTCAATTTGGCCGACCGCATCCCCGCTCCGCGGCTCTTCGCCTGGTCCTCCGTCCTGGCCGGCGCGGCGACCTTCGTCATCCCTGCGGCCGGAGAAAACCTCAGCATCGTTCTCGGTCTCCGTTTCCTGACCGGCCTCCTGTTGGCCGGCGTCTACCCGATCGGAATGAAGATCATGGCCACTTGGACCCGGGAAGATCGGGGCTTCGGGGTCGGGCTCCTGGTCGGCGCTCTGACCTTGGGCAAAGCAGCCCCCCATTTGCTCAAGGTCTTCGGGGGCGTCGAGGATTGGAGGTTCGTTCTTGTCGCGAGCGGGGCGTTGGCCGCGGCGGGAGGCCTGGTCGCCGCCGTCTTCATCCGGGAAGGGCCTCTTCGGACGGCCGCTGCGCCGTTCGATCGAAAATATGCCTTGGCCTTGTGGAAGGACAAGGGAATGGCCCTGGCCAATCTGGGCTATTTCGGGCACATGTGGGAGCTTTACGCAGCCTGGACCTGGGTGCCGGTCTTCCTCGTCGTCTCGTTCGCGGCTCGAGGCGTCGGCGAGATGGGGGCCAGCTTGGCAGCCTTCGCGTTCATCGGGGCCGGAGCGGTTGGCAGCCTCGTCGCCGGACGTCTCGCGGACCGTTGGGGAAGGACCGCGATCACGTCGGGGGCCATGGCCCTGAGCGCGCTTTGCTGTCTCACAGCCGGCCTTCTTTTCGCCGGCAACCCTTGGCTGCTCGCCGCTCTCTGCCTGGTGTGGGGTTTTTCGGTCGTCGCCGACTCGGCCCAGTTCTCGGCGGGCATCAGCGAGCTTTGCCCTCCCGAGCGGACGGGCACGGCTCTCACCCTTCAGACCAGCCTGGGCTTCCTGTTGACGCCCGCGACCATCCGGCTCCTCCCGGCGGCCGAGCGCCTCGTCACCTGGAAATGGGCCTTCGCCTTCCTGGCCCTCGGCCCGGCCGCCGGCATCTGGGCCATGCTCCGTCTTCGGCGTCTGCCCGCCGCGGCCCGCATGGCCTCCGGCCGCCGCTAATTTGCTATTTTCGGTGGACGAGGGTCGTCGAGGCCTGGTCGGTGGACAGGACCAGCATCTCGGCGATGTTGACGTGAGGCGGGCGGGTGGCGCACCAGACCGCGGCGTCGGCGATGTCCTCCGGCCGCAGCGGCGTGTAGCCCTGATAGACCTTCGCGGCGCGTTCCGCGTCGCCGTGGAAGCGGACCAGGCTGAACTCCGTTTCGGTCAAGCCGGGGGCGACCTCGCTGACCCGGATGGGCGTTCCGTTGAGGTCCAGCCTCATCCCCGTGGAGAGAGCCCGGACGGCGTACTTCGTGGCGCAATACACATTGCCCAGGGGATAGACCTCCCGGCCGGCGATCGAACCGATATTGATGACGTGTCCGCGCCCCCGTTCGACCATGCCCGGGATGACGGCCCGGCTGACGTAGAGAAGTCCCTTGATGTTGGCGTCGATCATCTCGTCCCAATCGCTGATGAGCCCCTCATGGAGCTTGTCCAATCCGCGGCTGAGGCCGGCGTTGTTGACCAGGACCTCGATCGTTCTCCAATCCTCGGGGAGCCCGGCGATCGCCTTCTCGACGCTTGCCCGATCGCGGACGTCGAGCGCGAAAGCCTGCGCTCTGGCCCCGAGCTCGCTCCTCAATTCTCCCGCGAGCTTCTCGAGACGCTCGACGCGCCGGGCGCACATCAGGACGTCCGCTCCGGCCGCGGCGAACGCCCGGGCGCAGGCTTCGCCGATCCCCGCGCTCGCCCCGGTCACGAAAACGATCGTGTTCTTGAGAGAGACCATGTCCATTCTCCTTCACGGCTCGCGGAAACGCTTTCGGGCCCGGACTGTCCGCGCCGCCGGAAGGTTCAGCATATGAATGCGCCGGCGGCAAGTCAAGCGCCTCGCGCTCCTTGATATCGGGCTCCGGGGATTGTAGCATACTTTTCGGGCCGCCCCCGGGACCTGGACAGCCGGCCGGGTGACCACATGAAAGGAGATGGGCGCTGATGCCGGGCCTCACCCCTCCCAGGGTCGCAAAGCCGCTTGAACGGATGAATCGCTGGCTCGTCGCCGCCCGTCCCTGGGCCGTGCCGGCCTCGGCCATGCCCGTCGTCTTCGGCACGAGCCTGGCCTGGGCCTACGGCGGACGTCCGCTCTCCGTCCCCCGCTTTCTGTGGGCTCTCGCGACGATGATGGTGCTGCACTCGGCGGCGAACATGCTCAGCGACGTCCTCGACTTCCGCCGGGGTCTCGACAGCGAGATCACGCCCGCCAGCGGGGCCATCGTTCGGGGCCTCCTCTCCGGGCGTCAGGTGCTCCGGGGCTGTCTCTTCCTTTTCGCCCTTGGGACCGCCTCGGGGCTCCTTCTCGCCCATCGGACGGACCCGGTTCTCCTGCTCGTGGGCGCCGTCGGCCTGGCCGTCGGGGCGTCCTACTCGCTGCTCAAGATCCTGGCCCTCGGCGATCTGGCCGTCCTCTTGAACTTCGGACTGCTCGGAGCGCTCGGGGCCTGGATCGTCCAGACGCGGTCCTTCTCGTGGTTCCCCGTCGTCTGGGCCCTTCCGCTGGCCCTTCTCGTCCCGGCCATCCTCCACGCCAACAATTGGCGCGATGTCGATTCCGACAGCCCGCGGGGGGTCGTCTCCGTCGCGGCCAGGCTCGGGGACCGGGGTTCGCTCGTCTATTATGGAGGGCTCCTCTTTTCGCCCTTCATCCTGACCCTGGCCCTGATGACCGTTCCGCGACTGATCGGCGACGGACCAAGGCCCATGCCGACGACCTTTCTTCTCGTCTTCCTGGCCCTCCCGAACGCCCTCAAGCTCTGGGGCCGGGCCGTCCGCCGCGCCGCGCCGCGCTCGCCGCTCGACTTCGTCCTCCTCGATGCGGCCACGGCCCGCCATAACCTCATCTTCGGCCTCCTCAACACGGCCGCCGTCCTCTCGGAACTCTTCCTCCGCTCACGGGGATCTCATTGAGTATCGGCGATCGGTGCCCCCTTGAAGACCCCCAAAAGGGATGAAGAGCGGCTCTTCAGGCGCCGAGATGCTCGACGAGGATCTTGATCCCGATGGCGATGAGGATGAGGCCGCCGACGAGCTCGGCCCGTTTCCCGGCCACCTTGCCGACGACCGGGCCGAGCTTGGCTCCCAGAACGGTCATGGCGAAGCTCGTCAACCCGATGACCGCGGCCGGGTAGACGATGGACGTTTCAATGACACCCATGCTCAGGCCGACACCGAGGGAGTCGATGCTCGTGGCCACGGACAGCACGAGAAGCCTCGTCCCGCGCGTCTGATCGGGCCGGGCCTCTTTCTCCTCCTCGCTGAGCTCGAACGACTCGTAGATCATGTGACCGCCGACAACGGCCAGCAGCCCGAAGGCGATCCAGTGATCGAAGCCCCGGATCAGGGCCAGAATGCGGGCCCCGGCCAGCCAGCCGAGGATGGGCATAATGAACTGAAAACCCCCGAAGAATATCGCCATGCGAAAGGCCTGTCTCATGGACAGCCCCTTCTTCCCTGCCCCCAGGCCGAGGGAAACGGCGAAGCAGTCCATGGCCAGTGCGACCGCGATGCCGACGACGAGAACGAATGACATCAGCCTTCTCCTGAGCCGCTCATTATAACAGATTGGACGCGCCCTCCCCATAGGCATTCCCTCATGCCCATCATTATCCGTGCTCCCCATCTCTCCGAACGTTCGGAACCTCTGCTCTCGGTCCGCGAAACAGGGAACGGGACGCAAGACGGGTCACTTGGGGGGATATCCGGCGGCATGGCGCATCCATGAGAATCCCCGGAAGCGGGAGAAGAACCTGTGTGTCCTCCGCCGCTCGTGCTATAATGAGCGTTTCGGAACGAGCCCATGGCGACCACAGAGAACATCCTTCTTCGCGGGGTCAGGGTCCACAACCTGAAGAATATCGACCTCGACGTCCCCCTCGACAAGCTCATCGTCGTGACCGGCGTCAGCGGGTCGGGCAAGTCTTCCCTGGCTTTCGATACCCTTTATGCGGAGGGCCAGCGGCGCTACATCGAGTCCCTGTCCTCCTACGCCCGCCAGTTCCTCGAGCGCATGGACAAGCCCGACGCCGACCTCATCGACGGCATCCCCCCGGCCATCGCCATCCAACAGAAGGCCGTCACCAAGAACCCGCGATCGACCGTGGCCACGGTCACTGAGATCTATGACTTCCTGCGGGTCCTCTACGCCCGCATCGGGACCGTTCATTGCCCCCAATGCGGCCGGCCGGTCGGCCGCGACACGATCGACGCGGCCGTCGACAGGCTGCTCCGGGAAAGCCCGGGCGCCAGGGCCCTCGTCACTTTCGCCTGGCCGCGAGAGGGCGGGACGGCCGTCCTCAAGAAGGACGGGTTCACGCGCGCCGTCGTCCGGGGCGAGGTCGTGCCCCTCGATCCCCTTCCGGCCCGTGCCGCCGCCATCGACGTGCTCGTGGACCGGACCGTCATTGCCGCGGATGAGCGCGAGCGGCTGACCGACTCCCTGGAGATGGCCCTGAAGAGGGGTTCAGGACGGGCCAGGGTCATCATCGACGGCGGCCGCGAGTTCCTGTTCTCGGACAAGCTCGAGTGCAAGGAGTGCCGGCTCGCCGTCGAGGACCCTTACCCCAACCTCTTTTCCTTCAACAGCCCTCAGGGGGCCTGCCCGGAATGCCATGGCTTCGGGGACCTGGCCGTCCTCGACGTGGAGAAGGTCGTCCCCGACCGGACGAAGAGCCTGGCACAGGGGGCGGTCGAGCCCTGGACCAAGCCCCTCTCCCGAGCCCTGCAGCGCGAGTTGCTGGCCGAGGCCCGGCGGCGGCGCATCCCGACGGATGTCCCCTTCCAGGACCTCAAGCCGGAACACCAACGCTTCGTCCTTGAAGGAGGCGACGGCTACGCCGGGGTCAAGGGCTTTTTCGAGTGGCTCCAATCCAAGAAATACAAGGTCCAGGTCCGGGTCCTGCTCAGCCGCTACCGGAAATACGTGCCCTGCCCCTCCTGCTCGAAATCCCGGCTCAACGCCCGGGCCCTCGCCGTCAAAGTCGCCGGCCTGTCCATCGGCGATTTCGTCCGGATGACCGTCCGGGAGGCGTCGGACGCCCTCCGCGGTCTCCGCCTCCCCCCTGCCGAGGCCCGGATCGCCGAAAAGCTCGTCGTCGAGATCCAGAACCGCCTCAAGTTCCTTCTCGAAGTCGGGCTGGACTATATCGCCCTCGACCGCATGACCTTCACCCTCAGCGGAGGCGAGGCCCAGCGCATCAATTTGGCCGCGGCCCTCAGCGCGTCGCTCGTCGGGACCCTGTTCGTCCTCGACGAGCCGTCCATCGGGCTCCATCCGCGGGACAATCACCGGCTCATCAAGATCCTCCGGTCGCTCAAGGGCATCGGGAACACGGTCGTCGTCGTCGAACACGACCCCGACATCGTCGGGGCCGCCGAGCATGTCGTCGACATGGGCCCGAGGGCCGGAGAGGCCGGGGGGGAGGTCGTCTTCGAAGGACCCTGGCGGGCGTTCCTCCGGTGCCGCAAGTCCCTGACGGCTCAGTACATGCGGGGCGAAAAAGCGATCACCGTGCCCGAAACGAGGCGTTCGTGCCGGGCGTTCCTCGAGATCCTCGGCGCCCACAAGCACAATCTCCGGAACCTCGACGTCCGGATCCCTCTGGGCGTGTTCACGTGCGTCACGGGCGTCTCCGGCTCGGGCAAGAGCACTTTGGTCCATGACGTTCTCTATCAGGGCTTCGAAGGCCAGGCCCGTAACGGCTTCCGGGAGATCCGCGGCCGGGATCGGATCGGCCGGGTCATCATGGTCGACCAGTCCCCCCTGAGCGCATCGCCGCGGTCCATCCCGGCCACCTACACCAAGGCCATGGACGGCATCCGGAGCCTTTTCAGCCACGTCCGCGAGGCCAAGCTGATGGGCTTCCGGCCCGGCGACTTCTCGTTCAACACGGCCGGCGGCCGATGCGAAGTCTGCAAGGGGGCCGGCTTCCAGGTCGTTGAGATGCAGTTCCTCTCGGACGTCACCCTGACCTGCGAAGCCTGCCGGGGCAAGCGTTTCAAGTCCGAGATCCTCGACATCCGCTGGAACGGCAAGAACATCGACGAGGTCCTGGCCATGAGCGTCACCGAGGCCTGCCTCTTCTTCGCCGGCCGGTCCGAGATCACCCGCAAGCTCTATCCCCTCATCGAGGTCGGACTGGGGTATCTCAAGCTCGGCCAGCCCACGACGACGCTGTCCGGCGGCGAGCTGCAGAGGATCAAGCTGGCCTACCATCTCGTCCACGAAAAAGGAAAGAAGATCCTCTACCTGTTCGATGAGCCGACGATCGGCCTCCATCCGAACGATGTCGCCGTCCTCCTCAAAGCGCTTCAAAAGCTCGTCAACGAGGGCCACACGGTCGTCGTCATCGAGCATAACCTCGACGTCATCAAGAGCGCCGACCATATCATCGACCTGGGCCCCGAAGGGGGCGAAGGCGGCGGCCGGGTCGTGGCCCAGGGGACGCCCGAGCAGGTCGCCAAGAGCCGGGCTTCCATCACCGCGAAATATCTCAAGGAATGCCTGACGGCCAACCGTTCGTTATGATCTCGGGCCAGCCGACAAGAACCCTCAATAATGACCAATAATAGAACATAATACTAATAAATTCTTTATTTATTTATTATGTTATAATTATAATGATTTATTTCAATATATTGTTCTTTAATTATACATTCTGAAGACATCTTCCGTCCCCTAGAGAATACCACCTATCTTATTTATTATCAATTACTATTGTCAATTTTGCCGTGATGGCATCGTTCTTGCCTTGATATGGGCGTGTTCAAAGGAAAAGGAGCAACGCCCATGAGAAGCAAGGCCGCTCTCTTTGTGGCCCTGACCTTTTTGGCCGCATCCGGCCCCGCGTTCGGCGCGGAGCCCGGGAACTCCGTCCTGGTCGCCGCCGTCCTGCGCCCTGTGCCGACGTTCACGCTGGCCTCTCCAACCCCTCTCGTCCCCGAGGCCCCGGCCTTCGAAGCCTTCAGCCTTCCATCGTTGTCGAACTTCCAGTTCCCCCGTCCGTTTCCCGCGCCCCTCCCTTCGCCGGGCAACGGAAAAGCGCTCTTCGACGCCAACCTGGCCCTCATGATCGGGCTGAACATCGCCGATTACCTGTCGACCAAAGAAGCCCTCAAGTATCCCGGTCTCGAGGAGACCAACCCTCTGATGAAGCCGTTCGTCAAGAGCCCGGTGGCTTTCGCCGTCATCAAGGCCGGGACGACGGCCCTCTCCTACTGGAGCATGAAGTCCGTCTTCAAGAAGAACAGGACCATGGCCTGGATCATGACCACGGCCTCCAACGTCGTCATCTCCTGCGTCGTGGTCAACAACATGCGGCTGGTCCACAAAGCCCGCACCCGGTGACGACCGGCCATGAACGTGTACCTCCAGCGATACCTCGGGCTGGACGAACAGCGCGAGTTCTCCCGGCCCGCGGGGTTCCCGAGCCTCCGTGACCTGGAAAAGGACTATATCGCCTTCCTGCTCGAGGTCACCAACGACAACCGGGCCGAGGTCGCCAGGATCCTGGGCATCTCCCGCTCGACCCTCTACCACAAGATCCGCAGGTATTCTCTGTCCAGTCTCGCATCCCGTTTCCCAGGTCTCCCATAATGACGGACCACGTCCAGGGGGGACTCAAGCTCCCCCTCGGCGCTTCGCTCTGCTCCGCTGACCCCCTGAAGGGGACGACGCCGTCCCCCTCGAACTCGCCCGCGGCGCTGCGTCTCCATGATGTTTTCTTATGAGCGAGCGAATGCCAAGACGCATCACCGGCCCTCCAGACCCCCGGGAACCAGTCCCGACGGTTCCCCCGTCGGCGGCCGACGGGTCACACTCCGCTCTGGGGGTCTTCAGGGGGACAACTATCGCCCTCTCGTGAAAACATGTCCCCCGGGAATCGGAGAAGATTCTTTTAGGACGGCCCGCCGGGAGCGCCCGCCATCCGCTCGATCTTCCGGACGTAGGCGTCGGCGTCGAACTTCCGTCTCAGACCGCCGGCGGTCATCGTCCGGATCGTCCCGTAGACAGGCCGCCGCGCCCAGGGGCGGTCGTGCTTTCCGAAGCACCAGGCGACCCCCGCGAAGCCGTTGGGGTCGCGGCCGTCGAGCTCGTAGGCGTTGTTGAGGGCCAGGGCCGTGCGGAACGCCTCCCGCGGCGAAGCCGACCACTCCAGGATCTTCTTGCCCCAGTACATGCGCATGTAGCCGTGCATCTTGCCGGTCAGCGCCATTTCCTTCTGGGCGGCGTTCCAGTAAGGGTCGTGGGTCGCGGCCCGCTCGAACTCGGCCCGGGTGTAGACGAATTCACGAGGGTCCTTCTCATGCTCGATGAGCGTCGAACGGCACCAATCGGGAAGGCCTTCGAAGCGGTCATAGGCCGCGTTGGTGAGGACGAAATTGCGGCCGAGCTCCCGGCGGACGATGAGCTCCTCGAGAAAGGCGGCCTGGCCGTAGCGCGTCCCTTTTTTCACCGCCAGGGCCACCGTGAGAGGCGAGATCTGCCCGAAATGCAGGTACGGGCTCAGGCCGGATTGCCCGTCGAGCGTCGGATCGTTGCGGGCCTCCGCGTAGGCCTCGAGCCCGTCGCGGATGAAGCGGCGCAACCGCCGGGCGGCCTCGGAGGGGCCTCCCCGGAAGCCTTCCACCCGCGGTACGCTCCGGTCGAGGTCGAGACGGGACAGCGCCTTTTCCGTGTCGCTGATGTCCCAGGAATCGAGAGGCCAACGGTCCGACTCCTTGCGCAACGGCGTCCGGGCCAGAGGCTTCAGGAACTCGTCGAGGAGGCGGTGGATCTTGGGGCGCAAGGTGGCCGCCGCATACTCCTCCTTGGCCGAGGCGGTTCTCACGGGGACGACGGAGTTCGTTTCGACCTCGAGGAGGGCGCACGGCAGGGCCGCCGCGGCCCGCCGCCGCCACATCCTTTCCACCCGGACGCAGCCATCATCGACGACGACCAGCGAAGCCCGCCGGGCGATCCCCGCGACGGCCTCGTCGGGCTCCCCTCTCCGGACGACCATCGGGATGCCGCGGTCCTGGAGAGCGGCCTGCGTCTCCTTCAGGCCTTCGAGCATGAACGCGTAATGCCGCTCATTGGCCTCGGGATACCGGTCGGTCAGGCCGAAGACGGCGACCAGGGGCTGGCGGAGCTCGTTGGCCTTCTCGACGGCGAGCTCGAGGGCGTGATTCCCATCGGCCCGTTGGGCCGCCTGCATCCAGTAAACGACGAAGTCGCGGTCGAGGACCCGGCCGCGGTTGAGCGCCCGGACCCTCTCCGGTCGTATCGCCGAGGCGGGCATCACGCGTCCCGGATCGGTCCCGGACGGGATCCGCCTACTTGAGGCGGGCCTCGACGGCCTTCCAGTCGACGTTCTTGAAGAAGGCTTCGATGTAGTCGGGCCGCTTCAAGCCGTAATCGATCATGAAGGCGTGCTCGAAGACGTCCATGATGAGGAGCGGGTGGCATCCGGCGGGGTGGCCGACGTCGTGCTCGTTGATCCAGAAATCGATGAGCCGCCCGTTGGCCGGGTCCTCATAAAGAACGGCCCAACCGATCCCGCGCATGGCGCCCGTCGCCCGGAATTCCTTTTCCCAGGCCTCGACGCTCCCGAACTGGGCCGCCAGCTTTTTCCCGAGCTTGCCGTTCGGATCGAGGGCCGCCTTACCGCCGAGGTTCTCGAAGTAGAGCTCGTGGAGCCTCATGCCGTTGAACTCCCATCCGAGACGCCGCTTGAGCTCGGCGAACTCCGGTGTCGCCGCCTTGCCGTCCTTGGCCATCTGGTCCAGGGTGTCGAGGACTTTGTTCGTGTTGGTCACATAGCCTTGGTAAAGGGTGAAATGGTTCTTGAGGAGCGTCTCGCTGAACCCCGGCATGCCGATGAGCCGGCCGTAATCTTTCGCCGCATAGGTCATGGTCTGTCCCTCCTTTGAGGTCGTGAGCGCCCGGGCTGCCGACGGGAGGGCCCGGAACGAGGCCGCCAAGGCCCCGGCCCAGCCGGCCATCTTGACGAATTCCCGTCGGTCGAGTCCCATGGCACCCATCCGCCGAAATCCTACCATAAAAGTAGGAATTAGGCAAGCTATTTCGGGGCGGTCTTGTCCCCGGTCCCGGTCTCGGCGAGGAGCCCGACCTTGCGCCGGATCTCCTCCTCGAGCCTGGCCGCCAGCTCCGGGTTCTCCTTGAGCAGCTTCTTGACGTTGTCGCGGCCTTGGCCGAGGCGCTCGTTCTTATACGAATACCAGGTCCCGCTCTTGTCGAGGATCCCGGTCTCAAGGCCCGTGTCCACGAGATCGCCCTCCCTCGAGATGCCCTCGCCGAAGATGATATCGAACTGGGCCTCCCGGAACGGCGGGGCCATCTTGTTCTTGACGATCTTGACCTTGGCCCGGCTGCCGACGACCTGATCGCCGTCCTTGAGGACGGACAGGCGACGGACGTCGATGCGCATGGAGGAGTAGAACTTCAGGGCCCGGCCGCCGGTCGTTGTCTCGGGATTGCCGATGAACACCCCGATCTTCTCGCGGATCTGATTGATGAAGATGAAACAGGTCTTGGAACGGGCGACGATGGCCGTGAGCTTGCGCAGGGCCTGGGACATGAGCCGGGCTTGCAGTCCCATGTGCGAGTCGCCCATCTCGCCCTCGAGCTCGGCCTTGGGGACCAGGGCGGCCACGGAATCGACAACGACGACGTCCACGGCGCCGCTGCGGACGAGGACCTCGGCGATCTCCAGGGCCTGCTCCCCGTAGTCGGGCTGGGAGATGAGAAGATTGTCAACGTCGATGCCGACTTTGGCCGCGTAGGTCGCGTCGAGGGCATGTTCGGCGTCGATGAAAGCGGCCTGCCCGCCCCTTTTCTGGGCCTCGGCGATGACGTGGAGGGCCAGCGTCGTCTTCCCGGTGGCCTCCGGGCCGTAGATCTCCACGACCCGCCCCCGCGGGAAGCCGCCGATCCCCAGGGCCAGGTCGAAAGAGATCGAGCCCGTCGGAATGGACTCGACGGCCACGGCCGCCCCCTTCTGGCCGAGCTTCATGACCGTGCCCTTGCCGAACTGCTTCTCGATCTGGGACAGGGCGGCGTCGATGGCCTTGCCGCGCGACCCGTGCTTCTCGTCGACGTCTGTTTCTTTCATGGGACCTCCTTGGTCGCTGGGGGGTTTCGGACCCGACGACGCTCTCGCGGAAGGTAGTTTTCTCACCGGCCTGAGTTTACCCGGAACGGGCCCGCCTTTCAATCCTTTTGTGCCTGTCATGCGCCCCGTCCTCTCACCCTCCGATCCCCGGGAAGTTCAGGGCGTATTCCTCGATCAGCCCCTGGTCGGCGAAACTGAAATACCGGTTGTTCCCGACGATGATGTGGTCGAGGACCTTGACCTGGACGAGCTGGGCGGCGAAGACCAGGTCCCGGGTGATCTCTCGGTCGCAGAGCGACGGTTCGGGATCGCCCGAGGGGTGGTTGTGGGCGAAAATCATCGCCGAGGCCTCGTAGCGAAGGGCGTCCTTGATGACCTCGCGGGGATACACGGCGCTCGAATCGACCGTCCCCTCGAACAGGGTCTTCTCCTCGAGGACCTGGTTCTTGGCGTCGAGGAACAGGACCTTGAAGCGCTCGGTCCGCAGGTCCCGCAAGGCGTGGCAGAGGTACTCGTAGACCTCCCGCGACGAATGGCAGACGGGCCGGCTCATCATTTTGTCCTTCAGGAAGCGCCGCGAGACCTCGTGGACCAGCTTGATGCCCAGGACGTTCCGCCTCCCGATGCCCGGGACTTTCTCCAGGTCCCGGTCCGAGGCCTCCATGACCCCCCGGAAGCTCTTGAATTCCTTCAGGGCCCTCTTGGCCGCCTGGCGGCAATCCCTCCGGGGGGTGCCCAGGGTCAGGAGCAGCTCGACGATCTCGTAGTCGAGGAAGCCCGACAGGCCTCCCTTGAGGAACTTCTGCCTCAGCCGCTCCCTGTGACCGTTACGGTCGTCGGGCATCCTCCCGGGGGACCGAGTATTCGCGTTCGGGCTCATCGTCTTCCATGGGATAGACGCTCGACAGCCCGTTTTTATCGCACGCAAAGAAAAAATCTGGCGACCGAGGGCGCCCGCTGAAACCAAGGCCGAGGGGATCGCCGGAGGGAGCCTAAAGCGGTGATTCAGACGGAGAGGGGGACGGACGAGGGCATCCTCGGAGAGGACGGCTCGCGATGTCTGAGCCTGCTATCAAGAGAGCTAGTCTGGATCCCGCGAGTTTCGTGAGCCGCCGAGCCCGGACCTCTCGGAGGCGCCCGGAATCACCGCAGCGACCGAGGGCGATCCCCGAGGCCTATTCGAGGTAGAGCGCGTCGATGACCTCTTTGAACTTGGCTTCGACGATGCTCCGCTTGACCTTGAGGGTCGGGGTGACCTCGTCGAGGTCCTGCTCGAAATCGCGTTCGAGGACCGCGATCCTCTTGATCCGTTCGTAGGAGGCGAGCTCCGGCGTCGCCCGATTGACCTCGGCCAGCAGGAAGCTCGCGACCTCCTCCCGGCGGACGAGCTCCGACCGGCTGCCGAAGGGAATGCCTTTCTCCCGGGCGTAGGCCTCGAGCTTGTCGAAATCGGGGACGATAAGGGCCGAAATGAACTTCCGGCCGGCTCCGACGACGACGGCGTTCTGGATGTAAGGATTGGTCTTGAGGCGGTTCTCGATGGGCTGGGGAGCGACGTTCTTGCCTCCGGCCGTGATGATGAGGTCCTTCTTGCGGTCCGTGATGACCAGGAAGCCTTCCTCGTCGAAATGGCCGATGTCCCCCGTGTGGAACCACCCGCCGGCCATGGCCTCGAGCGTTTCGGCCTCTTTTTTGTAGTAGCCCTTCATGACGTTCGGGCCGCGGGCCAGGATCTCGCCGTCGGGGGCGATGGTTACCGTGACCCCGGGGATGACCGGCCCCACCGTCCCGAACTTCATCTTTTCGAACGTGTTGCAGGCCAGAACGGGGGAGGTCTCGGTCAAACCGTAGCCCTCAAGGATGGTGATGCCGATGGCGTAAAAGAACTCGGCGACATCCTTGGACAGGGGGGCCCCGCCGGAGACGAAGAACCGGACCCGGCCGCCGGTCTTCTCGACGATCTTGGAGAAGACCAGCTTGGAGGCCAGGGCCCTCCGGACCCGCAGCCCCCGGGGGATGGGCTGATGACGGATCTTCAGGGCCCCGTATCTCTTTCCCACGCGGAGGGCCCAGAAGAAGATCTTCCTCTTGAGGGCCGACTGGACCAGGATGTTGTCCATGACCTTGGCGTAGATCTTGTCGAAGAGACGGGGCACGCTGATCATGATCGTCGGCCGGACCTCGAGAAGGTTGGCGGCCACCGTCTCGATGCTCTCCGCGTAAGCGATGGTCGCCCCTTTGTAGAGGAACGAGAACGTCGTCATGCGCTCGAGGACGTGCGACAGCGGGAGAAAGGACAGGACCGTGTCCCGGTGCGTGAACTCGATGACCGCGTCCAGGGCCATGGTGTTGGAGACGAAATTCGCGTGGCTCAGCATGACGCCCTTCGGCACACCCGTCGTCCCCGAGGTGTAGATGATCGAGGCCAGGTCATCGGGCCGGACGGCGAGGGCCGCTTTCTCAAAGACCTCGGGGCCGGAAGCGGCCAGGGTCTTGCCCCGCCCCATGACCTCCGAGAGGCTCAGGACCCCCTCGGGGGCCTCCTCCTCGATGAGGATGAAGTGGCGGACCGAGGGCAGCTCCTTGCGGATGGCCTCGATCTTCAGCCAAAGGAGCCGGTTCGAACAGACGACGATCTTGGCGTCCGAATCGTTGATGATGTACTGGATCTGGCCGGGCATGAGAGAGGTGTAGATGGGGACTGTGACGCCGCCCGCGCAGAGGACCGCGAAGTCGGTCATCGTCCACTCCGGCCTGTTCTCGGAAAAGATGATGAGCTTGTCGCCGGGCCCGAAGCCGAGGTCCCTCAGGCCCAACGAGAGATCCCGGACCCGTTCACCGACCTCGGCCGTCGAGATGGGGACGTAGCGGCCCTCTTTTTTGAACATCAGCAGGGCGTCCTTGGGATAGGCCCGGATGGTATTGAGGAAGATCTGGCTCAGGGTTTCGACCACGGGAGACCTCCTTGGGGGGTTGTGACGGACCTCATTGTAACCCGATGGGCCTCGGGGATGTCAATCAAAACCGGCCGGCGATCCGCTTTTCATGGTCCAAGAGCCACTCTTTGCGCCAAAGGCCGCCCCCGTAGCCCGTGAGCCGGCCGTCGGCTCCGACGACCCGATGGCAAGGAACGATGATCGACACCGGATTGCGGTGGTTGGCCCCGCCCACGGCCCGTGTGGCCTTGGCGTTCCCGGCCGCCGACGCGATCTGCTGATAGCTCGCGGTCTCCCCGAAGGGGATCTCAAGAAGAAGGCGCCAGACCCTCTTCTGGAACTCGGTCCCCCGGAGGTCGAGCTCCACGGAGAACCTCCGTCGTGTCCCGCGGAAGTATTCTTCGAGCTGGTCGAGGCACGACGAAACGGCCGCCGGGAGCGGACGACCCGTATCGCCTCGACGGACCGCGTCCTGCGCGAAGTGCACGGCCGCGACCCCCTCGGGGCCGCCCCGGACCTCCAGCCAGCCGATCGGCGTTTCGAGATGGGCGATATGAAGGGACGACACATCTGTCAATATAATGGAATTCCGCCCCCTCATGCAAACCGGGCCTTCGGGCCGTAACGGCAAAGTGAAAACTTCCGGTCTCACCGGGCCCGTCCGTTCGCAGAGAGCGGATGTGGCCTGGGCCGATCGCGTTGACGAGGCCCAGCCCCTATGGTAAAAGCGGGGAGAACAGGAGGGCCCATGAGCGGCAACATCCCCGTTCTGCACGTCGAAGGAAAGACCCTGCCGGAGGCCTGGGAGAAAGCCGTCCTGGCCTGCTGGCGGCACGGCGCCCCCGTCAGGACCGAATACGACAAGCCCGGCGATCCGCCGAGCCGGGACTGCACCATGGTCTGGACCGTCGAGGACCCGTTCGCGGAACCCCGCATCCACCGGGCGTTCCCGGGGGGCCTGGAGGACCTCGAGATCTACCGCCAGGAGGTCGTCGACGGCGTCCACGCTCACTGGATCGCCCCCGAAGAGGGCAAGTGGACCTACACCTACCACAAGCGCCTCTTCGCCTACGGGATCGAGGGCCAGGTCGTCGACCAGATCGCCCGGCTCGTGGACAAGCTGGCCGAGACCGGACACACCCGCCGGGCCCAGGCCATCACCTGGAACCCCAAGATCGACCCGCCGACCTATGATCCGCCGTGCCTGCAGCGGCTCTGGTGCCGGATCCTCGAGGACGAGGGCGGGCATGCCGTCCTGAACATGAACGCCCATTGGCGCTCCCGCGACGCCTACAAGGCCGCCTACATGAACGTCTTCGCCCTGACCGACCTCCAGCGCCTCATCGCCCTCCGGGTCGCCGAGAAGTCCGGACGGCCCGTGCGCGTCGGCCGCTACGCGGACCTCGTCGACAGCTTCCATATCTACGGCTCCTACTTCCAGGAGTTCGAGGGTTTCCTGAAGATGGTCGAGAAACGGTCCTTCGAGGACCGGACCTGGCCAAGCTCCTATGCGGAACCCATGTTCGAGGAGGCCCGCGAGCGCTTGAGGCTGGAAAAGGACGGGCGCGGATAGCGGAGGCCGCTCCGATGCTCACGATCGTCCCGGCCGCTCTCGCCCTGCTCGTCGGCGCTCTGGCCGTCCGCTTCCGGACGAGGGGGCCCGCCTCTTCTTACCGCATCGCCAAACCGGCGGCCATGGCCTTGATCATCCTGACCGCCGCTCTCGGGCCGGCCGGCCCGTCACCCTACAAGACGCTCATCCTGGCCGGTCTCCTGGCCTCGTTCGCGGGGGATGTCTTCCTGATGCTGGATAAAAAATGGTTCACCGCGGGGCTCGGCGGCTTTCTCGCGGCCCACGGCTTCTATATCCTGGCCTTCAAGCCCGCCCCGGACCGGCCCGCCTCGATGGGAACGCTTCTTCCCTTTCTCGTATTCGGTTTGCTGATGTTTCGGACCCTGGCCCCGAACCTCGGGAAGCTCAAGCTGCCCGTCCTCGTCTACGTCGCGGCCATCACGGTCATGGCCTGGTTCGCGGCCGCCCGGTTCATCGAGGTCGGGGGCCGGCGGACGCTGGCCGCCTTCACCGGGGCCCTCCTTTTCGTCGCCTCGGACGCCGTCCTGGCTTACGCCCGGTTCGTCAAGGACTTCGCGTCGGCCCAGCTATTCATCCTGGGCGCCTACTTCCCGGCCCAGCTCCTCATCGCTCTTTCCGTTTGAGATCCCCTCCCATGAAAAGGTCCGTCTTGGATGCCGGGCGGACCACCCGAAGGACCCCGCTCAGGAGGCGAGGATCTTTCCGTCGATGCCGATGACGGCCTTGGCGATCACGAGCGGCACGCCCGAAAGCTCGACGGCCTTCCGCACCAGCCGCTCGAGCCCCGAGCAGCACGGGACGGTCATGATGGCCACGGTCAAGGATCTCAGGTCGTTCCTCCGGATGAGCTCGGCAAGCTTCTCGACGTAGCCGGATGTCTCGTCGAGCTTGGGGCAGGCGATGACCAGCTTTTTCCCTTTGAGCAGCTCCTCGTGGAACCCGCCCAGGGCGAAGGCCGTGCAATCGGCCGCGACGAGCAGGTCGGCCCCCCGGAAATAGGGGGCCAGCGGGGAAACGAGATGGAGCTGGATCGGCCATTGGCTCAATCGGGAGACCTGGGGACCTGAAGGCCCCGGGCCGGCCTCTGAGGCCGCGGGGATCTCCCGGGCCAGGCTGCCGGGGCAACCGGCGGGCACGCGGTGGTCCGCCCCGCCGCCGGCTCCGTGGACCTTCGAGGCCGCCTCGCAACCCCGGGTCTTCAGGACGTGGGCGTAGGCGGCTTGGGGGTCGTATTCCTCGCTCTCCCGTTCGACGACCTTGAGGGCGTCCCGCGGGCAGACGTCTAGACAGGCTCCCAGCCCGTCGCAGAAGATCTCCCGGACGAGGACGGCCTTGCCCTCGTCGTCGATCTCCAGAGCGCCTTCGGCGCAGGCCGTCGTGCACAGGCCGCAGCCGTCGCACTTGTCCCGGTCGATCTCGATGATCTTTCTCGAGGCCATGACGGGTCTCCTCTCGTTCCGCGATGTGCGTCCATTATAGCGGCCGGACGGGGAAAAGGGAACGCGGGATCCCGGGCGGGCGGCTCAGCGGCCGAAGCGCGGGTTGACGACGCCGCTGAACACCGAGCCGAACGTGTAGCTGATCCCGGCCGACAGCCCGTAATTGTAGCCGGTGGCCAGCATCTTGCGCTGGAGGAGGATCTCGTCGAGGCTGGCTCCCGACTTGGGGAGGGAGATCTGGTCGTTGATCCTCGAGTAATGGCCGCTGAGATTGACGGCCACCCCCTTGAAGACATGGAGGGAGACGCCGCCCCAGAGCTCCACCCGGAACTTGCTGAAGTCCGTCAGGTGGTTCGATCCCGACACGGAGGAGCTGACGTGCCCCCAGGGCTGCTTGATCTCCAGGGTCATGGACAGGGTCTGGCCCAGGATGACCTCCTTCGTCTTGTCGTAGATCGTCTCCTCCTCGTACCGGTTGAAATGGAAGCCGACCCGGTAGAGGAGCCTGAGCTGGCGGCGCGTCGATTCGGAGTAGGGGAAGAAGTTGTATTCGACGGCCGGCGCAGGGTTCACGGCCAGGGCGACGTTGTGGTAGCTCGAGGAGCTGACCGCGAACCAGGAGCCGGCGGACAGGCGCCCGGTCAGGCTGACGACGTAGAGCCCGCTGAAGCTCTGGCTGTCGGCCTTCGACACGAGCGTCTCGTCCTCGAGCTCGAAACGGCTGCTGTTGAGGTTGGCGGAAAAGCCCATCCGGAGTTTCTGTTCGGCCGTGACGCGGCTCGCCGAGAGGCTGCCGCTGACCGAGGCGAAGTCCCGCGAGGCCTCGCCGCTCAGGCTGCCGGAAGCGCCGATGCTGAAGACCCAGGAGTTCCACTCGTCGGCCGCCACGCGGGGCGGGACCTTTTTCTCGAAATTGACGTCCAGGAAATCGCCCGCGGCCGTCCTGGCCACGAACGGGACGAGACCGACCTTGAGGATCCGGACGAGGCCCCGGCGTTGTTCGTCGTTCGTGTCCTCCCGGTGGGAGACGTAGCGGAGGGTGTTGTGAAGGTCGTAATATCCGTTCCGGCCGATGAAATCGAGCGCGTACTCCCGTCCGCCGCTCCCCGTGAGCTGGATGGTGACCAGGATATAGACATCGGCGGCCTTGCGCTCGCGCACGAAATTAACGAAGGTGATCTCGCTGCGGATGTAGTCCATGTCGCACTGGTGGCAATCGACGAACACCTTGACCGCCGTCGCTTTCATGTGTTCCGTCGCGGGATCGAATTGTTGGGCGCTTGAGAGGAACGGCGAGAGAAGGACGAGGCCGGCGGCGACGAGCGAGAGCTTGACCTTGATCTTCGGAGGCGATGCTTCCGCCGCGGGTTGCAGCGGCCTCCCCGAACCGAACCAACCCCGACCCTCGGCGGACAGGAGCCCCGAAAGGATGAAGATCCCCAACACAGGCCCGGCCGGGATGAGCGGCAGGCCGAGGATCCCGAAGGCCGCGGCGACGGGCCTGGACCAGGATTTCCCGCGGCCGACGCCGTCCGCGGTGACCACCTCGGCCACCCCCCAGGCGGCGAACAGAACGAAAAGGACAACGCCTCCTGTCCCGAGCAACGCGTTCCCCAGGAGCTCGGACCTTTCGGTCCCCCACCCGACGAAGACGGCCCCGGCAGCGAAGATGAACAGGAAGAGAACGGCGGCGGCGATCTTCAGCCCTCCGCCGACGAAAAGGCAGAGCCGGACGATCTTGATCCTATCGGGCAAGGCCGCTCTCCATGATATGCATCCGGGATATTTTAGTCGGCGCGGAGCGGATCGGCAACCCGTTTTTTGTTTCATTGGCGCCTGTCAGGATTTTCTTCTATAATGAGCGGCGCCGCGCCCATGGAAAAGATCGCCCGTCTGAATCCCCTCCTCGAGACCCTGCGTTCGAGCCCCGAGCGCATCACCAAGATCTACGTCCAAAAAGAGCGCGGACCGGTACGGATCGCCGAGGTCATCCGGCAGGCCCGCAAAGCCGGTGTCCCTGTTTCTTTTATCCCAGCCAGGCAGCTTGATAGGCTCGCCGCCCATCACCAGGGAGCGGTCGCCGAGGTCTCTCCCAAGGCCTACAGCTCTCTCGACGAGATCCTGGCCGCTTCTCCCAGGCCTCTGCTCATCCTCCTGGACGAGGTCGAGGATCCCCAGAACTTGGGGGCCATCGTCCGCTCGGCCGAGGCGGCGGGCGCCGACGGCCTCATCCTGCCCGAACGCCGGTCGGCCGGCCTGACTGAGACCGTGGAAACGGTCTCGGCCGGGGCCCTTGGACACCTGAAGGTGGCCCGGGTCGTGAACCTGGCCCGGGCGATGGACGATCTCAAGGCGAGGGGCGTCTGGCTGGTCGGGGCCGACGGAGCCGCAATGGAGCCTTGGCACGCCTTCGACTACACGGTGCCCGTCGGCATCGTCCTGGGTTCGGAGGGCAAGGGCCTCCGGCCGGTCGTCCGCAAGGCCTGCGATAAGGTCCTGGCCATCCCCATGGCCGGCCACGTCAATTCCCTCAATGTGGCCGCCGCCGCGGCCGTTTTCCTCTTCGAGGCCGTCCGCCAGCGCCGAAAACCGTGAGCCGCCGAATCCGGCCCCCTCGGAGGCGCCCGGAATCACCGCAGCGACCGAGGGCGACCGCTGAACCCGGGGCCGAGGGGATCGCCCAAGAGAGCCTAAAGCGGTGATTCAGACGGAGAGGGGGCCGGATGAGGGCATCCTCGAAGAGGACGGCTCACGATGTCTGAGCCTGCTATCAAGAGGGCTGGTCTGGATCCCGCGAGTTTCGTGAGCCGCCGAATCCGGCCCCCTCGGAGGCGCCCGGAATCACCGCAGCGACCGAGGGCGATCCCCGAGGCCCTTCTTGACTTAAGCCCCCCCCGCCTTTAGAATATGCCCGGATCGTAACCTGTTGAAAGACATGAGCATGGAAAAATCCGTGGAGTTCTATACCCTTGAGAAAGGCATCCTGGCCCTCAAGGACCAGATCGACGCCATCGCCGAGAGCGACGACATTGATAAAAAGGACCGCATCGCCAAGCTTCGGCGGGAGATCGAGAAGGAATGGGCCAAGATCGTCCCCCGGATGACCACAGTCCACGTCGTCCAGATCGCCCGCCATCCCAAGCGCCCCTACACGCTGGACTATATCTCCTTCCTCTTCCAGGACTTCATGGAGATGCACGGGGACCGGCGGTTCGCCGACGACCCGGCGATCGTCGCCGGATTGGCCTTCTACAAGGGCCGGACCGCGGCCGTCATCGGCCACCAGAAGGGCCGGACGACACGGGCCCGCATCGAACGGAACTTCGGCCAGGCCAACCCCGAGGGCTACCGCAAGGCCCTCCGGGTCATGCAGGAGGCCGAGAAGTTCGGCTTCCCGGTCATCACCTTCGTCGACACCCCCGGAGCCTATCCCGGCATCGGCGCCGAGGAGCGGGGCCAGGCCGAGGCCATCGCCTATAACCTCAAGACGATCTCCACCCTCAGAACGCCCATCGTCAACGTCGTCATCGGCGAGGGCGGGAGCGGCGGCGGCCTGGGCATCGGCTTCGGCGACCAGCTGATGATGCTCGAGCACTCGTTCTACTCCGTCATCTCCCCCGAGGGTTGCGCCGCGATCCTCTGGAAGGACCAGACAGCCGTCGAGAAGGCCGCCGAGAACCTCGGCCTTCGGGCCGCGACCCTGCTCGAGCTCGGCATCATCGACAAGATCATCCCCGAGCCCCCGGGCGGGGCCCACATCGACCCCGAGCAAACCTTCAAGAACGTCGACAAACACCTGTCCCAAGCCCTCAAGAAGCTCGAGGACAAGCCCATCGAAGAGCTCCTCGAGGACAGGTATCGGAAGATCCGAAAGCTCGGGGTCTTCGAGGAACGGTGAGCGAAGAGGCCTCCGCCAAGAAGGGCGTTGCGGCCGTCAAAGGCACGCACGACATCCTCCCCGGCGAAGTCGAGAAGTGGCAGGCCCTCGAGCGCCTGGCCCGGGAGACCTTCGAGCTTTACGGCTACCGGGAGCTCCGGGCCCCCGTTTTCGAGGCCACCGAGCTTTTCGAGAAAGGCACAGGCCAGACCTCCGACATCGTCACCAAGGAAATGTACACGTTCACGGACAAGGGCGGCCGGTCCCTGACCCTGAGACCCGAATACACGCCTTCGGTCGCCCGGGCCATCATCGAGCACCGCTTGGACCTCCAGCCCCGGCCGATGCGGTTCTACTACATGGGCCCGATGTTCCGCTACGACCGTCCCCAGAAGGGCCGCTACCGCCAGTTCCACCAGATCGACGTCGAGGTCTTCGGGGAGAAGGACCCGGCCTGCGATGCCGAGCTCATCGAGATGGCCGACGCCCTGCTCGGCAGGCTCGGCGTGACCGGGAAGGAGATCCTCATCAACTCGGTCGGCTGCCGCGCGTGCCGGCCGGCCTACGGCCGGGCCCTCCGCGAAGCGGCCTCGGGGAAGATGGAAGAGCTATGCCCCGACTGTCGAAGGAAGGCGGAGGCCAATCCCCTGCGGATCTTCGATTGCAAGGTCGAGACGTGCCGGACCGCGGCCCGCTCGTTCCCTGAGATCGGCGGCTTCCTCTGCGCCGAGTGCCGCGGCCATTTCACCGAGGTCCTGTCCCTGCTCGACCTCTACGGCATCGCCTACCGGGTCGAGCCGCGCCTCGTCCGCGGCCTCGACTATTATACGAAGACGACCTTCGAGATCGTCGCCGCCGGGCTGGGCGCCCAGAACTCGATCCTCGGCGGCGGCCGTTACGACGATCTCATGAAGGATTACGGCGGGCCCGATATCTGCGGCAACGGTTTCGCCATGGGCATGGAGAGGCTGTTGTCCGTCGTGTCTTTCCCGCCGCCGGCGAGCCGCATGCTCTATGTCGCCTATCTGGGGAACGAGGCCAAGCGGGCGGCCGTGGGCCTGGCCCGCTTCTTCCGGTCCGAGGGCGTCGAGTGCCTCGTCGAGTTCAAGGACAGGGGCATGAAGGCCCATTTCGGCCGGGCCAACAAGCTCGGGGCGGCCTGGGTCCTGGTCGTCGGCGAGGACGAGGTCAGGAAGGGCCGGTTCGGGCTCAAGGAGATGGCCACGGGCCGGCAGCACGAAGGACCCCGCGAGGAGATCCTGGCCCTTCTCAGGGCCTGAGGCCCGAATGTCATGACGGGACGGGAGATCGCAGGACCATGTTGAAACGAACGGATTATTGCGGCGGGCTGCGGGCCGGCCATGCCGGGCGCGAGGTCGTCCTGACGGGCTGGGTCCAGCGGGTCCGCGATATCGGCCAGCTCGTCTTCGTCGACATCCGCGACCGGGAGGGCCTGGCCCAGGTCGTCTTCCAGGCCGACCGTCCCCAACTCATGGAGGAGGCCAAGCGGCTGCGCCCGGAATTCGTCGTCGCCGTCGCCGGCACGGTCCGCCGGCGGGCGGCCGTCAACCCGGATCTTGCGACGGGCGAGGTCGAGGTCGAGGCCTCCGCGCTGCACGTATTCGCGGCCGCCAAGGTCCCGCCGTTCGTCGTCGCCGATCCGCCCCAGGCCTCGGAGGAGCTCCGCCTGAAATACCGTTATCTCGACCTGCGGCGACCGAAGATGCAACGCAACATCCGGCTCCGCCACGAAGCGGCCCTCGCCGTGCGCAATTACATGAGCCGCCACGGCTTCCTGGAGATCGAGACCCCCATCCTGGCCAACCCGACGCCCGAGGGGGCCCGCGACTTCCTGGTGCCCAGCCGCTTCCACAAGGGCCGGTTCTACGCCCTGCCGCAGTCGCCCCAACAATTCAAGCAGACGCTGATGGTTTCCGGGTTCGACCGCTACTTCCAGATCGTCCGCTGCTTCCGCGACGAGGCCCTGCGGGCCGATCGTCAGCTCGAGTTCACCCAGATCGACATCGAGATGAGCTTCATCGACCGCGACGAGTTCTTCGACCTCAACGAGGGCCTCATGGAGGCCCTTTTCGCGCTCGTCGGGCGCCGCGTTGAGCGCCCGTTCCCGCGTCTGCCCTACGCCGAGGCCATGGACCGATTCGGAACGGACAAGCCCGACCTGCGCCCGCCGTTCGAGATGCGGGACCTTACGGCCGTCGCTGCGGAGGCCGGCTCCGAGATGCTGAAGGCCATGCTTGCCTCCGGCGGAGAGGTCAAGGGCCTCCTCGTGCCGGGCGCCGGGTCGCTTTCCCGAGCGCAGCTCGACAAGCTCGGCGAGAAGGCCCGCGAGCTCGGGGCCAAGGGGCTCGTTTGGATCAGGAAGCAGGGCGGATGGAAGTCGTCCCTCAGAATGACCGAGTCCGGGCTCGAAAAGATCTGGAACGCCCTTGGCGGCGCGGAGCCCGATCTGGCCCTGCTCGTCGCCGACCGGAAGGAGACCGCGCTCAAGGCCTTGGGAGAGATCCGCCGGACCTGGCCGGTGAACGACGCCGCGGCCCGGGACCGTCTCGCGTTCTGCTGGGTCACGGACTTCCCGCTCTTCGAGTGGTCCGAGGAGGAGAGGCGGCTCGTCTCCGTCCACCACCCGTTCACTTCGCCCGTCGATGACGACGTCCCCCTGCTGGCCGCGGACCCGGCCAAGGTCCGGGCCAAAGCCTACGACATGGTCCTCAACGGGGCCGAGGTCGGGGGGGGCTCCATCCGGATCCACGACCGGGACATCCAGCGCCGCGTCTTCGAGGCCCTCGGCCTCTCGAAGGACGAGACCGAGAGGAAATTCGGCTATTTCCTCGACGCCCTCGGCTACGGCGCCCCGCCGCACGGCGGCATCGCCTTCGGCTTCGACCGCCTCGTCATGTTCCTGGCCGGGGAGGAGTCCATCCGCGAGGTCATCCCTTTCCCCAAGACGACCGGGGCCTTGGACCTCATGACCGGCTCGCCCTCCGAGGTCGGCGAAGACCAGCTCAACGAGCTTGGGCTCAAGCTGAAATAGCGCCGCCCCAACGAATTCTCGAACGGTCCTTCTCCCCTTTCCGCGGGTTTTCGAGAACACGCTTTGTCGATCGATGTCCCCCCCCAGCCCCCCAGACCCCCGGGAACCAGTCCCGACGGGTCCCCCTCCGCCATGGGGGTCTTCAGGGGGACATCGATCTCCATGCGCGTGGTTCTTTCTGCAACCGAAAAGGGGGAAGAACCTAGAATTCAAACAGGGCGGGTCTCGGCGAACGAGGCCCCGGCGAGCCCCAGGACGCCGAAGAGAAGAAGCATCTCGGTCCCCGACCGGGCCGCCGAAAGGAACAACGAGCCGTCGGCCGCGCCGGCCAGGCCGTCGAACAAGAGGGCCCCGGGGAGGAGGGGCGCCAGACCATAGACGAGCCCGGCGGCGGCCGCCGTGGCCATGCCCAGGACGATCCGCTTGCCCGTCGGGAGGCCCCCCGCCCACAGCGCGGTGACGGCGGCGGCCAGAACGGGAACCCATACGGCGGCCCACCAGATCCGCCCGAAGGAAGGCATGGCCCCCGCCGCGCGCGCGAAAGCCGCCTCGATCCCAGCCAGAGCGGCCAGCGCGGCCGCGGCGACGACAGGCGCATGCCAGCGTCTCGCCGCCCGCCCCGCCCGGAGCGCCGTCCGTTCGCGGACCCTCCGGCGCACCGTCAGCGGATAATTGTAGAACGCGTCGAAGACGAAGTGTTCGAGCCAGGCGCCCTTCTCACCGAAGACAGGGACCTTGTGGACCGCTTCCGTGGCCCAGTGCCCGGCCATGAAGCGGGCCAGGTCGGGGTATCGGTAGGTCATCTGGATGGGGAACGCCAGGTAGCCGACGATCTTCAGGAAGCTGACGCCGAGGGCGATCTGGTAATCCTTGACGTTGCGGTCCTTGATCATCATGCCGAGGACATAGAACCCCCGGACGAGGGAGCCCGGGGAGATCGGCAGCAGGTTGAGAGCGCCGATGATGAGCCCCGCCCGGAGGGTGGCCTCGTGCCAGGCGAGCTCCGGATGGGCGACGACATAGACGATCGCCGCCGTCAGGAACACGGTCTCGGAGACGAACAGCGTCGCCATGTGGACGGCCAGGCTCTTCAGGTATTTCTGGATGAACGGCTCCTTGATCTGGCCGGCGATGGCCGCCGCCTCGCTTGCGCCGAGCAGCCCGTTCCTTCGTCCCTGGTCGACCATGTCCAACAGCCACCGCTCACGCTCGGACGGCCGGAAGAGGAGCCGGACGGGCTGGACGAACATCGCCCTCAGCCGCTCTCGGAAGCGGGCCTTGTCCGTCAGGAACCGATGGAGCCCCGGCGGCAGCCAGGCCAGCGGCAGGTTCAGGTAATAGAAGAGGGGGGCGCGCGCGATCCTCAGGGCCCGGCGTTCGCTGACCCGGCCCGAACGAAGCCAACCGACCATGGCCTCCGCGATCCTGGCCCTTCCGGCCCTCAGGAAGTAGGTCGGGCTGGCGGCCATCCGGGCGTAATGGCCGCGGAGATCGGCCCGGCCCGCAAGCCGTCTCAGGAAAGGCAAGAGGAGAAACGCCCCGGCCGCGCCGTAGAAGCCGGCTTTCCCGGTGATGACCCCCAGAACGGCAAGGATAGGGGTCAGGACCGGCAGGGCCCCTGCGGCAAGGAACGCGAACGACAGGGATCCGCTTCTCTCAAGGCGCCCGGAAGCCCTCTCGTCGGTGATCCCCCGGACCCGCCAGCTTTCCCGGAAGCCCTTCATGATCTGGCGGCGCAGGCCCCCCCCGAAAAGCTTGATGTGGTGGAAGGTGACGTCCACGAGGGAGTGGCGATAGGTCCGGTCCTCGGCCCTCAGCGCATCGAGGGCCGGGAGCAGGTCCGTGAAGCTCTCGCGGTTGTCCTCGACGTAGCCTTGGAGGCGGCCGACGTCGCCCTTGTCGAATTGAACAAGGCGGCCGCGCCCGAGACCCCGCAGAATCAGCTTGAAATCGGCGGGGCACTGGGGGAGGAACGGAAGCAGGGTCATCCCGGCCCGGAAATCGACGGCGACCAAACCCGCGTCCGGGATGTCCCCGGACTCGACCCTCTTCAGGACATTGGGCTGGCTTTTGAGGGACCACCATTCGTACTGCCGGGCCAGCTCGACGGCCCCCATGCGATGCATTAGCCGGACGAGGCGGTCCATGAAATCGCGCTTGGCCCGGTATTCGGGCGATCCGATGACCTTTCCCGGCTCCCCGGGACGCCATTTGCGGCGGGCGTCAAGGTCGTCGTCGACCTCGAGCCGCCAGGTGCGGCCCTCGACCCACTCGAGGAGCTCGCCGTAGCTGCCGATGTCCGGATCGAGGAAGGTGGCCAGGACGTCGACGACGGCATCCTCGTGCCCCCACTCGACCCGGGCCGCCCGGCGGAGGAACTTCTGCCAGAGCGCCTGGGAACGGCCGGCCGCTTCCAGGGATTGGAGGGAGAACGGGGCCTGGAACCCGACCGCGTAGAGAAGGCCCCGGATGCCGCGGGCGAAGCCGGAGGCGGGGACGAGGATCTTCAAGGCGTAGGTCCGTCCGGGCTCGAGCCCGGCGACCTCGCCTTCCCGGCGGACGATGTCCGTCAAACGGACCTTGTAGACCTGGCCGGCGTAGCCCCCGCCGACGAACCGCTCGACCTCGAAACGGGCGTCCGCCCGGCCGTCGGGGAAGACGCCCCGCAATCCGACCTCGAGGACCGCCCCGGGCTCGTGACGGCGGATGCGGAACGGCCGGAGGACCCCGTGGCCGGCATGGATGCGGGCCAGCTCCCGGACGGTCCCGGCCGAATAGGGAACGGCCATCACCTCACCTCTCGATCATCTCCGCGCCGGCCGAAACGGAACCATCCCCGCCCGGGATGCGGGCCCCGGCCTTTCGCGAACCCGCGCGCGGCGGGCGGCTGTTCGCGGCTCAGGGCGCCTTGACCTCCTGCCCGGTCAGCGGATCGGTCAGGGTGATCCGGCGGACCTTGCCGAGCTTCTCCAGGGGACCGGGCCACTTGTCGCCGCCCTCGTTGCAAGGCTCCCAGTCGCCGACGATGAGGATGGCCGCTTTGTCGGGGTGAACGTATTTCCGGGCGGCTTCAAGGACCCGCTCCTTCGTCACGGCCTCGATCTTCGACCGGTAGGTCCTGTAATAGTCCATCGGCTTGCCCTGCATCTCCAGCGTGGCGAAGCTCTGCATCACCGACTGCGGCATCTCGAATTGGCCGGCGAAGCTCTCCAGGTAGTAATTGATGGCCGTCTCCATCTCGCCGTCCGTGACGGGCTCCTCGCGGATGCGGCGGAATTCGTCAAGGATGAGGGAGATGGCGTACCCGACCGTGGACGATTTCGTCTGGACGTAACCCGAGAACGTGCCGGGGAAGCCCCACCTCGTCGTGAACCGGCTGCCCTGGTTGTAGGACAGTCCCTCGTCCGACCGGACCTTGGTCGTGATCCGCGACGTGAAGCTGCCGCCGCCGAGGATGAAGTTCATGACCTGGACGGCGAAAAAGTCGGGATGCGTGTCCTCGATCCCCAGGTGGCCGAGGCTGACGTAGCCTTGGTTGATGGCCCTCTGGATGAAATAGACGCCCGGCTCGGGGGTCGGGAAATCCTTGGAGAAGGCGGGCAGGGACAGGGGCCGGTTCTTCCAGCCCGAGACCGTCTTGTCGATCCTGGCCTTCAGGTCGCTTCTCCGGAAGTCCCCGGACGCGGCCAGGATGATGTTCTTGGGGAAGAAATATTTTTCGTGGACGGCCTTGAGGTCGGCGACGGCGACGTTCTCGTAGGTCGCCCGCGTCGCCTGCCAGGTCAACGGATGGTCGCCGTACAGGAGCTTCTCGTATTCGCGGCTGAGAATGGACGCCGGCTGGTCGTTGGCCTGACGCAGCTGCTCGATGAGCCGGGCCCGCGACAGCTTGAAGGCCTCCTCGCGGAACGCGGGGTTCATGAGAACGTCGAAGAAAAGGGTCAGGCCCTCGTCGAGATCCTTGCTGAGGACCGACAGCGAGAGCGTCGATGTCCTCTCGCCGACGTTGAAGGAAAGCGAGCCGCCGAGGAAATCGATGCGCTCCTCGATGGCATCGCCTTCGCGCGTCCGCGTCCCGCCCCTGATATAGGCGTCGCTCATGACGCGTTCCAGGCCCGTCTTATCCTTGGGCACGTAGAGGCCGCCGAAGTTGATGAGGGCCGTGATGTTGAACAGCGGCAGGCTGCGGTCCTCCTGAACGTAGGCCCGGAGCCCGTTGGCGTATTCCGTCCGGAAAGCCTTGGGATCGGGCGGATCGAACTTGAGGGCCGGGTACTTCAGCTGGTCGGGATGCGTCGCCTGGCCCAGGCCCAGGCCGACGAAGACGAACACGATCGCCAGGATGGCGGTCAGGGTCTTTTTCATGGTCATCCTCCTCTTTTACCGCCCCGTCTTCCGCTCGTAGATGGCCGTCAGGCTGTTGGACTTGACGAAATATCGGGCGGCCACCCGCTGGATGTCCTCGTTCGTCACGCTCTTGAGAGCCTCCAGATCGGCCGGGATGGACCGCCAGCCGCGGTGGAGCTCGGCCCGGCCGATCCGGCCGGCCAGTCCGGCCGAGCTCGCGAGGCTGCGGATGAACATGGCCTCGCCGCGGTTCTTGGCCTTCTGGATCTCCTCCTCGGTCACCCCGTCCTTCTTGATCCTCTCGATCTCGGCCCAGATCTCCTTTTCCAGGTCCTCGGGCCGGACCTTCTTATCCAACCGGGGCGTCGCGCCGAACTGGAAAGCCCCGACGTACCATTGGGCGCGGCTGGACGCGGAGACGCTGACCGCCATCTGCTTGTCCCTGACGAGGAGCTTGGTGAGCCGGCCGGAGCCGCCGCCCGGCCCGCCGCGGAATCCGCCGCCCCCACCCGAGCCGAGGACGCTGGCCAGGACCGAAAGCGGCGCCGTGTCCCGGTGTCCGTCAGGGGGGGTATGGAACATCATCTGGAGGCTGGTCGGGGCCGGGCCCTCGCCATAGATCCTCTTCTCGCTGTCCTGGGGAGGCACGAAGGTCCGGATGGGCTCGATGTCCCGCCCCCGCGGGATGGGCCCGAAGTATTTCTCCGCCAGGGCCACGATCCGCGCCGGGTCGAAGTCCCCGACGTAGACGGCCACGGCGTTGTTGGGCACGTAATACCGCCTGTTGAACTCGATGATGTCCTCTTTCGTCATCTTGCGCAGGTCGTCCATCCAGCCGATGACGCCCCAGTGATAAGGGGTGGCCACGAAGAAGGAGGCGCTGACCTGTTCGCCGAAAAGGAACCCCGGCCGGTTCTCGCTGAGCCGCCTCTCTTCCATGACGACATCCTTCTCCGAATAGAACTCGCGGAAAACGGGGTTCCGCATCCGGTCGGACTCGAGCATCATCTGGAGCTCGACCTTGTTCGAGGGCAGGGTGACATAGTAGCCCGTGTTCTCGTTGCCGGTCGAGGCGTTCAGGCCGGTGCCGCCGTTCTTCATGTAGTGGTTCCAGAGGTCGTCCTTGATGATGTACTGCTTCTGTTCCGCGACGAGCCGGTCAACGTCCTTCTGCCATCCGGCGATCTTGGCCTCGTCCCCGCCGTCGGCCGTCCAGAACCTCTCCCGGTAGATGCGGTCCATGAGCTCGTCGATCCGGCGCTCGATCTCGGCGTCCTTGGCGTAGTCCGTGACGCCCATGACCTTGGTGCCTTTGAACATCATGTGCTCGTGAACGTGGGCGATGCCGGTGATGCCCGGCCTCTCGTTGATCGAGCCCGCCTTGAAGTAGATGTGACAGACGACGCGGGGCACGCCCGGCTTGGGGACCATCAGGATCTTCATCCCGTTGCCGAGGACATGCTCCTTGACGTCCAGCGTCACATCGCCCGCCCGGCCGAACGCGGCCAGGAGCAGGGCCGTCAAGGCCAGGCTCAGGACTTTCTTCTTCACCTTCTCCTCTCCTTTCTTTAAAGTCCTCAGACCAATCTATCTTTTCCCTTTTTCTTCAAGATCTCGACGATGTCCTTCACCTGCTGGTCGCGGTCGGCATGGCAAACGAGGAGGGCATCCTCGGTATCGACGATGACGAGGTTCCTGACCCCGACGAGGGCCGTCAGCTTGCCGGGGTTCCATACGAGACAGCCCGCGGAATCCAGAGCGGCCAGGGGCCCCTTGGCCGCGTTCCCGTCGGCGTCTTTCGGCCAGACCTCGAGGAGCGAGGACCAGGTCCCGACATCCGACCAGCCGAAGTCGCCCTCGGCGACCAGGACCCTGTCGGCCTTCTCCATGAGGGCGTAGTCGATGGACAGCGCCGGCGCCGAGGCGAAGGCGGCCTTGAGCCGTTTCCGGTCCTTCGCCCGGAGCGCTTTGACGGCCTTGTCCCAGAAAGCGAACAGGGCCGGGGCGCACGATTCGGTCTGGCGGGCGAAGGCCTCGGCGGTCCAGACGAACATGCCCGAGTTCCAGGCGCAATCCCCGGAGGCCAGGTACTCGTCGGCCAAGCTGAGGCTCGGTTTCTCTTTGAAGGACCGGACGGGATAGAAACGCACCCGGCCGCGGACCGCGGGCGCGTCCCTGTCGAAAAGGATGTATCCGTAGCCGGTGGCGGGATAAGTGGGAGGGATGCCGAAAGTGACGATCGCCCCGGACCGGGCCGACACCTCGATCGCCCGTTCGAGGATCCGCAGGAACCGCCGTTCGTTCCTGATGAGATGGTCGGCGGGCAGGGCCACGACCACGGCCTCGGGATCGTCCAGCCAGATCCGGGCCGTCGCCAGGGCCAGCGCCGGTCCCGTGTTCCTGGCCGCCGGCTCGACGAGCAGGTTCGATCCCGGCAATCCCGGCAGGAGCTTCCGGATCCGGGCGGTCTGGGCGGCGTCCGCGATCGTGTAGATGCGGCGGGCCGGGATGAGCGGCCGGATGCGGCGCACGGTCTCTTCGACCATCGTGCCCCGGCCGGTGATCCTCAGGAACTGCTTGGGACGAGAGGCCCGGCCGAGCGGCCAGAAGCGCATCCCCCGGCCCCCGGCGAGGATGATCGCCCGGACATCGCGGACCGTCTTCATCATGACTTCCCGAGCCGGCCGATGATCGCTTCGAGGACGCCTCGGACCTCTTTCTGGATCGCGTCCAGATCCTCGGCCGTATCGGCCTCGAACCGCAGGACGATCACGGCCTGGGTATTGGAGGCCCGGACGAGCCCCCATCCTTTGGGGAAAATGGCCCGGACACCGTCGATGTCGATGACCGGGTATCTGGCCGCGAGCTCCCGGCGCACTTCCTCGACGATCCGGAACTTGACCTCGTCGGACGCGTAGATCCGGATCTCCGGGGTCGAGTGCGTCTTGGGCAGGTCGGCCAGCATCTCCGCGAGCCCGGCCTTGGACCGGGACAGGATCTCCAGCAGCCGGGCCGTCGCGTAGATCGCGTCGTCGAAACCGAACCAGCGGTCGGCGAAGAAGATGTGGCCGCTCATCTCCCCGGCCAGCGGGGCCTTCTCCTCCTTGATCTTCTTCTTGATCAGCGAGTGGCCGGTCCTCCACATGATGGGCCGGCCGCCGAGGCGTTCGACCTCCTCGTAGAGGACCTTGGAGGCCTTGACCTCGGAGATGACGGCTGCCCCGGGGTGCGACGCCAGGATGTCCCGGGCGAAGACGATGAGCAGCTGATCGCCCCAGATGATCCGGCCCCGGTCGTCGACGACGCCCAGCCGGTCGGCGTCGCCGTCGAAGCCGACGCCGATCTCGGATCCCGTCTCCCGGACCTTCCGGATGAGCGCTTCCATCGCTTCGGGCAGGGTCGGATCGGGATGGTGGTTGGGGAAGGTCCCGTCCGGCTCGCAAAAGATGTCCACGACCTCGCATCCCATCTTCCGGAAGAGCGGGACGGCGACCGCGCCGCCCGTGCCGTTGCCGGCGTCGACGACGAGCTTGACGCTCCGCGCCAGCCGGACGTTGGCCGCGACATAGTTCATGTATTCCGGGACGATGTCGAGCGTAGCCGCTCGGCCCGCGCCCCGGGCGAACTCGCCGCGCCGGATGATGCCGCGGAGCTCCTGGATCTCCGGCCCGTGGAGGGTCTCCTGTCCGCACATCATCTTGAAGCCGTTGTGCTCGGGCGGGTTGTGGGAGCCGGTGATCATGACCCCGGCCTGCTTCTTCTTGTGAAAGACCGAGAAATAGAGCAGGGGCGTGGGAATGACCCCAAGATCGGTCACATCGCAGCCCGTGGCCTGCAGGCCTCGGGCGAGCGCCCGGGCGAAGGACGGCGAGCTGAGCCGGCAGTCCCGGCCGACGGCCGCGTCGGACCGGCCCCGGGCCCGGAAATATGTGCCCATGGCCCGGCCCAAAGTTTCGACGATCGCTTCATCGAGGTCCTGTCCGACGATGCCGCGGATGTCATATTCCCGGAATATCTTATCATTGATGTCCACGGCTCTCTCCTTCCAGGATGATTATAAATTATTTATAATCAATTACTTATAATGATATCTGGCGTTCTTTCCGGAGACGATGGGCATAGCTGGCCCCGATGAACGCCTTGAAAAGCGGATGCGGCTGGAGAGGCCTGGACTTGAATTCCGGATGGAATTGACACCCCAGGAACCATGGGTGATCCGGGGCCTCGATGATCTCCACCAGGCCGTGATCCGGGTTCTTCCCGGAGAAGATCAGGCCGGCCTTGGCCAGCGCGTCCTGATAGGCGGGATTGAACTCGTAGCGATGGCGATGGCGTTCGGAGATCCGGCGGCGGCCGTAAGCCCGGAAGGCCGTCGAATCCTTTCTCAAGTCGCAGCGGTAGGCTCCGAGCCGCATCGTGCCGCCCATGTCGCAGTCCTTGGCCAGCTCTCTCCACCGGACGATGATCTTGTGCGGGGCGTCCGGCACGAACTCCGTGCTGTTGGCCCGCTTGAGCCCAACGACGGAACGCGCATACTCGATGGCGGCGCACTGCATGCCCAGGCAGATGCCGAAGAACGGGACCTTGTTGACCCGGGCGAAATGGACCGCTTTGATCTTGCCCTCGATGCCGCGCTTGCCGAAGCCGCCCGGGACCAGGATGCCGTCTTTCAGGCCCAGGATGGAGGCGGGGTCTCCGCGCTCGAACTTCTCCGCTTCGATCCAGTCGATGTTGACCTTGAGCCGGTGAGCGATCCCTCCGTGGACAAGGGCCTGATTGAGGCTCATGTAGGAATCGTGAAGGCCCGCATACTTGCCGACGAGCGCGATGTCGACCTCATCCTTGGGCTTCTGGATCCGCCCGACGACGGACTCCCATCGGGCCAGGTCCTTTTTCCTGCGGGGGAGACCGAGGAGCGAGAGGAGGATCTTATCGAGACCTTCCCGGGCGAAATTGAGCGGGATCTCATAGATGGACGCGACGTCCCGGGCGGCGATGACGGCGTCAAAGGGGACGTTGGTGAACAGGGCGATCTTCGACCGGATGTCCGCCGAGAGATCGCGGTTCGTCCGGCACAGAAGGATGTCCGGTTGGATACCGATGGCCCTGAGCTCCTTGACGCTGTGCTGGGTGGGCTTGGTCTTGAGCTCTCCCGACGCGCCGACGAAGGGGATGAGCGTCAGATGGACGAAGACGGTGTTGCCGCTTCCCAGAGTGAGCCGCATCTGTCGGGTGGCCTCGAGGAACGGCAGGCTCTCGATGTCGCCGACCGTCCCGCCGATCTCGCAGATGACGATGTCGTTCCTGTCGGCCACCGTCCGGAAGGCGCCCTTGATCTCGTCCGTGAGATGGGGGATGACCTGGACGGTCTTGCCGAGGTACTCGCCTTTGCGCTCCTTGCGCAGCAGGGACTGGTAGATCTTGCCCGCCGTCCAGTTGTGGTCTTTCGTCGTCCGCGTGGATGTGAACCTCTCGTAGTGGCCGAGATCGAGGTCCGTTTCCGCACCGTCGTCCGTGACGTAGACCTCGCCGTGCTGAAAGGGGCTCATCGTCCCGGGATCGACGTTGAGGTAGGGATCGAGCTTCTGGATCGTGATCCGGTACCCATGGCTTTCGAGGAGCATCCCGATGGACGCGGCGGCGATCCCCTTGCCCAGGCCCGAGATGACCCCTCCGGTGACGAAAATGTACTTGGTCATGGTCGCGCTCTTCCCGGATGTTTCATGATCCCCCGATTATAGCCGTCGACCGGCTCGGACTCAAGAGGGCGGACGAAGGGTTTCGGGGGCTCAGGAAGCGTCGCCGGCCGGCGCGCTCTGCTTGGCGGGCGGCTTTTCCGCCGGCTGGGTTTGGCAGGTGGCCTCGAGATAGGCGCCCTCCTCCACGATCAGCTTGGGGGCCAGGACCGACCCGAACACGCGCCCTTTGTCATGGACCTCGACCCTTTCGGTGGCCTGGAGGGTACCGCGGATCTCGCCGTTGATGACGAGCTGGCCCACTTTGACGTCCGCTTCCACTCTGCCTTTCTCCCCGACGATGAGCAGCGCGTCCGAGGTGATCGTCCCCTTGAAGTAGCCTTCGATGCGGAAAGACCCCTTGAAGATCAGGTCGCCCCGGAATTCCGACTCCACATCGATCAATCCGGCCAGCCTCGACTCCCCCAGCTCTCTCGGTTTGTCTTTCATGAAAAAGCTCCTTTGACCCCTTCGTAAAGCCGATTTAGGTCATCCATGGAAAAATAGAAGATCTTCAGGACCCCTTTGTTCCTGTTCCCCGAAATGAGAACCTTCGTGCCCAGGATCTTCAGCATCTCCTCCTGAAGAGCATGAAGGTCGGGGTCCTCGAGCCGTCGTTGGGCCCGGGGGGCCCGCTCTTTCAGTCGATTGACGAGCTTCTCCGTGTTCCTGACCGACAGGTTCCGGTCGATGACCTGTTTGCAGGCGAACATCTGGACGGCCGGATCCTCCAAGGCCAGCAGGGCCCGGGCGTGTCCCATGGAGATCCTGTCTTCGACGAGGTCGTCCTGGATCTCCCGTGGCAGCTTCAGCAAGCGCAAGTAGTTCGTCACCGAGGTCCGGTCCATGCCGACCTTCTCGGCCAGCTCCTGCTGAGTATACTTCTGCTCGTCGATGAGGCGCTGATAAGCTTGAGCGATCTCGAGGGGATTGAGCTCCTCCCGGTGGATGTTCTCGATGAGCGAGATCTCCAGCTGCTTTTCCTTGGGGACGTTGCGGATGAGGACGGGGATCTTTTTCAGGCCGGCTTTTTGGGCCGCTCTCCAGCGCCGCTCTCCCACGATGATCTTGTAATGATCCTCTTCCGGAACGACGACCACGGGCTGAACGACTCCCGTCTCTTTGATCGACCGGGCCAAGCCTTCGATGGTTTGGTCGTCGAATTTCATCCGTGGTTGAAAGGGATTGGCTTTAATCCGGTCGACCTCGATCTCCGCGAACCTCTCGTCCTTGAGAATGCCGAACTCGTCCGGGATGAAGGCCCCCAGGCCTTTGCCCAAGGCTTTCTTGCTCATCGGCGAAGGATCTCCTCTGCGAGATTGAAGTAAGCTTCAGACCCCTTGGATCTGATATCGTACAAAGCGACCGGCTTGCCGAAGCTCGGCGCCTCGGCCAGGCGGACGCTGCGGGGGACGATGGTCTCAAAAAGGATGTGCTTGAGGGACTTGCGGATCTCCTCGGCCACCTGTTTAGAGAGGTTCGTCCGCTCGTCGAACATCGTCAGAAGGATGCCCTCGACGGCCAGTCTGGGATTGAAATAGGTTCTGACCGTTTCCAGGGTTTGGAAGAGGTCCGGGATGCCTTCCATGCAAAAGAACTCGGTCTGAACGGGGATGATCAAGGAATCCGCGGCCGCCAGGGCATTGATGGTCAAGAAGCCCAGGGAAGGAGGGCAGTCGATCAGCACGAAATTGAAATACCGCCGGCCCTTCTCGAGGGCCTGAAGGAGTTTTTGTTCCCTGTTCTCGGCCGCATAGAGCTCGGCTTCGATGCCGGCAAGCTCGGGTGAACAGGGGCAGAGATAGAAATTGTCGATCTCTGTGCCGGAAATGCAGTCCATCAGGGCTTTCCCGTTCATCATGGCCTGATAGATCCCCTTGCCTGGCTCTTTCGGCTTGGCCAAGCCTAATGTGGACATGCCCTGCGGGTCGAGATCGATGAGAAGCGTTCTTCGGCCCTTGATAGCCAGGCACGCGGAGAGGTTGATGGCTGTGGTCGTCTTCCCGACACCACCTTTTTGATTGGCGACCGCGATGATCTTATTCATCGACCTTGTCTGTTTCACGTGAAACGCTGCCCCGCCCGGAGGCTTTTCTCGCCGTTATCTCGAGATACAAGGCCAGGTTTTGTATAGCGGCCGGGGTCATTCCCGGGATCCTTGACGCGTCGCCGAGAGTCACCGGGCGGGCCGCCCCGAGCTTCTCGACGGCTTCTCTTGTCAGGCCGGGAACCTTGCCGAAATCCGTGTTTTCCGGGATCCTCATCTGGGCGACTTTCCCGGCTTTGGCGATCTCTCGTTCTTGTTTCCGAATATAGCCTTCATATTTCACTTCGGATTCGATATATCGCGTCTCTTCATCGCCGATCTTAACAGCGATTTTCCCACAATCCAGAACATTTCTCAAGCGGACTTCCGGTTTTTTCAGCCTCTCATAAAGCTTATGCTCTTTTAAGGCCTCCAGGACCCTGTCGATCCTGTCCCGTTTTGCCTCGTACTCCTTCCACGTCTCGGGCGGGATCAGCCCGAATTCGCGCCCGTAGCCCATCAGCCTGCGGTCCGCGTTGTCGACCCTGAGGATCAGCCTGTGCTCCGCCCGGGAAGTGAAAAGCCGATAGGGTTCCTCGACCCCCTTGGTCACCAGGTCGTCAATGAGCACCCCGATGTAGGCCTCCTCTCTTCTCAGGACGAAGGGCGGCTCTTTCCTGAGGGCCAGGGCCGCGTTGATCCCGGCCATCAGCCCCTGGGCGGCCGCCTCTTCGTATCCCGAGGTTCCGTTGATCTGACCGGCGAGGTACAAACCCCGGACCTTTTTCGCCTCCAATGTGGGGGCCAGCTCCGTCGGGAAAACGGCGTCGTACTCGATCCCGTATGCCGGCCTGAGGATCTTCGTTCTCTCGAGTCCCGGGATCGTTGCGAGGATTTGCCTCTGGACGTCGACGGGCAAGCTCGAGGAAAGCCCGTTGATGTAAATTTCGGCCGTCTCGGTCCCTTCCGGCTCCAGGAAGAACTGGTGTCGGGCGTGGTGCGGGAATTTGACGACCTTATCCTCGATGGACGGGCAGTACCTCGGCCCGATGCCCTTGATCTTCCCGCTGAACAAAGGAGAGCGATCCAAGTTGGCCCGGATCACGGCATGCGTTCGGGCATTCGTGTAGCCGAGATGGCAAATGACTTTGTTCTCGAGGCGATTCTTGGTCCGATACGAAAAGGGAACGGGATCCTCATCCCCCGGCTGCGGGATGAAGGCGCCCCACTCGATGGAATTGCCGTCCAGACGCATGGGGGTACCCGTTTTCAGGCGGAATATCTTGAAGCCCAGGGCCTTCAGCTGACGGGCGAGGTCAACGGAAGGAGGTTCATTGGCCCGGCCGGCCGGATAGCTCTCGAGCCCGATGTGGATCACCCCGTTGAGGAATGTCCCCGGGGTCAGAATGACCGCTTGGCCTTCGATCGTCGTCCCCTCGAGGGTCCTGACCCCTCGGGCCCGGCCGGCCTTGACCAGGATGTCCGAAACGATTCCCTGGAAGACCGTCAGGCCGGGGATCGATTCGAGCCGATGCTTCATCGCCAGCCTGTAGGCCGCCTTGTCGCATTGGGCCCGAGGCGCCTGGACGGCTCCTCCGCGGCTCCTATTGAGGAGCCGGAATTGGATGCCGGTGGCGTCGGCCAGAATTCCCATCAGCCCGCCAAGGGCGTCGATCTCCCGGACAAGGTGGCCCTTGGCCAGACCGCCGATAGCCGGATTGCAGGACATCTGGGCGATCGTCTCGAGGTGAATGGTGACGAGGCAGGCTTTGAGCCCCATGCCGCAGACGGCGGCGGCCGCCTCGCATCCGGCGTGTCCGGCCCCTATAACGACAATATCATACCCGGATTTGCTCATGAGGCGTCCCGGACAGCCTATTTCCCCACGCAGAACCGCCCGAAGATGTCCCTGAGGACCTCATCGACGCGGACCTCCCCGGTCAGCATCCCGATGAGGCCCAAGGCCTTCCTCACTTCCTCCGCGCACATCTCTTCGTGGTGCCCCTGTCGGAGGAGTCCGGCGGTCCGTTCGAGACATTCTCGGATATCAACAAGGATATCCCTCTGTCTGGCATGGAGGAGAACCTCCTGTGTGTCCGGCCGGGAAGGAGCGAGGATCCGGCAAAGCTCCTTTTTGAGTCCGGCGATGTTCCGACCTTTGAGCGCCGAGACCTCGAGCAGGGGTGATCCGCCCGCCATTCCCGCTATTCTCTCCCTGTTCAGGCGTACGGGGAGGTCGCTTTTGTTCAGGACGACGATCTTTTTTCTGTCCCGGTATCTCTTCAGGAGCCGCTCGTCCTCGACCGTCCCTTTTTGGGAGGCATCGAGGACAACGAGCAGACCGTCGGCCTCGCGGGCGATCCGCGCTCCCCTGACGATGCCCATTCTTTCCACAGGGTGGGCCGGCCGTCCCAATCCGGCCATATCGACCAAATTGAAGACGAGGTCGTCAACAACGATCCTTTCCCGGAGGTAATCCCGTGTCGTCCCGGGATACGGTGTAACGATGGCCCTGTTCTTCTGGAGGAGAGCGTTGAAAAGCGTCGATTTTCCGACGTTGGTCCGCCCTGTGATGGCCACTGTAAGCCCCTCGCTGAGGGCACGCCCCAGCTGGTAGCCTGAGACGAGGTCCTGGATGTCCTCAGTCAGCGTTTCCAAAGAGCGGACAAGCCCGCCGGGAGCCGTCCGAAGCCCGTCCTCCGGGAATTCGATCGCGGCTTCCAGGCGGGCGGCCAGCCGGACCAGGCCTTTCCGGAGCCGGCCGATCCGCCCGGACAGGCTTCCCGCAAGCTGACGGAACGAGACGCGCGCCTGGGCCAGCGAGGCGGCCCGGATGAAGTCGTCGACGGCCTCGGCTTGGAGGATGTCCAACCGTCCATTGAGGTAGGCCCGCAGCGTGAATTCTCCCGGCTGGGCCGGCCTGGCCCCCGCCGATGTTCCCAGACGGACGATCTCCTCCAGAACAGCGGGGCTCCCGTGGCAGCTCAGCTCGACGACATCCTCCCTGGTATAGGAGCGAGGGGCCTTAAAGTAAGTCAGGAAGGCCTCATCCAGAGGCCGGCTGTCTTGGCCCTCGACGATCTCGCCGAAAACGGCCCGGCGCACCGGGAACGGCCGCCCGACCTTCTCCCGAAACCGGAAGATCCGCCGGGCGACGGACAAGGCGGCCCGGCCGCTGAGGCGGACGACGCCCAGGCCGCCGTGCCCCGGCGGCGTCGAGACGGCGATGATCGTGTCTTCCAACATGTCTCTCGGCGGCCCATCATTGTAGCAGAATACGTCATCGTCCGGAATCAAAGAGGGCATGGATGCCGGTCTTCCTGAAAAGTCTTCTCACAAGCCCTGAAGGGCTTCGGAAAGCTGGAGGTCTTTCCGATCTCGCAAGCCGCAAGGGAACATATCGCCATTTCGCATGTATGAATAGGAGGGGCTGTGAGGCAGCGGCGCGGAGCCCCCCCGCCCTCGCGGAGCCGCTGATGCCGAAGAGCTTTTCGGAGCGGCGAGCACGGACGGGGGCGCGCCGCGAGAGGAACAGTCCGAGCCGAGGCGGCTATGGATGCGCGGGGCGAAGCAGGACAAACCGGCGCTTTTTCGATGGCTCAGCGGGGAACGCGGAAGATCTTGACCTTCTTCAGGAACCCTTCCCCTTGGCTCTCGCTGGTGATGCCGGGCACCTGATTGGCGACGATGTGGATGATGCGCCGCTCGTACGGGTTCATGAGATCGAGGACCTCCTCGCGGCCGGTGGCCGAAACCTGCTGGGCGGCCTTCTGGGCGTAGTCCCGGAGCTTCTTTTCCTTGCGCCGGCGGTAAAATTCGCAGTCCACCTGGACCTTGACCGGAGAGATCTTATTGAGGATGTGCTGGAGGGCGAGCAGGAGGGAGCCGTCGCTTCGCAGGAGCATGGCCTTGTCAGGGCCGTCGAAGACGACAAAGATGATATCCGGGCGCTTCTTGATCTGATAACTGATCTCTAGGGGGAAATGGACCATGAGCCGGGCCAAGAATCTCTCGACGGCGTCCTCCTCGGCGACGCCTTTGGGCCAGGCCCGGATGACGATCTCACGGCCGCCGAGCCCGAAGAGCCGGGTCTTCTCGGTGACGATCTCGTAGTTGAACTTCTCGCGCGGGATCTTCAGGCGGTGTTCGGCCAGGCTGACCGCGTCCTCGAGGTTCCGCCCGGTGAACTCCCGGGCCTCCCCGGCCGTCCCGGCCTCTTCGGTGTTCTCGCCCCCGTCAGCGGGCTTTTTTTCGTTGTCCATCTTTTTGCTCTCTTTTCTGCCGGGCCATCATGCGGTTCATGAGGGCCTGCTGGGCGATCTGCAGGACGTTGGTCGTCAGCCAGTAGAGGACCAGGCCGCTCTGGAAATTCATGAAGAAGATGGTCATGACGAAGGGCATGATCAGCATCATCCTCGCCTGGGCGGGGTCGGCCGAGGTCGGGGTCATCTTCTGGGAGATGAACTGGGTGATGCCCATTAAAATGGGCGTCACATAGTAGGGGTCCTTAACGGACAAGTCCTGGATCCAGAGGGCGAACGGGGCGTGACGGAACTCCACCGAGACGACGAGCATCCGGAAGACCCCCCAGAACACCGGCATTTGGATGAGCAGGGGGAGGCACCCTCCGGCCGGGTTGACCCCGTGCTCTTTATAGAGTTTCATCATCTCTTCGTTCATCTGCCGTCGCTGTTCGATGTCGGACTTGGCCTTCTTGTACTTGGCCCGGATGGCCTTCATTTTCGGCTGGAGGTCGGCCATCTTGGCCATGGACTTGGTCGAGCTGTAGGTCAGGGGGAAAAAGAGGATCTTGACGACGATGGTCAGGAGAATGATGGCCAGGCCCCAGTTGGGGACGAGGGAGTGGAAATACCGTACGGCGGCCAGGAGGATCTCCGAGATGCTCCCGAAGAACCCGAAGTTGATGACCTTCTTGGCGTCGTGGCCGAAGGCCTTGAGGGCCTCGGTCTCCTTGGGGCCGATGAAGGCCCGGCGCGGCTCCCTGACGGACAGGGAGAAGACCGGCTCCTGGCCGGCCATCTCCTTGAGGAAGGTCGCCGGCCCTTTCTGAGGGGGCAGGACGAACAAGGCGGTGAAATAGTTATCCTCATAGGCCGCCCAGTCCACGAAGTTCCACGAGCTCGTCTCGGCCTTGTATTTCCGCTCGTCCATCCTTTGGACCTTGCCGCCCGCGTAGACGGCCGTACCCGTCGTGGCGCTGAACCTCTGCTTGAGCTCGGCAGGGGAGGGGTTGCCGAGGCCCGGCCCCCAGAGGACGACGGCCGGCAGGCTTTGGCCGTTCCGCCAGATCCGCACGGACATCTCCAGGCCGTACGTGCCGCCCGTGAAGCGGAAGGTCTTGTCGACCCGGACCGAAGCTCCGTCGGAGTAGACGAAGCGAAGCTCTTCGCTGTCGCCGTCACTGAGCTTGAGGGCACCCGGGGAGGCCTCGAAGATCTCGGTGTTCAATCGGTCCGCCAAGGCGGTGTCGTCGAGGTCGATCATGAAGGGGAACAGTCCGACCTCCTCGGCCCGGACCGGAACGAGCTCGAGCCCTTCCTTGTCGGCGTTGAAATGGGCCTTCAACCGCCAGCTTTTCAGGACTCCCCCCTTGTTCGACCAGACGGCCCGATACAAGGAAGTCTCGATGACGATATCTTCCTCGGAACCCCCTCCCGCGGGGGCCAGTTCGGGGGCAGCCTCAGGCTCGGCCGGAGCCGTCGGGCCCTCGGAGGGCGGGGTTCGGACCCGTTCCCCGCGGACCACGGCACCGCTTTCGGGGGCCGGCTGCTCCCGGACGGACGGCGCCTCCGGAGCCGGCTGCGGCTTGTTGAAGAAATGGTTCCAGCCCAAGAGGACCAGAAATGACAGGACGATGGCCAGGATCAGCCGTTTTTCCATAGGGCCTCACTCTCCGGAACGGGGTCGATCCCGCCCGCGTGAAAAGGATGACAGCGGAGAAGCCTCTTCGCGGTCAGGAAGACGCCCTTGAGCAGACCATGCCTTTCGATGGCTTCCAGGGCATAAGCCGAGCAGGTCGGGTGGAAGCGGCAACGGGTGCCGAGCAAGGGGGATACGGCGGCCTGGTAGGCCCTGATCAGGACGAGCGCGACGGCTTTCACGATGATATCCGTTTTCGAAAGATCGTTGTCAAGGCCGAAATAAAGGCGTCCTTCAATCCGGGCCAATCCGCGGCGGCGGCGTCCGGCCTGGCCACGACGATGAGGTCCAGGGGCTCCGGCAGCAGCCCTTTGTTCCGCCGGAAGAGCTCCCGGAACCGTCTTTTGACCCTGTTCCGGGCGACCGCCGGACCGACCTTCCGGCTTACGACGACGGCCAGCCTCGAGACGCCAAGCACGCTTCGGCGGTAGACCAGAGTGAAATGGCGGCCCCGGAAACGGCTTCCGTGCCGGTAAAGGCCCGTAAAATCCGTCTTCTTCCGTATTCTCTCGAGAGGCGCCAGGCTTTCATTCATCCGACAGAAACGCGCTTCCGGCCCTTGCGCCTTCTGCTCTTGATGACTTCCTGCCCGCCCTTGGTCTTCATGCGGACCCGGAAACCGTGCGTCTTCTTGCGTCGTCTGTTGTTCGGCTGAAACGTTCTTTTCATCTGGTTCTGTCCCTTGGAAAGGGGTATGTTACCCGAAGCCTCCCCCCCTGTCAAGGCGGCGTGGGCCGATGGCCAAGATTGACTCCTGCCCCCTGTTCGGATATAATAGGGGGGTATGAATTCCCTGAAGATCGGCGATAAGGTCATTTATCCCAATCACGGCCTGGGCGTCATCGAGGCCATCCGGGAAGAGTCCTACAACGGAGAGCGGTTCACCGTTTTCCACCTGAGGATCCTGGCCAACGACACCCTGATCACGGTGTCCAGCGCAACGGCCACGGAGATCGGCATCCGCCGGCCGGTCTCCGAAGGGTCCATCAAAAAGGTCTTCCATTTCATCCGGAACGGGGAGGTCGATGTCACCTTGGACTGGAAGGGGCGCTACAAGGAGCACATCAACCTGATGAAATCCGGCTCCCTCATCGACATGGCCGTCGTTCTCAAGAGCCTCTACTATCTCAGCCTGTCCAAGCCCCTCTCGTTCCGCGAGAAGAAGATGATGGAGAGGGCCCGCGAGCTCATCGTCTCCGAGATCTCCGAGGCCTCCGACGAGCCGTCGTCCCGGATCGAACAGCGCCTCGACGGGACCCTGTCCCGCTGCTTCAAGGCCGCCAAGCCGCGGGTCGCCGCCTGATACGGATCCCATGCTCCTCACGGGAGTTCTCGTCTTCTTCGTGTGCCTCCTGCTCAGCGCCTTCTTTTCGTCTTCCGAGACGGCCTTCATCGCCGTCAACCCCTATTCCCTCGAATACGAGGAAAAGAAGGGCTCCCGGCGGGCCGCCCTCATCCGCAAGGCCATGCGCCGGACGAACGATCTGCTGGCGACCATTCTCGTCGGCAATACGCTCGTCAACGCGGCGGCCGCCTCGGTGGCGACCACGGTCTTCAGCCGGCTCGTCGCCGACCCGAATCAGGCCGTCCTCTACGCCACCGTCGCCACGACCCTCCTGATCCTCGTTTTCGGCGAGATCAATCCCAAGACCTTCGCCGCTCACAACCCCCTCAAAACGGTCCATCTCGCGATCTATCCGGTCCGAGGCCTGATGGTCCTCTTCGCTCCCCTTGTCCGCCTGTTCCTCCTGCTTACGGGCCTCATCATGCCGTCGTCCAAGGCCCGCCGTGACAGGCCCTCACGGGCGGTCGACGAGGAGGAGATCAAGATCGCCCTGCGCGCCGGGGCCCGGGGGCTGTCCGCCTTGCGCCGGAAGATGATATTCGGCGCGCTCGACATCGGCTCCCGGCCGGTGAAGGAGATCATGGTCCCGCGCCCCGAGATCCAAGCTTTCGAGGTCGGGGCCACCTCAGGAGACATCCTGCGGGCCGTCCGCACGACCGGCTTTTCCAGGTATCCTGTTTACCGGACCCGCCTGGATAATATCGAAGGCATCCTTCACGCCAAAGACCTTGTCGGCTATATTGTTGATAATAAAGATGTTGAAATCTCTTCCGTGCTCCGTGAGCCACTCTTCGTCCCCGACCTGGCCCCGCTCGAGAAGGTCCTCCTCCAGATGCAGGAAAAGGCCGTTCACATGGCCCTCGTCGTGGACGAGTTCGGGAACGTCGACGGGCTGGTGACCCTCGAGGACATCATCGAGGAGCTGGTCGGCGAGATCCAGGACGAGCACGACGGAGAGGTCGAGGATCGGATCACCCGTCTCGGCGGCCAGCGTTATCTCGTCAGGGGGTCGGCGCCGATCAAGGAAGTCAACACCCACCTGTCGCTGGGCATCCCGGAGAAGAAGGATTACACGACGCTGGCCGGATTCTTCCTCTACGAGTTCGGACGGCTGCCGCGCGAGAAGGATGGCTTCGATTTCAAGGGCCATCGGCTGACCGTCGAGAAAATGAGCAAGCGGCACATCGGTCTCATCCGGGTCGCGCCCGTCGGCGGCGAGGGAGCGGCCGGAGCATGAAAACGGTCGCCGTCAACAAATCCGTCCATCACGATTACGTCGTCCTGGAAACTTTCGAGGCCGGACTGGCCCTCGTCGGCAGCGAGGTCAAATCCGTGCGGGGGGGGCGGGTCAGCTTGAAAGAAAGCTACGCGGAAGTCCGCAACGGCGAGGTCTTTCTCGTCAAATGCCATATCAGCCCTTACGAAGCCGCCAACATCTTCAACCACGACCCCCTGCGGGATCGCAAGCTCCTCCTCCATCGGCGGGAGATCAAGCGGCTCACCGGCAAGACCCAGGAGCGGGGATTGACCCTGGTCCCCGCCAAGATCCTGATCAACGACCGCGGCCGGATCAAGGTCGAGGTCGTCCTCGTCCGTGGAAAAAGGCAGTACGAAAAGCGCGAGGCCCTCAAGAAGCGCGATACGGACCGCGAGATCCGGGCCGAGATCAAGAAACGGATGCGCTGAAGGCGCCGGCCAGCCGGATGGCCTCGATCATGCTCCGCGGGTCGGCCGTGCCGCGGCCCGCGATATCGAACCCCGTCCCGTGGTCCGGAGAGGTCCTGACAAAGGGCAGCCCGAGGGTCACGTTGACTCCCGTTTCGAAGGCCTCGAGCTTGAACCCGATGAGCCCCTGGTCGTGGTAGAGGGCCGCGACGACCGCGTCCCCGCGGCCTCTGGCCTTAAGAAGGACGATATCCGGAGGATAGGGGCCGCTGACCGGGACGCCGGTTTTTGCGGCCGCTTCGACGGCCGGAGCGATCTCCTCGGCCTCCTCGGCCCCGAGCAGCCCGCCCTCTCCGGCGTGGGGGTTCAGCCCGGCGGCGAGGATCTCGAACGGTCCTCCAGGGGCTTTTTTCAGGCCCTCGTGAAGGGACCGGTAGAACTCGGCCAGGGCATCTTTCTTGATCATCTCGAGGGCTTCCCGCAGGGGGACATGGTGGCTGAGGAGAGCGATGCGAAGACGATCGGACCAGAACGCCATGATCGCCCCGGGATGTGCGTTCGCCAGATAAGCCGTGTGCCCACGCCAAGGAATGCCGGCGAGCGCCCAGGCCGCCTTGGAGATCGGGGCCGTCACCACGGCGTCCAAGAGACCGCTGTGGGCCGCCCGGACCGCGGCTTGGAAAAAGAGGAACGAGGCCGCTCCGTTCCCGGCCGAGACCGTCCCGCGGGCGCCCAAACCGGAGGGTGCCGGAAGAGGCTCGAGGCGGATCCCCGGGGCCCGCTCCCCACGAGGCCGCCACGGGGCGTACTCGAACCTCATCCCCAGCTCATCGGCGGCCGAATCGACGACCGCGGGGTCGCCGAACAGGACATAAGAGGCCTCAGGAAGGCCGGCGGGACCGGCCAGGGCCTTGAGGACGACCTCGGGCCCGATCCCGGCGGGATCGCCGAGGGTCACCCCGATCCTGGGAACCGTCATTTCTTGCGGGGCGCGGCGTCCTCGGCCTTCGGAACGTCCTCGACCTTGTAGAGGCAGCGGATGCTCGACTTGTAGATGAGCAGGTTCGGCGCGTGGTCCCGGTTGAGCTTGATGCAGTTGCGGTCGTACCATTCGACATACCCCTCGACGACCGTGCCGTCCGTATAGACCACGGCCATCGGGGTCTTCTTGTTCATCTGCTTGAGGTAATAGTAGCACTCGGCGAAGGTGTCCGTGGGAGGATGCATCCGCTTGCGGGCCGCCTCCTTGTCACGCTCTTTCTCGTGGCTCATTTTTTCCTTGAGCTCGGTGAGGTTGGGCCGGATGAGCTTTCTGTTCATAGAAACGTCTCCCGATGCCGAATTGGGCTGGAGAGATAATCCCTTATCGAAATGATAACAGGAAATGCCGCCGAATGCAAGATGGATCGTTGACAGCCCAAGAAAAAGCCCTAGGCCCGCCACCAGTAAGAGAACTTGATGAAGAGATACCGGCGGGTGCTCCTGAGGAACCCGGCGTCATCGCGCTCCCGATCGTCGTCCAGGCCGAAATAGAAAACGGTCCCCGGATTGAGCTGATAGCTGAGGAGAAAGCTCAGATAGAGTTTCCGGTAGTAGCTGTTCCAGTCCGTGATCAGGCGCAGCGAGAGCGGCCTCGAGATCTGGAGGCTGACCCGCTCGCTGAGGATGTTGACGGCGTAAACGCGCTCTCCGCCCCGTCTCTCGAAGAACTCGCTGTTGGTGAGGGAAGTGAAGAACCGCAGGTTCGACAGGGGCTTGAGGGTGATCATCGCCGACCAGTTCGACTTGTAACCGAGATAGGGATCGTCGGAATAATAGATCCCGTCCCCGAAGCTCCGGGAGAGCATCCCGCTGAGCCAGGCGAGGGGTTCGGCCGAGAGATTGAACCGCCAATCCCGGCCTTTGAAGCCGACGCCGTTGTACCGTTCGAAGGAGTCCTGATAGTTCATCCAGAAAAAGGACTGGCCCCAGCCGCTGACCATCAGCGAGAACTCCTTCTCCTCGTCCGTCAAGGTCCGGGCGAAATCGTACACGCGACGGTAGGTCAAGGACGGGGTCACGGAGATGAGATACTTGTTCTGAGGAAGGAAGGAATACCCCGCCCGGGTGTTCAAGGAGTGGATGTCCTTGCGGCGCAGGAACCCGGAGCCGGCCTCGAAATCGGGGTGGATGCTCGTCCAATCGACCGACAGCCGGAGGTGGCGGTCCTGGCGGCTGAGATTGAGGGCCAAGGCCGGTACGAAATCCGTTTCCTTCTCTCCCACGCGGCTTTGGGACCCCGCGAGCTGGAAAGAGAACCGGTAGAGCTTGGCGAATTTGAAAAGCCCGTCGAGGCCTGCGACCCGGTTGTGGTTCCGGGTCAGGGACTCCCCCTCGTATCCCATTTCCTTGTCGGTCAGGATGAAGCCGATCGAGGATTCCGAGAACAGGTCCCTCCGGACCCTGAGAACGTTGAACAACCCTCGGGGCGGGGTCTCCCCAACCTCGGGAAACTCGGCGCCGGGGAAGTTGATATCGGGGGTGTTCCGGTCCAGGACGCTCATGAACCCAAGGGCCGTCCGGCCCATTTTCCCCGAGAACTTCAGACCCGCCCGAGGCTGGAGAACGGTCCTCGTGTAGAGAAGCTCGATCGGCGTCTCATAGAAATCCTTGCCTTCGAGGAAGAAGGGCCTCTTCTCCGGGTAATAGAGCGGGTAGCGCTGGTTGACGTCGACCTGGGGCATGTCGGCTTCGACCTGGCTGAAGTCAGGATTGATGGTCGCGTCGGCGGTCAGGTCGGAGGTCAAGCCGTACTTGAGATTGAGGCCGGCCTGGGGTCCGAACCTGTCGCCGGTCGCCTTGGACCCCGTGAGGACGGGCATGGCCTCGAAGTTCCGGCCCTTCTCGATCTCCCCGTCGATCGCGATGCGTCCGGCCTGGACGAGGAGCCCGTTGACGTTCCTCGAGCGGCCGGGCCAATAGACCTCCTCGCTCTTCCGGCGGATGGAGCGCATGATCATCAAGCCCCATGTTTGGCTCTCGCTGTGGGGGAACCGCAGGCTTTTGAAAGGAATGGCCAATTCGATCTCGTATCCCGCCTCATCGATGGCGGCGGCCGCCCGGAAGAACGTGTCCCAGCTGCGGTCGATGCGGTCGAAGCCCATGCCGCCGCCCCGCCCGGAGCGGCCGGTCGGCTCCGTGTAGATCCCGTCGCTCTGGACCCCGCAGGGATTGACCTGGAAGACGAAGGCCCGCTTTTTATCATTGAACGTGTCGAGGTAAATGGAGACCTCGTCGTCCCCCATGACCTTATCCCTCTCGGTCAGGCAGGCCCGGATGGCTTTGGGATCCGAATCGAAACATCGGACCGCGATGTAGAGATTCTTCAGGTCATAGGCGATATAAGCCACGGTCCGTTCGGAGGGGCGGGCCCCTTCTTGGGGCTCGTACTGGACGAAGTCCTCGAAGACGAACGCGTGTTCCCAAGCGGAGGCCTCGAGCCGGCCGTCGATCACCGGCGGCTGTTCGAGCCGGCCGGCCCCTCCGGCCAGCCCTTTGGGGTCCGGTTTGCCGGCCGGCTTTCCTGCGGCGGTTAAGCCGGGGGACAGGAATGCCAGCATCAGGCAAACGGCGAGCGCGGCACGGACCCTGGCGTTCATGGGATATGGTCCGTCATTATACGCGACAGCCGCCGGTTTTCAAACCCTGCGTTCCGGGCGCTGGCCGCCCGGCGCCTCTCAGCGGGCCCCGGGAGCGTAATCCCCGAGGGTCACGTTCCGGTTCTTGAGGTTCGTCCCCATGGACCGCTCGAGCGAGGCCAGCGAGACGTTGTAGGCGATGATGGCGTTGAGCTCGGAGATGCGGGCCGAGGCCAGGTCGCGTTGCATCTGCAGGACCATGTAGTTCGTGCTCAGCCCGACCCGCCGTTTCTCCTCCTCGGCCGCCAGCTTCTGCTCGGCCAGCTCCCGGGCCGTCTTGTAGGCCAGGATGCGTTTGTGGTTGGCCTCGACCGACCGCACGGCGTTCTTGATCTCCAAATACGCCTGCTGTTTCTGGTTCTCGATCTCCAAGATGGCCTGTTTCATATTGAGCTTGGCCTGGGCCAGGGCGGCGTTCGAGAAGACGTTGGCCAGGGGCAGGCTGAGCGTCAGCCCGACGTTCCAATTGGGGTACTTGAAGGTCGTCGTCTGCTTCATCGCTCCGCCGATGCCGCCGGGGATGGTGTCGATGATGTTGCCGAAGATCGGATTTCCGTCGTAGATGAGCCGCGTCCCGTCGACGCCGGGACTGAAAAACGACGCCGAGAGGCTGAGGTCGGGGAGGGCCTGATTGCGGGCATAGGACAGGTTGAGCTCCTGGTTCTTGAGCCCGATCCGGGAGATGGCCAGGTCGGTCCGGTTCTGGACGGCCAGGGCCAGGGCTTCGTCCAGGTCGTACTTCCGCTCCTCGAAGGTCGGCGTGTCCTTCGGCAACAGACGGGCGACGGCGCCTTCCCCCTCCGTGGGGATATTGAGAAGGAGCTTCAGCTGGTCGGCCCGGGTCTCGACCTCGGTCTCGGCCTGGATGATGTCGGCCTCGCGGCTGGCGACCTCGGCCCGGGCGCTGAGGACGTCCATGGGAGCCATGGTCCCGACCTCGACGGACCGTTGGTTCTTCTCGAGAAGGTCCTGGGCCAGCCGCAGGGACTGGCGGCGGACCTCGAGGTTCTCGAGGCTGTAGACGAGGTTCCAGTAGGCGCTCTCCACGTTGTAGACCGTGTCCGTGAGCGTCCGGCGGAGCTGCTCCTCGGAAATCCCCAGGTTGTTGACGGCCACGAGGATCTCCCTCCGGCTCATCTTGGGGCCGAAGTTCCGGAGCAGCGGCTGATTGAAATTGAACCGCAAGGTCGTGCCGTAGCGGGGGTTGATCGTCTGTCCGGTCCGGTTCGTCGACGTCTTGTAGCCCGTGAAATCGAGGGCGAACGTCCCCCCCGTCGGCAGGGCCTGGCTGGCGTTGATGAAGGTGAAGTTCTGGGTCTTGTCGACCGTGCTCTCCTGGGCGGCGTCGAGATAGGAGTAGGTCGCGTTCTCCGTGTTCCGGGCGCTGAAGCTGAAGCTCAGCGACGGGATATATTTCTCCTGGGCCCGGGACACCGCCTCGCCGGAGATCTCCGGCCCCAGGACCTGGATGGCGACCCCGAGGTTGTCCCGCAGGGCCTTGATGATGCATTCCTCGAGCGAGAGCTGAAGGGTCCCGGCCTTGTCCTGGCCGGAGGCCGGGGCCGCCATGGCGATGGAGGCGGCGAGCAGGATCCCGATGATCTTCTTTCTCATGATGGACCTCCTGGTCTTCCTGTTATTCGTATCGCAACGCTTCGATCGGGTCGAGCCGGGACGCCTTGCGGGCCGGATAGAACCCGAAGAAGATGCCGATGGCCGCGGCGAAGCTGAACGCCAGCAGGACCGATTCGACCGAAACGACCGTGTTGATGGTCGAGAACATCTGGATCTTCTTGAGGAGCTTCGAGGACCCGATGCCGAAGCCGATGCCGATGAGCCCCCCGATGAGGCTGAGGACGATGGCCTCCGTCAGGAACTGGAGAAGGATGTCCTTCTCCCGGGCCCCGATGGCCATCCGGATGCCGATCTCGCGGATCCTCTCGGTGACCGAGACGAGCATGATGTTCATGATGCCGATGCCGCCGACGAGGAGCGAGATGGACGCGATGCTCCCGAGCAGGATGGTCATGATCTTGGTCGATTCGGCGGCCGTCTCGGCGATCTCGGACATGTTCCGGACCTGGAAGTCGTCCTCGGCCCCCGGGGCGATCCGGTGCCGGACCCGAAGGAGCTCCTCGATCTGCTGCTGGGCTTCCGGCATCATGGCCGCCGATACGGCCCGGACATCGATGGACTGGATGTAATCGATGCCCTGAAGGCGGCGCATGGATGTCGTGTACGGGATGGCGATCATGTCGTCGCGGCTGCCGAAACCGCCCGACTCCCCCCGCCGTTTCATGACCCCCAGGACCTTGAACGGGATCTTTTTGATGCGGATGACCTTGCCGACGGGGTCCTCATCCTCGAACAGGTTCGTCTTGACGTCAGAGCCGAGAACACAGACCTTGGCCGCCGTCCGGACCTGGTTCTCGTCGAAGTAGCCGCCGAGCTCGACCTCCCAGGACCGGACCTCCGGGTAGCGGGCACCGGTCCCCTGGATCGATGTGCTCCAGTTCTTGTTGCCGTAAACGACCTGGGCCCTGGTGCTGACCGAAGGGGAGGTGTACATGACGGCCGGCAGCTCCTCGATGGCCGCGGCGTCCTCGGCCTTGAGCGTCTGGAAGCTGCCAAAGCCGGCGTGGACGCCCCGGACGTTCCGGCTGCCGGGGGAGACGAACAGGAGGTTCGTCCCCATGGACGCGAAGCGGTCCTCGATGCCCCGCTTGGCCCCCTCGCCGATGCTGACCATGGCGATGACCGCGCCGACCCCGATGATGATCCCCAGGGCGGTCAGGAAGGACCGCATCTTGTTGCGGCCCAGGGCCCGTATCGCGACCCGGAACGTGCGGGCCGCGTGCATCAGGCTTCTCTTCAACATGGCGTGTTCTCCTTCGCGGGACTCACCGCGGTCAGTCCCGCTCTTCCCGGACGATGAGGCCGTCCAGGAGATAGATCCGCTTGCGGGCCCAGGCGGCGATGTCCGGTTCGTGGGTGACCATGACCATCGTGATCCCCTTGTCCTCGTTGAGGGACTTGAAGATGTTCATGATGTCCGAGCTCGTCCGGCTGTCGAGGTTGCCCGTCGGCTCGTCGGCCAGGATGAGGCTCGGGTTGTTGAGCAGGGCCCGGGCGATGGCCACCCGCTGCTGCTCGCCGCCGGACAGCTGGTTCGTCTTGTGATGGGACCGGTCGGCGAGCCCGACGGAGGCCAGGGCCTTCATGGCCCTCTCCGTCATGTCCTTGCCGTTGACGGACGAATAGAGAAGCGGCAGCTCGACGTTCTCGAGGGCGGTCGTCCTCGATAAGAGGTTATAGCTCTGAAAAACGAATCCGATCTTCTGGTTCCGGATCCGGGCCAGCCTGTTCTTGTCGAGCTTGGAGACCTCCTCGCCGTCAAGGATGTACTGTCCCGAGCTCGGCCGGTCGAGGCAGCCGAGGATGTTCATGAGGGTCGATTTGCCCGATCCTGAAGGCCCCATGATGGCCAGGAAGTCCCCTTCCGCGATGGTGTAGGAGACCCCGCGCAGGGCGTCGACCCTGGTCTCGCCCATGTAATAGGTCTTGGCCAGGTCCCGCAGCTCGATGATGTTGTGGGGCATGATGTCCTCCCGTCCGCAGGCGGCTCACCGGCGGGGCGGCCCTCCCATGAACATCATCGTGCCCATGCCCGGCTGGGAGGTCGTCGAAGCGCGGGTGGCGGCGGCCTCGGTGCCGATGAGGACTTCGTCGCCCTCCTTGAGCTCGCTCCGGACGATCTCCGTGTAGCTGTTGTCCGTGACCCCCGTCCCGAGGAACAGCATGCTCAGCTTGCCGTCCTAGCCCAGGACCCAGACACGGGGCATCTGCTGTTGGCGGCTTCGGCCGGCCTGACCGGCCGCGGCGCCGCCCTGCCCGAGAGATCCCGCGAATTGGCCGCCTTGGGGCCGGCCCTCTGCCTTGATCTTCGTCTGGGGGGCCGCGCCGCTCGGGCCGCTTCCGGGCTGGCCCTCCTGGCCCTGCCGGCCGGCCATCATCCGCTCTCTCAGGTCCTGGAGCATCTTCTCCATCTCCTGCGGCGTCAAATTGGGGGTGAAGCGCAGGGCGGCGTTGGGGACGCGGAGGACGTCTTTGGCCTCGCCGACGATGATCGAGACCGTGGCCGTCATGCCGGGGAAGAGCTTCTTCTCGGGATTCTCGAGGTTGACGATGGTCGTGTAGGTGACGACGTTCTGGACTGTCTCGGGCGAGAAGCGGACCTGCTCGACGATGCCCTGGAAGGTCTCGTTCGGGTAGGCCTCGACCGTGAACCGGGCCTTCTGCCCTTCCTTGACCTTGCCGATGTCGGACTCGTCGACGCTGCACTCGACCTTCATCTTGGTCAGATCCGTGGCGATCTGGAAAAGGACGGGGGCCTGGTAGCTGGACTGGACCGTCTGGCCGACGTTGACCTTGCGGTTGATGACGACCCCGTCCACCGGGGACCGGATGACGGCGTAGCTGAGGTCGACCTTGCTGAGGTCGAGCGAGCTCTTGGCCTGGGCCAGGCTGGCCTCGGCCGAGATGAGGTCGCTCTTGGCGTTCAACAGGTTCGCCTCGGCCGAATCCATCTCCTCGATGGAGATGAGGTCTCTGGCGAACAGGGCCTTCGCTCGGTCGTACTTCTTTTGGGCCGTTTCCAGGGTCACCTTGGCCCTCTCGAGGGCGGCCACCCGGCTCTTGTAGTTGGCTTCGTTCTGTTCGATCTTCATCTTCAGCGGCTCTTGGTCGAGCTCGGCCACGATCTGGCCGCGCGTCACCTGGGAGTTGAAATCGACGTAGAGCTTCTCGACCTTGCCGGAGACCTGGGCCCCGACATCGACGATCTCGATGGGATTCAGGGTCCCGGATGTCACGACCAGGGCTTCGATATCGCCCCGGCTGATGGCCTCTTTACGATACTTGACCTCGTTGTCCTTGCCCCGGCTGAAGACCGTCAGGCCGAGGACGACCCCGATCGCAACCACCAGGACGGCGATGATCCAAATGGTCCTTTTCTTCATCTCTGTGCTCCTTTATCTCGAGCCGGGAATTCTCTGTCACGCTCCCGGCGACCGTTCTGCTCTCTCCCCTCGGGCGGCTTGCGGCGCATCTCCGAATAGCGGCGGATGAGGTCCTCCATTTTCTGGATCTGCTCGACGGTCAGGACGCTGTCGACTTCGACCTTGAGCGTCTTGCGGAGCTCCCAGAGGCGGGCGTTGGATTCGCTCCGGAACTCCTTGAGGCGCTCCTCGCTCCGCTTGAAGATCTCCCGGATCCTCTCCTTTTGCTCAACGGTCAGCTCGAGCTCCTGGGCCATGGTCTCGAGGGTCGGGAAATGCGGCCTCGGCTCGGGCGGCCGCCGGAAATTCTTGTGGCTGAGATAGCGCTCCCCGAAAACGCCGGCCGCGACCCCGAGCCCGAAGACGACGAGGAGCGACAGGGCGATCCAGATCCTGTATTTGTTCTTCATGGCAGCCGCCTCCTGGCTGGGGCCAGCTCTTCCGCCGAGGCGAAAATGAGCATCATGTTTCTATTCTCCGGCTTCTCTTCCTCGAACAGCCTCCGGGTCTCCGCCAGAGGATTGTCGTTCTGGAGGAGCAGGACCTCCGACCGGGTCATCTCGTCGGACAGGGGCGTCAGGAAGAACAACCCGGCGGCGATGGCTACCAGGACGAGGAAGACGGGCACAGCCCTGAGGCACACCCTCTCATAGACAAGCAGGGGGACGATCTCCTTCTCCTCCCGCAGGCGCGGTTCGAGCCGGCGCCAGAAAGAGGGCCCCGGATCGGATTCCTTCCCGTTGCGAAGAAGGGCCGCGACGGTCCCGTACTCCGCCTGGGCCCGGCGGCAGGAGGGGCAGGCGGCCAAGTGGTCCTCGAGCCGGCCCGCTGATCGGGCGTCGAGCCGCCCGTCCAAAGCCAGCGACATCATCCGTTCGGCCTTCTTACATCGCATGGACCCCTCCTCCCCCCTCGAAATGGGGACTCAGCCTGGCCCGGAGGATCTTTCTGGCCCGGTGGAGCCTGGAGTCCACCGTCCCCGGCGAAAGACGGAGGACCCGGGAGATCTCCTCGTAGGGCAGGCCCTGGATGTCCCGGAGCGTCAGGATGATCCGGTATTTATCGGGCAGGCCCTCGACATATTTTCGGACGAGGCCCTTGCGGGCCTCCGCCTCCAATTCGAGAGCGGCCTTGTCCGTCTGGTCGCTGTCGGTCAGGGAAATCTCCCGGACATCCTCGAGCGAGACCTCCTTCGCCCGACCCTTCTTGCGCAGGAAATCCTTGATGTGGTTGACGGAGATCCGATAGAGCCAGGTCCCGAACTCCGAGCGGCCCTTGAACCGAGGCAGGGCCAGGTAGGCCTTCAGGAAGACCTCCTGGGCCAGATCGTCGGCCGCCTCCCGGTTACGGGTGAAGCTCAAAGCCATGCTGAACACCTTCGCCTGGTATTTCCGGACGAGCGTTTCGAACGCTTCCTGGCTTCCTTCAAGGGCCAGCCGGACCAGCTCTTTTTCTTCCATGCGGTCAAGCTCACTTCTCCTCCGCACTCTATTAGACGGAGGAATCGGGAGTATCTTCCAATGGCGGAGCCCGCTTTATGAACTCCGGCCGCGGGCCGCCCGTTCCATCGGGGGAGGGCCATCGCGTCCCCCCGACTGGCCATGACGGGCGGGCCCCGCCGGGAGCGGTCCCGGCGATCCCATAAGCCCTTCCATTATAGAGGATTCCAGGGCCTCGACAAAGCGCCGCACATGGAGAACTGTCCGGCGCTCGACTCGCTCCCCAAGTGCTCTGCTTTCGCCGCGCCTGATCCTCAGGGACAGGCGGCTCCTGGGTGATAAGGCGGGCGGCTCTTTCCCCCGCCGCTTGAGGGATCTCGATACGAATCGATATGACAAAAATGTCTGCCCAAAGACAATTGTGTCGCTTTTTCCCCTTGCAAAGAACATCTATCTTATTCATTTAATTTGGTTTAATTATTGGCACAAGGTTTGCTTCTCAATCCCGTGTCGGATCGACCCGGAAGAGGAGGATGATCGCCCGGGTCGCGGAGGCCAGACGATGAAGAAGATGATCGTTATCGCGATCGGCATCCTGTTCGCGTGTCAAGCCGTCTCCTTCGCTCAGGACGGGACCCCGATGAAGCCCTCGAGAAACGGGCCGAGATTCGTCTTCATCGACGAGGACGGCGACGGCATCAACGACGTTCTGCGGGACCACGACGGGGACGGCATCCCCAACGGTCAGGACCCCGACTGGAAGGGTCTCAAGAAGGGCGACACCCCCAAGGCCCGGAACGGCTTCGCCCGGGAAGCCGCCGGGACGGGCCGCGACGGACTTCAAGCCGGGGAGCTTCACCGGGCGAGCTTCGGCAAAGGCGCCTTCCGCGGCGGCCGACCGGCGTGGGCCGGGCTCGGGACAGGGGCGGGCATCTCGGAAGCCGCGGGCCCCAAGGGCCGGATGTTCCGGCGGGGGCGCGGCTGAGGGGATGTTCTTTTTGAACGGCCGCTTTGTTATGATAGGGGCCGGAACGAGATGAAGCCGCGCCTTTTCCTCCTGCTCTTTTTCGGCGCCTCCCTCACCCTCCGAGGGGCCGGGTTCAGCCTGGCCTACAATCATCACTCGACGAGGAACCTTTTCCAGTTCAACGACCCCGTTCCGGACACGATCTCCTCGTTCGGTCTGTTCCTTGACAGCAAAGCCCAGGGCCTTTCGGTCCTCTCCGCGTTCCGCTACGTCCTCTTCCACGAGAACTCCGGCTTGAGCTTCGGCTCGGTCAACCTCGGGGTCGATTATCTCAAGCCCCTGGGGACGAAAAGCGCCTTCTATGTCTCGGCCGGCGGGACAGGCAGTCTGTTCCGCGATGAGTGGAAACCGTTCGATTCCCTGTCGTTCGACATCGTCGCAGCCTACAAAACCTATTTGGCCCCGACCTCCATCCTGAAACTCCAGTCTCGGAGCGCGTGGGCGACTTACCGGGATCCCTTGTTCGACCATCTCAGCCAGGCCCTTTCGCTGTCCCTCGACAAGTTCTTCCCCAGCCTGACGACCCTCAAGGCCGAGGCCGGCTGGAAATACAAGTATTTCCGGCATCCCTTCCTGATCACGCCCCCGGGGAGCCCCCCTGTCATGCCGGGCGTGGGCGGGCCTCTCTACAGGGGTGGCCATGGGTTCGTCCCCATCTACGACCCTTCGGGCGGCGGTTCCGGCATCCAGAGCGGCTCGCTGGCGCTGCTGGCCGCCCAGGGATTGGGCAGCCGCGTCGGGCTCAGCGTATCCGGCGCGCGTCAGTGGGCGCTTTCGGGGACCAATCCATTCGCCTCCATTGAGGAGTTCTACCTCGTCTCCAACCCCAGCTCCGACGAGTTCTCCTGGGAGGGCTGGACGGCCACGGCCTTGCTGACGGCTCTTCTGCCGTGGGACATCGAGCTCAAGGCCGCCGCCACGTATTCCGACAAGGGATTTCCCGGCGTCAATGTCATGTCGGAGGACGGGGAACTCACCGGGATCCCGCGAGGGGACACCCGGCGCACGCTCGAGGCCCGTCTCGAAAAGATCTTCCCGCGGTTCACCTTGTTCCTGGCTTTTTCGCGGGCCGACAACCGGTCGAACGACCCCCTGTTCACGTGGTCGAGCCCTTTTCTCCTGGCGGGGATCGAATGGAACGTCCCGTTCCGCCGGAAGGAGTAAGACGATGAAAAAGCCGCTCGTATTTCTTCTCGGAGGGCTGCTGGCAGCCGCCGCGCCGGGCGGACAGGAGCCTCCGAGCCAGGCCCCGGACCATTTCTATAACGTGGATACGGAGGTCCGCCTCGAAGGGACGGTCCGGGAGATCCGGTTCGAGCCCCGTTACAGGGACCGGTCGCCGTTCCTCATCCTCGTCTTCCAGCGCGCCCGGTCGGAAGAGACGCTCAGCGTGGAGGTCAGCCCCTCGTGGTTCTTCCGCCAGGACATCCACCAAGGCGAGCGCATGACGATCGTCGGCTCGCTGGCGGGGGAGGGGCTGGTCATCGCCCGACAGTTGAGATTCCGAGGCGAAACGATCGATGTCCGCGACAGGAAGGGATTCCCGGCTTGGGGCCGCGCGGAGGCGATCCCTAAGGGAAAACGGAGGATCGGGGACTTTTGAAGCGCAGAAGCCTGTTGGTGTTCTTCGTCCTGCCCTTCGCCGGCATCCTGTTCATTTTCGCCCTGGTCTCTTTCCTCAATCGAGCCGACTTCCGGAGGGCGACCGAGACCCTTGTCCGCGGCCATCTCGACGCGACAGCCGGCATCCTCGGCATCAACATCTCCCGGTTGCTTGTCGAGGGGCGCTCCCCCCAAGACGTTCTCGATCTGTTCGCTCCTGAGGAGGACATCTATTTCCTGGCTCTCCTCGACGAGCGCAAGGCCGTCCTGGCCTGGAATTCGCGGTTCGAAGGGTATCTTCCCCTGTCCGTATCCAGAGCGGAGGCGGGAGAGTCGGGCATCCTCGACTCCCCGGCCGGGAAGATCTTTCATACCCACAAGACCGTTCGGGGAGAGGGCGGCCGCCCGTACCTTTTGTATCTCGGGTATTCCCTGTCGGGCATGGAGGCGATGCTGGCTCGGACGGGACGCAACACCCTGCTGTTCTTCGTTCTCCTCGTCCTCGTCGGGGCCCTGTTCTTCCACGAGATCTCCCTTCTTCAAGCGAGATATGTGGCCAAGGCCCGCGAAGCCGAGGCCGAGCGGCTGGAGAAGGAGAGGTTCCGGGAGATCTCGGCCTTCACCTCCGGAGTGGCCCATGAGATCAAGAACCCCTTGAACAGCCTGTCGCTTCTCCTTGACCTCGTCGCGGCCAAGGTCCCTCACGAGGTCCGACCCGATATCGGCCTCGGCAAGGAGCAGGTCCAGGCCGTCGCCGGCATCGTCGACCGGTTCTCGAGCGCCGTCAAGCCCATCGCGCCGCGCCTCGAGCCCGTGGCCTTGGAAGAGATCATCCACCTGGCGCGGGAGGCCCTTTTGCGCGAATTGCCGTCCGCCGGTCCCCGCCTCGAGACCGCCGTCGACCCGCGCGTCCGGCTGAAGGCGGACCGGAATCTTCTCCTCCAGGCCCTGCTCAACCTGATGCGCAACGCCCTCGAAGCGTCGGAGGTCTCCACGGTCCGGCTGGAGGCGCGGAATATCCGGCGGGCCGTCGAGATCGTGGTCCGCGACGACGGCCCGGGCATCCCCGAAGCTGACACGGACCGCGTCTTCGAGCCGTTCTTCTCGACGAAAGACAAAGGGCTGGGGATCGGCCTTTACCTCGCCCGGAAGATCATCGAGGCCCACGGCGGCCGCCTCGAGGCCCGAAGCCAAGAGGGCCGCGGGACCGAATTCCGGATCCTGATCCCGGGAGCTTAACATGGACCAACCCGTCATCCTGATCGTCGAGGACGACCCTCTTCAACGCCAGCTCTTCCGCGGCAACCTGGAGGCGGAGGGCTTCCAGGTCGTCGAGGCCGCGTCCGGGAAGGAAGCCCGGGAAGCCATCGCCGGCCGGGCCGTCGATGTGGCCGTCGTCGACTACAAGCTGGGCTCCGGGACGGGCATCGAGGTCATCCGGGACATCCTGGCCGAGAACCCCCTCGTGACCCCGATCATGGTCACGGCCTACGGGAACATCGAGCGGGCCGTCGAGGCCGTCCGGAGCGGGGCCTACGATTACATCGTCAAGCCCGTCGACTTCGAGAAGTTCCGTCTGGTCCTCGAACGCGCCCTGGAGCGGCGGAAGCTCAAGACGGAGATCTCGGCCCTCCAGGAACGCCTGGAGGACAAATTCAGCGCCAAGAATTTCGTCTTCGGGTCCCCGTCCATGGAGGAGGTCGCCGGGCTGATCATGAAAGCCGCCCGGAGCGACGCGACGGTCCTCGTCTCCGGCGAGACCGGGACGGGCAAGGACCTCGTGGCCCGGGCCATCCACTACTCCTCACGAAGGAAGAAAGGCCCCTATCTCGCCCTCAACATCCCATCGCTCCCCGAGTCCCTCATCGAAGGGGAGCTCTTCGGCTCGGAAAAGGGGGCCTTCACCGGCGCCCACGAGAGGAAGATCGGGAAGTTCGAGGCGGCTTCGGGCGGCACGCTCCTGCTCGACGAGATCGGCGACCTCCCGCCGCAGACCCAGGTCAAGCTCCTCCGGTTCCTCCAGGACCGGGAGTTCTTCCGCCTGGGCTCGAACCATCCTCTCCGGGCCGACGTCCGGATCATCGCAGCGACCAACAAGGACCTCGACGCCCTGATGAAGGACGGCAAGTTCCGGACCGATCTGTTCTACCGGCTCAACGTCATCCACATCCAGGTCCCGCCCCTGCGCCGGAGGAAAGAGGACATCCCGCTTCTGGCCGATTTCTTCGTGAAGAAATACGGTCAGCGCGAGGGCAAGGGGATCCAGGGCCTGACGCGCGAGGCCCTGAACATCCTCATGAGCTATCCTTTCCCCGGCAACGTCCGTGAGCTCGAGAACGCCGTCGAGCGGGCCGTCGTCTTCGCCGAAGGCGATGTCCTCGGGGCGGCCGACCTTCCCGTCTTCCTCCGGGAAAGGACCGAAGAGGAGATCCACGCGGACGGAGCGTCCCTGGTCGACAAGGTCCGGGGGCTCGAGATCCGCGAGATCCGGCGGGCCCTGCGCGAAAGCGGCGGGGTCAAGAGCAAGGCCGCACGGGCCCTGGGCATCACCGAGCGGATGCTCGGCTACAAGATCAAGACCTACGGCCTGGCGGCCGAGGGGAAAGACCGGCCGAAGCCCGGGCCGGCGCGCGAATGAGGCCGGTCAGCCGATGCGGACCTTGGCCCGGGCGACGCCGCCGCGGGTCGAGAGGATGGACACCTCGGCCTCGCCCGCCGCGCCCGGCTTGACCTTGACCTTCCAGCGGACCTCTTTCTTCTCGCCTTGCTTCAAATGGCCGATCTCCTGGCGCGGACGGCCGCCCGCAAGCTCCATCCCCGCCGGGAGGCGGATATCGACCGCGTCGGGCCGGACGATCTTGACCCGCTCGGCCATCCGGAGGGCCGTGGGCAGGAACCCCTCGTTGGTGACGACGGCCACGACCTCGACCGTATCCGTTTCCTTTCGGACCGGTTTCACGGCTGCGGAGAGGACCTTCACCTGGGGCAGGGACTTGGCCAGGAAGAGGTTGAACAAGCCTTCTTTCACGACCCACTCCTCGAGGAGCTCGACGGGCGGGTTCTGGCGCCAGAACTTGGGGTTGAAGCCGCCGATCTCGACCTCGCCGAGCGTCGGGTGCTTGAATCTCGTCCAGGGCTTGAAATAGCGGCCGCCCAGTTCCTCGTCGATATAGCGGAGGCTCTCGAGGTCCGTGATCCGGCCGTCGCCGTCATAGTCCTTGACCCGGCCGCCGTTCCACAGCTCGTCCCCGTACCAGATGGCCCCGTAATAGAGATAGCCGAAATCGGGGGAGTGGCCGAACAGGGGCCGACCCTGGGGCTCGGCGGGGACCTCAAAGCCCATCTCGGCGGCCATGGCCCGCATGTCGCGGTCGCCGCGCCCGATGTTCGCATAATCCCAATAGGTATCGCCGGCATAGGGGTAACCTGTGATCTTCTTGCCTTCCTCGTCGAAATACTGGTAGAGCTTCATGTCCTCGGGGAACATCGATTCGCTCATCCGGCTCGTCGACGGGCCGTGGAGGAGCATGGGCACGGTCGTGTCCATGGTCTGGACGACGCTGATGTTGGGGTGCTGGAGGAGGAAGGTGAAGACGGCCCGGGTCTCGACCTCCGAGAGGGGGAACTCGCCCGCCCCCCCCTGGGTCCAGCCGCGGCCGGTCAGGTCGAGGCCGGGCATGGGCCGCCAGTTCTCGGGGTAGTTCCGGTGCAGGTCGAGGCCGCCGATGCCATCCTCGTTGACCCGGCCGTCGCCGTCGTTGTCGAGGCCCTCGGCCATGACGATGTAATCGCCCTGGCCCGCCGGAGCCCGCCTCATGAGACGGCCCGAGGGGTCATCGGGGTCGATGATCATCGTGCCCTTGCCGGCCTCGACCCTCTTCCGCATCTGGAGGATGAAGCCGTCGCCGTCGAGATCGTCGGGCGGGTCCTCGTCGAGCAGGCCGTCCCGGTCGTCGTCATAGGGGCGGACCGTGCTCCGGTTGGACTGGGCGGTATGGAGGTAGAGCTCGGAGCCGTCCGGATTGTTCTTGACCCTCACGTAGAGGGCCTTCGTGTCGACGAGCCGGGTGATCTCGGCGTCCTTCCCGTAGTTCGTGATGATATGCCAGGCGAACCAGAGCGCGGCCTCGGCGGCCGTGACCTCGCCGGAGTGGCGGTTGCCCTCGATGAACATGGCCGGTTTGTCGGTGTCCTTGCCGGTGGCCTTGTTGGTGATGGTGATCTGCCAGATCTCGCGGCCTTCGAAGCTCTGGCCCACCGAATAGAGCTCGACGATATCCGGATGCTCCGCGGCCCAGGTGCGGAGGAAGGCGATGACCTCGTCGTATGTGTGGTAGTGGGCGAAGTCCATCTCGCCCGGTTTGAGCGGCTTGGTGAACGGGTACTCGACCCGGGGGAAGAAGCTCGCGCCGTGGCGGACGCCTCCGACCGTGTGGATCTTGGGCGGCTTGGCCTCCTGGGCGGTCGCGAGGATGACGATCGCCGCTGTCAGGGCCAGGCCTCCGATCCTCATCGCGTGCGTGTTCATGGGGCCTCCTGGAATGGGGATTCAACGGGAGATTATGCGGAATCCGGCCTCAAGTCAACCTTTCGGCCGGTTCGGGTCTATTCGGCGGGCCGGAAGCGGACGAGAACGACGGCCCAGCAGGCGATGGCCCGGCCTTCGCCGACAGGGCCGAGGCCTTCGGCGGTCTTGGCCTTGATGCCGAGAGCGGACTTGGGGATTCCCAGCACAGGGCAGAGGACGTCTTTCATGGCCGCGACGTGGGGGGCGATCTTCGGCGCCTCGGCCGTGATGACCGTATCGGCGTTGACGATCTCCCCGCCGCGCGCCTCGAGCCGCCCGACGACGTCCTCGAGGAAGCCGACGCTGCGGGCATCCTTCCAGCGCGGGTCGGTGTCCGGGAAGAGCCGCCCGATATCCCCCTCGCCCATGGCCCCGAGCAGGGCGTCGACGAGGGCGTGGACGAGGGCGTCGCCGTCGGAGTGCCCGGCAAGTCCCATCGGATGCGCGATCTCGAAGCCGCCGAGAACGAGCCTGCGGCCGGCCTCGAGCCGGTGGATGTCATAGCCGAATCCGATCCTGGTTTCAAACATCGACGAGCGCCTCCGCGATCCTGAGGTCCAAGGGGGTCGTGATCTTGAGGTTCCTCGGATCGCCTTCGACCTGAATGACGGGGACCCCCAACCGTTCGACGAGCATGGATTCGTCCGTGCCCGAGAACCCGTCCTTCCGGGCGGTCTCGAGCGCTTGTTGGAGAAGGCCGTGCAGGAACCCCTGGGGCGTCTGGGCCCGGACGAGCGAGGCGCGGCCGACGGTCGCCGCGATGCGGTCGTCCCGGATCTCCTTGACCGTGTCCTCGAGCGGGACGACGGGCACCGCGGCCCCGCACTGGAGGGCCCCGGCGATGACGCGGCCGATGAGGGCCGGGGAAACGAGCGGTCGGGCCCCATCATGGACGAGGACGATGCCGGCCCGGTCGGCGGCCACGGCCCGGAAGCCCTCAAGGACGGAATCCTGCCTTCGGCGCCCTCCCCGGACGACCGACGAGATCTTCCCGAAGCGGTCCCGATACCGTTCGCCGTCCTTCTCGTCGGGCAGGACGAGAACGATGTCGTCGACCGCTCCGTGGGCCTGGAAGGCCTCGAGGGCCCATTCGACGACGGGCCGGCCACGAAGGACCGCGAACTGTTTCCGGCCCCCGAACCGCCGCCCGGCGCCGGCGGCCACGACGAGCGCGGTGACCCGGCTCACGAGGCCTCCCCGTTGAAGCGGCCGAAGATCATCTTGCCGACCGTCGTCTGGAGCACGGACGTGACGGTGATGTTGACGGTCTGGCCGATCATCCGGCGGGAGTTGTCGACGACGACCATGGTCCCGTCCTCCAGATAGGCGACGCCCTGGTCCTTCTCCTTGCCTTCCTTGAGGATGAAGACGCTCATGGCCTCGCCGGGCAGGGCCACGGGCCGGAGGGCATTGGTCAGCTCGTTGACGTTGAGGACTTTGAGGCCGTGGAGACGGGCGACCTTGTTCAGGTTGAAGTCGTTGGTCACGATCTTGGCCCCCAAGGCCTTGGCGCATTCGATGAGCTTGGAGTCCACGTCGCGGAGATCGGGGAAGTCCAGGTCGGAGATGGTCACCGAGACCTGCGACGATTTCTGGAGCCGTCCCAGGACGTCCAGGCCCCGACGGCCCCGCTGCCTTTTCAGGGCGTCGGGCGAGTCGGCGACGAGCTGCAGCTCCTTGAGGACGAACTGCGGGATGACCAGCTCGCCCTCGACGAACCCCGTGTCGCAGAGATCGGCGATGCGGCCGTCGATGATGACGCTCGTGTCCAGGACCTTGGCTCCCCGGTCCCCCTTCTTGTCCTTGAACAGCCCGCTCCAGTAGGCCGGATCGAGCCACTCGGGCTTCCGGGTCCCGGCGAGGAGCCCGATGTAGGGCATGATGACCAGGAAGAAGATGCGGATGAAGGTCGCCATCTCGGAGGTCCTGACGACGGCCTGATAGATGGAGCCGAGCAGCCAGCCGAGGAGGATGCCGATGAAAAGGCCCATCCCGGCGCTCCAGATGACCCGGAAGGGGGCCTTCCGGATACGGGTCTCGAGGACCATCATGATCGCCCCCAGGCCGAAGGCCGCGGCGGCCCCGATGGGCCTGTCCAGGAGGAATGGCGGGTGGAAATACCCGGCCGTGGTGATGAGCCCGATGATGAACAATCGGAAAACCAGGATGCCCATGGAACGGATCCTTTATATCACATTCGGTCAGAAGACATGCTGAAGGGCCTCGCGGACCGTCTTGACGCCGACGCAGCGGATGTCCGGGAGGTCTCCTTTGTCCAAGGCCGCCAGGTTGCCGGCCGGCAGGAGGACCGTCCCGAACCCCAGCGTCCGGGCCTCCTTGACCCGGGCCAGGGGCTGGCCGACCGACCGGATCTCGCCGCTCAGCCCGACTTCGCCGAAGAAGGCCGTGTCCTGGGGCAGGGGCGCGTTCCTCAGCGACGAGACGACGGCCATGACGACCCCGAGGTCGACGGCCGGCTCGTCGATGGCCATCCCCCCGGCGACGTTGATGTAGATATCCTCCCCGGCGAAGCTGTAGCCGGCCTTCTTCTCCACGAGCGCCAGGAGCATGGCCGTCCGGTGATGGTCGAGTCCGATGCTCATCCGGCGGGGGTTCCCCGAGAAGAGCGTCGACGAGACAAGAGCCTGGACCTCGGCCAGGAGGGGGCGGGTCCCCTTGATCGTGCAGACGACGGCGCTCCCGGCCTCGCCGCGCGGCCGTTCGCGCAGGAAGAACGCCGAGGGATCGACGATCGGTTGCAGCCCAGCGCCCGTCATCTCAAAGACGGCCAGCTCCGAGACGGGCCCGAAACGGTTCTTCATGGCCCGGAGCACCCGGTGACTGTGGTCCCGCTCGCCTTCGAAGAGCAGGACGACGTCAACGATGTGCTCCAGGGACTTCGGGCCGGCGATCGAACCGTCCTTGGTGATGTGCCCGACAAGGAAGGCCGGGACCTGGTTGCGTTTGGCGAAGCGGAAGATCTGGTTGGCCGCCTCCCGGACCTGGCTGATCGTCCCGGGGGTCGAGGAGAGCTTGGCCGAGAAGACGGTCTGGATCGAATCGACGACCAGGGCTCCGGGCTTGAGGCGCTCAGCCTGGGCCAGGATGCGCTCGAGGCCCGTCTCGGCCAGCATGTAGAGCTTCCCGCCGCCGACGCCGAGCCGGTCCCCCCGGATCTTGACCTGCTCGAGGGACTCCTCTCCCGAAACATAGAGGACGGCCTCCCCTCCCGCGACCAGATCGCGGGAGACCTGGAGGAGAAGGGTCGATTTCCCGATCCCCGGCTCCCCGCCGACGAGGACGAGGGAGCCCGGGACGAGCCCTCCGCCGAGGACCTTGTTGACGTCCTCGATGCCGAGGATGAGCCGCGGATTGGAGGTCTCGCGGATCTCCCCGTAGAGGACCGGCTCGGAGGGGGCGAAGGCGATCCCCTCGACCGGGGCGTCGTCCTCGATCTCCTCGACAAGGGTGTTCCATTCGCCGCATCCGGAGCAGCGCCCCATCCATTTCGGCGACCGGGTCCCGCAATTCTGGCAGACGAAGGCCGTCCTGTCCTTCATCGCCTCAGTACTCCGGCGCGTGGAGCTCCATGTCGGCGAACCGGGCGTACTCGCGGATGAAGGCCAGCTGGAGGTTCCCGATGGGGCCGTTGCGCTGCTTGGCGATACTGACCTCGGCGACCCCCTTGATGCTCTCGTCGTCCGGGTGGTAGAACTCGGGACGGTAGATGAAGATGACGACGTCGGCGTCCTGCTCGATGGCCCCCGACTCGCGGAGGTCCGAGAGCTGGGGCTTGGGCTCCCGCCGGCCTTTCTCCGGGGCCCGGCTGAGCTGGGAGATGCCCACGACGGGGATGCGCAGCTCTTTGGCCAGCTCCTTGAGGGACCGGGTGATGAACGACATCTCCTGGTTGCGGTTCTCGAACCGGCCGCCCGTCCGCATGAGCTGGATGTAGTCGACGAAGACGATGTCGAGCCCCCGCTCCATCTTCAGGCGGCGGCACTTGGCCTTCATCTCCATGACCGTCAGGGCCGGCGATTCGTCGATGTAGATCCGGGCCCGGGACAAGGATTCGCCGGCCAGCTTCAGCTTGCCGAACTCGCGGTCGTTGATGAATCCCGTCCGGGTCCGCTTTATGTCGAGCTGGGCCTCCGAGCAGAGGAGGCGGACGACGATCTGCTCCTGGGCCATCTCCATGGAGAAGAAGCCGACGGACTTGTCGGTCTTGAGGCCGACGTGCTGAGAGATGTTCAAGGCCAGGGCGGTCTTGCCCATGGACGGGCGGGCCGCCAGGATGACGAGCTCCGAGGGGTGGAAGCCCGAGGTCATGCCGTCGAGGTACCGGAAGCCCGTCGGCACGCCCGTGACGGCCTCCTTGCGTTCGGCGAGCATGCGGATCATCTCCAGGGTCGGGCCGGTCAGGGCCGTCATGGGCTGGAAACCGGGCTTGATGCGCTGGCCGGCGACCTCGACGATGGCCGCCTGGGCGGCGTTGAGGAGCTCGTCGGCGTCCTCCTTCTGTTCGTAGCTCTCCTGGATGATCCGCGTCGAGGACAGGATGAGCCGGCGGAGGAGGGCCTTTTCCTTGATGATCTGGGCGTAGTACTCGACGTTGAGGTTGCGGGGGACGCCGTCGAGCAGCGAGGCGAGGTAGGCGGCCCCTCCCGCCTCCTCCAGGACGCCGGCCCGTTGGGCGTCCTCTGTCAGCGACAGGAGATCCACGGGCAGGCCCTTGTCGACGAGGGAAATGATCCTTTCCAGGATCTTTCGGTGGGAGTCCTTGTACAGGTCCTCGGGCGAAATGACCGACAGGACGACGTTGAGGTTCTCGTTCTGGACGAGGATCCCTCCGAGGACCGTCCGTTCGGCCTCGAGGCTGTGCGGCGGCGTCTTTTTCAGGAACATCAGGTCGAGTTCCATGGCCACCTCATTCCCGCCCGGCCCGCCCCAGGCCCAGGCTCAAACGTCCGCCGGCCCTTCGCTCGGACCGCCGGACTGCGGCGCGCCCCCGTCCTCTTCGCGGACGACGACGATCTTGACCTCGGCGCGGTCCTCCGGCGAGACCTTGACGGGGACCGCGAAATTGCCGAGCCGCTTGATGGGCTCGTCGAGAAGGATCTTTTTCTTGTCGATGTCGAAGCCCAACCGGTCGAGGCCGTCCTTGACGTCCGCGGCCGAAACGGATCCGAAAATGACGTCCTTGTCCCCGGCCTTCCGGGCGAATGTCAGCGTCACCTGGTCGAGCTTCTCGGCGAGCGACTTGTAGGACCGCCGCTCGGCCTCGAGCTTCTTCTGGAGGGCCTGGCGTTCGATCTCGATCATCTTGACGTTGGTCGACGTCACGGCGATGGCCGCCCCCCGGGGGATGAGATAGTTCCGCCCGAACCCCGGGGCGACATTGACGATGTCGCCCTTGCGGCCGAGCTTGTCCACGTCCTGTTTGAGGATGACTTTCATCTTAGTCCTCGACGTAGGGGAGGAGGGCCATCAGGCGCGCCCGCTTGATGGCCAGGGACAGCTTTCTCTGATGGAACGCGCAGGTCCCGGTGATCCGGCGGGGCGTGATCTTGCCCCGGTCGGGGATGTACTTCTTGAGGATCTCGACGGCCTTGTAGTCGATGCCCCGGATGTCGCGCTGGCATAACCGGCAGAACTTCCGTTTCGGGGCGAAGTACTTCCGGTACGGGCCGCGTTCGCTGCGTTCGGGCCTTTCGGGCCTGTCTTCTCTGGCCATCTCACTTCTCCTCGGTCCCGCCGGCGGGGGCCGCCTCGCCCGGCGCGCCCGCGGCCCGGGCCGCATCGACGGTCTTCTTCTTCCTGCGGCGGGCCATGTCCCGGGCGTCCTTCTTGACGGTCATGAAGCGGATGACGGTGTCGGTCTGCTTGAACCGGCGCTCCATTTCCGTCGAGATGTCGCCCGGCCCTTCGTAGGTGAAGAAGACGTAGAAGCCGTCCTCGAACCTCTTGATCGGGTAGGCCAGCCGGCGCTTCCCCCAGACGTCCTGCTTGATCATCCGGCCCTTGCGCTGGGCCACGATCTCGGCCATCTGCTGGATGTATTGGGCTGTCTCTTCTTCGCCGAGGGCGGGGGAGAGAATGAACCCCGTTTCATACTGTCTCATCGAGACCTCCTTATGGATCGATAGCCCCTTCTCTTGTGGAAGGAACAAGGAGTCCGCGCTCTATTTTAGCCGATCGCGGGAAAAAAGCAACCTTTCGCGGAGGCCTCTTCGGCCCCTAGGCGACCCGGTCTCACATCGTCTCCGCGGCCCCGGCGTCCCGCCGGTTGAAGCGGGTCATGGCCCTCTCGATCCCTCCGTCAAGGACCATCTCCAAGGCCTCGGCCGCGTCGGCCAGGCTGCGTTCGAGGTCGGGCCTCTCGTCCCGCCGGAAGGGGGCCAGGACGAAGTCGGACGCGTCCTGCCTGCCGGGCAGCGGCCCGATCCCGATCCGGATCCGGGCGAATTCGCGCGTCCCGATCTCGTTGACGACCGAGATTATGCCCTTGTGGGTCCCCGGGCTGCCCTTCTTCCGGACCCGGATCTCCCCGAGGGGGATGTCGAGGTCGTCGTAGACGACGACGAGCCGCCCGGGGTCGATGTCCCTTCCCGCCAGGATGGCCCGGACGGCCAACCCGCTGAGGTTCATGTAAGTCCGGGGACAGGCCAGAAGGACATCCTCCGGGTCCCGCCGCACGACCGCGGTCCTGGCCCGAAAGGTCCGGCCCTTGAGCGTGACGCCCCAACCCCGGGCCACCCGCTCGACCAGCATGACGCCGGCGTTATGGCGCGTCCCTTCGTACTCCTCGCCCGGGTTACCCAGGCCTACGACCAGCCACAAGGCCTACTTCTCCGGCTCTTCCTTCTCGGCGCGCTCCTTCTTGATGACCTCGGGTTCCGCAGCCCCCTCGGCCACGGCCTCCTCCGGCTTCTCCCCGGGGAACTCCTCTTCCTTGTGCGGGACCGAGATGAGGACGAGGACCGTCCCCGGGTCGCTGATGATCCTGACGCCCGGCGGCGGCGTGATGTCCGCGACCTTGAAGGTCTGGTGGATGTGGAGCCCCGAGATGTCGATCTCCAGGCTCTCGGGGATGTCTCGGGGCAGGCATTCGACGTCGACCTCGCGGTTGGCGAAATCGATGAACCCGCCCTCGGTCTTGACCCCGATGGGATCGCCCCGGTGGACGATGGGGACCGTGACCCGGATGGGCTTGTCCATGGAGATGCGGATGAGGTCCACGTGGAGCAGCTCGTCGGTGGCCGGCTCGACCTGCAGCTCGCGGATCATGACATCGTACTCCTCGGCATCGACAGCCACCCGGAAGATCGTGTTCTCTCCCGAATCGAGCTTGAGGATGCTGACGATGTCCTTCTTGTTCAGGACGAGCGGCAGGCTGTCCATCGATTCCCCGTAAAGGACGGCCGGGACGAAGCCCTGGGCCCGCAGCCGGCGGGCGGCGTTCTTCCCGAGGCCCTGGCGCTTTTCGCTCTTGATGACCATGCCCATATCTTCCTCCTTAGACGAACAGGGAGCTCACCGAGCTTCCCTCATTGATCCTCCGGATGGCCTCCCCGAAGAGCTCGGCGACCGACAGAACGGTGAACGACCCGGAGGATGCGGCCCGGGCGCCGAGCGGGATGGTGTTGGTCACGAAGAGGCGCTCCAGCTTCGACGCCGCGATCCGGTCCAGGGCCGGGCCCGAGAGGACCGGGTGGGTGCAGGCGGCGAAGATGCTCTTGGCCCCCTCTTTGGCCAGGGCCTCCGCGCTGAGGGTCAGCGTTCCGGCCGTATCGACCATGTCGTCGAAGAGAACGACGTTCCGTCCGCGGACCTCGCCGATGACATGGAGGACCTTGGCCTCGTTCGGCGCGGGCCGGCGCTTGTCGACGATGGCCAGGTTGGCCCCGAGGCGCTGAGCGAAGTACCGGGCCCGGCCGACGCCCCCCGCGTCCGGCGAGACGATGGTCAGGTCCTCGATCTTCATCGACCGGATATGGGCGGCCAGGACGGGGGCCGCCATGAGGTTGTCCACGGGCACCGAGAAGAAGCCCTGGATCTGGGGTGAATGGAGGTCCATCGTCAGGACCCGGTTGGCGCCCGCCCGTTCGATGAGGTCGGCGACGAGCCGGGCCGAGACGGGAACGCGGGGCCGGTCCTTCCAATCCTGACGGGCGTAGGCGAAGTAGGGGATGACCGCCGTGATCCGCCCGGCCGACGCCCGCTTGAAGGCGTCGATCATGATGAACAATTCCATGAGGTGGAAGTTGGCGTCCGCCGAGCCCGATTGGATGATGAACACGTCCTCTCCCCGGACGTTCTCATCGATGTAGAAATGGATCTCCCCGTCGCTGAAGCGGTCGAGGACGCAGCGCCCGAGATCCGCCTGCAGGTAGCGGACGATCTCCCCGGCCAGGGCCGTGTTCGAAGAGCCTGAGAAAATCTTCATCGTTCCTTCCTTGTCCTCTATCGCGAGAACTGGGGCGGGAGGATTCGAACCTCCGGTGACGGAGCCAAAGTCCGTTGCCTTACCGCTTGGCTACACCCCAGCGCTGAGCCGTGCCCGATAGCCCTCCCGGGGCAGGGTTTCCGCGAGGTGAACCCTCGATGTCCCGCCGAGCCGGGCCAGCGCCTCCCGGGCCTTGCCCCGGTCCGCGAACAGCCCGTACACCGCCGAGCCCGAGCCGCTGACCATCGTCAGCAGCGCTCCTGTGTCCTGCAGGGACCTCTTGACGGCCTCGAGCTCGGGATGGTCCCTGAAAATGACGTGTTCCAGGTCATTTCCCAAAAGGCCGAAGTCTCCGGACTCCAGAAAGCGCTCAATTTTACTGGGTTTGCCCTCTGAAGTCAAGAACGGCGGATAGGCGCCGTAAACCCCGGCCGTCGGAATGGCGAACGGCGGGAAGACAAGGACGCACAGAAGCGGATCCCGGTCCGGGAGCGGCGTCAGGATGTCGCCGATCCCCTCCCCAAGGCACAGGCCGCCCTCGAGAAAAAAGGGGACATCGGCCCCTAGGGAACTGGCGATGGACGCCAACTCACTCCGCGTCAGCCCCAGGCCCCACATCCTATGGAGAGCCATCAAGGTCACGGCCGCGTTCGAGCTGCCGCCGCCCAGGCCCCGGCCGGCCGGAATGCTCTTCCTGACGAAGATGGCCGCCCCGGCCGCCGCCCCGGACCTTTCTTTCAGGGCGAAGGCCGCTCGCTGGACGAGGTTCGTCCCATCCCAAGCGATGGACGGATCATCACCGTCGATCGTTATAGCCCCGCCGGCGGCCGGCTCGAACGCAAGCTCGTCGGCCAGCGTGATCGTCTGGAAGAGGGTCCGGATGTCGTGATACCCGTCGGGACGGCGCCGGACGACCTCCAGGCCGAGATTGATCTTGGCGAAGGCCGGGAAGATCATTTTCGGAGGATCTCCTCGATCCCCTCCCAGGTCCGCAAAGAATAGCCTCGAAGGAAAGCCGTGTCGAAGGCCCCGGCCCGCTCCGGCGGATTGAAGCGGAGGGAAAGGACTTTCAGCCGCCCGGTCATCGCGGGACCGGAGACGGAGATCTCCCGCGGGACGCCGCCTCCCGGGAAGAATTCCCTGACCGAGAACCCGATATCGTCACGCGACCCGGCGATGAGCCGCCCCCGCGCATCCCTCTCCATGGCCCATCCCGATGCCGGATCCGCGGTCCGGTCGGCATTCGCCCTCGCGCCGCACAGGATCCCGATCATGTCGTCGGGGAGGATGGCGAATCCCAGGATCCGGGTCAACAGCGCCGAAGGAGAATCCTCCGCATAGACTTTCTCCCCGGGCAAAGCGAGAACGGCCCGCTCCTCTTCAAGAAGGAGAGTGAACGCGGTCCGGCCGAGCGGATCAAGGGCCTCGATCCGCCCCCGGCCCGGCGACCGGAACAGGAAGGCGAATCTCCCTTTGAGAACGGCCTCCCCCTTGAGAACGACCGACCCAAAGCCCTCGACGGCCTCGACCCTGCCGGCGGGGGGGATGAGAGCCGGCGGTCGGGGAGCGCAGGCGGCCAGCGCGCCGCTCAGGCACAAGAGTGTCAGGGTGAGGAATCCCGCCCGGTCCCGCCCCTCATCAATCGAGACGGAACCCGTAATCATCGGTCTTGGGCGCCGGCCGCTTCGGGTCCCCAGGCGGGGTCGCGTTCTCCGGCCCGGCCTTGGGGGCCGGCCCGTCGGCGAGATGGAAGTGATAATCCGTGGTCTTCCTCTTCGCCGTCTTCTTTCGCAGCAGCGGATAGAAGGGCGAGCGGATGCGCTTCCCGAAGCACGAGATGCTCGGATTGAGGATGATGAGCAACACGAACGCGCCGAAGAGGATCAGGATGACGGTCGCGCCCCAGCTCATGTCGTTCTTTCCGATCACCCCTGCGGCAACACGCGGCGTTCAGCGGGAGGGGCCGCCCCCCCGGGCGTCATTCGTGGCCTTCGGACTCTTCCTGGAATATCGGGATCTTGGCTTTTTCCTTTTCCTTACCGAGGGAAAAGCCCAGGAAAAAAACCGAGCCGAGCGTCAGGGTGGCCAGCAGGAACTTGAAGAAGCCTTTCATCTCAACCTTCCGAGAACCATTGTATCGAAAGCCCGGCAAATGTCAATCCGCATCCCGTTGCTTTTTCAGGTTCGCGCGGCTATGATGAAAGACGGAAGGCCCGGCCATGAAGAACATCCTCCGCGCCCTCGCGGCCCTCGCTGTTCTGACCCCCCTCGTCGCGGCCGAAAACACCATCAAGCGGGCCGCCTTCGCCGGCCAGTTCTACGAACAGGACCCCGGCCGGCTGGCCGCGGCGGTCGACGGAGCCATGAGCCTCGCGGCCCCGGCCGGACCGGACGGCGGACGGATCATCGCCCTCATCGCGCCGCACGCGGGATTCGTCTATTCGGGCCGGACGGCCGCTTCGGCCTACGCCGCCGTCAAGGGCCGGCCGTACCAAACGGTGGTCATCATCGGCCCTTCCCACCGCGTGCCTTTCCCGGGCTGCGCGATCTGGCCGAAAGGAGGGTTCGAAACCCCCCTCGGCGTCGTCAGGATCGACGAAGCCCTGGCCGGGGCCGTCATGAAAGCCTCCGGGGCCCGCGTCCTTCCCGAAGCTTTCGCCCGGGAGCATTCCATCGAGGTCCAGATCCCCTTCGTCCAGAGGGCCCTGCCCGGAGCGGCCATCGTGCCCATCGTCATGGGCACGCAAGACCGCCGGACCATCGAAACTCTGGCCGGGGCCCTGGCCAAAGCCTGCGCGGGCCGCGAAGTCCTGGTCGTCGCCTCGACCGACCTGTCCCACTTCCTGCCCCCGGAGGAAGCGGAGGCCCAGGACGCCGCGACCGAAGCCCTCATCCGGGCGCTCGACACGGAGCGCCTGATCCGGCGGATCGAGGACGGGGAGAACATCATGTGCGGCGGGGGGCCGGTCGTCACGGCCCTTCTCCTGGCCAAAAAGGCCGGCCGCCCCAGGGTGGAGGTCCTCCGGCGGACGGACTCATCGGCCTTCGGCGGACCGGTCGTCGGGTACCTCGGAGCGGCCGTTATCTCGGACGCCGGGTTCGACGCCCGGACCCTGACGAAAAGCGACAAGGCGGACCTCCTGGGCCTCGCCCGGGCCTCCGTCACGGCTTTCGTCGAGCGCGGCGCGATCATCGAGGACCTTTCCGGCAACCCCAGACTCCGCGAGCCGTGCGGCGTCTTCGTCAGCCTCAAGAAGCGCGGCGAGCTGCGAGGCTGCATCGGGTTCATCGAGCCTTCCGTGCCCCTCGGCCTGGCCGTCATCCAAACGGCCGTCCTGGCCGCCTCGCAGGACTCGCGCTTCCCCCCCGTCGAGGCCGCTGAGCTCCGGGACCTGCGGATCGAGGTGTCCGTCCTGACGCCGCTCGAGGAGATCGCCAATCCGCGCCAGGTCCGGGTCGGCCGACACGGGCTGGTCGTCGCCCAGGGGGACAAGAAGGGCCTGTTGCTGCCCCAAGTGCCCGTGGAGAACGGCTGGGACCGGGAGACTTTTCTCCGCCAGGCTTGTCTCAAGGCGGGCCTGCCTCCGGACGCCTGGCGCCGCGGGGCGACCCTCCGCGTCTTCGAAGCCGTCGTCTTCGCGGAATAGCGGACAGCCTTGCCTCGTCCCGTCCTTCTGGTATAATGACTCCTTTTTCGAACCCTGAAAGACGGGAGTCCCGACCATGCCCCTCTACGAATACCGATGCCGGAGTTGTGGTGTGACTTTCGAGGTCCTCCAGAAGCCCGGGGAGGGGCCGCCCGCGAAATGTCCGGCCTGCAGCGGGCCCGTAGAAAAGATCCTCTCCCCGCCGGCCATCCAGTTCAAAGGGAACGGCTGGTACGTCACCGACTACGCCAAGAAAAAGGCCCCTGATGAGAAGGCGCCGACCAAGGCGAAGAAAGACGACGCGGCCAAGCCGGACGCCGGGGACGCGGTGAAGGCCCCGAAAAAGCCGGCGGCCGACCCGTCCGATTGAACGGGCGACCGAGGTCCGTCACCCTGCCCTCCTTATGATGAGGGCTGAGCCTCTTATCCAGGATCCGGGATCGAGCGATGACTGTGGCTATCCCCCTGAAGACCCCCATAGCTGAGGGGGACCGGCAGGGAGCGGACTCTGGGAAGCGACCATTGAAAGTGCGGCGGAGCGGCTCGGAGCCGCACTTTCAAGAAATATCTGAAGAGAGCACGAAAGAAAATGGGGACACGTATCGCAGGTACGTGTCCCCCAATTCTTCGGGGGAACCGTCGGGACTGGTTCCCGGGGGCCTGGGGGGCAAGGGGGGATAGCCGTCGGCGGCTCGATATCCGAAAGATCGTCGGAGCCTGGACAAGAGGCTTCTTTGACATGGCGGGAGAGGCGCGGGTACAATGCCCTTGTGACCAGCGCCCCGGCCTGGCCGGCCCGCCGATCCGAAGGACCCCGGTCGTGATCCGTTTCGACGACATCCTCGAGAAAGCCTCGTCGTACATCAGCGAGAAAGAGGTCCCCGTTCTCCAGAAGGCCTATGTCTTCGCGGGCAAGGCCCACAAAGGACAGGTTCGGCGGTCGGGGGAGGCCTATCTCAGCCATCCCTTGGAAGTCGCCGCCTTCCTGGCCGATATGAGGCTCGACCGGACGACGCTCACGGCCGCCCTGCTCCATGATGTCCTGGAGGACACGGACGTGACGGTCGCCGAGGTCCGGGAGAATTTCGGCCGGGAGGTCGCCGACCTCGTCGAGGGCGTCACCAAGATCAGCCGGGTCCAAGCCTCGTCCCCTGAGGCCCGCCGGGCCGAGGCCATCCGCAAGATCATCCTGGCGATGACCGACGACATCCGGGTCATCTTCATCAAGCTCGCCGACCGGATCCACAACCTCCAGACCTTGAAGGCCCTCGACGCGGACCAGCGGGAGCGGATCGCCCGGGAGACCCTCGAGATCTACGCGCCGATCGCCAACCGCCTGGGCATGGGCCGCATCCGGGCCGAGCTCGAGGACCTGTCGTTCCGCTACGTCGCGCCGGAGGAGTTCGTCAAGGTGGCCGAGTTCGTAGACCCCCGCAAGAAAGAGGCGGAGCAGGACCTCGGGCGCATGAAGGCCGCCCTCGAGGAGCTGCTGGCCGGGAATGGCATCCCGGCCGAGATCGTTTCCCGCATCAAGCGCCCGTACAGCATCTGGAGCAAGATGCGCCGCCGTGAGATCGGGTTCGACCAGATCTACGATTTCCTGGCCCTGCGGATCATGACCGACTCCATCAAGAACTGTTACGCCGCTCTGGGGATCATCCACCAGCGCTGGCCCCATCTCCCCCAGCGGTTCCGCGATTTCATCGCCATGCCCAAGCCCAACCTCTACCAGGCCCTCCATACGACGATCATCACGGAGGGCCGCAAGACGTTCGAGATCCAGATCCGGACCCGCGAGATGCACGACCTGGCCGAGAACGGCATCGCCGCCCATTGGCGCTACAAGGAGGGCGAACCGCCGGGCCCGATGAAGGAGGACCGCCGGCTCCACTGGCTCCGGGAGATGGCCGCCCTCTTCAAGGAACAGAGGAATCCCCAGGAATTCCTGCGGAGCCTCAAGACGAACCTCATCCCGGAGGAGGTCTACGTCTTCACGCCGAAGGGCAGCGTCGTCAATCTCCCGCCCGGGGCCACGGCCCTGGATTTCGCCTTCAAGATCCATTCCGAGGTCGGATTGCAGGCTTCCGGGGCCCGCATCAACGGGTCCCCGGCCGAGCTCAAGACGGTCCTCAAGACCGGGGACATCGTCGAGATCCTGACGGACAAGGATAAAGCCCCGACGCGGGCCATGCTGGCGGCGGCCACGACCTCGGGAGCCCGCCAGCAGCTCAAGCGGTGGCTTCGCGCGAGGAGCCGGACGTCGAGCGCCGCCCTGGGCCGCAAGCTCTGGGACAAGGAGCTTCGCAAGTATGTCATCCCGGCCGACCTGCGAAAGGAGGATCGTCTTGTGCCCCGGCTGGCCCAGGTCCTGGGCGCGGACATCAAGGACATGGAGGACCTTTACCGGCTCGCCGGACTGGGCCGGATCGTCATCGACCGCAAGCTCATCTCGGCCGTCTTCCCGGCCGACCGTATTTCCCCTCGCAAGGCGTCCCTCCTCGAAAAAGCGGCCTCGAGGATCGTTCCCAGGCCCGGAGAGACGATCCGCCTCAGGGACCTGGGGGAACAGATGATCAGCCTGGCCAAGTGTTGCTCCCCGATCAAGGGCGAGCCCGTCGTCGGCTATCTCACGACCGGTCAGGGGCTGACCGTCCACTCCATGCGCTGCCCCCTGGTGACGAAGGAGATCCTGGACGGGCAGAGGCTGGTCGATGTCTCCTGGGATCCGGCCCTGGCGGGCATGTTCAAGGCCCGGCTCATGATCAAGGCCGGCGACTCGCCCGGCGTCCTGGCCAAGGTCGCCGTGGCCGTGGCCAAGCTCGACGGGAACATCGCCAAGGCCGAGGCCTCGACGACGGCCGGCGGGAAGGCCCGCATCAAGCTGGAGCTTCGGATCCGCGACCTCAAACACCTCGAGGACATCTCGCGGCGGATCTCGTCCCTCAAGGAGGTCTCCTCCGTCGAGCGCTGTTAGCCGGATCTCTTCACCAGGAATTCGGAGTGTCCAACGCCCCCTTGGCGCCCGGCCTTCGCGGCGGGCTCGACCCGCGAAGGGATCCGCTTAGGGCTCGCCTGCGGCCTTGAGGGCCGGGTCAGAGAACTTTCACCACCTTCCCGGATCGCAGGCATCGCGTGCAGACCCAGATCTGACGGACGCCCTTGGGGGTTCGCGCTTTGACGTGCTGGAGATTCGGTCTCCACTTCTTGGGGGAGGCCTTGTGGGAATGGCTGACGCTATGCCCGAAGACGGGGCCTTTTTGACATATCTCGCACACTTTCGGCATGGTCGGTTCTCTCTTCGCTCGATGTTCGTGAGCGGGTTTTATACCATAAACGCCGGTCTTTGGCAAATCCCGCCTCCCTCGCCCGCTCCCGCCAAAAAAAATCTTGAAAATCGGCCTTCGAAATGCTATCCTGACCGAGCCTTTCCCGGCTCGATCCCCGGCGGGAAAGGGCTTTTCCACAGATGTTGATAATTCTGTGGAAAAACTGACAGAACCCATGGAACCTGAAGAAAAACAAAATCCTTGGATCCGGATCCTCGCGGCCATCGAGACCAAGGTCGATCCCAAGAGCTTCGAGACCTGGTTCGATCCGACCAATTTCATCGGGCAGGAAAAGGATTGTCTCTACATCAAGGTCCCCAACGCCTATTTCCGCGACTGGCTTTCCTTCCACTATTCGAGCCTCATCAACGAATGCTCCCTGGGGCTCTTCGGCCGGACGTACGAGATCCGCTACATCCACGATGACACCCCGGCCTCCTTCATGCGCAAATCCCCCGAGGACCGGCGGGCCAAGCAGCCGGCCGTCGGCCCCAATCTCAACCCGAATTATACGTTCGATAACTTCGTCGTCGGCAGCTGCAACCAGTTCGCGTACGCCGCGGCGACCGCCGTGGCCAACAATCCGGCCAAGTCCTATAACCCGCTCTACATCTACGGCGGCGCGGGCCTCGGCAAAACCCATCTCATGAACGCCATCGGGCATTTCGCCGCCCAGCAGAACAACCGCAACAAGATCCTGTACGTGACGACCGAAAAGTTCATGAACGACCTCGTCAATCACCTTCAGTACGGGAAGATCCTGGAGTTCCGCGAGAAATACCGGAGCGTCGACGTCCTGCTCATGGATGACATCCACTACCTCTCGGGCCGCGAGCGGACGAAAGAGGAGTTTTTCCACACCTTCAACCACCTTTATGACAGCCAGAAGCAGATCGTCATTTCCAGCGACTGCCCGCCCAAAGAGATCCCCCACCTCGAAGAGCGTTTCCGGTCGCGCTTTGAATGGGGCCTGATCGCCGACCTCAAGTCACCCGACATCGAGACCCGGATCGCCATCCTCAAGAAAAAGGCCGACTTGGAGGCTGTTGTCCTCCCGGAGACCGTCGCCCTGTACATCGCCGACAAGGTCCAGTCCAATATCCGCGAGCTCGAGGGCTATCTTCGCCGGGTCATCGCCTTCGCCTCCCTCAAAGGCGAGAAGATCGATCTCGACCTGACCAAAGAGGCGCTCAAGGGGCTTCTTGACTCGTCCGCGACCATCGTCACTGTGGAAAAGATCCAGAAGCTCGTCTGCCACAAGTTCAAGATCAAGCCCTCCCAGCTCAAATCCAAGAACAATTCCCCGAAGATCGCCTTCCCCCGCCAGATCGCCATGTACCTTGCCAAGGAAATGACCCGCTCGTCGTTGCCCGAGATCGGCAAGAAATTCGGTGGAAAACACCATACGACCGTCATCCACAGCATCCGGAAGATCGAGAAGCTGAGGGCCGAGGATCCCGAATTCAACAAAGAAATCAACAGTCTCATGGCCTTTGTCCAATGAGGAAAATCAGCGCTTTCCGGACGATCCCCACTTTTCCAGGGCCTTTTCTTCTTTCTCTTCTTGATTTCTGTTGTCTTTATTAATAAATAATAGGATTAAAGAGGAATGGAACGAGGCATAGAGAGAAAGGCGGCACCATGAATTTCACGATTCTCCGGGAAACCCTGCTCGAGGAGCTCCAGCTTCTCCAAGGCATCGTCGAGAAACGGAATACGATGCCGATCCTGGCCAATATCCTGATGATCGCGGCCGGGTCGGACGTCGAGCTGACGGGAACCGACCTGGAGGTCGGCCTGCGGACCCGCGTGCCCGCGACGATCGAAGAGGAAGGGGCCATCACGGTCAACGGGAAGAAGTTCTTCGAGATCGTCAAGTCGCTCCCCGAGGGACAGACCTTTCGGGTCGAGAAGAAAGACGACGCGATCGAAGTCAAGGCCGGGGAGAGCGAGTTCCGCATCCTCGGGCTGCCGCGCGATGATTATCCGCAGGTCCCGGGGTCACCTTTCGAAAGGAACATCCGCCTCGCCCTCCACGACCTCCAGGGGATGATCGAGCGGGTCTTTTACGCGATCACGCAGGAGCAGCGATACTATCTCAACGGAGCGCTCCTGTCGCTGGGCGACCGGAAGATGGAGCTCGTGAGCACGGATGGGCACCGCCTGGCCTACACGAAAAAGGCCGACGACGGGCTGAAGCCGGGAAAGGACATCAGCGTCATTGTGGCCAAGAAGACGCTGAGCGAGCTCCGGAAGCTCGAGGGGGAGACCGTCGAGTTCGATATGGACGAGAACAATCTCTTCTTCAAGGTCGGGGAGAGGGTCCTCATCTCGCGGATCATCGAAAGCAAGTTCCCGAATTACCAAGCCGTTATCCCCAAGGACAACCCCGGGCGCCTGTCGATCGACCGGGAGGCCCTGGCCAACGCCGTCCGGAGGGTCGCCTTGCTCTCGTCGGAGCGCTCCAAGGGCATCAAGTTCACGATCGAAAAGAACCGGCTCCGGTTGTTCTCGTCGAATCCCGAAATCGGGGAGGCCAAGGACCGGCTGGAGGTCGCCTACAATGGGCAGGATCTCGAGATCGGCTTCAACGCCCAGTACCTTCTGGATTTTCTGACAGCGTCCGGATCGGAGAGCGTCGTTTTCAAGATCAAGGACGAGAACAGCGCGGTCCTTCTCGAACCGGAGGCCGAAGAGGCCATCGCCCACCTCTACGTCCTCATGCCGATGAAAATCTGAGGCGCTTCTCCCCTTTTTTCAGGAGACTCCTTGAAAGTGCGGCCCCGAGTCGCGCCGCCGCACTTTCAACCGTCGCTCCCCGGAGTCCGCTCCCTGCCGGATGGGGACCCGGCGGCCGCCGACAGGGGAACCGTCGGGACAGACTCCCGGGGGCCTGGGGGGCAAGGGGGGATATCTACTGCCGGCTATCGATCCAAGGTCGCAGAAAAGGGGAGAAGCGCCGACCTGATTGAGAAGGCATCTCAGGCCTTGGGAGCTTCAGCGGGGGGCGCCGCGGGCTTGGGTTTGACGACGGCCCGGACGTAGACCCATTCCTTTTTCATCTTGTGCCGGCTGTCGTCGGCGATCTCGTGGAGGCTGTCGATGTGCATGGCCTTGGGGGTCGTCGGGCAGGAATCGACGCACTGGGCGCAATGGATGCAACGGTCGTTGTGGATGACCATCCGGAAGCGCTTCTCGGCCTCGTTGACGGACGTGATCTCGATGGCCTCCGCCGGGCAGTCGCGCTCGCAGGCCCGGCAGACGATGCACATGGAGGGATCGAGGAAAGGCGTCCCGCGGAAGTCCTTGGGGACCTCGAGCTTCACGAACGGGTAGTCGACCGTGGCCGGCTTCTTGAAGAGATGTCGGAGGAGCTCGGGGAGGAAGACCGCGATTTTCATGACAGCAACCCCTTCAAGAGGATGATGATCAGGAGCTGGAGGACGGCCAGCGGGGCCAGATACTTCCAGGCCAACGTCACGACCTGATCGATCCGGATGCGGGAGGTCAAGGCCCGGATGAGGGACAAGAGGAAGATCACGAACAGGGTCTTGACAACGAGGTGAACGAAACCGGCGAAGGCCCCTCCGGGGAAGCCCCCCAGGAAGACGGTCGCCAGGAGGCCGCTGGCGACGACCATCTCGATGTCGAACATGAGGCGGAACAACGCCAGCTTCTTGCCCGAGAACTCGGTGAACGTGCCGCCGACGATCTCCGTCTCGGCGTGGGGGATGTCGAAGGGGCAGCGCTCGAGCTTGGCTTGGACGGCGACGACGGCGATCGCGAAGGCCAGGAGGTTCGGCAGGATGAGCAGGGGCCTTGCCTGGTAGAAGGCGGCGATCTCGGCCAGGCGCCAGGACCCTGCCAGGATGGCCGGGCTGAGGACGGCCAGGAACAGGGGCACCTCGTAGCCGAAGAGCATCGTCAGGACCCGGGCCCCCCCGATCTCGGAGAAGAAGTTCGTCGAGGACCAGGCGGCCAGGAAGATGATGAGCGTCGGCAGCGTCAGGAGGTAGAGCATGACGATGAGGTCGCCCTGGAAGGAGTTGAAGCTGGGGACGCCGAGGTCGAAGTTCCAGACGGGCAGCAGCAGCCCGGCCGTCGACACGACGGCCAGGCCGAAGGCCGGCAGGGCCGAGAACAGGCGCTTGTCGGCGGCGTCGGGCACGACGTCCTCCTTGGCCAGGAGCTTGACGATGTCGGCGACCGGCTGGAGGAGCCCGAATTTCCCGGTGTGGGTCGGGCCCATCCGGTTCTGGAGCCTGGCGAAGGCCTTCCTGTCGAACCACTCGCAGAACGTCGAGTAGACGAACAGGAACAGCAGCCCGGGGTAGACCAAGAGATAAAGCAATGTTCTCAGAGCGGCCATACGGCATTCCTTTTCAGCGGCGCTTTGTGATGACGCTCGAGGGCCTGCCGGCGCAGGTCGCCGAGGCGGACGATCCTCTCCTCGCCGCTGCGGGCGCTCGTCAGGACGACGGCCCGCTCGGCGCAGCAGATGCAGGGGTCGATGGCGGCGAAGATGAGCGGGATGTCGGCGATGAAGCCGTTGCGGAGCATCTCCACCGTGGCCGGGTAGTTCCCCAGCGTCGGGGCCCGGACCTTGAGGCGCTCGGGCTTGTCCGTCCCGTTGGACTTGATGTAGTGGATGTTCTCACCGCGGGGCGCCTCGTAGCGGCTGACGACCTCCCCGGGCTTGGCCTTGCGGGGGGCCTTGGCGGCGATGGGCCCGGCCGGCAGGTTCCTCAGGATCTGCTCGCAGATCTTGTAGGATTCGAGGACCTCCTTGACCCGGACGACGACCCGGCCGAGGACGTCGCAGGTATCGGCCGTGGCCACCTCGAAGTCGATCTCGTCATAGATCGCGTAAGGGTCTTCCTTGCGGACGTCACGGGCCCAGCCCGAGGCCCGGGCCGTCGGCCCGACGGCGCACAGGGCGACGGCTTTCTCCAGGGGCAGAAGGCCGACCCCGGCGATGCGGGCCACGAAGCTCGGCTCGGTGCCCCCGATCTTGAGGTAGTACTCGCTCCGCTTCTTCAGGGTGACGAGGCCCTCGAGGATCTTGTCCACCTGGCCGGCGTCGAGGTCGCGGCGCACGCCGCCGACCGTGTTGATGGCGTAGTGGACGCGGTTGCCGGAGATCAGCTCCAGGAGGTCCATGACGATCTCCCGGTCGCGCCAGACGTACATGAAGAAGGAGTCAAAACCGGCCTCGTGGCCGGCCACCCCCAGCCAGAGGAGGTGGCTGTGGACGCGCTCGAGCTCCGAGACGAGGTAGCGGATGGCCATGCCGCGCTTGGGCGGGTCGATCTCCATCAGCTTCTCGACGCCCTGGGCGTAGCAGGTCGAATGGGAATGGGAGCAGATGCCGCAGATGCGCTCGGTGAGATAGAGGTTCTGGGTCCAGTTCTTCTCCTCGGCGACCTTCTCGACGCCGCGGTGGTTGTATCCGAGGCGGATGTCGGCGTCGACGATGACCTCGCCCTCGACGGTCATCCGCAGGCTGATGGGCTCCTTGAGGGCCGGGTGCTGGGGGCCGATGGGGATCTGGAACTTCATGACTGGCCTCCGGGGATGATCTCGACCGGGCGCTCGTGCTTCCAGTCCTTGCGCAGGGGATGCTGGCCCTCGGGCCAGTCGTCGGGCAGAAGGAGGCGGCGCGGGTCGGGGATGTGGTCGACAACGATCCCGAACATGTCCTGGATCTCCCGCTCGTAGAGGATGGCCCCCGGGATGAGGGGGCAGATGCTCTCGACGTGGGGCCGGGCCTTGGGGACCTCGGTCCGCAGGTTGAAATCCTGCTCGGGCGTCGAAAAATGGTAGATGATATCGAAGGTCTCTCCCGCGTCCACTCCGCTGATGGTCGACAGGAAGACGACCCCGTACTTGTCACGGAGGGTCCCCGTGGCGGCCAGGAGGTCGGCGGGGGCGACCTTGAGGAACAACCGGCGCGGGGCGGGGTTGGTCAGATCAAGGATCTTGGCGCCCAGGTCGGCCTTGAGTTTTTCGATGATCTCGGCGTCGGTCATGGCATTGCCTCGCTGTCTAGAGTTTCCCGAGGAGCTTGACGACGGCGTCGACGATGGCGTCGGGCCGGGCCGGGCAGCCCGGGACGTACATGTTGACGGGGATGACCTGATCGAGGCCCCCCAGGATATTGTAGGACCCCCGGTAGACGCACCCGGACATGGCGCAGGCCCCGACGGCGATGACGAACTTGGGGTCCGGCGTCTGCTCGTAGATGCGGATGATCCGGTCGCGCATCTGCCGGGTGACCGGCCCGCTGGCGACGATGACGTCGGCGTGCCGGGGGGTGGCCTTGAGGAGGATGCCGAAGCGCTCGACGTCGAACCGGGGGGTCAGGGCGGCGACGATCTCGATATCGCAGGCGTTGCAGGCGCCGGAGTTGAGGTGGAGGATCCAGGGCGACTTGATCCTGGACCAGCGGGCGAGCTTCTTGAGCATGTTAACTCCTCCTGATGAGGGCCATGATCGCCAGGAAGATCATCAGCAGGTAGAAGACGGCGAAGAAGACGATCTTCCCCGAGGGGACGGTGGCGATGACCAAGGCGGCGACGTGCATGATCGTGAAGAACAGGGCGATGAAGAAGAACAGCCGGTAGCCGAACTGGACCTTGGCTCCCGGGATGTCCTCTCCGCAGGCGTACGTCGTCAGCTTGCCGCCGGCCTTGTTCAGGGCGGGGGCCATGGCCTTCCCCAGGGCGTAGAGGGCAAAGGCCACCCCGAGGAAGAAGAGGAAGGCGATGGGCGGGGAGAGGAGGAAACCGAGTCCGTTCATGGCTTACCCTTTCAGCCTGGTCAGCTTGCGGACGTCCAGGCTCTTGGTCGTCCGGTAGATGTTGATGATCAGGGCCAGGGCCGTGGCCACCAGGCTGACCTCGATGACGATGAAGGTCACGACGAGGGCCTGGGCGGTCAGGATATTGGCCCGGGCGAAGCCCGTCGACACGAGCAGGAGGGAGATCCCCTTGCCGATGACCATGATCCCGATGAAAAGGCGGATGAGGTTCCTCTTCGTCAGGAGGCAGAGGAGCCCGGCCAGGATGAGCGCGGCCGAAAAGAAGAGATAGAGATACCAAGTGTCAATCATGTTTGTCCCTCTTGCGGAACAGGGCCAGGACGGCGGTCACGCCGGCCAGGATGACGGCGATCTGGCCGACGAGATCCATGGTCCGGCCTTTCCAGAGAACGTCCCCGAAGGCCCCGACCTCCGGCGCCGAGGGCAGAGCGGGGATCTTCTGCAGGAGCCCCTTCATGACCAGGGCGTCGATGATGATGAAGGCCAGGAAGAACAGCGGGAAGACCCAGGCGACGAGCCGCGATTCCCGGACCTCCTCGGCCTTGTTCGTCAGGGCGATGGTCAGGATGAACAGGACCGTGATCAACCCGGCCACGACGGAGATCTCGAAGACCCCCGCGTAGGGCGCGTTCATGCGGAAGAACACGATCCCCAGGAGAAGGCTGGCCACGGCCAGCGAGATGGCCGCCTTCAGCAGGTCGCGGAGCACGATGGCCAGGACCGAGAAGAGCACCAAACCGACCAGGAGAGCAGTTTGCACGATCATCGTCAGTATCCCCAAGAACCGATCACGGAATGGACCCCCTCCGCGAGAACGTCCGCGGCGGGCTGGAACCAGGACTTGACGGCCAGCGAGAACAGGATGCCGAAGACGAGGCACAGGAGGCCGAGGAGGACGGTCGAGGCCGTCATCCAGAAGGGGGCCTCCTTGACGGCGGCCCACCGCTCGTTGAGCTTGCCGAAGAAGGCCTTGCGCTGGAGGACGAGGTAGTACCAGAGGGTCAGGACGGAGGCCAGGATGGCGACCAGGGCGAGCAGGGGGTGCCCGGCCTGGATGAGGGCGATGACGATGATGAGCTTGGACCAGAACCCGTTGAGGGGCGGCACGCCGGCGATGGAGAGAGAGCCGATGAGGGTCGTGACGGAGGTGAACGGCATCCTCTTGCCGAGCCCGCCCATCTCGTCGAGGTCCCTCGTCCCCGTCGCTTGCTGGATGGAGCCCGAGTTCAAGAACAGGAGGCCCTTGGCCAGGGCGTGATTGAAGAGGTGGAAGAGCCCGCCGGCGATGCCGAGCGGGGTGCCGATGCCGATGCCCAGGACGACGTAGCCGACCTGGCTGATCGAGGAGTAAGCCAGCATCCTTTTGATGTCCCTCTGGCCGAGGGCCAGGAAGGCGGCGACGACGACGGAGACCGCTCCGAGGACCATGAGGACGACGGACAGGGCGGGGGTCAGGCCGAGGACGTTGAGGAAGATCCGGGTCAGGGCGTAAACCCCGGAAACCTTGATGAGCAGGCCGGACAGCATGGCCGAGATGGGCGCCGGTGCCGATGGGTGGGCGTCCGGGAGCCAGGCGTGGAAGGGGATGAGGGCGGCTTTCAGGCCGAAGCCGACGATGAACAGGGCCGCCGCGACCCCGACGACCGCGCCGGCGTTGAGGTCCTTCAGTCCGGCCGCGACCTCGGCGAAGCCCAAGCTCCCGGTCATGCCGAAGATGACGGCGATGCTCGTCAGGACGAAGGCCGAGGCGACGACCGAAAGCATGAGATACTTATAGGCCGCCTCGAGCTCGTCGTGCTCGAGGCCGTAGGCGACCAGGGCGTAGGAGGCGATGGCCGCGACCTCGAGGAAGATGTAGACGCCGAAGAGGTCCGTCGACAGGACCAGGCCGTTCATGCCCGCGATCATGGTCAGGAACAGGGCGTAATAGTTGGCCTTGGCGCCGTAATGCTCCATGTAGTTGATGGAGAACAGCCCGGCGGCCAGTCCGACGAGGGAGATGGTCACGATCATGAGCAGGCTGAACGCGTCCAGGGCCAGCCGGAGATTGACGGCCTCCCCGAACCACGCGAGCGGCTGGAGGGCCGGCCCTTCGGCGATGAGGGGCCGCCCGACGGCCAGGGCATAGACGAACAGGAAGAGAAGGGTCGCGTTGGCCGCCAGGTCCGGCACGACCCTCCGGGAGAGCCGGCCGATGATCGGCAGGATCCCCGCCACGACGAGGGGTAAGGCAACGAAGAGTATGATCAACGCTCCTCCTCGATTCTCACGGCTATTTTCCCAGCAGGCCGATGACGCCGGCCACGACGACCAGGCCGGCCAGGCACCAGGCGAGGTAGTTCGCATAGTGCCCGTTGTGGGCCTTGCTGAGGATCCCGGTGAACCGGGCACCGGTGACGGTCATGATCTTCTCATAGACGAAATCGATGGGCCGGTCGACGGCCTTGAACAGGACCATCGACAGGCCGTGCAGGAACTTCACGCCCTGCTCGTAGAGGTCGAACACCCGGGCTTCGGCCAGATCGTAGAGCTTGTGGACGACCGGGAGGTTGTGGACCGGCTCGGAGGCCAGGTAGGGCTTGCGGCCGGACTTGCGGAACCCGTACATGTGGAGAAGGAAGGCCAGCACGAGACAGCCGATCGAGATGAGGGCCACGGGGTTGAGGACGTCCAGGGCGTGGCTCGTGAAGTCCAGATGGGCGCCGGGCTCGACATGCCCGTCCAGGATCGGGGTGATGAGGAGGTTGAGCGGCAGCTTGTTGTAGACGCCGAACAGGATGCACAGGCCGGCCAGGACGAGGATCGGCAGGACGACGGGCGCCGGGCTCTCCTTGACCTCGGGGAGGTCCGCCGAGCGCTCGCCGAAGAAAACGGAATGGCCGGCCTTGAGGAACGAAGCGAAGGTGAAGATGGCCCCGACCCAGGCCGCGACGGCGAAGACGGTGTAGCCGGTCTCGAGAGCGCCGTGGAAGACCATCTCCTTGGAGACGAAGCCGTTGAGGGGCCAGACCCCCGAGATGGCCAGGGCGCAGACGGTGAACCCGAAGGCCGTCAGAGGCATTTCCTTGCGCAGGCCGCCGAGCTTGCTGAGCTCGGTCGTCCCGGCCCGGTGTTCGACGGAGCCCGAGCTCAGGAACAGCCCGCTCTTGTACATGGCGTGGTTGATCATGTGGAAGATGCCGCCGGCGATGCCGAAGGGCACGGCCGTTCCGACGCCGAGGACCATGTAGCCGACCTGGCTGACGGCGTGGAAGGAGAGCAGCCGCTTGAAGTCCTTTTGGATAAGGGCCATCATGACGGCCAGGACGATGGTCACCGCACCGACGGTCATGAGGACGATCGACAGGGTCGTGTGGGGCTTGAGGGAGAAGAAGTCGAGGGTGATCCGGGCCAGAAGGTAGATCCCCAGGAGCTTCTCGAAGGCCGCCGGCAGGAAGGCCATGAAGCCGACCGGGGCGTCCACGGCGGCGTCCGGGATCCAGGTGTGGAACGGCATGGCCCCGGCCTTGCCGAGGGCCCCGATCATCATCAGGATGAAGGCCGCGGCAGCCAGCCCAGTGGGCTCCACCGAGACCTCCGACATCGTCAGGGTCCCGGTCAGGGCCCAGAGGATGCCGATGCCCATGATCAGCGAGAAGTCGCAGAACCCGTTGATGAGCAGGGCCTTGACGGCCGTCCGGTTCGAGGTCGGCCGGCCGCCGATGGTGATCAGCCCGTACAGGGAGATGAGCAGGCCCTCCCAGAAGAAGATGAGGGGCACGAAGTTGTCGGCCAGGACCGCTCCGTTGGCGAAGGCGGCCGTCAGGAAGACGTAGGCGTAGTATTCCCGGACCCGGGCCGCATCCTTCATCTTGACCGTCGAGAACAGCGTGATGAGGATGAGGAACCCGGCCAGGGCCAGGAGGATGAAGCTCGAGAAATGATAGAGCCGCAGCTCGAAATCGATGTCCATGCCGAGCCAGGGCAGGCGGAGCTCGAGGGTCTTCAGGGAGAAGAAGACGAACCCGTAGTAAAGAAGCACGGCCGCCCCGGCCAGGGCCAGGGTCTCCCGCAGGAGCTTGATCCCCTTGGGGATGACCAGAAAGAGGACGGCCAGGGCCGCGGGCAGGAGGATGGGCAGGAGAAGCATTTTGGGCGTCATCGGAGCCACCAACTCATCTGTGCCGTCGCGAAATTGACGAACTTCATCGGATAGGCCACGAACAGGCCGGCCGCCAGGCTGAGGACGGCCAGGGCCGCGACGACATAGACCATGGATTTCGTTCCCTCGGGAGCCGGGTGCTTGGGCTCACCCAGGAAGACCATGCTGAAGACCTTCAGCAGGTAGTACATCGTCAGGACGGCGATGAACAGGGCCGCCCCGGCCAGCCAGACCTCCCCGGCCTGGACGGTCCCCATGATGACCAGGAACTTCGAGAAGAAGCCGCCGAAGGGCGGCAGGCCGATGACCGAGAAGGCGCAGGCGAGGAAGGCCACGGCCGTGATGGGCATGGTCTTGATGAGGCCGCCCATCTGGCGGATGTCCTTCTCGTGGGTCGCGTGGATGACGATCCCGGCGCAGAGGAACAGCCCGGCCTTGGCCAGCCCGTGCATGAGGATGAAGAGGAGCGAGCCGGAGATGCCCGAGGCGTTGGCCATGCTGAAGCCCAGGAAGATGTAGCCGATCTGGCTGACCGTCGAGTAGGCCAGGATCCTTTTGATGTCGTTCTCCACGGCGGCCGCTCCGGCCGCAACGAGGCTTGAGACGACGACGACGATGGGGATGATCGTCCGCCAGTCCTCGGGGATGCGGAACGCGTAGAGGAAGAGGCGGGCGAAGGCGTAAACGCCGATCTTGACGAGAACGGCGGCGTGGAGCAGGGCCGTGACCGTCGTCGGCGCGACGCCGGCGTCCGGCAGCCAAGTGTGGAGGGGGATGGTCGCCGATTTCGAGAACATCCCGAACAGGATGAGAAGGACGGCCGAGCCGGGGATGAGCGTCCCCCGCATGGCCGTGATGTCGAAGGTGTTCGTCAGGGCGTGGATCTGGATGAACCCGAGGAGCATGACCACGGCCCCGAAGAAGGTCACCAGGAAGGCCTTGTCGGCCTTGAGGACGAACTCCCGTTTCCGGTAGAACCCGATGAGCCGCCAGCAGCTGATGGCGATGATTTCCCAGAAGAGGTACATGAAGATGAGGTTGCCTGAAAAGACGAGGCCCATCATCGAGCCGATGAAGAGCAGGACCATGAGGTAATATTCGTTCTGGTTGTCCTCGTCGTGGACGTAGCCGATCGAGTAGACGACGATCAGAAAGCCGACGAACGAGGAGACCCCGGCCATGAAGACGGCCAGAGAGTCGATGACCAGGACGAAATCGAGGCCCAGGGCCAGCTTCAGGCGCATGGCCAGCTCCCCCCCTCGAAGAGCGAAGGGGACCAGGGTCAGGGGCAAGATCGCCGTGACGGCGCTCACCAGGATGGCCCAAGCCGACCGGAACGACCTGGAAAGAAGGCTTGCCAGGGGGGCCGCGAATGAGCCGATGATGGGGATGAAGATCGTGAGGAGGACGATGGTTTCAACACTCATTTTTTGGTCATCTTCCTTGATTTATGGCTAAGTATATTGACGGCCCTGAGGCCTGTCAAGGATTTCCTCAAGCCGTGCGCATTTTTTCAACAGCCTCTTCCCGGGATAGAAATCGGTTGCTTTTTCCCCTGAAATATAGGATAAGGAAAGGCGAATTCCGCCGGAAAGGGCAGTGTCATGGCCATCGAGATCAGCGAAGTCCGGTCCCGCCGGGACCTCAAGACCTTCATCTACCTGCCGGAGAAGATCCACGCCGGCCATACGAGCTGGGTCCACCCCATCTACATGGACGAGTGGAAGTACTTCGATAAGAAAAAGAACAGGGCCTTCGGCTACTGCGACACGATCCTGCTTTTGGCCAAAAAGGACGGCCGGGTGGCCGGCCGGATCATGGGCATCATCAACCACCGGTTCAACGAGCATCGCAACGAGAAGACGGCCCGCTTCGGGTATCTCGAGACCTACGACGACAAGGAGGTCCTCGGGGCCCTGCTCGGGGCCGTCGAGGACTGGGCCCGGGACAAGGGGATGACCAAGATCGTCGGGCCCTACGGCTTCTCGGACCAGGACCCGGAGGGCTTCCTCATCGAGGGCTTCGAGCACCGGGCGACGATCGCGACTTACTGCAATTTCGAGTGGATGCCGAAATATCTCGAGGAGATGGGCTACACCAAGGACATCGACTGGTTCGTCTACAAGATCGACGTCCCCAAGGAGCCCCCCGATTTCTATAAAAGGATCTACGAGCGGGCCATGAAGCGGGGGACCTACGAGATCATCGAGTTCAAAAAGCGAAAAGAGATCAAGCCCTGGATCCGACCCATCCTGTCCCTGATGAACGAGTGCTACATGGCCGGGAACATCTACGGCTTCGCCCCCCTCGAAGAGGAGGAGATGGACGATTTGGCCAAGCGCTACCTGCCGGTCCTCGATCCCCGCTTCATCAAGGCCGTCCGCAAGGACGACGAGGTCGTGGCCTTCATCATCGGCATGCCCGACATGACCGAGGGCATCCGCAAGGCCCGCGGCCGGCTGCTCCCCTTCGGGTTCCTCCACGTCCTCCGGGCGGCGAAAAGGACCAAACAGCTCGACCTCCTGCTCGGGGCCATCAAAGAGAAGTACCGCGGCCAGGGCCTCGACGTCCTGATGGGCATCCGGATCATCATCGCCGCCCACGAGGCGGGCTACGAGATGATGGACACCCACCACGAGATGGAGGCCAACGTCAAGGTCCGGGCCGAGATGGAGCGCATGGGCGGGACGATCTACAAGAAGTACCGGGCCTTCCAGAAAGCGCTGTAGAATCTGTCAAGAACATCCTTCTCCCGTTTTCGGGGATTTTCGTTGTGAGCGGCGTCTGTTGATATCCCCCTTAGCCCCCCACGCCCCCGGGAACCTGTCCCGACGGTTCCCCCGTCGCCGAAGCGACGGGTCCCCCTCCGCTATGGGGGTCTGCAGGAGGACATCGGCTTTGATCGATCCCCTGCTTTCGGAGATCCGAGCATCGACCCGCTTCTATAAGGCCGTTTCGATCAGCGGGACAGGACGAGGTCGCGGACCATCAGGACGAACACGTCGACGGCCCGGCATTCGCGCGTCGCGGGGTAGACGTCGATGAGGCTTCGAACGAGCTTCCCGCCGGTCTCGTCGATGAGGTGCTCGAGGAACAGAAGGTTCTCCCGGCCCTCGACGAGATAGACGGTCCGGGCGCCGTCTGTCCGGTCCCAGCAAATGCCGATCTTGTCGAGGTCGATGAGCCGGCCGAATTCGCCGGCCCGGATGATCTCGGGGCGGAGCCTCTCGGGGGAAACCTCCATGACCGAGCTCCGGCGGGGTTGCCAGGAGAGCGTTTCCTTATCGAACCGCCGGAACTCGCTGACGTAACAGACCGTGCCGGCCGCCCGGTCCCGGACGAGGCCCTCGACGAGGCCGACGAGGATCTCGTCGGCCCGGGCGTAGGACGCTTTCATCCCTTCCATCATCGCGCGGTGATGGGGCTGCATAGCGAACTTCGCCGGCGCGGGCGGCGGCGCGGGGGCCGTCTCGGCCGCGGGTTCGGCGACGGGTTCGGGAGCCTTGGCGCAGGCCCCGAGCGCTGATAAAAGGATAGCCAGCCCGAGCGCGGGGATGGCCGCGGTCCTCATGCTTCTCATGGCGGAGAATGTGCCACACTCCCCGCGAGGTGTCAACGCCGCCGACTACTTCGCGTCGGCCCAGTTGGGGCCCCAGCCGAGGTGGACCTTGAGGGGAACGCTGCACGCGACGGCGTGCTCCATCCGCTCTTTGACAATCCCTTCGACCCGCCTCTCCTCCCCCTCGGGGACCTCGAAGACGAGCTCATCGTGGACTTGGAGGATCATCCGCGCGCGGAGCTTGGCCGCCCGAATGTCCTCGTCGATCCGGATCATGGCCCGCTTGATGATGTCGGCGGCCGAGCCCTGGATGGGGGTGTTGAGCGCGATGCGCCGGCCGGCCTGCTGGATGTTGCGGTCAGCCTGGCGGAGCTCCGGGACCTGGCGCTTGCGGCCGAGGATGGTCTCCGAGTAGCCGCGGTCCCGGGCCTCGTCGACGATCCGATCGAGGTAGTCCTTGACCCGAGGGAGCTTCTCGAAGTAGCGATCGATGAACTTCTGGGCCTCCCCGGGCGACGTCCCGAGCTCTTTGGCCATGGAGAAGGCCGAGGCCCCGTAGATGATGCTGAAATTGATGATCTTGGCCCGCCGCCTCATGTCCGCATTCGAGGCGGCCGCCGCCTCCCCGAAGACGAGTCGGGCCGTCTCCTCGTGGACGTCCCGGTCGTTGAGAAAGGTCTCGACGAGGGCCGGGTCTTCGGACAGATGGGCCAGGACGCGGAGCTCGATCTGGGAATAGTCGGCGGCCAGAAGACGATGGCCGTGATCGGCGATGAACGCCCGACGGAAGCGCGTCCCCCATTCGCCCCGGGCCGGGATGTTCTGAAGATTGGGTTCGCTCGAGGACAGCCGTCCGGTGGCCGCGACCGTCTGGTTGTAGGACGTATGGATCCGACCGGTCCCGGGGTGGATGAGCTCGGGCAGGGCGTCGGCGTAGGTCGACTTGAGCTTGGCCAGCTGACGGTACTCGAGGACGGACTTGGCCAGGGGATGAACGAGGGCCAGTTCCTCGAGGACGTCGAGAGAGGTCGATAGGCTCTTGGTGACCTTGGTCTTCTTGGCGGATGCGAGGCCCAGCTTGTGGAACAGGACCGAGGAGAGCTGTTTGGGGGACTGGATGTTGAACGGGCCTCCGGCGAGCTCGTGGATCTCCTTCTCGAGCCGCTTGAGTTCGCCGTCGAACTCGCGGGACATGGCCCGCAGGACCCCGGGGTCCACCCGGACCCCCCACATCTCCATACGCGCCAAAAGCCCGATGAGGGGGAGTTCGATTTCCCGGTAGAGAGTGTCGAGGCCTTGTTCCCGGACCTTGGCCCAGAGGAGAGGGGCGAGCTCGGCGGCCAGGTCGGCGTCCTGGCAGGCGTATGGGGCGACGCGGTCGATGGCGACCTTGTCCATGGTCGTCTGCGCCTTGCCCTTGCCGACGACCTCGACGTAAGGGGTCTTGGCCACCCCGAGGTAGGACAGGGCCAGCTTCTCCAGATTGTGCTTCCCCCAATTCGGCTCGAGCAGATAGGACAGGACCATGGTGTCGAGGTCGATGCCGGCCAGTTGGAGGCCTTCCCGATGGAGGACGATCAGATCATACTTGATGTTCTGCCCGGTCTTTCGGATCTCCGGGTCCTCGAGGACCTTGCGCAGGATGTCGAGGGCCTTCTTCTTGGGGATCTGGGCCGGGGCCCCCAGGTAGTCGTGCCCGACGGGGACATAGAAGGCCTCTCCGGGTTCGATGGCAAAAGACAGCCCGACGAGACGGGCCCGGGTGGGCAGCGGGCTGTCGGTTTCCGTGTCCAGAGCCACGGCCCCGGCCTTCCCGATGCGGACGGCCAGGGCCTCGAGCTCCTGCGCATCGAGGATGACCCGGTAGTCCCGGCTCCGCTCGACCGGCTTCTTCAGGAACCCCGGGAGGAGGGACGAGAATTCGAGGTCCTGGAACTGACGGATGGTCTCCGCCTCGTCGGGCTCCCGGACGGTCAGGGCCTCGAGATCGAGATCCAGGGCGAGGTCCTTCTTCACCGTCACCAGCCGGCGGCTGAGCTCGAGAAGATCGCGGTTCTGCTCGATCCGTTCCCGGACCCGCGGGTTCCGGACACTGTCCAGGCGCGCGAGCAGGCCGTCGAGCGAGCCGAACTCCCGGATGAGGGACCGCGCCGTTTTCTCCCCGATGCCGGGAACCCCGGGGACGTTGTCCGACGCGTCGCCCTGGAGGGCGAGGACGTCCACGACCCGATCGGGACCCACGCCGAAGAACTCCTCGACCTTAGCCTCATCGAGGAGGGCCTCCTTGGACGGGTTCCAGACCGTGACCGGCCCGCCGACGAGCTGGAGGAGGTCCTTGTCCGTGGTCACGATGACGGTCCGCACGTCCCTCTCGGCCGCCCGCGCCGCCAGCGTGGCCAGGACGTCGTCGGCCTCATGCTTGGGGAACTCCGCCGTGGCGATCCGCAGGGCCCGCAGGACATCCCGCAGCTTGGGCAGCTGGACGACGAGATCCTCGGGCATCGGCTTGCGATGGGCCTTATATTTTTCGAACTCCTCGTGCCGGACGGTCGGCCCCTCGAGGTCGAAAACGACGGCCAGATAGTCCGGATTTTCCTCGTCGCGGAGCTTCTTCAGGGTGTTGACGAAACCGAAGATCGCGTTGGTCGGGAAGCCTCGGGAATTGGTCAGGCCCCGGATGGCGTAATACGAGCGGTAGAGGAGGGAATGGCCGTCGACGAGCAGGAGGGTCTTTTCGCGCATGGCCGGTCTGCCGGGGGGCCGCCGGAGGCTCAGCCGAACCTGCCTTCGACGATCTCTTCGAGGATCCGTTTGTGCTGGTCCTCCATCATCCGCTCCAGGACCTCCGGGAGATCGGGGCTCGTGAGAAAGGCCGCGTAGGTCGTCCTCTTGGCCGTCAGCAAGCGGCCCGATCGGTAGATCAGGGATTCGATATAGGGAGAGCCGGGGCCCTTGTCCTGGGTTTGAACGATGTACGACTGACCCTTGTAGTCGACCCGGTTGTTGTATCCGTTCATGGATGGACGGCCCGCTCCTCATTATACGCATCCCCGTGCCGTTCGCAAGAGGGCCTCGGGGATCGCCCTCGGTCGCTGCGGTGATTCCGGGCGCCTCCGAGGGG
>CAYREO010000008.1:68787-125159 GCA_964423315.1 uncultured Eubacteriales bacterium | reverse complement strand
TCAAAACGGCCATGAAGCGGGCTTACGGCTTCAAGCATGTCGGCTATCTCCGGACTATCATCTATCTCGTTGCCGGGCGATTGACCTTCAGCTACCCACAGTAAATGGAAGAGAACCAACGAATCTAATCATAAACAGAACCTCTTCTGATTGAGATAGATCCACATCAAAATCATCGAGACGAAATCCGGACCTATCGCCCACTCCTTTGCCTCAAGCCTAGCCTGGAAAACCTGGATTGTACGAAGTTCAAAACCCTCAGTGCAAAGAGGATGGGAAACATTCTGCGCTCAAACCCAGCAAGCCCATTACGCTCCCGTTGCGCCAAGAAAGCCCGCTTGCTTTGAAACACAATAAGGCGTTGCAGCCATAATTGACACATACGATAGTACGAGATATGAACCGGATTGACGCGTTTTCTAGGTATTAATCTAAAACGCAACGATTTCGCCATGCTTAGCCGTTCAGCCAGGCCAGATCGCTTTACTTCAATGGCCCCTTGCTGGCTGGCAATTACCTCTGCGATAGGCACATGCTCCAAGTATATACTTCCATCGCGTTTTCCTTGCTCGAAAATATGAAGCATATCAGGATTACGAATGATTAGGAGGTTTGTACCCTGCGGCTCGGTCATATAACGTTCCAACCAAGCATCCATGAACACAACATCGGCCACTTCGGCAAAAACATCATCACAATAGTTGCACGGATTGGGCTTAAAGTAGCCGTGCGTCCAGGCTTTGTCCATGCCCTCCATCCAAAACACCGTTCCGCCAAGTACGGCGCCTCCGCTGCACTCGAAGCGAAATCCATAGTCGGTCGCTAGGCGATTTGAATCTTTAACTCTGAAAGTAGCACGGGTCATCAGCGCAGGAGTTCCTCCGCCGAGCGCACACAGATGCTCGGCGAAGAGTTTGCTCTTGGTCTGCCCACAGACTAAACCAGCAAGTACTTTGATTTTACGTCGCAACTGGCGATTATATCGCATCGCCAGGCGAATACCCTTGAGGTAGCATGGCAGTGCAATCACTGCGTAGCGGGTTTCAGTACGAATTATCTCCTTGATAGCGTCCGAAAGCTCAACAGGGTAGTAGCAAGACTTAGCAGACCGTGCCACTGCATTTGGATCACCCAATATCGAGAACTTGAATAGCTTTCCTGGATCAGGGTTTGGCGTCACGCAAGCCACCCGATCAACGATTCCTTTCTCGAGCAGCGACTGCAAGAACCAGGTTGCCAAACCACCAGACGCAGCACTGAGCCTCTGCTCGTCTCGCAACGAATAACCGGCAAAGGCTGCTAGATAATAGCCAGTTTCGGATGTTTTCTGAATGTGCGGAACGGCACCGAACGCCTGCGCTGCCAGGGTATCTTCATTGTCGTCTTGATCCCAGAATGGACAGGTACGAAGACACAAATCACAATTTGAGATACAAGCCTGACGATATTCTATAGGAATGTATTCGCCATACTGGTTGAAACGCATGTCAAGCACTTGTGGTGGACATAAGCCAGCGCAGAGACCACAGCCGATACATAGATCAGCCGGAACAATAGATTCACATACATTGCGTGAATCGTTCATGTCTTTGCCAGCCCAGGGATGAAGCTTCTTAGCGATGCGCGATCGTTTCGATTAAGCCCGAAAAAGTAAACAATACCGCAATACAATATTGATAGAATGGAACCGGCCGTTACTAACTTCGTCCATGAATCGATTGCCCAAAGAATACTCAATGAGTGCGCCACGATGGCAAGCGCAATTGTTCCAACAAGGCCATGCATCATTACGGATAAGAAGGTCCACCACGGCAATCTCTGGATAGCTGCACTATAAATAGGAGTAAAGATTGCATTCTTCAATGTCAAGGTTATTGCCCCTGCAACGGCTACACCTATTACTCCCCATCCTCCCCACCTTGCCAAACCAATGGCCAAACCTATGTTGGCAACACCCATTCCAAACGTGACCAAGCCTGGCCAACGCACCTTGTTCAAAGCAAGTTGTATAGGAAAAAGCGAAAGAACGGCCAAGTTGATAGAGAGGTGAACTGTCAGCGCAACTAATAACAGAGCGCTCGCTTGAAAGGATGATCCGAGCCAAATTGTTAGAAATGACTTGGAAAGTCCGCACAGAAGTCCGATGGGTATTGCTATAACTATACCTATCAACTTGACTGACTGTGCAGAAATCCGATTCATCCCTGCCCAGTCATTCTCGGCATACTTGGCTAGAATGGTTGGCGTCAAAACACCGACTAGCATATTTGCCAACGTTCGCAAGTAGGCCGACAACTGCAATACAGCGCCGTAACGCCCAGCCTTCTCTGCCCCAAAATACAGATTAACAATGATTAAGTCTATGTTCAGGAATAGCAAAGACCCAATTTGGTTGATCAACATCCACCCGCTCATTCCGCTCAGCTGTCGGACCTTAGAACGATCAAATGCACTTATCTGTATGCGCAATTGCGGTGTTAAGTGCCGCCAGAGTGCAATAGAGGCTATGAGAGAGACTATGGACGCGCCCAACATCCCTAAGCCTACATGCCATAGCTGTGCATTAAAAAACATGAACGCTAATAAAATAATTCCCACTTGAGCTATCCGGCTGAGCATTGCTACGCCATTGCGAAGATCAAATCGGTTACGAGCCCACGATGAGATAGAAAAATTACTTTCTATAGTTGAAAACATAAAAGCAAGCGCAGCCAATGCAAATAACCATTGTGCACTGGTTTCCTGACCTTGAGGGAGGTTAAACAGCCGTGGAGCGGCCGCAACAACCCAAAACGACACAACACCGACAACGCTGCACAACATGAGGCTAGCAAAAAAAGCTGTGTTGAACGTTCGGTTAGCGGATGAAAAAAGACATCGTTCCAAGTCAATGGTCAGGAAACGCCCAAGCGCGCTGTTGAGCGAGAGGGTAATTAGTCCCAAGTACGCAGTAAGAGTTGTGGCAAGGGGCACTACCCCATACGCGGCCACACCTAGATGTCTAATCAGATATGGCACCAACCACAGATTCAATCCGAAATTCAGGAAAACCAAGACTACATTGGAGATAACATTTCGCACGAATTGTTGACGAGACCATGGGATCCTCTGCTTCGCCGTCAATAAATCATCGGGCCCCGCTATTCTATTCATCGAGACAATGCCATGAAATGAACCTTTTCATTGCCTCTGAATTGTCAGGGTCAATGCTAAGAAGTTGACGAACAAAGGACATGGATCGCCTTGATTCTTCCCTACTGTACGTATATCACCTAATTCGATGTACTCAAGAAGACAATCGGGCGAGAGATGAATTATCTCCCGATACTCGAAAAATCTTGAATCCGCTCCTGCTTCTCGCCTCCACACAACGGCTTGAGCAAAAATCCCCCAGTCGCCTGTATGCTTATGCCAGCCAAGACTCTACAATTCGGTCATAACACAATTCATCCAATGAAGTACTTGAAGTGCTGTCTAACTGCTTCTGGATCGTGCAGGATGAGCAATTCAAACTCGCCTTGATACCAATCAGGCTAGGCCTAGATTGAAGGCAACTATCGTCGAAAGGCCAGCAATATCGGAAGAGATTCCCCTTTTTGTCCTTGCGTCAGAAAGAGTTGTCTCAAGATGAATAAATGGTATTGCCGTTTGGTTGATCAGTAGGGTTGCGCACAACTACCTAACGCTCATGAATAAGGATAAAATCAAAAAGACGGATGGCTGAATCTGTACCCTGCAATCTGATAATCTGAACTGCTTCATCTATTGGCTATTAACAATTCACGAGTAGATGATTCCAGGCGATAAATCCTCTCTATTGCTTGAAATGATACTCATCGCGCACCTGTCTCTTTGTCCAAAATAGCCTTCACGATGCGCATAGCCGCCCGGCCATCCCCATAGGGATTCACTGCATGTTCCATTTTTTCATATTCCATCCGATTATCTAAAAGTGATCGGATATTTTCCACAATCCGTGCCTTTTGGGTTCCCACAATCCGTACGGTTCCAGCATCCACTGCCTCCGGTCGTTCGGTAACCTCGCGTAACACCAGAACTGGTTTGCCCAATCCTGGCGCCTCCTCCTGGATGCCGCCGGAATCTGTCAAAACCAGATAACTGCGCTTCATCACTTGCACCAGGGGTAAATAGCCCAAGGGAGGAAATAATGAGATATTCGGAATATCGCTAAGTAGCTTTTTAACCGGTTCTTTCACGTTAGGGTTCAGATGTACCGGATACACGATATGTACAGTATCTAAGTATTGTGAAGCTATCTCCCTAAGCGCAGAACAGATGTGCTCTAAAGGTTTCCCGAAATTCTCCCGCCGGTGTGCCGTCACTAGAATGATGCGTTTATCCCAGGGGATTTTAGGCAGTAGGCCATTTTCGAAATCATATGGGATTTGCGCCACGATGTGTATAGCGTCAATTACTGGGTTGCCAGTCACATGAATGATATCTGGCGAAATGCCCTCCCTCAACAAGTTGTTCTTCGCCGTTTCTGTAGGTGCAAAATGCAAATCAGCCACTACGCTCGCGACCCTGCGATTTATTTCTTCTGGAAAGGGCTGCCACTTGTCATGGGTGCGCAAGCCGGCTTCCACATGCCCCACCTGCACCTTGTGATAAAAGGCTACGAGACTAGCAGCCATCACCGTTGTTGTATCGCCCTGCACCAGAACCCAATCCGGTCTTTCCTGTAGAATCACTGAATCAAACTCGCTAAAGACCCTTGCTGCCATTCCAGAAAGCGTTTGACTTGGCCTCATCAGGCCAAGATCATAGTCCGGCACGATCTGAAACAGGCTTAAGACCTGATCTAACATCTCACGGTGCTGTGCGGTCACGCAGACTCGTGAGAACACTTCATCAGGATGCTTTTCTAATTCCTTGACAACCGGAGCCATTTTAATGCCTTCAGGTCGCGTGCCGAACACGGATAGGACTTTGATCACTGCATATACCTCAACACATCCAATACCAGTTCAGCTACGCTTCCATCCAGCAAATCCGGCTATTCAGGTAGCATATTGTTACTGGTCACCAATGTTCGGTGCGCCGCGGCCGCTTATTCTGCAACCTGGCTTCCCGCCAGCCGACTCGTCCCCGGCGTCGGCGTGATCGTCACCGGCCGCTCGGTGTTCGGCCGTGCCGTCAGGCAAGGCACGCCCAGGAAAGTCGTCTCCTCCTGGATGCCGCCCGAATCGGTCAACACCAGGCCGGCGTATGCTCCAAGAGCCAGAATATCCAGATATCCCATCGGTTCCGTAAGCAACAACCTCAGGGATTTCAGCCGCAAGGGATAAGCCGTCGGTCAGGACCGGATTCGGCTCGCACTTCACATGAACCCGGACGCTCGACCAAGTGTAATCCTCATCGCGCGTGGAGAGACCCCAGCGGACGGGGTTGTTCTCGATGAAGCGTATCTCCTCGCGCACGCCCGGGCCGTCGAGGACGCAGGACATGAAGCGGGCCCGCCAGAGGCGCCCGTTAGCAGAGCGCTTGCCGTTGAAATACTGCGCGTGGCGCATATGGAGGATGTTGAAGGAGCGCGCCAGGGCGCCATCGGCCTGGGAGACGCAGATGAAGTGGACGTGGTTGGGCATCAGGCAGTAGGCCCAGATGTCGACGGGGTAGCGGGCTGTGTATTCCTGGATCCACTCGAGGTAGCGATGGCCTCCTCTTCATGTAAATCTGCGAACATTACCCTACACTACCTTTCTTGACAGAGAACGCAAAAATAGATTGCCTCATTAGTTGCTCTACCCCCCGAACTCCCCAGTATCCACCCATTCCTTCTTGAGGATGGACCAGAAGTCCTCGGCCAGGCCGCGTGTCACATAGTCATACGGCAGCCAGCCGTAGCCGCCCTCGCCCCAGCCGGGGCCCCAGGAGTTGCGGATGAGAAGGGCGCCTTTTGTTTTCACCGCAGCGTCCTTGGCGCCGGACTTGTTGACGATCTCGAGCTTGTCGTCGTAGCCGACGGCGGCTACGGCGTGACCGCCCTCGATGCGCTCGCGCGGGGAGGGGAACGGGATGCGGCCGTCCGTCTCGGCCTGCTCGACGGAATTGTACACGGTGAAGCCGAACATCGCCGGGTGACCCTTGGCGAGATACGTCTTCAGGCGCTTGAGGAGGGCCGCCGGGGTTGTGCCGGGCGAGTCGTGCCGGAAGTACTTGATGGTCTGATAGTTCTGGGCGAAAGCATAGCAGAAAGCCGGGGGCTCGCGGTCGAAGGCCTTCTCGCCCTCGGTGTAGGGCCAGTGGGACTCGGGAGGCACGCCGAAGAGGACCATGGCCCCGATCGTCGAGCGCAGGTAGGCGCCCGTGTCGCCCTTGAGCTTCATCAGGTTGCGGGTGACCTTGTAGAGGAAGAGGCGCGAGGCGTCGAGGTGGCGGCCGAAGGAGCGGCGCTCGTAATACTCGATGAGAGCGGTCCCGGCGTGGGCCGTGCACGAGCCGAGAACGCCCTGGTCCTCGATGGGTGAGCAATGTTCGCGGAGATCGACCGCGGCCGGGAGGTCGTCGGCTCGGACGCGCTCGCCGAGAGGCGGGAGAGGGCGGAGGGAGCGGGCGCGGCCTCGTTTGGAGGCGGGCCGGGCGGGGCCGGCACCGGTGGCGAGCTCCGCGTCGCCCGCGGCATCGACGATGTCGCGGATCTCGCGGCGCGCTTCGTCGTAATCGCGGAGGTCGGGGTAATCGGGGAGCCATCCCATGCCCCGGCGCGTGGCCGGGGGACGATCGGGTGCGTTCATCTGTGCGGTCCTTTCATCTCAATCGCTTCAGAGCGGGAATGCCGTCGCGGCGAATTCTATGAATTCCCGGGGATACCGGGGTGGTCGCTGTCAAAGAGAGCTTCATCGCGATTGGCCGGCCTTCTGAGAATGGAATGAGGGCTGCGCTCCGGCGGGCGGGACGACTTTCCGGGGCCGCCCTCGCGGCAGTGCCCCCAGCCTCCGCCCCGCGATCGTCTCGAGCGCTCGCACGAAATCCGCATCGCCCGACGGCCGGCCGGTCTTCATCCGCTCGCGGGTGCGGCGCAGGACGGCCTCCTCTCCCCTGCCCGCCAGGTAGGCGCGCCAATCGGGGATCTCGGCCGCGAGGAAGAAGCCGTCGCGTAGGACCGGGTCGGGCTCGCCCATCACGTGGGCCCGGGCGCTCGACCAGGTGTAATCTTCGGCGCGCGCCGCGTGCCCCCAGCGGACGGGGTTGTTCTCGATGAAGCGGACCTCCTCGCGCACGCCGGCATGGTCGAGGACACAGGACATGAACCGGGGACGCCAGAGGCGGCCGTTGGCCTCGTGCTTGCCGTTGTGATACTGGGCGTAGCGCATGTGGAGGGTGTTGAACGAGCGGGCCAGGGTGCCCTCGGACGTGGGCACGCAGATGATGTGGACGTGGTTGGGCATCAGGCAGTAGGCCCAGACCGCGATCCCGTAGCGCGCCGTGTACTCCTGGAGCCACTCGAGGTAGCGGAGATAATCGGCCGGTCCGTCGAAGACGACGCGATCGCCGTAGCCCCGCTGGACGAGGTGGTGGGGGTAGTTGGGGAAGGAGGAGCGGGCTAGTCGGGCCATTAGCTATTGCCGAGACAATGGCAGTGAAATTAGGGGACACATACGAATTTCAGAAAATTCGAACATGTCCCCAAATTTCCAGGCTACCGCCATTGGGCGCCGTGGGGCGCCGTTTGGCGGCCGGGTGCGCGGCCGCCTGCGCGGTTGGGTCGCGCGTGCACCTCTATCTCCAGCAGCCGAGGCTGCTTTCCGGCGCGACGCCGTCCGGCTCCGCGATCAGCTCAGGCGGGGACGGGGATTTGCAGGGCTTCGCCCGCGCGTCTGGGCACGAAAGAGAGGGGGTCGGTCGGGCCTTGCCCTGGTCACGGAGCCGTTTGGTTCCACAATTGCCATTCCAGATACGCCAAGGTTCGAAAGGATGACCAAATTCTAGGATAGGGGCAAACGGGCTGTCAAGGAAAAAATGGGGACAGCGCAATCTCGCCATTGACGCCGCGCCCGTCTCTTGCTATCCTTGGCTCAGCTCAGCCCCGGGACAAGATTATGCAAGGCCCGAAGACCCTCACCGCTCCTCCTCCCCCGTCGCCGAACTGGGCTCCCGGCCGGACGATCGCCGGCAAATACACTATCCTCCGCGAGCTCGGCCGCGGCGGCATGGGCGAAGTCTTTCTGGCCGAGGACATCTCGCTCGACCGCAAGGTCGCCCTCAAGTTCCTGCCCGAGGCGACCTACGCGGACCCGTCCATCCGGGCCCGCTTCGTCCGCGAGGCCAAGGCGGCCGCGGCCCTCAGCCACCCCTACATCTGCAGCATCCACGAGGTCGGCGAGGTCGAGAACAAGCTCTTCTTCGCCATGGAGTTCGTCGAGGGGCGGACCCTGCGCGATAGGATCCGCCAGGGGCCCCTGCCCCCCGGCGAGGCCCTCCAGGCCGCCGCCGAGATCGTCGAGGCCCTGCGGGCGGCCCACGAGAAGGGCATCATCCACCGCGACATCAAGCCCGCCAACATCATGATGACCCCCGAGGGCCACGCCAAGGTCATGGACTTCGGCCTGGCCAAGTATTTCGCCCGGCCCGACGCCGACACGACCGCCGACGCCGCCGCCCTGACCGTGACGGCGACCGCCTCCGCCACCGGCGAAGGCCTGACCCCCGGCACTCCGGCCTACATGTCGCCGGAGCAGCTGCGGGGCCGGCCCCTCGACCCGCGGTCGGACATCTTCTCGTTCGGCATCGTCCTCTACGAGATGCTGAGCGGCCGGCACCCGTTCAAGAAGGAGTCGACCGCGACGACGACGAGCGCCATCCTGACCGAGGAGCCTCCGCCGATCGCCGGCGCGATCGAGGGCCTGCCCGAGGGCCTCCAGCGCGTCCTCGCGCGGATGCTGGCCAAGGAGCCCGACGAGCGCTACCCCTCGATGGGCGCGGCCCTGGCCGACCTGCGCATACTCCTCGCCGAAGCCCGGGGGACCAAGGCCAAGCCCTGGTTCAAGCCGCTGAGGATGGCCGCGACCGCCGCCGTCGTGGCCGGGGCCGTGCTCGGCGCGGCCTGGCTGGCCAAGATGCTTTTCTTCAAGACCCCGGCCCAGGCCCTGGCCTTCGGCGAGCGCGACTGGATCCTCATCACGGACTTCGACAACAAGACGGGCGAAGAGGTCTTTGACGCCGGGCTCGAGACGGCCCTGACCGTGAGCATCCAGCAGTCCCAGTACGTCAACGTCTTCCCGCCGGGCCGCGTCCAGGAGACTCTCAGGAGGATGCGCCGCGAGGGGGTCACGAGGATCGACGAGGCCGTCGGCCGCGAGATCGCGCTGCGCGAGGGCCTCAAGGGCCTGCTCGTCGGCGGCATCGGGCGGGTCGGCGACGAGTATCTCCTGACGGCCAAGCTGGTCGATCCCGACAACCAGGCGATCGTCTTTTCCGGCTCGGCCCGGGCCCGGACGGGCGCGGACATCCTGGCCGGCGTCGACGAGCTGGCCGGCAAGGTCCGCAAGGGGCTCGGCGAATCGCTGGCCCGGATCTCGAGGGAGCGCCTCCCTCTCTATCAGGCCACGACCTCGTCGCTCGAGGCTTTGAAGCTCTATTCGGGCTCGAAGCGGGTGCCGATGGACGTCAGTATCGAGCAGCTCAAGCGGGCCATCGAGCTCGATCCCGATTTCGCCCTGGCCCACGTGGAGCTCGGAGTGAAGTATTACATCAACGGCCGGCGGGCCGAGGGGGAGGTCTATTTCGAGAAGGCCCTCGGGCTCATCGACCGGCAGACGGCGCGCGAGCAGCTCTGGATCCGGGCCCTCGTCGAGGACTGGCGCGGCAACCGCGAGGAAGGCATCCGCAACTACCGGGCCTATCTCGCCGAGTACCCCGACGACAGCGCGGCCTGGTTCCGGCTGGGCTACGCGTACATGATGTCCAACCAGCCGGAGGCGGCCATCGAGTGCTTCGACCGGGTCGTCAGGATGGACAAGTGGTCGGCCGACGCCCACATCAATCTGGCTTCGAGCTACAGCATGCTCGACAGGCGGGACGAGGCGCTCGACCACTATCACAAGGCGTTCGCTCTCAATCCCGGTTACGAGACGGGGACGTTCGTCAATAACGAGTACGGATTCCTGCTGGTGCGGATGGGCCGGGTCGAGGAGGCCGAGGCGACCTTCCGGAAGATGATCGCCGAACCGGAGAACTGGAAGAAGGCCAAGGGCTACCGGTCGCTGGGGCTTCTCCAGATGTATCGGGGACGCTACGGCGAGGCCCTGGAGACGCTCGGGCAGGCCGTCGGACTGAACCGGTCGCTCAAAGCGGGCCTGAGCGAGTACCGCGACCGGCTGTTCCTGGCCATCGCCCTGCTCCGGAAGGGGCGGCAGGCGGCCTGCGAGAAGGAGCTGGCGGCCATGGAGTCCATCCGGGCGGCGATGAAGATCGAGCCGTTCTTCCTGACCAAGCTCGGAACGTTCTATGCGAGGTCAGGGCGGGTGCGGGAGGCAGAGCGAGTTCTGGACGCGGTGAGAGCCGTTACGGGCGATGTGCTGGCCGCGAGCGGCGTGGGCCGGAGCTCGCAGGGCGACCAGGCATCCTACCATCGGCTCAAGGGCGAGATCGAGCTGGCCCGGGGGAGATACGAGGAGGCCGCGGTGTCATTCACGATGGCCGGCAACCTGCGCGACCTGATGCTCGAGGACGCGCTGGCCCTCGCCTACGCGAAGAGCGGCGACATCGACAAGGCCATCGAGAGATACGAGGAGTTCCTGAGGAAGGACGTCCTGGGGTACGAGGCCCAGGACCTGTGGAGCATGGCCCATTATGAGCTCGGGCGGCTCTATGAGGGGCGAGCGGAGGAAGGGCGCAGGAGCGATGAGGGGGGCGGGCAGGAGGCGCGGGCCGGCGCGGCGCGGGAGGATAGCGAGGCGGCCGCGAAATGCTACCGCCGCTTCCTCGAGCTCTGGAAGGACGCCGATCCCGACATCGCCGCGGTCGCCGACGCCAAGCTCCGCTTAAGTGGCTTAAGTGCCTTGGCTGCCACAACCGACTGATATACATACAGATAGGCTGTTTTTCCAGCCTGTTTTCCGGCCTTAAACGGGGTTTTGGGCCCAGTTTTCGACGATTTGGAAACCCTCCCCTTTCGGTAGCAACTCTCACGTTGAGAAAATATGCTAGAATACATTTTTTGGTGCTTTGATGAATTCCTTCGGAAATATGGCGAGAACATCCGATGCCCTCGTCCGGAAGGCCGCTCTGTTCGAGATGCGGGGGGACGACGCGTCCAGGGAGAACGCCCACCTGCTGTGGAAAGAAGCGCTCCGGTCGAAGGCGCTCCCGACCCGGCAGGAGCTGACCTCGCATTACTACCTCGGTTCCTATTATTTCGGGAATCGGCGCATCGCCGAGGGCATAGAGCATTATGAAAAAGTCCTCCAGGTCGACCCCCTTCTTGCGTTCCTGGAAGTCGACGAGACGGAAAGAGAACGGCTGAGGGCCGACTTCTTCAGGACCCTTTCTGCGGCCTATCGATCCCGGGCCAGGTCCGTGATCAAAGAGCGAAAAGGCGTCCTGGCCGCCATGGGCTATCTTGAGCGCAAGGTCAACAACCTCGGCTACATGGCCGCTCCATCTCTTCTGTGCGAGCTCGGATCGTACTGCGGGCAATGCGGGCAGTTCGAAAAAGAAAAGATCATGATGAGGCGCGCCCTCGAGGCTCCCGGCTACGGCTCGGAGTCCCAGGAGGCCGCCAGGAAGAAAGCGGTCAAGTTCTTCGAACGCGAAGCGGCGGCGGCCGAAGCCCCGGCTCAATCCTTGACCCTGGGATTCGGCGGTGAGGGCAGAAAGCCGGCCTGGCGGAAGGCGGTTCTGGTCGCCGCAGCCGGGATAGCGGCCGCATTCGCGCTCTATATGGTCCTGATGCCCGGCCCGTCCGAAGACAGGTATTCGTCGGAAGCCGAGAGCAGGAAGATCGAGCAAGATGATCATTCCCTGCAGACGCCGGGCGCGGACGAGAGGGAAGCGCGGCTTGAGGCCGGCGATCCCTCCCGGCTTTTTGGGCTTGCCGGGATGGCCCATGGGCCTTCCGCGGATGTCGAGTGGCTGGGGGGACGAATGCGGGACGACACGCGGGAGACGGAATCTCGCGATGCCCAAGGCGATAAACACAAAAAATCCCCTGCAGGACCTCCTGCCCCACCCCCCGCAGCAGTTCCCGCAGCTGCGCCCGCTGAGCAAGAAGGGCATAATGCGGCTCCCACCGCTCTCACCACAGCAACGCCTGCAGCGCTCACCGCAGCGACAGCGACAAGCTTCGCGATCGCTCCATCTCCGCCCGGGCCCGCGCCCACGCCGGCGCCCGCGCCCACGGTCTCCCCTATTGAACCGCCCGCTGTGCCGGCCAAGGATCATCGGGCCGAGATTAGAAGCCGGCTCGAGGAAGCGTTGAGGCTCTTGGAGCTGCGCAATGGGGCGGCGGCCCCCTCCGTCAACGTCAACGATCCTCAGTCGCGGCAGCGGGTCGAACAGAATTGGCATCAGGCGACAGTGAAGTCTCTCGATGCCGTTCTGGCCTCCTTGGACGCGGCAATGGCCCTGGCCTCTCAGGCCTCCGCGCAAGGAACGGAGGCGCTCATCGCCAAGTGGAGATTGAGGATCGCGAATGCGCGTTCCCGGGTTTCGGTCTCGGACTCGTTCTCCAACGAAACGAGCTTTCTGATCCGGCGATCCGTCGCCCGGGAAATACAAGCTGCCTTGGCTGCTGCATCCTTCTGATCTTAAATAACATAAGCCTTCCAGACCCTCCGACCTATTGATTGATTTCGCTTTTTTCAGGCCCCGAATGGGGCCTTTTCTCACTCTCCTCGCCAGATCTTGAGCGGCGTGACCTCGGCGATGCGGTCGAAGTCGCCGTCGTTTTGGAGAAGGTGCAGGCCGTGTTCGATGGTGGTCTGGGCGATCAGGCTGTCAAACCTGAAGGATGCGGAGGCCGGCGGCCGATGCCGCGGCCAGCTGTCTCCTGTCTGAGGAGACGAAAAGGTCTGCGCGCCATTCGATCGCGCCTGCAAGATGGAGGGCATCCAGGGTCCGCAGGGGATGCCGTTCGAGCAGACCGATCGCCGAGCTGACGATCGGAGCCGTGACTTCGCGGACCGACATATCTTCCAGGTCCTCGAAGAGGGCGGCTTTCGCCTGGTCGTATTGGGCGGCCGATATCATGCCCTGCCGGAGAAGCCGGCTGAGAGCGGAGATGATCTCGGCCGGGCCGATCAGGCTGACGGCCGCCTCGTCCGCCCCTGCGAGCGTCTCCTCCACCTTCTCGCTCCCCCGCTCCTTGACGTATCTTTTGGCCAGGCTCGAGGAATCGAAGAAGATCCTCATTTCCGGGCGCGCTCTCTTTCCTTGAGGATCTCGCGGCTGAGCGAGACGTTGCCGGCCTCAAGGAGAAGGCCCGGGCGCTTCCACGAAAAGCGTGTTCTTCGAGGGTCGATGGGCACGACCTCGGCGATGGGCTTGCCGTGGCGCAGCACCCGGATCGTTTCGCCCTGCTCGACCGAATTGAAGAGAGCGGCGGCATTGCGGCGGAATTCCGTGAACGAAACGTGTTTCATGGCGTGCTCCGAATTATGTACATTATTGTACATTTTAGCGGCCTCCTTGTCAAGTTCCAGTTCCGCTGCGGTCCCGTTAAGATAGACGCTTGCGGGACCCGCGGTTTCTCAAGAAGACGGGGCCCATCCGCGGTCCATCAGCGGTATTGACGGGCGCGGGGCGTTTTCCTACAATGAATGCCCAAGGATCGGAGGAAAACGCGCGCCATGAGCCAGGGAGACGAGTCGACGAAAAGCGCCGGGGCGCCTTCCGCCTCTCCCCTCTCTTCCGCCTCCTCCCCTAGCTCCGCCCCCTCCTCAGCCCGTGAAAACCGCCTGTCCTCCTGGAAAGAGATCGCCGACTACCTGGATTGCGACGAGCGGACCTGCCTGCGATGGGAAAAAAGCCACGGGCTGCCCATATATCGGTTGGAGGGCTCGAAGAAGTCGCGGGTCTTCGCCTACCGCGACGAGATCGACCGCTGGCAGCGCGACAAAAGCTCGCTTCTCAACGGCAAGGCCCTGGCCGGCGGGGCGGGGTCGGCGGAGGCGGAGGCGGAGGCGAAGGCGACGGAAGCGACGCTCCACACCCGGGGTGGCACGCCCGTTCGTGGCAGCCGTGCTGTCGGCCGCGTCTTCGGGCAAAAGCGAGGGCCGAGGCGCGCGAGGGAGGGGGAAAGCCCCGTCCGGCGCCGAAGCATCGCCCTCTGGGGGGCCTCATCCATCATCGTCCTAGCGGCCGCAATAATGGCGGCCCTGGGTCTGTCGGTCCCGCGCGAGCCCGTGGATTTCCGCATCGAGCGGAACGAGCTCGTCATCCTGAATATCCGAGGCCAGGAGCTCTGGCGATATAAGGCAGGGGACGAGAACCTCGTTCCCAGGGACCAATATTCGGTGCGCTTCAAGACTCCTGAGCCCGCGTTGGAGAGCGGCGCGGACCTTGCGCTCCTCGTCTTCGACGACCTCGACAACGATGGGAAGGTCGAAGTCCTGTTCAGCGCCCACACTCTCAGCGGACGAGGCAACGGGCACGTCATATGCTTCAGCCACAAGGGGAAGGAGATGTGGCGGTTCGAAATGGGGCGTCCTCTCGAATTCGGGACGACGCTTTTCTCGGGCGATTTCGTCGTTCGCGGCTTCGACTCCTACGATCTGAACGGCGATGGGAACAAAGAGATCGTCGTCCTGGCCCACCAATTGCACCGGTTCCCTACGCGCCTCGCGGTCCTCGACAAGGACGGCCATCTTCTTGGGGACTATTGGAATTCGGGTCAGCTGGCGAACCTCCTGTTCATCGACCTCGACGGCGACGGACGGAGAGAGATCCTGGTCGGCGGGACGAACAACGAGTACGGGCAGGGCGTCCTGATCGTCTTCGATGCCGCCGACGTGCGCGGCAGCTCTCCCCAAGCGGACGAGAGGTACCGCTGGAAGGATATGGAATTCGGATCGCAGCTCCAATACATCCGCATCCCTCGTCCCGATGCCGAGCTGGCAGTGGAATTCTTCCCGATCGACGCCGTTTCGCAGCTGATCAGTCTCAGGGACGGCCGGTTGGCCGTTTGGTCGGGGCGCAGCGGTCTCGAATACGTTTTCGACAGTTCGCTGAACATCGTCGAGGTGCGCGGCAGCCACGCCTTCCAGGTCCTGCACGAGAACGCCAGGCAGGGAGGGAAGATCTCGGGCGCCGCCGATGCCGCCTATTTCGAGGACCTCCGTCGGCGCGTTCTCTACTGGGACGGCTCCGGCTGGACCCACGAATCCGCCCTGGCCATCGCGAAGAACAGAAATAGAAGAAAATAGCCGTCCGGCTGTCAACGAACGCACGCTTACCTGAAGTCCGTGCCGGCCCGGATGCTGTCCGAAGGGCGTCGTCGCCAGCCCCCGTGTGGAGCCCCGGGCCCGAGTTGCCACCCCGTTGCGGGCCGGGTAAAATGGGGGCATGGCAACTATGCGGAAAAGGCCGGGCGCGGCGCTTTGTTCGTGGATGGCGATCATCGCCGCATGCGTTTGGGCCGGAGCGGCCGGGGCGTCCGGCGGGATCGAGGCGTCCGACGCGAAAGACGCCTCCCCCGGCGCCCAAGCCGGCAACGCGGCCATCACGCGGACCGATTTCGCCGCCGCCTATCTCAGGTTCGAATTGGCCATGCTCGAGGCGTCGATCGATGGCGTGCCGGGCGCGGCGCTCGGCGCCGAAGAAACGGCCCGGGTGAACAGGGAGTTCGATGCCGTCACCCTGCTTTTCTTTTCGAGGGATTACGCGCCGGCCATTCGCCGGCTCAACGAACTGACGGCGTCGCTGAGGCGGGAGAAGGAGGTTTCGGCGGCAAGGAATGCGAAGAACGCGGCCGCTTCCCTCGCCGTCCGTGTGACGCCCCAGGTGTACGCGTTCGAGAAGGCGCCCGCGGCGGAGGGCAGTGAGCGGGACGGCGGCGCGGCCCCGGCCCCTAGCCTCAGCCTTCGGGTCGAAAGCATCTATCCCTTTTCCGGGGACAGGCCGGACAAAGACGCTCTGGCCGTGGAGTTCCGGAGACCGGCGGCCGGGATGGCGTTCGCAACGAGCGGCAAGACGGGCCGGACGGAGAGACCTGTCGCGCGTCTCCCCTTCCGTGCGGAATTCGCGGCCGACGGCACGCTGAGCCTCGAGCTCCCCTTCGAGGTCGACCGGGCGCGGTTCGTCCCCGGGATATATGACGTCGGGATCGCCGCGGGGGATGCGTTCATCCGGACGGGGACATGGACCGTCGTACGAGAGAGTCTCGACGCCGTCCGCGAGCGGAACGAGGCCCGGCTCGCCGCCCTGCGCATCGATCCGGCCAGCCCGGAACAGGAGGGCGGCGGCCTGGACGACGCCTTCGAGTCGGTGAAGGCCCGCAATGGACTGCTCGCGGATTCCCTCTCGCCGGACAATACCGCGCAGGCGGTCCTCGATCTCGCCGGGCTGGCGGCGCAGGTGGAGGCCGAGATCGAGGCCCTGGCCCGGGGAGTCGATCCGTTCCGGACGAGATCCGGCGACACGTGGAGGGTCGTCCGCTTGGGCGACAGGAGGGCCCCCGTCCGCGTGTACGCTCCGAAGGCCGCGGCGACTTCGACCGAGCCGGTCCCGCTCGTCGTCGCCTTTCACGGCGCCGGCGGCGACGAGAACATGTTCATGGAGGGTTATGGCGCCGGCCTCATCAATAGACTGGCCGAGGAGTATGGCGTCATCGTCGCCTCCCCGTATTCGAACATGTTCGTCGGGGCCCACGGGCCGGCGCTCTTCGACCGGATGCTGGCCGTGTTGAGCGCGGAGTATCCCGTGGATGGACGGCGCGTTTATCTCATCGGTCATTCGATGGGGGCGTCAGTCGTCAGCCGGCTGGCGGCGGCGCGCGCCGAGAAGATCGCCGCGGGGGTCTGCCTGGCTGGGTTTACGGGATTCGGCGAGTCCGCCGAGAAGACCCCGCCTGTGCTGGTCATCGCCGCTGAGCTCGATCCTCTGGCCGCGCCGTCGCGCATCGAGCCGGTCGTCCGCAGGGCCGCCAACCGGGGTCTGCCGGTCGAGTACCGGATCGTCGAGGGCTACGGCCACACGCTGGTCGTCGCCCGCGAGCTCCCGGCGGTCTTCGAGTGGCTGCTCCGCCGCTGACTTCTCGAGGCCCGCCCCCAATTCCCTTTCGGATCCGCACAAGCGGACGCTAGTAGCCGGCAAAAGACAATCGTTCGTGGAAAGCTTTCTCAGGGTGTTATCGCGGTTTCGGGGGCCGGGTCTCGCCCCAGATCTCGAGCGGCGCGACCTTGGCGATGCGGTCGAGATCCCTATCCGTTGCGTCGGGCAATTCTGTCTCATCGAAAAGAGGGGGTCAAACCACCCCTTCTTTGTTGAGGTCGTTGACGAGGAGGCGGAGGGTGCCGACGTCGCGGCGGTTGAAGGCCAGCGTCAGGCGCGGCAGGCCGGGCAGCTCCCCGCGCTCGCCCTCGACCGGCCCCGGGTGCTGCTCGATCCGCCCGCCCGTGAGGATCGGGCGATAGACGTCGTTGAGGCGCTCGACGGCCTCGGGCGCGAGCGGCGCGTTGAGCCGCAGGACGAGCAGCGGGCCGAGGTAGCGCATCGAGTGGAAGCGCCGGTAGAAGCCGGCGACCTCCTCGACGGCCGTATCCACGTCGTCGGTGACCTTGAACAGGTGCATGTCGTCGGGGCTGATCATCCCCGTGTGGAGAAGCTCGGCCTTGACGTAGGTCCGCCAGTGCTGCCAGTAGGTGCCGCCCGGCGCATCGACCATTACGATGGGCACGAGGGTGTTCTTGCCCGTCTGGACCATGGTCAGGGCCTCGAAGCCCTCGTCGTGAGTCCCGAACCCGCCCGGGAACAGGACGATGGCCGAGGCCTCCTTGAGGAACAGGATCTTGCGCGTGAAGAAATACTTGAAATTGACGAGCTTGGGGTCGTCGGCCATGACGACGTTGGTCCTCTGTTCGAACGGCAGGCGGATGGCGACCCCGAAGCTGGCCTCGGGCCCTGCCCCGGCGTGGCCGGCCTTCATGATCCCGTCGCCGGCGCCGGTGATGACCATCCAGTCGCGCTCGCGCATCCGGTGGGCGAACGCGGCGGCCTGGATGTAGTCGGGATGATCGGCGGGCGTGCGGCTCGAGCCGAAGATCGAAACCTTCCGGATGTGACGGTACGGGGCGAAGACCTTGAACGCGTAGCGCAGCTCCTTGATGGCCGAGGCGATCATCTTCAGCTCGCCGCGCCCGGTCTTGTCGCGGGCCAGGCGGGTGATGGTGATCATCATGTCGGCGTGCAGGTCGCGGTCGGGCGTGTCGGCGAAGCGTTCGAGGAAGGCGGCGATGCCCCGGTCGCGCTCGACGGCCCAGTTGGAAACAGCGGCCCGGACGGGCTGGCCCGGCGGGCGGGGCTTGACGGATTTGACGGCCCGGGCGGGGGCGCGGCGGACCGCCGCGTCTTCGTCGCCGCCGACGGCCGGCGGGATGGGGCGGGGCGATGGCTTGGGCGGGCGCTTGGACGAGGGCCCGGATGCCGGTTGCCGGCGCTCGTCCCGCAGCGTGCGTCGGGGACTCATGTGGAGGGGTTTCTTTGACATGGGTGTTCGCCTCTCCGGTCATTCTAACATGATATAGCCGCTCCGTCGCGCAAGATCGGGGACACGTACAGAAATTGGGGGAATGGGTATTGTGTCCCCCATTTAAACGTGATACGCTCCCTGTCCGCCATGGATATCAGCGGCGACCAACTCACCCGGTTGATGATCGACATCGCCTGGCTGAGCCTCCTCCTGCTCGCCGGAAAATACCTGCGGACCAAGGTCCGCCTCTTCCAGCGCCTCTTCCTGCCGGCCTCGATCATCGCCGGGTTCATCGGCCTTATCCTCGGCCCGTACATCTTCGGGCGGCACCTGTTCACGGTCATCCCGGCCTCGATGATGGAGTCGTGGTCCCTCTATCCGGGCCGGCTCATCAACGTCGTCTTCGCCTGCCTCTTCCTCGGGTTCACCGTGCCCTCGCTGAAATCCATCTGGCGCGAGGGCGGCCCCCAGCTCTGCTACGGCTGGATGGTCGGCATGGGGCAGTACATCGTCGGCGTCGGGCTGACGGTCATCCTCCTCAAACCGCTCTTCGGCGTGCCGGATTTCTTCGGCTGCCTGCTCGAGATCGGGTTCTCGGGCGGGCACGGCACGGCCGCCGGCATGGCCGAAGCCTTCACCGACATCGGCTTCCCGGCCGGCTCCGATCTCGGGCTGATGTCGGCCACGGTCGGCATCATCTGCGCCGTCGTCTTCGGCATGGTCATGGTCAACCTCGCGGCGCGGCGCGGCTACACCTCGGTCATCAAGTCGCCCAAGGAGCTCAGCCGCGAGGAGATCCGCGGGCTCATCCCGCGCGGCGCGCGGCCGGCCGGATCGTACCACACGTGCACGCCCAACGCTCTCGAACCCTTCGCCTTCCACGCGGCGTTCGTCGGGGTGGCCATCCTCATCGGATGGTATCTCCTGAAGCTCATCAAGATGCTGAGCGCCGACATGAAGCCCAACCTGTTCGAGAGCTTCCCGCTGTTCCCGCTGGCCATGGTCGGCGGGCTGCTCATCCAGCTCGTCGCCGGGCGGACGGGCCTCGCCGAATACTTCGACCGGGCGACGTTCGACCGCATCCTGGGGACGGCGCTCGATTTCCTGGTCATCTCGGCCATCGCCTCGATCAAGCTCGACGTCTTTCTGGCCTACTTCTGGCCGTTCACGATCCTGGTCGTCGCCGGCCTCGTTTGGATCATCTTCGCGACGTGGTTCCTCGCGCCGCGGATGCTGCCGGACGCCTGGTTCGAGCGGGCCATCACCGAGTACGGGATGCAGACGGGCGTGACGGCCATCGGGCTGCTGCTGCTGCGGGTCGCCGACCCGAATTTCCGGACGCCGGCCGCCCAGTCGTTCGGCTTCAAGCAGATCCTCTACGAACCGATGCTCGGAGGCGGGTTCATCACGGCCGCCGCCCCCATCCTGATCTTCAATTACGGGGTCAACGAATCGCTGCTCGTGGGCGCCGCGAGCATCGTCTTCTTCCTGGCCATCGCCCTCTTCAGCGGCTGGATAAAAAATCGGGGTCGGACCAGGATATCTTAATAATAATCTGCTATTTATCCTCGCTTTCGAGCTCTGCGTATTGATTGGGAGCGATGTTTTTGGGGCCAAAAACGTGCGTTGATCCTGATCCCTGCCTGATCTGGCCGGTCATGCCTGATCAGGCTTTTAAGGCCGGCGCCACCTCAAGCCGTCCGCATCAGGCCAGCCCATCGATCTCCCTGACCTTGCGTGCCAGGCGGACTGCCGAGATGGGGTGGGCGGTGCGGATCTCGGGTGCGAAAAGGGCCAGCTTGAACTCCTCGATCATCCAACGGAGCTCGTCGACGGCCGCCGCCCTCTCCGCCAAATTCGGGGACACAATACCCATTTCCTTTTTCCGCGGCCCGGCCGCCAGGCGCTCAAGCTCGAACGCGTACGGCTCGACCTGGGCCGCTTTGGCCCGGTCCTTCTCGGGATCGACCCGGGCCCGCTCGAGGCGGATCTTGAGGCCCTCGAGATAGCGCGGGATTCGGACGAGCCGCACGACGGGATAAACTTCGAGGAAATCCGGGGGCACGAGGCGCTCGAGGTCGCGCTCGATCTGCCCTCGGTACTCGGGGATCACCCGCTCCTTGAACCGGTCAATCTCTCTCAGGCTCAGCGAACGCGAACGTGCACCGCTTCGGGGGACGGCCGACGCCGCCCCTCCCACCGCCGCCAAGGCCGCGCGCACGGCCGCATGAGAGGCGAGGATCTGGAGGACCGTCTGGGTCAGGGTATGTCCCTTCTCGAAAAGCGTCCGGCCGACCTCGGCCCCGTAGGCATTGAACTCCGCTTCGGTGCGGATGGGCCGCTCGAAAGTCTCTCGAGCCAGGGCCGCCTCGATCGCCCGCTCGACGCTCTCCCGCCCTCCGAACGGCCGGGCGGCGGCCTCGTACTCCGCCGGGATCTTGTGGTAGCGCCGGACGAAGGCCAACTCCTTGCCGAACTTCTTCATCAGCAGGAAGCGGACGCCTTTCCTGTGGGCCGCCTCGGCCTCGGCGCGGGTCGCGAAGAGCCGGATCTCGAAGGATGTGTCCCCAATTTTGAGGGCGGGGTAGGCCGTGAGCGAGGTCCCGACCGCGACTTTCTCCGGCAGGTCGCCGAACGTCCAATCCTCGATGCCCTCCCGTTCCCACTTGCGGCACGCCTCCCGCCAGGCCGGGGATTCGACCTTCGACGGCGCCATGTCGGCGGCCCCGACCTTCTTGCGCAGCAGCTCGACGTCCCGCCCGGCATCGATGACCTTGCCCGTCGCCGGATCGACCACGGCCAGCCTCATCCGCAGATAGCGCGGCACGTCGGCCAGGGCCCATTCGCGGGCCGGGATGTCGACCCCGAACCGCCGCCGCGCGAACTCGGCCACCGCCTTGGCCAGCGGCATTTCCTCGGGCGCCCGGGGCATCTCGGCCGCGATGATCGACGCCTTCTCCGCGACCGGAACAAGGAGCCGGCGATAGCGCTTGGGCAGGCCCTTGATGAGGGCCGCGATCTTGTCCGCATACCATCCCGGCACGCCCCACTCGAGCCGTTCCGGCGGGATGGCCGGAAGCTCCGAGACCGGGACGTTGAGCGTGACGCCGTCGTCCTCCTCCCCGGGGGCGAACCGATACACGGCGCGGAAGGGCCGCCCCGCGACCTCGACCGTGTCGGGGAACGAAGCGACCACGGACTCCTCCGGCGCGTAGTTGGTGAGCATCCCCTCCTCGAGCCGCAGGAACGCGTCGTCGCCGCCCCGGTCCTTGATCAGCTTGCGAAGGGCCGCCACGCTGAAAACGCCCGGCAGCCGCTCCGAATAGAACTTGGCGATCCGGGCCGCCGGGACCATCAGATCGCGCCGCCGCAGCTTCTCCTCCAAAGCCTCGACCTTCCGCCGCAGCGCGAGATTGTGGAGCAGAAAGACCGGCGGGTCGTCCACCTCGCCCTCGACGAGCCCCGACATGACGAAGATCTCGTGGGCCTCGGCCGGGTTGATCCGCCCGTAGGAGACGCGCCGGTCGCGGACGATCTCGAGCCCGAAGAGCGTCACCCGCTCCTTGGCCGTCACCTCGCCCCGCCCGCGGTCCCACGCGGCGTCCGAGTAAGTGCGCTTGCAGAGCGCCCCCCCCAGACGCTCGAGCCAGTCGGGATCGATGCGGGCCGCCGTGCGGGCATATAGGCGCGAGGTTTTGACCATCTCGGTCGCCACGATCCATCCCGCCGCCTTCTTGAACAGGGCCGACCCCGGCCAGAGCATGACCTCCCGGCCCTTGGCCGCCGTGTAGACGCTCTTTTCCTTGAGGGCGGCGATATTCGACAGGAACCCGGCCAGGATCGACCGGTGGATGGCGCCGTAAAGCGCCGGCGACACCTCGTCGTGCAGCCTTTCCAAGAGGGGGTCAAATCTCCAATCATTAAGTTTGTGGATTGTGGAGATTTGACCCCTTCTTGAGGGGCGCTGGCGCGTCGGCCGCTGCTCGCGGAGCACGGACAGGATCTCCTCGTGCAGGTAGACCCACTCGCGCATCCGCGGGAACGACAGGAAGTTGTCGTGACAGAACTTCCGCCTCCGGGCCGCGGTCCCCAGCTTCTCGAAGTCCCCGTGGTAGCGGTTCCAGATGTTGAGCAGCGTGATGAAGTCCGAGTCGGGATGCCGGAACGCCTCGTGGACCGCGTCGGCCTGGGCGCTCTTGTCGGGCGGCCGTTCCCGCGGGTCCCGGATGCTGAGGGCCGCCGCCAGCACCGCCGCCTCCGCCAAACAATTCTCCGCCCGGGCCTCGATCAGCATCCGCGCGATCCGCGGGTCGAGCGGCATGCGGGCCATCTCCCGGCCCTTCTCCGTCAGCGCCCAACCCGGGGACGCGACACCGGGCCGCCGGCGACCCCGCTTCCCGGAAGAATTGGGCAATGGGTATTGTGTCCCCCATTTAATGGCCCCGAGCTCGACGAGCGTCTCGTAGCCGTCGCGCACGGCCCGGGCCGTCGGCCGGTCGATGAACGGGAACTCGAGCGGGTCGCCCAGCCCCAGGTCGATCATCCGCAGGATGACCTCCGCCAGGTCCGACCGCAGGATCTCGGGCGGCGTGAACTCGTCGCGCGCCTCGTATTCGGCCTCCGAGTACAGGCGCACGCACACGCCCTCCCGCACCCGTCCGCTCCGGCCCTTGCGCTGGTCGGCCGAGGCCCGCGACACCGGGCTGATCGGCAGGCTCTTGATCCGCGTCCCCGGCTGATACCGCGCGATCCTGGCCACCCCCGTATCGACGACATAGCGGATCCCCGGGATGGTCAGCGACGTCTCGGCGACGTTCGTGGCCACGACGATCTTCGGCCCGCTGACCGTGTACACCATCCTCTGCCGCCCCGCCGGCAGCCGCGAGAACAGCGGCAGCACCGTCGTCGCCGCGAACTTCCGCCCTTCGAGCAGCCGGCAGGTCTCCAGGATGTCCTGCTCGGTGGGCATGAACACGAGGATGTCGCCCTCTCCCCTGCCCCGCTTGATCTCCGTCACGGCCTCGACGGCCTGCCCGACATAATCCTTGTCCTCGGCCTCCTCCTTCTCGGGCGGCCGGTACTCGACACGGACCGGATACACCCGCCCGCTGACCTGGATGACCGGCGCGCCGCGGAAAGCCGCCGAGAACTTCTCCGTGTCGAGGGTCGCCGAGGTGATGACGAGCTTCAGGTCGCTTCGCACATCGAGCAGCCGCCGGGCGATGCCCAGCAGAAAATCGATGTTCAGGGACCGCTCGTGGGCCTCGTCGATGATGATCGTCCCGTAGTCCCTGAGCAGCCGGTCTCCCTGCGTCTCCGCGAGCAGGATGCCGTCGGTCATGACCTTGACGAGGTTCGTCCGCGCGCTCCGGTCCTGGAAGCGGATCTTGTAGCCGACCGTCCTGCCCAGCGGCTCCCCGAGCTCCTCGGCGATCCGATGGGCGATCGTCACCGCCGCCAGCCGCCGCGGCTGGGTGCACCCGACCATGCCGGCCTCCGCCCGTCCCGCCTCCAGGCACATCTTCGGGATCTGGGTGCTCTTGCCGCAGCCCGTCTCTCCCGAGATGATGACGACCCGCCGCCGCGTCTCGCGCAGCGCGGCCACGATCTCGTCCTTCCTCGCCGTGATCGGCAGCTCGCGCGGGTAGCTCAGCCGCATCTCCGTCATCCCTCGCCGCTATTGTACCGGAATATCCCCGCCCCGAGAACTCCGGCAAGCCCAGGAACTCCCGGGCCGTGACGATCTTCGCGCTTGGATATTCTCCGATCGCCAGGCGGAACGACCTCCTCGACGAGCGATGTGATCTCCTCCGCGGTCAACCCGAATTTCGGGTAGGCCAGGACGCGCAGGCATTCCACGAGGATGTCCTTCGAGACGACCGGAACGAACCGCTTCCCGCGCCGCAGCGGAACGAGCCGCCCGAACGGACATTGACGACTCCGCCTGTCCCGATTAGATTAGAGAGGCGATGGCCAAGCGGCGCCTGAAACGGGTCCTCATCATCCTCGGGGTCCCGCTCGCCCTTATCCTCCTCATCCTCATCGCCGCCGACACGGCCTTCGTCAAGAACCGCCTCCTCGCGGCCGCCGACCGTGCCCTCCGCGCCGAGCTGGGTCTTACGCTCACCGCCGGCGGTTCGACCCTCCGTCCCCTCCGACTTTCGGCCACCCTCCGCGACGTCCGAGTGACACCGGCCGCTCCGGGCGCGGGCCCCCTCCGCTCCTTGACCGCCTCCGAGATCTACGTCGACCTGGCCTGGTCGACCCTGTTCAAGGGCGACTTGCACATTCAAGAGGTCCGCATCGTCCGGCCCCGTCTCGAAGCCCTGGCCCCGGGCGAAAGCCAGGCTCCCCCGCCCCCAGCGGAGATCCAAGCTCCGCCCCCGGACGAACCCTCCGATGCCGCCGCCCTGCCCGACCTCGCTGCCTTGCCCGACGCCGCGCCCTCCCCTCCCTCCGAGCCCTTCGCGTTCGAGATCGGAAAGCTCTCGCTCCTCGAAGGGGCCGTGATCGTCGGCGGCTCCGGCCAGGCCTTGTCCTTCGACCTCGATGCGGTCCGCCTCGACCTCCGCCTGCTCGACCCCGGCCCCGACCACCGCGCCGCCCTCCGCACGAGCGGCGGACGCTTCTCTCTCGACGGCCCTCCGCTCGAGATCCGCACCCTCGAGGCCGATCTCGTCCTCGACGCCGGACGCGTCGATATCGAGCGCCTCCTCCTCGCGACCCCCCTCTCCCGGCTCGAGATCAAGGGCCGCGTCGCGGATTACCAGACCTCGCCCGTGTTCGACGCGGCCCTCGACGCCATCCTGTCGCTCGACGAGGCCTCCGCGCTCCTCCCCGTCCTTCCGCCCGCCCGCGGCACGATCGCCGTCGACGGCGCTTTCAAAGGAACTCCCGAGGATGGCATCGCATCCGTCGCCCTTCGCGCCGACCGCCTGGCCGTCGAAGGCTATCCCGAAGCCGCCCTCGCGCTGACCGCCGAAAGCGATCTTCGGACGCTCGCCCTCAAGGAGCTCGAGATCGACTTTTCCGGCGCCCGCCTATCCGCCCGCGGGATCATCCGCCTCCCGGGCGCCGGCCCGTCGGATCTCGAACTCATCTGGACCGGGCTCGACCTGTCGCTTCTCGCGCCCTTCATGCCCGACCTCCCGCCGCTCGACGCCGTCTCTTCGGGGAAGGTCGAGGCCTCCTGGAGCGAGTATGAACTCGCGTCCATCCGGGCCGCCGGCCGGGCCGCATTCCGCTCCTCGCCACAGGCCGCTTCGCCCGCCAGGGCCGCCGCGCCTCCTCTGTCCGCTGAGTTTGGGCCCGCCGCCTCTGCCGCTCAACCGGAAACGGCCGCACCGCCGGTCGTTCCCGTCCCTTCCAGCCCGACGGACGCGCTCCTCGCCGCCTCTCCCAGTCAACTCGAGGCCGCGGCGCCGTCGCCCAAACCCGACTCACCAGAGCCGCCCTCTCCTTCGAGCCCTGCATCCCGCGGCCCTCTCCCCTTCGACGCCGACATCGCCTTTGCAGCCTCCGGCGAGGGCCTCGAGATCTCCCGGGCCGACCTGCGGGCTGCCGGCTCCGAGCTCACCCTCTCCGGGCGCATGGCCTGGGATGGCGCTCTTCGCGGCCGCTTCGCTCTCACCGTCCCGGACCTCGCCGCCGCTGCCCGAGCCGCGACCGTCCTGACCGGCCCCGACGAAGGTCCCCTCGCGCTCGCCGGCCAAGCCCGCCTCGAGGGCTCCATCGGAGGCCGAGCCGATGCGCCGATCGTGCGGGCCGAGCTCGCCGCCTCCGACCTCGCCTGGAACGGACTCGCCGTCGAATCGCTCGAAGCCTCGCTCGCCCTCGACGGCCCGGCCGTGGAGGTCAGCCGCTTCGAGGCCCGACTCGCCGGCGGGCTCCTTGAGGGGAGATTCGCGCTCCGTCCCGCGACCGAACACGGTCCCGGGCTCGTCTTCGACGCCTCGGCCGCCGGCTCCTGGCTCGACCTCGCCTTCCTTGCGCCCTTCCTCCCCGAATCGCCGCCGTCCGGCCGCATTACCTTCGAGGCCGATGGGAAGGGCTCCCTCGATCGTCCCGCCTTCTCTCTCCGGCTCGAGGGTTGGAACGTCGGCGCGGCCGGCGCCCGCATCCCGGCCCTTGCGCTCTCGGCGGAATCGGACGGCTCCGAGGCCCGCGCCCGGCTCGAGGCCGCCCTGTCCGCCGGCGCCCCGGCGCCTCTCGTCATCGAAGCCGAGCTGCCGCTCTCCCCTCCCTACCCGCTCCGGGCCTCTATCCCCCCCCCCGCCGGGGCGCTAAACCCACCCCATGGGTATTAAAAGACGGCATACTCGTCCGCAGCGAGGGCCCGGTCCAGGAGCCCGCCGCCCCAGCGCTCCGCGCCCCCTCCAGGCCCCTCGTCCCGCTGACCGCCGAAGGGACGTTCCTCGTGCCGCTCGAAGAGCTCTCCGGATCGAGCTTCTCGCTGACCGTCAGGAGCCTCGACCTCGGCGGCCTGGCCGCGATGACCGGGGCCGAGATCCCGCCCACGATCGGAGGCGAAGCCGACATCAGCATCAAGGCGTCCGGCGACCCGACCCGCCCCGACGAGCTGACCCTCGAGGGCGAGATCGGCCGGCTGGCGCTCTTTGGGGACCTTCCGGCCCTCGAGATCCGCGGCCCCGTCCGATTCTCGCTCCGCGACGGCGTTTTCGAGCTCGAGGAGCTCGCCCTCGTGACCGGCGACTCGAGCCTCAGGGTCTCGGGGTCCGTGAGCGGCCTCGCGACCGCCGATCCCGCGCTTGCGGTCCGAGCCATGCTCGACCTCGACGCCTCGCTCATCCCTCCCGGCCTCGTCAACGCATCGGTCGGCGGCCGCCTCGAGCTCGACGTGACCATCGACGGCCCGGCCGCACATCCCAACGTGCGCGGCCGCGGCGGCCTCTCGTCCGGGTTCTTCCAGTCGCGGGACTTCCCCCTGACGCTGAGCGACCTCGACCTCCGGCTCGAGCTCCGCGACCGGACCATCCTCGTCACGGACGGCAAGGGCCTGGCTAACGGCGGGCTGCTCTCGCTCGCCGGGCGCATCGATCTCGGGGAGAGACCGGGCGTCGGGCGGGCCGCGCTCGATGCCGGGCTGGAGGGCTTCCGGCTGAACTACCCTCCCGGCCTGATCACGCTTTCGGACGGCAAAGTCCGTCTCGAGAGCGACGGCCTGACGTGGCTCCTTGCGGGCGACATCCGCATCCTCCAAGGCTCGTTCCGCGAGGACATCTTCCCCGGCGCCGAGCTCCTCGGCTTCTCGAGCCTGCCGCTCCTGCCGGCGGGCGAGGAGCCGGCGGCGGCCGCCTACGACTTCAAGCTCGACATCCGGGCGGCCACGGTCGAGCCCATCGTCGTCCGCAACAACATGGCCGACTTCGCTCTCGAGTCCAACCTCCGCGTCACGGGGAGCTTGGCCGCTCCCCTCCTGACGGGCCGCGTCCGGAACGTCTCCGTGGGCGAGATCGTCTTCGGCGAGCGTCGCTACACGCTCGAGACTCTAAGGCTCGAGTTCCTCGGCCAGCCCGTGCCCGACCCCCAGGTCGAGATCCTGGCCCACACGCGCATGCTTCACCGCATGGAGGACCTCGAGATCCAGCTCCGCCTCTCGGGGCCGGCCTCGGACCTCAAGTTCAACCTGACCTCGACCCCGCCGCGTTCGTCCCAGGACCTATCGCTCCTGCTCCTCACCGGACGGAGCCTCGACGAGGTCCGCGGCAGCGCCCTCGACACCCTCAAGGGCCAGATGGTCCTCCACTTCACCTCGCCGCTCCTCTCGCCCGTGACGAGGAGCCTCGAGCGCTTCCTCGGGGTCGACGACATCTCGTTCGTCCCGATGAGCATCGCCTCGGAGGAGGACCCGGGGGCGCGGCTGACGTTCGTCAAGCGCCTCTCGGACCAGCTGGCCCTGACCTATTCCATCGACGTCAGCCGGACCGAGAGGCAGTCGTGGATCATGGACTACAGCCTGAGCCGGAAGTTCGCGGTCCGGGGCTACAAGAAGGACGACGGCAGCTACGGCGGGAGCTTCCGGCACACCGTTCCGCTCTGGGCGGAGAGGGACGACCGGGCGAGGCCGCGCGAGATCCTGGTTTGGGTCGGCGTCGAGGGCGAGGAAAACGACGGCCTGGGCGAAGGAGTCAAGGAAGCTGTCGCGGAGGAAGCGGCGGCGGCGAGAGATGCGGGAGCGGGGACGGAAGCGGGAACAGCGGCCGGCGGGTCACGGCTCGAGCGGCGCCTGCTCGAAAAGGCATGGAAGCCGCTTCGCATGGGCCGCCCGTTCCGGGTGTCGGACCTCGGCCGGGCCGCGGACAACCTCAACCGTCTCTACCGGGAGAAGGGCTTCGCCGACGCGGCCATCACCCCGATCGTCCGCAGGGGCGAGAGAGAGGGCGGCGCAGAGGGCGGGCCGGCGCGGGTGACCGTCGCGTTCCGCATCGAGCCCGGGGAGCCGGCGGTCCTCGACTTCCGCGGCGACCGCATCCCGGCCAAGGTCCGCCGGAAGGTCCTGGCATCTTGGACCGGCAAGCTCCCCGAGGCGGCCAACCTGGCCACGGCCCGGGAGATCGTCTCCAACGAGCTGAGGCGGAAGCGCTATTACCGGGTCGAGGTCACGGCCGAGTCGCTACCGGCCCCGGAAGGCGGAGTGAAGACGTACGCGATCGAGGTGGCCAGGAACGGCCGGTACGCCGTGCGCGGCTTCGAGGTCGTCGGGAACCTGGAGATCGACGATCCCATCATCCGGAAGGCGGCCTCCGATTTCCCGCTGGCCGAGAGCCGGGGCCTGTGGAACGTGGTCCATTCGCGGCGGCTGGCCCTGCGCTCCGTGAGGCGGGCCTGCGAGGAACGCGGCTACACGAAGGCCGAGGTCGAGATCCGGAGCCTTCGGGAGGACCGGGAGGCGCGGAGGGTCGATATCGTCCTAGGGATCGTCGAGGGCCCGCGGAGCGTGGTGAGGAAAGTGGCTTTCGAGGGTCACAGCGTCGTGAGCGAACGCGACCTGCGGGCGGCGCTCGAGATGCGGGAAGGACGGCCGTTCGACCCAGGCAAGGTCGCCGAGGAGCGTACGGCGCTCCTCAATGTGTACCGGGGTCGGGGATATCAGAGCGCGACGGTCACGGCGTCGGTGTCCGAGGCCGGGTTGGAGGGCGCGGACGGGGCAGGGGTGGAAGCGGCGAGGAATGGGACCGGAAGCGGCCGCGGCGACATCGCCGTGGCCATGGTCTACACGATCGATGAGGGGCCCCGGCACACGATCTCGGCCGTCGACGTCGAGGGCGAGGGCCGGACCGGCGAGCGTTTCATCCGCGGGGCCTCCGGATTGAGGCCGGGGCGGCCGCTGACCTCAGAAGGCCTGGCCATGGGCCAGAAGCGGATCTACGACACGCGGATCTTCCGGAGCGTCAACATCGAGAGCCGGCCTGAAGGCGGCGAGGAGGGCGGAGAGACGGCAGCGCCGGAGCACGCGAAGGAAGGTGAGGGAGCGGCCGGGAGCGGAGAAGGGAGCGGGAGCAGGGCGGAGAACGGGACGCAAGCGGCGGGAGGGGCCCGGGGAGCGGGCGAGATCCGGGAGAGGGTCGGCATCGAGGTCCGGGAGATGCCGCCGGTCACCCTGTCGTACGGGCTGCGCTACAACTCCGAGGAGAAGATCGAGGGCTTCGGCGAGATCGACCTGCGCTCGCCGTTCGGGGACGGGCTGGCGGGGGTTCTCGCCTTCCGGCGCAACGCGAGGCAGAGCGACCTGAGGTTCTCGGTCGAGTCGAACTATATCTTCGGGGCGCGGTTCAACCTCCTGTCGACGGTCTACACGAAGCGCGACGTCCGCGAGCTGTTCACGGCCGACGACACGGGCCTGACCCTCCAGAGCCGATTCGACTTGCCGTCGCGATACAATTTTTCGGCCCTCTACCGGATGAACCGCATCCACACATACGACCCGCACGAGCCGGGCTCGGCGATCGAGGACAAGGTGTTCGTGTCGGAGATCGGGGGGCTGCTCCTGCGCGACACGCGGGACGACCTCCTCGATCCGAAGAGCGGCTCGTTCCTGTCCGTGGCCGTGACCTGGTCGCCGGAGTTCCTGGCGACCGAGCTGCCGTATGTCAGCGTCTTCGGGCAGTACCAGAACTACCACCGCTTCGGGCCGGGGCTCGTGTGGGCGGCCGCGGCGCGGGTCGGGATGGCCGACGCCTTCGGGCGCGAGCTCGTGGCCGCCAAGAGGTTCTTCGCGGGCGGCGGCAACTCCGTGCGCGGCTTCAAGCAGGACGGGGTCGGGCCTGTCGATCCGCTGTTGGGAGTGCCGGCGGGCGGGGCGGCCGTGGTCGTCGTCAACCAGGAGCTCCGGTTCCCCATCTTCGGGCCGGCGTCGGGGGCCGTGTTCTACGACCTGGGGGCCGTGTACCCCACGCTGCGCGAGATACGGCTGGGGGGAGTGCGGCACGGGTTGGGCGTGGGGCTGCGGATGAGAAGCCCGGTCGGGCTCGTGCGCGCCGACTACGGGTTTAATCCCTGGCCGCGCCCGGGCGAGAAGCGCTCGGTCCTTTACCTCAGCATCGGCCAAGCCTTTTAATTGCGCTTTGGCTGTCAAAAACTGCTGATAATAAAATGAATACGCTTGACTAGGGGGCCTTTTAAGGGGCTTATTGGTGTTTATTATGAATACCTTACAACAGCCAAGGCAGGTCAGAGGCGCCAGAGGTAGCTGATCTTAAAAAAGAAGCCGCGGCGGGTCTCGAGAAAGCGGTCTGCCGTGACATACTCCGCCCCCGTCCAATCGAGCCTCTCGAAGGCCGACCCGTACCCCAGGTGAACGACCGTCCCCGGAATGTACGTGAACGAAACGAGCCCGTCGAGGGTCATCCGCCGCCGGAAGTCGTTGTATTCGACGATGCCCCGCAGGAACAGATATTTATTGAACTGGAACGTGCTTCGCCCGCGCAGGATGAGATAGTCGTAGATCTTCTCGCGGTCAGCCCGCCGGTGAAGATCGGCGTAGCTCAAGCTCAAGCTGAAATCGAGCTGTCCGGCCGGCTGATACCGTATGCCGGCCTGGACTCTCGTGCCGTAGCCCTGGAACGGAGCCTCGGGATCGTAATAAATGCTCCCGGACCGCCGCGCCCACAGATTGACGAAGAGCTGCTTGGCCAACTGCGACTGGCCCTGAACTCCGTATCCGCTGCGGTCGAAACGCTGCCCGGCGAAGACCTCGTTGGCCAGGAGCCCGTCGATGCGCAGCATGGTGTTCCGCGGCAGCCATGCGCGGACAGCCAAGAGATTGACTGTCTCCCACATGTCGTGGACCGTATCGAGAAGTTGGTAGCCCCAGTAGAACGTGTCGATCTTCTTGAAGGAGCCGGACTTGGGATAGACTTGGTGCTGCAGGAAGCCCGCGATGCGCCTCAGCCCGGCCCGGGACAGGAAGCCGGAATCGGCCCGGAATCCCTCGGAAATGTCCTGATAGCCGATCTGAGCGGTCCACCTCCGGTTGGAGAACATGTATTCGGCCGAGAGGGCGTGGTCCGTGCTCGTGTCCTCGGCGCCGGGGTCCTTGGTCAGCGAGCCGAAGAGATGGAACGAAGCCGTCGAATTCGGGCTCAACCGGAACCGGCCGTCAAGCCCGCCGACGCGGTTGTACCCTTCGCCGTGCTCACGCCCCGTGTAGAACGCGCCGAAAAAGGTGTCGTCGCGGAGCGCGTGCCGGAAGCGGGCGAGCATGAAGCCGGGGCGCTCGTCGACGCCGTCGCCCCGCAGGTCGTCCCGCGCGTAGATGGCGGCCACGGTGTCGCGGGGCGTGACCTTGCCGGTCAGCTTGAAGCCGAATGACGGATCGACGATGGCCCGGGTATAGACCAGGGCCGCCAAGGGGGCTTCCTCCATGGCCCCGCCGAACTGCCAAAGCTCGCCGCCCTCGAGGAAGAACGGGCGTTTTTCGGGGTAATACAGCGCATAGCGAAGGTTGAAATCGACTTGCCCGGCGTCGGCCTCGACCTGGCTGAAATCCGGATTGACGGTCGCATCGAGGGTCAGGTCGGAGGTGATGCCGAACTTGCCCGTCAGGCTGAGATCCTTGATGTCGAGGCCTTGCTGGCGGACGAGAGCGCCCTCTTCGACGGTCGATGTCGTCCCGTAGGTGAAGGCGGGCAAGAGCTCGAGGACGCGCTTGTAGGTCAGTCCAGAGACCCGGAAAGGCTGGGACTGCCCGAGGAGAGAGCCGCCGTCCGGGTCGATCGGCGGGTAGGCCGCTTGCTCCGAGGTCCGGGTGAAGAAGCGGACGAAGAGGACGCGCATGGTGAGGACATCCTTGTTCGGGAAGCGGATGCTCTTGAGCGGTACGCGGGCCTCGACGGCCCAGCCCAGGTCGTCGATGCGGCCCTTGCTGTACCAGACGGCGTCCCAGCTCTCATCCATATTCCCTTCGAAGTTCATCATGCCGTCGCCCTGGATACCGAGGGGATTGAGGATGAAGCCGAAGCCGCCCTGCCGGTCATTGAAGGTGTCGAGGATGAGGAAGACGACGTCGTCCTGGAAGATCGCGTCGCGCTTGCTGACGGCGGCCTTGATGCGGGAGGGCTCGGAGTCGAAACAGCGGAACGCGATGTAGAGGTTCTCGGCGTCGTAGGCCAGCATGGCCTCGGTCCGCTGGCTGGGTTCTTTTCCGTAGTCCGGCTTGAAGGTCATGAAGCTGTCGAACTTGAGGGTCGTCGCGGGATCGGACCAGACCGGATCGTCGAGGATGCCGTCGATCACGGGAGGGGTCCCGGTGCGGGCGATGGCCGGGGCGCCCTCATCGGTGCGAGAGGACGCGCGGGCGGAAGCAGGGGCGGCGACGACGAAAAAGGCGGCGGCGAGAGTCGCGACAGCCATGACGGCAACGGCAATACGGAAATGGTTCACAGGGGCCTCCGAGCGTGTCTCGATCATTCTCCTGTATCTACGACCGGATCTTTTAAAAGGTTCCATGGCGTGCCTATGCAATTTTCCAGGGACCAACCAAGGGGTGAGGATGGCCATGAGCCCATTCTGAGCGCGAAAAGGTCGATTAAGGCCCGTAAAATCCCTTCGAGGCAGAACTATTTTGTTCATTATGTTTTCGTTACAGCAGCCAAGGCGGGTAAGGGAAGAAGGGAACGTCTAAACAAGTGTGAGGAGGGAATCCATGGACAAGCCCCTTGCCGCCCAACACCCGGATGTTTCGATCCAGGCCGCTCGGAGCCGGACGGGGCCGGCCGCGGGCCGCTCCATGCAGGCCCTCGCCCTGGCGGTCATCGCGATCTCGATGACCATCACGGCCGCGTGCAAAGCGCCGGTCCCCTACGACGAACCGGGGGCCTTCACGTACCGCGGAGTGCCCGTCCACCCCGCGGCGGTCGCCGATCTCTATCGTTCCCCCCAGGGCTCGGTCGATCTGGCCGCCTTTCCCGGCGCCGGCCGCCGCGCGTTCGGGCCCTGGGAGGACCAGCCGGGCTGGTGGATCGTCGAATACGAGGAGAACATCACCACCGGCAAATCACCCTTTTTCGCCTACGCCGCATTCGCCGGACCGATAGCCGGCGAGGTCGAGACCTACGTCGTGTCGATCACCTTCGACGACGGCCGGGCCGGCGACGTCGACAATCTTCTCCTCCTTCAGAAGTCCGGCGGCACCCTCTATCTGCTCGGGACCTGGGAGGAAGGGAGCGCCTGCGACGGCGGCATCTTCGCCCAGCGCCTCGAAGGCGACAATTTCCTGTACTCGCGGGACCTGACCCCGTTCGGCATGCTCGAGCTGGCGACCGACGTCCGTCTCGAGCTCGTCGCCCATGAGGACCTCGAGGCCATGGCCGACAGCTGCTACGCCTCGGCGAACTTCGTCTACCGCATCCCCCAGGCCCGCGAAGAGCTCGTCTCGATCCGCCTCTACGATGAGCCCAAGCCCGACGAAAAAGGCCGGACCGACAAATTCCGCTACCAGTCCTGCTTCAACCGGCTCTACAACGCCTACCTTGCCGAAGGCAAGATTGTCCTGACCCCCGCCGAGCTCAACGAATTCGCCCGCCGCTTCCGCGACGAATGCGCCTTGGCTGACACAAGCTATTGACATAGATAATTTTCATTAGTTTCCATAAGGTTAACAATTGCGTTCAATCGGCTTTTTTCCCCCCGGTTCATCACACAAGGTTCATCGTAAAAATGAGTACCAGGGATTGATAAGAAGGGGGGCATCCGGTCGGGCAAAAGGTCGATTAAGGACCGAAAACCGGCCCAATTATTTATTTAAATATTTTATTATGTGTAAGATACGTCAGCCAAGGCACCGCTAGGGGGCGCCGGCGAGAAGGTCGGCGGCCGCCGCGTTCTCCGCGACCTGCTCCGGGGTTTTGACCCCCGGGATGACCGCCGTCACGACCGGGTCCCTCAGGCACCAGGCCAGCGCCCAACAGACCCGCGAGACGCCCTCGGGGACCTCTTCCTCGGCGATCCGTGCGGCCTCCCGCACCCGGCGCTCGACTTCCTGCCTTTTCAGGGTCGAACGATAATCGTTCCCGGAGAACCTGTCGGCCAGGCCGTACTTTCCGGCAAGGAAGCCCCCGGCCAGCGGCACCCGGGCCAGGACGCCCAGCCTCTGCCGGCGGACGAACGGGAAGACCTCCGATTCGGCCTGCCGGTCGATCCGGTTATAAACGACCTGGAGGACCCCGTATCCCAGCGAGGAAGCCCCCCGCGTCTGGACTTCACTCCCCGCACTCCGGATGGACACTCCCAGGTGTCGGACCCGGCCCGCCCGCCGGGCCTCTTCGAGCATGTCCCGGACCCGGTCGTCGAGGAAGGCCTCGTCGCTCCCCGAATGGAACTGGTAGATGTCGATCCTGTCGGTCCTCAACGCCTTGAGCGACGCCTCCATCTGCTCCCGGACGTCCTCCGGCTCAAAGCGGTCCTCTCGGTCCATGAAGCCCCGGAACTTGTGCCCATACTTGGTGGCCACGATCCACCGGTCACGATCCCGCCGCGAGAGATAATCGCCGATGAGCCGCTCCGAGAGGTGGTCGCCGTAGCACTCGGCCGTGTCGATGAGGTTGATGCCGGCCTCGGCCGCCCGGTCGAGGATGGCGTCGACCTCGCTCTGGCTGAAGGTCCGGCCCCACTCCCCGCCGAACTGCCAGGAGCCGACGCCGACGACCGAGACGCGCAGACCCGTCCGTCCCAAGGTGCGATACTTCATCGTTCCAGCCTAACGCAGATTTAGTCGCACCACGAGCGACGTGGCTGCTGTCATCAGCCGGCTTTGCGGCCGCGTTGTCTCCCAAAGACAGCCCGCCGCATCGCGCGGTTCAGGCTAACATATTCTATTTGTGTAATTTACACACTTTCGGTCGCGCGCTTCACTTCCGGACCCTGACCGGGAAAGGCGACCGCTTCGGATGGACCGGCGGGTCCGCTTTCAGCTCGTCCATGACGATCCGGATGGCTTTTTCGAGCTGCGGATCGCGGCCCTCGATGACGTCCTTGGGCGTCTGCTCGACCTCGATATCGGGCGGCACCCCCACGTTCTCTATCCCGAACCCGTCCTCGTCCCAGAAGGCCAAGTTCGGCGCCGTCACCCCCCCGCCGTCCATCAGCACGGGGAACCCCAGCGTCCCGACCAGACCGCCCCAGGTCGCCGTCCCGACCAGCTTGCCCAGCCCGAACTTCCGCCACATGTACGGCAGGAGGTCGCCGCCCGAGCCGGCCGACTCGTTGATGAGCATGACCTTGGGCCCCTGGATGGAGGCGCTCGGGGTCTTCAGGTCGGCCCCGTACCGCATGGCCCAGTAGGAGATGACCGGCTTGCGCAGCATGTCGATATAATAATCGGCCACCGAGCCGCCGCCGTTGAACCGCTCGTCGACGATGATGGCCTCCTTGTCGGCCTGAGGGAAGAAATAGCGCTTGAAATAGATGTGGCCGAGGGTCGATGTGTTGGGGACGTAAACGTAGGCGACCCGCCCGTCGGTGGCCTCGTGGACCTTGCGGATGTTGCCCTCGACCCAATCGCGGTTGCGCAGGGCGCCCTCGTCGGCGATCGGCACGACCTGGACCATCCGCGCGCCCTTCCCGTCGGGGCTCGGGCCGACCATGATCTCGACGATCTTGCCCGACGTGTTCTCGAAGGGGGCGTAGAGATTGGCCGGCGGCTTGAGGTCCCGGCCCTCGACAGCGAGCAGATATTCGCCGGCCTTGACCTCGACGCCCGGCTCGGTCAGGGGCGAACGCAGCTCGGGGTTCCAGTTGAGCCCGCCGAAGACCTTCTTGAACCGGTACCGTCCGTTCTCGACGGCGAAGTCCGCGCCCAGCAGGCCCCCGGGGACCCGCGTGGGCTGGCCGGGCACATCCCCGCCGCCGACCCGATGATGGCCGACGGCCAGCTCCGAGCACATCCATTGGATGACCCGGTTGAGGTCGCTCCGGCACGAGAGGTGGTCGAGCAGCGGCTCGTACTTCGCCTTCATGGCCGGCCAATCGGCGCCGTGGAAGTTGGTGGCGTAGAAATAATCCCGGTTGATGCGCCAGGCCTCGTTGAAGATCTGCCGCCACTCGGCCCGCGGCTCGACCCGGACCTCGATGGCCTCGACGCCGAGCTTGCCCTTGCCGGGCTCGGGTTTGCCGGCCGTGGGGATGATGCTCCAAGAGCCCCTGGAGCGGACCAGCATCTTCTTCCGGTCGGCCGTCAGGAGGAACCCGTCGCAGGCCGGGCCGAAGGCCTCGTCCTTGCGGGTCCCCAGGTCGAAGACCCGGATCGAGGAATCCCCGGGCCCGCCCGAGGTCGGGGTCGGCGGCGGGTCGGCCTTGCGGTAGAAGAGCTTGCCGTTGTCGCCCGCCTGGAGGTTGTCATAGACCCCCGCCGCGATCGGCAGAGCCACGATGCGCAGATCGAGCCCTTCGAAGTCGATGCGGAACGGCTCCTCCGCCTTGGCCGGCGCTTTGGCCGGCGGCGCGGCGCCTTTAGCCATTGGCTTCGCCCCGGCCTCGTCGCCCTCCTTCTTCTCCTCCCCGGCCTTTTCCTCGTCGCTCTCCTTGGCCAGCGGGTTGGGCAGGTCCTTGCGCAGGACGGCCAGGTAGAGCGAATGCGTCTGCCTGACATCGGCGTTCGACATGTCGAACCACTGGCGGACCGGACCGGCGTCGGTCGAGGCCCTAAAGAACAGATACTTGCCGTCCGGGCTGAAGACCGGCTCGTCGGCGTCGCTCAGCCCGTCCGTCACGGCGAACGACTTGTCCTGCTCGAGCGAATGGACGAAAATCCGGCGGAAGAAGGTCGGCGTGCTCAGATTGTAGGCCAGCCACTTCGAGTCGGGGCTCCAGGCCGTGGGCATGGCCGCCTGCCCGCCGATCTGGTAGAGGTGTTCGGAAGCGATCCTCTTGACGGCCCCGGTCTGGACGTCCAGCCAGTAGAGGGTCAGGGAATTGTCGGCGAAGGCGATCTTGCGGCTGTCGGGCGACCAGTTCGGCGAGCCGTAAAAGCCCGAACCGCCGAGCTTGTAGCTCCGGGCCCCGCCCTTGCCGTCCTGGCTCCGGACGTGGAGCTCGTACTCCCCCGACGCGTCGGAGAAGTAGGCGATCGACCGACCGTCGGGCGACCAAGCCGGCGAGCGTTCGTGGACTCCCGTCGTCTGCGTCAGGTTGCGGGAATCGCCCTTCTCGGCGGGGACGGTGACGATCTCGCCCCGGAACTCGAACACGGCCCGGGCCCCGGACGGCGAGACGGCGGCGTTGCGGACCCACTGCGCGCCCTTGGCGAAACGCTCCCTCAGCTCCGGCAGGTCGGTGGCGATGCCGATCCGCAGCTTCGAGTGGCGGCCCTGCTCGAGATCATAGAGATGCAGGGAGCCGGCCTGTTCGAAGACGATGTGCCGGGGCCCCGCGGAGGCGTTGAGGACCGGGAAATCCTCGAAAAAGGTCAGACGTTCGACCTTCTTGGAGGCCGGATCGTAAGCATAGAGGTTGAACTCCCCGTCGCGGTCGGACCGGAAATAGACCTTCCGGCCGGCCCACATCGGCCCGGCATCGTTCGAACGTCCCTCCGGCTGGGGGACCTTTTCGATGCCCAGGGAGTCGTTGTCGAAGATCCAAATGCGCGAAAAGGTCCCGCCCCGGTAATTCTTCCACTGCAGGAACGAATCGCCGAAGGGATTGTAGGCGATCCATCGCCCGTCGGGCGAGATCGAGGCCCTGGCCGCGTACGGGACTTTGAGCATCTCGGCCTGACCGCCATCGACGGGCACGGTGAACAACTGCGCATACGAGCGGTTGGAGGAGAACCGGGTCGAAGTGAACAGGACGGCCTTGCCGTCGGGCGTGAAGCCCTGGACGAAGTCGGCCCCCGGGTGCCAGGTCAGCCGCTTGGGAACGCCCCCCGCGGCGGGGACCACATAGACGTCCGTGTTGCCGTCGTACTGCCCGCTGAAGGCGATCCACCGGCCGTCCGGCGAAAAGGCCGGATTGGACTCGGCTCCCACGTCCGACGTCAGCCGTCGGACGTCGCCGCCGTCGAGAGCGGCCGTCCAGAGGTCGTTGGCATAGACGAAGGCGATGCGGTCGGCCGAAACGGCCGGCTGGGTCAGGAGCTTGGTGTCGATCGTATCGACGGCTCCCGGTCTGGCCACCCCGGCCAGGACGAACAGACATAGCGCTGCCGCACCGATGGTTTTTTTCATCGAGGCCTCCTTCTCTCTTTATCTTCTATTGATACGTTCCGGACACCCGCCCGGTTCGTTGCGCCGCCCATTCTTTCTTCATTTGCCGTTGTACAGCACGCCTTTGCTCAGCCACTCCGGGGCCGGCTCGCCCTTCAGGTAGTGGTCGAAGTATTCCTTCATCTTGATCGAATAATCGAGCTTGTTGGCGTACTTCTGGGGATGGTGGGGCTCGCCGCGGTACTGGAGGAAGACGCAGTCCTTGCCCAGCCGCCGCATGGCGAGGTAGAGCTCGATGCTCTGGGTCCAGGGCACGGCCCCGTCCTCGTCGCCGTGCATGAGGAGCAGCGGCGTCCGGATCCGGTCGGCGAAGAAGACCGGCGAGTTCTCCCAGTAGAGCCACGGCTTCTCCCAGAGGCTGCCGCCGATGCGGCTCTGCTGCTTCTCGTACTGCATCTGCCGGGCGACCCCGGTCTCGTATCGGATGCCGCTGTAGGCGCTGGTCATGTTGCCCACGGCCGCCCCGGCGATCGCGCAAGCGAAGAAATCCGTCTGGGTGACGACATAGGCCGTCCCGTAGCCGCTCCAGGAATGGCCGTGGAGCCCGATCCGGGCCGGGTCCGCAACTCCCATGTCGACGAGCTTCTGGGCCCCCGGTACGAGGCACTTGACCTCGGAGGGCCCGGGCAGGCCGATATCGAAGCGGACGTCGGGCAGGAACACCGCGTAACCGTTGCTCGCGTAGAACGGGAAGCAAGGCCGGTGGTTGACGACGACCTGGTTGAACTCGTGAAGGCGCTGCGAGAACAGCTCGTAGAAGTAGACGATGACCGGATAGCGTCGGCCCGGCTCGTAGTTGCCCGGCTTGATGAGCACGCCCCGGAGCGGGACCCCGCCGGCGCTCGTCCATTCGACGAGCTCGGCCGTCCCCCACGCGAACTCCTTGATCTGGGGATTGAGCTCGGTGAGCTTCTTCGGCGAACGGAGATCCGTGCCCGCGGCCCACAGGTCGGGGAACTCCTCGTAGCTCTGGCGCGTGTAGAGAAGCGTATCGGCGTTCTTGGCTTTGGCCACAAAGGTGAATTTCCGGGGCTCCTGCAGGAGCCTCGTGACGCCGGGGGTCCCGGCGCGCGCGGTCCAGAAGCCCTCGCTCTTGTCGCGGTCGTTGGCGCTCGAAAGGAGCAGCCTCTCGTCCCGGGCGAAGCCGGGCGCCTCACGGTCCAGAGGGACGACCCGGAACTGGTTCCGGCTGCGCCGGCCTTCCCCGTTCGTCAGGTTGACGGCCCGGCCCGTAGGGACCTCGAAGCGCCAGATGTCGAACTTGTCGTAGATGAGGACGGCCGAGTCGTCGGCCATCCAGCCGGCGATTCCGTAGCCGCGCGGCTCTCCGGGCGTATCGTGGTCCTCGTCGGCGAACGGGACGCCGAGCCCGGCCGTCAGATTGACGCTTTTCCCGTTGTTCGTGTCCCGGAGGAACCAGTCGCCCTGTTCCCAATAGACGACGGCCATGCCCCGCGGCGAGAGGCTGGGCCGGCCGGCGTGCCGGCTGAGGATCTTTTTTCGCGAACCGTCGGCAAGTCCGACGAGATAGATATCGCGGTAGCTCCCGTCCCAGGTGACCTCCTTGAGATAGGGGACGTCCGAGGAGCCCAGGATGTGCCGGGATTGGTCGCCGGTCTCGACCTGGGGCATGTCCCTGTCGGCCAGCGGGACCATGCGTCCGATGTCCGCGTGGAGAACGGCCGTGTAGGTCTGGTCCTTGACCCGGCTCCACATCTTCTTCTGATGGGGGTTGATGAGCGGGTCGTTCCAGTGCCAGACATCGACCTCGCGCTTGGCCAGGATGGCGTCCCAGTCGTAGAGATCGACGGGCGCCTCTTTTTCGTCCTTCTTCTCCGGCTCGGACGGATCCTCCAGGTCCGCGGGCTTGAGGCCGAAGAACAGCCGCTTGCCGTCCTTGCTCCACGTGAGCGCGTTCTTGGCCGGGATGACCCAGCCCGCGGGGGCCGCGGCGGCGGCCACGGCCTCAACGGCCTTCCCCGTCCGGGCGTCCCAACGCCAGAGCGAGCAGTCCCGGACCCGGCCCTTTTCGTCCTGGGCGCCGGCGATGAATGCCAGCCGATCCTCAGCGTCTGACCAGGAGAGGTTCCGGTAGGCGGCCCTCTCCGCTTTGTGGACCATGACCTCGGGATGGCCGGCTTTCCCGAGATCGCGCAGGAAGAGGCCGTTGGCGTTCCCGTCCGGATGGGCGATCGCATAGGCCAGGCGGGCCGAGGCCTTATCGAAGGCGAAGGCCGCAACGAACGTCACCCGGATCTCTTCGCCGGTCCCGAGTTTGCGAAGCAGGAGGTCGGCGCCGGTCTCGAGCGCGGGGGGCTTGGCGCCGGTCGCCGGGGCCGGCTTTTCGCCCGGCTTGGACTCCGCCTTGTCTTCTTTTTTCTCTTCTTTCTTGGCGAGCAGGACAGCCAGCCACTTTCCGTCCTCGGAGAACGCGAACCGGTCGACCTCGGCGAACTCGTGGACGTTGCCCGTCGCGAGCTCGACGAGGGCCATTCCCTGCTTGGGCCTGTCCCGGCCGGCCTTTTCGAGATCGACGGCCTTGGGCATGACGGCGAACGCGGCCCAGCGGCCGTCGGCGGAGATCGCCGGCCGGGCGCCGCGTTCGATGGTGCGCGTCTCTCCCGTCCGGACATGGACCGCCATCCCCTCGCCGTCCCCCCTGTCGGGCCGTGAGGAAAAGGCGACCCACAAGCCGTCCGCCGAGAGCACGGGTTCGTGCAGGTGCCGGAACTTCATCATGTCCGTGAACGTCAGGGCTTTCTTGGCCTGGCCGAAGAGCGTCGGCCCGGCCAGGGCGAGGATGAGAACGAGGACCGGAACGGCCTTGCGGCCGATCTTCGTGAAAAGAGCCATCACGACCTCCAATAGGTATCCAAAGAAGGTTATACTTCAGGCCGCCCGTTCGTCAAAGCCTTTTTCTTCGCGCCCATCGACCTGCGTTTTCCGATCCCGCGAGTTTCGTGAGCCGCCGAAGCCATCACGCGGGGAGGCGAAGAGAATCACCGCGCGGACGGAGCTGGTACCCCGAGGCCCTTGCGCAGCCGAAGGACCGGCGCGGTTGACGGTCCGGCGGCGATTCCGGTATGATTTCTGCCAGCTCATGGCCAAGACGACGACCCGGCCCCCGCGCGACTTCTACGAGATCCAGGAACGTCAGCGGTCCCGGAGCCTGTTCCTGTTCGGCTTCATCCTCCTCTTCCACTTCGTCGCCATCGGGATCGTCGGCCTCAGCCTCTTTTGGAGCTTCGGCCTGTTGCTCGGCCGCGAGACCCTCGGCTCGCCGGCCTTCTGGCCCCGGTTCCTTCTCGTCGACGGCCTCGCGGCGACCCTCGTCGCCTTTTTCCACTTCCACGATGCCCGCAGGAACGGCCCCCGCTTCATCCTCCATCGCCTCCAGGCCCAGCCGCCCGATCCGACGGATCGATACCACAAGCAGCTCATCAACACCGTCGACGAGATCCGCATCGCCGCCGGGCTGCCGCGGGTCAACACCTACGTCCTGCCCTCGTTCGCCATCAACTCCCTGGCCGTCATGGAGGAGGACGGCACGCCGGCCGTGGCCGTCACCGAAGGCCTGCTGGCCGAGGGCACGCGGGACGAGCTCCAAGCCATTGCGGCCCACGAGCTGGCCCACATCGCCCGCGGCGACGCCTCCTACATGACGCTCGTCTGCTCCCTGGCCAATCTCTTCGAGAAGCTCCGGGAGGCCCTCGAGCCCGAACGGGAAGACCCCCGCGACGCACAGTCCGGACACGGCGGCGGCGGGACCGTGTTCCCCCCGGTCCTGTTCTACCTGACCGTCACCCTCTCAGCCATCATCATGCATCTCCTCAGCACGCTCATCAGCCGGGAGCGGGAGATCCTGGCCGATGCCGCCGCCGTCGAGCTCTGCCGGGCCCCCGAATCGCTGGCCCGGGCCGTCTACAAGGCCCACGTCAAGAACTCCTTCGTCGGGGATTTCTCCCTGAGCTACACGCCCCTGTTCATCGTCCGCCCGGATTCGCGGGACACCTCGGAGGGCCTGTGGGGACGGATCTTCAGCACCCACCCCCCGCTCATGAAGAGGATCGGCCTTCTGGCGGCCATGGCCCGCAAGAAGCCCCAGGCCGTCATCGACGCCGTCTGGGAGACCGAAGAGGCCCGGGAAAAGTCCCGCGGCGTCCTGCACTCGTTCGACGAGCTCAAGGAGCGCCAGCTCGACCTGTTCTCCGACGCCGGGACGGATCAGGGGACCGAGGACAGCGCCGCCGGGGAGCCCCGGGTCTGGAAGCTGGGAGGGGCGGGCGGAGAGAAATGGGAGGGCCCGTTCACGACGTCCGAGCTCATCGCCCGGCCGCGATTCTCCTCCCTGATGCTCGTCCGGAACGTGCAGGAAGGGGTCGAGGCCAAGGCCCGCGAGTTCCCCCAGATCCGGATCGCCATGAGCCGGCTGGCCCGCAACAAGCACCTGTCGCCCCGCGATGAGAACCTCTGCCCGCGCTGCCGCGTGCCCCTCGCCGAGGCGTTCTACGAAGGCGTCCCGATCAAGGCCTGCCGCCGGTGCGGCGGGCGCCTCGTGAACATGAGCTGCATCGACAAGATCATCGCCCGGCGGGAGGTCACCTATTCGGACGCGCTCGTCGCCAAGGCCCGGGAGGTCGGAGAGCGATTCCGCCGCAATCCCCTCAAGCGGCTCAAGATCGAGGACTCGCTCTCGGAAGGCATCCCCTGCCCGAGCTGCGGCTACCGGATGGTCGCGCGGCCCTACAACTACCAGTATTTCATCCCGGTCGACAAGTGCCTGTCCTGCTCCAAGATCTGGTTCGACACCGACGAGCTGGAGATCCTCCAGATCCTCATCGAAAGCCGCCGGAAATAGGGCGGTTCCCTGGCATTCATCCCGTCCCGGGGGGGAAATCATCCTCCAAATCACCTCCAGGGGTGATTGACCCTGTCGAGGGGTGAGAAAAAAATGGGTCCGTACCGAAAGCACCGCCTCTGTGGAGGCCGGGAGGAGAGCCGAAGGGCCCCGTTCTCGGCCGTTTCGGGGGCGGACGAAAGGTCGAGTGGATGGGCAAGAAGATCCTCGTCGTCGATTACGACCAGAGCACCCTGGACTCTCTCGAGAAGATCCTCTCGGATGAGGGCTACGAGGTCATTCTGGCCAGCGACGGACAGGCCGCCTGGAACAAGTACAACCAGGAGGATCCCGACCTCGTCCTCATGGAGGCCATGCTCTCCAAGATCCACGGCTTCGAGCTCTGCCAGAGGATCACCTCCGTGCACGAGCGGCGGGTGCCCGTGTTCATCATGACCGGAGTTTACAAGGACCGGGTCTATCGGACGGAGGCGCTCCGCTCCTACGGCGCCTCGGAATATTTCGAGAAACCCCTCAAGATCGCCGAGATCCTGACCTCGATCGAGGCGTCCATCGGCAAGCCCGAGCCCGGCGTCGTCCCCGAACCGGAGCCCGATCCTGACATCGCTCCCGGCTATGCCGAGGCCGCCGCCGCATCCGCCATGATGGAGGGGGCCGGCCGCGCCGAGCGTGGCCATCCCGAAGAGATCGCCGAGCCGGTGTTCGCCGGGGCGCCCGCGTCGGCGTCCGCCATGCAGGACGTCCTGCCTCCCGTGACGCCCAAGCCGAAAAAGCCGAAGCCCGCCGAGGCGGACAGCGGCTGGACGTTCGATCTCGAGCAGCTCGAAAAGGACATCCCCAAGATCATGGCCGACCCCCCGACTCGGAGCGGGAAAGGCGCGGACGCCGGGTCCACGCCCGCCGAAGGCGAGATCGACCTTCTTGCGGCCGCCCTGGGATCACTTCCGAAAGTCACCGCCGAACCGGCCCGGGGCAACAATAACAACGGCAAAGACGGGCTCGATATCGATAATATCCTGAAGTCGGCCTTGGCCGACCTCGACATCGGCGGCGAGAAGGCGAAGGCCCCCGAGAAACCCAAGACGTCCCGTCCGGCCGCCCCGCACGTGGGAAAGCCGCAGGCCACGCCGCCGCCTCCGCCCAAATCCAGGCCGGCGGTTCGCACGGCCGCCGCCCCGGACATGGACAAGCCGAGGCCCACTCCGCCGCCTCCACCCCCGCCGGTCGAGCGGCCCCGGCCCGCCCCGCCGCGGGAACCCGTCGGTGCGGCTCCGGCCCCGGAGCGGCCGAGACCGGCCCCCAGGCCCGCGGATAGGCCGAGGTCCGTGTCCTCACCGCCTCCGCCGACACCCATCGAAAAGCCCCGGCCCGTCCCGCCGCGGGAACCTGCCGGCGCCGGCCCGGTCGCCTCTCAGAGCGCCGTGACGCGTCCTTCGATCAAAGGAAAAGAAGAAGAACGCTCGGCCCCCTCATGGGAGCGCCCGGCCCCGGCCGAGCCGCCCGACGAGCTCCGCCGGTCGGTCATCGAGGACGCGAAGCTGCGTCAAAGGATCCCCTCAGGGTTGTTCGATGAGGTCCAGAAAGACAAGCCCAAGGCGGGCCTCCCGGCCATCCTCGCCGGGGGCGCCGCCGTCGTCATCCTGGCCGTCGCCGGCTTCCTGCTCTTACGCCCGAAACCGAAATCGCCCGTCCCCGTGACGCCTCCCGCGGCGGTCGAGGCCTTGGATCAGCAGGCCGTCGAGCCTCCGGCGGTCCAAGAGCAAATCCCTGAGACCCCCCCTCCGCTCGTGCCGGTGTCGAAGCCCGTCGCGAAACCGCCGGACACGAAGGCCAAGGCGGCCGCCGGCAACGGCGCCGTCCGGGAAAAGCCGGGAGCCACAGAGGACGCAGCGGATCTCATCGCCCCGATCGCGCCGCTCATGAACCCCGGGCTCGCGTTGCAGGTGGCCGACGATCGGAAACCCGAGGAACAGAAGGCCGAGCCGCCGCCGGCCAAGACCCAAACGGCACCGCCGCCCACGGTCGTGCAAGAAGAGGTTCGCTCGGAACCCGTCGTTCAACCTCCTCCCACGACGGCCGCGCCGGCGGCGCCGGTCAAGGAAGGGGACCTCATCGACCTCACCGAAGTCGATATCCCGCCCACGGTCGCGAAAAGGGCCGAGCCCGTCTATCCCCCATCGGCCTTGAGGCTCGGCATCGAGGGCGCGATCACGGTCAATGCCCTCATCGACGAGACGGGCAAGGTCCTCGATACGGCCGTCCTCAGGGGGATGAAGGACGACCGGGGTCTGGAAAAGGCCGCCCAGACGGCCGTCAAGAAATGGAGATTCGATCCGGCCCGCAAGAACGGCGTCAACGTCAAGGTTTGGATGCCGGTCGTCGTCGTCTTCAAACTGGGCGCCGGCGAAGGGGAAACCACGAAATAGGAGAATCGCATGCCACTCAGCAAGGACCAGGAAGATCTGTACAAGAAGACGATGGAAGAGGTCCGCAACCAGCTGGACCACCTCGACGAGGAGGTCGAGAAGGAGCTCCAGAAGGTCCGCAAGCGTCTCGCCGAGCTGCAGGAGTCCAAGAAATCCCTGAAGATGGTCTATGAGGGCACGGCCAAGCTCCTCGGCATCGAGCTCGAGGCCGAAGAAGAGAATGGCGAGAGCGACGCCTCCCGCGTCACAAAAATGTAGGGCCGCGGGGCCCCTTCCCCGATCCCGGTCCTCCGCCTGAGGCCCGGTCCCCCCGAAATTGACTGTCCCCCGCCGTTTCTGATATATGCTACGGCATGTTCGTTCTGGTGGGGCTTTTCGTCGGGCTGCTGGCCGCGGTACCGGTCGGGCCGATCAATCTGTACGTCGCCTCACAGGCCCTCAAGCGGGACTTCCTCCACGGCATTCTGGCTGGGCTGACGGCTTCGCTCCTTGACATCGCGGCCTGTTTCATAGCCCTGACCGGCTTCCTGGAGCTCAAGGTCAGCATCGGCACCGGGTTCAGGCCGGTGCTCAAGGTCGCGGCCGCCGCGATCCTCATCCTCATCAGCCGCAAGCTCATCGTCGATTCCCGGACGTTCAAGATCCCCGCCGCGGGCGACAGGGTCCCGGCGGCCACCCATAAACCCGCCCTGGGCGTTCTCCTTCTCTATGTGACCAATCCGACCCTCTATATGTTCTGGATCGCCGTGGCCGGCACGGTCACGGCCCACCGGATCGTCCCCCACGGCGGTTGGAGAACGGCCGTCTTCTCGGCCGTCTGCGGGCTGGGATCGTTCTCCTGGTATCTCATGCTCGTCCGGTTCGTGTCGAGCCGCCAGTCCCGGATCAAGCCCGAGATCTTCCGCAAGCTCCTTTACTACATGGGATTGATCCTGGTCGCCTTCGCCATCTACACCCTGGGCACGGTCTTCATCCGATAACTATGACCAAGCGTGAGCGGGTCGAGGGCGCTAACGCGTTCGGCCGCATCGACCGCGTCCCCTTCGTTCCGGCCGTCTACGAGCACAAGGCCCGCCTCGCGGGATGTTGGCCCTCGGACGCCTGCCGGGACGCGGGCCTCCTCAGGGAATGCCTGGAGCGGGAGCTCGAGATCTACGACCCCGATATGCTCACCGTCGGCATTGACGTCTATAACGTCGAGGCCGAGGCCCTCGGGTGCAAGGTCCGGTATTTCGAGGGCTCGCCCGACGTCCCGGCCGTCGAGGCGCCTCTGATCGAGGGATCCGCCGGACTCGCGAAGCTGGGCCTGCCCGATCCGGGCCGGGACGGCCGGATGCCGCTCTTTGTCGAGGCCGCCGCCGGGCTCCATCGGGACATCGGACGGGACATCATCGTCCGCGGCGCGCTGACCGGGCCTTTCTCGCTGGCCTCGGCGCTCGCCGGGACGGAGGCTCTGCTCATAGCCACCGTGGAGGACCCGCCCTTCGTCCGCCGGCTCCTCGAATTCACGGGCCGGGTCGCGGTCATCTTCGGGGCGGCTTTTCTCGAAAAGGGCGTCGAGATCGTCATCTTCGATTCCAAAGCCTCGCCGGCCGCGGCGTCGCCGAGGGTCTTCAGGGAGTTCGTCATGCCCGTTTATCGGGATGCCGTCGTGCCAGGGCTGCGGGCGGCGGGCGCGCGGCAAACGCCCCTGATCATCGGCGGGGATACGACACCCGTCCTGGAGGACCTGTTGCGGACGGGGGCCTCTCAGCTTCTCGCGGACGCGGGGTCGGACATCGAGCTCTTCAGAAAGCGCTGCCGGGAGGAGCGGCGGGCCTTGAGAGTCAGCGTCGACGCCCGCCTCGTCCACATGGGCCGGCCCGACGAGATCCGCGCGGAGGCCTTGCGCGTCCTGCGGGCGGCCGGAAGCGAGCCGGGGCTACTGTTCGGCTGCGGGGTCGTGGCCTACGACTCGGATCCGGCCAACGTCATCGCCCTGCGCGAAGCCCGCGACGAGTTCTGCGCCGCCTGAGCCGGGCCGTCCGGGGACATGCACCTCCGCTGCGTGTCGCCATTTTTCAAGGTTCTTCTCCCGCTTCCGGGGCTCACAGGAACGAATCCTGTCGATAGATGTCCCCCCTTGCCCCCCAAACCCCCGGGAACCAGTCCCGACGGTTCCCCCGTCGCCCGGCGACGGGTCCCCCTCCGCTATGGGGGTCTTCGGGGGAACATCTATCGCAATTTCTTTTTCCCAGATCCCCGGAATCGGGAGAAGATCCTTTTTCAAGAGGGGCAGACGATCGCGGACCGGGCCAGCGCGCTTCCTTGCCGGCTGAGGAGGGCTTCGACCTTTGCCTTGTCGACGGCCGTCGTCGTCCCGATGCCGGTCACGCAGACCGCGCCGCAGGCCGAGGCGTGAACGAGGATCTTCAGCCATTCCTCCGGCGTGATGTGCTCGAGGCTCCGCCCTTTTTTCAGGGCTCCGTAGAGCTTGAGGATGAGCCCGGCCGAAAAGGCGTCACCGGCGCCCGTCGGGTCCGTGACGCGGACGGCAAAGGACGGCATGCGAATGACCGCTCCCGGAACGGAGGCGATCAGCCCATCGCCGCCCATGGTCACAAAGACGGCCTTCGCGCCGAGCCTGCGGATCGCGGCGGCCGCACGGCCGGGATCGCGCTCGCCGGTGATCGAGGCCGCCTCGTCGGCGTTGCCGTGGAACAGGTCGATCCATCGCCAGGCCCTGCGGAGAAAGGCCCACGTCTTGCGGTAAGGGAAGACGACGTCGACGAAAGTCAGCGCGCCGCGCCGCTTCGCCTCCCGCAAGACCGCGGGCAAGCCCGTGTCGAAGCGACCCAGCAGACCGACGCCCCCCGCGTAATAGAGTCTGGGCCGGCCCTTTCTCAGGAGGGAAAGGACGGGCTCGGTCCTCATCCGGAGATTGGCCCCCGGATCGGCGTGGAAGCGGCGGTCCTCGCCGCGGACGACGAGGACCAGGTCGAGCGCGGTTGGGGCGCCATCGACGCGCACGGCATCGGCGCGGACGCCTTCCGCCTTCAGCGCCCGGACGAGGAAATCGCCGAACATGTCGCGGCCGGCCGGGAAGACGGCCCTGAGTTGAGAACGCGGGAATCCCAGCCGGACGAGGTCCATCGAGACGTTGCAGGCGTGTCCCCCCAGCGAATGGCGGATGGTGCCGAAGACGACCCCTCCCGGCGGGGCCGGCCGCTCGAGCCCGCCGGCGATAAGATCGACGACCGCGATGCCGCTGACAAAGACCACGCGCCTATTGTACCCAACACGCCTTGGGATTCAATCGGCCCATAGCATTTTATAGCGCTTGAGCACGGGGGTGCCGTCGTCTGTCTCCCCGGCCGCGTAGAGCCTTCCCTTCCGGATGAGCGGCCGGACGGCCGGCAGGACGGCCCGGACGATGTATTTGCCTTCGCGGTCGAAGATATCGAAATAGTATCCCTGACGGCCCGGCGGGCGCTCCCAGCTCAGGACATAGATCCTGTCCTCGTCGTCAGTCACGATAAATCGGAATGGCGGATAATGCCTGGGGATCTTCATGTCCTTCATGAGGCTCGGAGGCACGCCCTTGGTCCGTTCGTCGATATCTTCTTTGGCAACGGGGATGGCCTTCGGTTCCATCAGGATCTTTCGGGCGATACGGCCCGACGCGTCATAGATCCTGAGCTCCGGCTTCACGGCGTGTCCGCAGACGACCCGCTCGCCCGAAAGCAGGGCCCAACGGAGCACCGGGAAGAAGGGATCGAAACCGTCAAGCTGCAGCGGTGACGACTCGACCATGAGTAGATCTTCAAGCTCGCCGTTGACCTTGCGCAGCTCGTAGCGCGATTCCTCTCCCCTGATGAGATAGACGAAGAAATTCCCCCCGTCGGCCGGGCATGCATCCGCGAGGTTCAGGGCAGCTGCGGAGACGGAGCGGACGAACTCGCCGCTCGGCCTGAAAAATGTCAGGCACCGTCGCGCGTCCACAACGACGACCTCGCCCTGGCCGTTGATGTGGATAGATATGGGCAAGGCCAGCTCGCCGGGCCCTTGGCCGGCCTTGCCGAACGCCCGGAGGAACTTCCCGTCCCGGTCGAAGACCTTGATGTTCTTGTCCCTGACGTCGAGGACGAAGATCGTCCCGTCGTCGGCCACGGCGATCGAGGAAATGTCGGCGAAGACATAGTCCGTGTCTTCCTCGCCGCCGACGGCCAGGTCTTCTTCCAGGGAAAGGGCGCCGAGCCCGAACAGGGGCTCGCCCGGGTTCCTGACCACGACGACCTCACCCTCAGCCTCTATCCGGCCCTTCCACTCGTCGGCTTTTTTCGAACAGGCCGGGATCAAAAGGAAAAGGGCCAGGAAGCTCGAGATGAAGAGCCTCTCCCACAGGTTCATCGAGGCCATGGAACGCGAAACCTTCATGACCACCTCTCCGCTCCGTTTTCATTATACACAAGAAGAAAGATCCCTAAAACCTCCACGGCGACGCAACGCGCCGCAGTTCATGAGAATGGATCCGTCTCAATAGACCTTGCGCCAGGCCCCGGTTTCCAGGTCGGCCAGCCAGAGCTGGTCTTTCTCCCAATTGAGGACCAGGACGGACGCGCCGATCCCGACAAGCCAACTGGCCTCGTTGACGTCGAACGGCAACGGCAGGGCTTGCTTCTCCGAAAGATCGCCGCCGAGCACGACGAGATGCCCCGTGCCGTTCCTGATCTCCTTGAGGGCCAGGCCGGCCCCCCCGCGGACCCAGGTCAGGGCCGATCCGAGGCGGCCGGGATCGAAGCCCTCGAACTCCCGGCTCATGATCACCCGCTTCTCGGCCGGGGAGTAAACGCCGAGCCTTCGCTTGCCGGCAAGGAAGGCCAGCCGGCTTCCATCATCGGTCCATCGGTACCACTCGATCGAATCGGCCCTAACGACCTCCCGCCTCTCGCCGCTCGCGATGTCCAGGAGAACAAGGGCTACGCTCCGGTCGGCCTCGCTCCGGGAGACGAAGGCGAAGAACCGCTGCGAGCCGGGCTGGTCGCCGGCCGGGTAGTGGATGTTCTCGGCCAGAAGCTCGGACGAGCCGGTCTCGAGATCGAACCGGACAAGCCGCGGCACGGCGGCTCCTTCGCCGGCGGCCCGGGCGCTGGGAACGGCATAGACAAGCGGGTCCCGGCCGTCCGGGCTCCAACCCGCGAAACGGACCCAAAAGGCCGTTTCGATATCCAAGGGGAACGCCTCGAGCCCGGTCCCGTCGGCCTGGACGGACCCGAGAAGCCACCGCGCCGGCTTGTTCTGCAGGTCCTTGGCCGCGAAGACCACGCTCCCTCCGTCGGGAGCGACCTGGAAAGACAACGGATGAGCGCCGTGGAACGGGGAATCCTCCCGGGAGGTGACGGCCAGAGGCGCCGCGCCCGATCCGTCGGTGTTCATCATCCAGAGATCGACGGACACGCTCCTTCCGGACCCGACGACCTGCTTATTGAAGGCCAGCTTTCCCCCGCCGGCGGAGATCCCCCCGAATGTGCGGGCCCGGGCGATCGTCCGCAGCCGGCCGTCCTCGGCGTCGAAGCGGAAGATCTTCCCCGCCGATTGAAAATAGACGGAGGCGTCATGGACCTCGAGAACGAAGATCCGGCGACCTCTCTCCCGGGAGGCGCCGGCCGTCGTCCAGATCGTCCCGAGGATCAAGGCCGCGATCAGGAGCGGCGCCGCAAACTTGGCGAAGTCACGGGCCTTCCTCGCGGGCTGGGAGAAATCCGTGCGCACGAAGGCCAAGAGCGAGGCCAAAGCCAGACCTACCGGGACGAGGACGGTGAAGGGTGCGAGGGCGGCGGCGCTCACCGGAAAACCCGAATACGGCGCCAGGAGAGGCAGCCAGAGCAGGAACACCGCGAACTCGAGGACCGCCCAGATCAAAAGGCCCAGAAAGACCACCGCGTATTGTCTTTCGGTCAGGAACGAGAGCGAGAAGCCGATGGTCAACAAGGCCCACGACAGGAGGAAGCCGAGGGACATCCATGATATCCCATCGGACTGGCCGATCGCCTGGCCCCGGAAGCTGAGCTCGGAGACCGCCGCGCTCAGCCCGGGGACGACCCGCACAGCGGCGGCGAAAACGAGCACCACGGCCGCCAGGATCGTCAGGAGCGCGGCGTACTTCGCCAGCCAGACGGTCGATCTCCGGACCGGGCGGGAGAAAAGATAGGCCCAAGCGTCGTCCTTGAATTCCGCGGCGAACCCGCCGGCGCCGAGGAGCAGTCCGATGAACGGCAGGAAGATCACGGTCATGGCCCCGGTCAGGATGTCGAGCAGATCCCTCCTCTCGGCCAGGAGCAGGAACGCCAGGACGTAGATCAGGATCCCGGCCAGGGCGAAGATCAGCAGGTCGAGCTTGTCCGTCCATTCTTTCCGGAAGATCTTTTCGAACATGGCGTCCTCCCGCCTATCGGCCTTTCTCCCAGCGTCTCAAGAGGCGAAGCTCAGGAAAATGTCTTCCAGACTCGCGGGCCCGGTCTCCCGGTCCGACGGCGGCCTCGCGGCCATCCTCTCGCGGACCGCCTCGTAGTCCTCGTCCAGCACCAGCCGCCCGCCGTGGAGGATGATCAGGCACTCGACGATCCGCTCGAGCTCGTGGACCATGTGGGTCGCGAACAGGACCGTTGTGCCGGCGTCGGCCAGCTCCCGGATGACGTCCCGGAGGAAATCCCGGCGGGTCGGGACGTCGATGCCGGACGTCGGGTCGTCGAGGATGAGGAGCTCGGGCCGGGCCGCGAGGGCCACGGCGAACCCGAGCTTCAGCTTCAGGCCGCGCGAAAGCGTCCTCACCTTGGCGCTGCGGTCGAGGCCGAACATCCGCAGGTGATCCTCGGCCCGGGCTCCGTCCCACCGGGGGTAAAAGGCCGCGTTAAAAGCGAGGAGCTCCCCGACCTTCATCCCCCCGAAAAAGAACGGGTCCTCGGGGACGTAGCCGATGTCCCGCTTGTAAGCGGCGTCGCCGAAGCGGACGGCCCGGCCCTTGAAGCGGATCTCTCCCCGGTCGGCGGGGATGACGCCCGTGATGATCCGGATGAGGGTCGTCTTGCCTTCCCCGTTGCGGCCCAGCAGGCCGTGGACCTTGCCTTTCTCCAGGGTCAAAGACAGGTCGGCAAAGACCGGCTTGCGGCCGAAGCTCTTGGCAAGACCCTTGACCTCGAGGACTCCGCTCATGTCTTCCCTCCCCGGCCCCGGCTTCGGCCGGCCTTGAGACCTTTCTCCACGGCCTGCCGGATCTCCTCGTCGGGATAGCCGAGCTTGACGGCTTCTTCGACCGCCCGGGCCACGATGCGGCCCAGGGCCGCCTCCTTCTCCGCCCGCACGATCGACCCGGGCCGGTCGGAGACGTAGCAGCCCTTGCCTTGCCTAGTCGTGATGACCCCCTCCTGCTCGAGCTCGCGATAGGCCCGGGCCACGGTGTTGGGATTGACGAGCAGGTCGGCGGCCAGGTCCCTGATCGAGGGCAGGGCCGCGCCCGGCTTGAGAACGTCCCCGGCGATCCGGCTCCTGATCCCGGACTTGATCTGCTCGTAGATCGGGACGTAGCTCGAGGTGTCCACCCTGATCATCGTGTCGGCCTCTGTATCATTGTACTAATATAATAATACAGTTTTCGGATTTGTCAAGTCTTTTTTGGGGTGAACTTTTCGCGCGGGGACGTCGTATAATGGGACGAGGAGGCGCGACCATGACGAAATTCCTTCTTTGGTTGATTTTGCTCGTGATCGCCTGGCCGATCGCCTTGCTGGCCCTTCTGCTCTACCCCCTGGTCTGGCTGCTGCTCCTCCCCTTCCGCCTGCTCGGCATCACCGTCAACGCCGTCTTTGACCTGTTCAAGGCCGTCATCACCCTGCCCGCCCGCGTCCTCCGCGGCCCCTCAAGGGTCTAGGCTCTCTCCATAGATCCCTTCCATTACAAAGGTTCTTCTCCCGTTCCCGGGAGTTTTATAACGAGAAATGCCGATGGATATCCCCCTGAAGACCCCCATAGCGGAGGGGGACCCATCGGCCTTCAGCCGATGGGGGAACCGTCGGGACTGGTTCCCGGGGGTCTGGGGGGCTAAGGGGGATATCCATCGGCGATTTGCTCAACTGAGGATTCCCGGGAACGGGAGAAGAACCTTTGCGTTCTGCGGGCGGCCCTTCATATAATACCCTTCGCCGGTGCTCCGCATCTTCACCGCTCGAATCATCGAAGGAGGCGCCCGATGGCCCGGAAGACCAAGATCCACCTCGTTGCCAACGCCCACCTCGACCCGGTCTGGCTGTGGGAGTGGCAGGAGGGCGCGGGAGAGGCCCTGTCGACCTTTCGCCAGGCCGCCGAGTTCTGCGAAAACCATCCCGGCTTCGTCTTCTGCCACAACGAGGCCGTCCTCTACGAATGGGTCGAGGAGCACGAGCCGGCCCTGTTCCGCAGGATCGGCAAGCTCGTCCGGGACGGAAAATGGCACGTCATGGGCGGCTGGTACGTCCAGCCCGACTGCAACATGCCGAGCGGCGAGTCGTTCGTCCGCCAGATCCTGCTCGGCAAGCGCTACTTCGCCGGGAAATTCGGGGTCGAGCCCCGGACGGCCGTCAACCTCGATCCCTTCGGCCATACCCGCGGCCTCGTCCAGATCGTGGCCAAGAGCGGGTACACGGCCTATCTCTGCTGCCGGCCGGGCGACAACGAATGCCCCCTGCCGAGCGACGAGTTCGTCTGGGTCGGCTACGACGGCTCCGAGGTCCTGGCCGACCGGGCCTCGGCCCACTACTGCTCGGCCGGCGGCCGGGAGCGCGAACGCCTCGAGAAATGGCTCGCGGATCACTCGGCGAAAGACCTCGTCATCCACCTCTGGGGCATCGGCAACCACGGGGGCGGGCCGTCCCGCAAGGACCTGGCCGGCCTCGGCGCCCTGGCCCGCGAACGGGACGATCTGGAGATCATTCACTCGACCCCGGACGCCTATTTCGCCGAGCTCGAGGCCGAGCGGCCCCGCCTGCCCCGGCGGGAACAAGACCTCAATCCCTGGGCCGTCGGCTGCTACACCTCGATGTCGCGGGTCAAGCAGGGCCACCGCCGGCTCGAGAACGAGCTCTACTCCGCCGAGAAGATGGCCGTCGCCGTCTGGGCGAACGGCCTTCTCCCCTACCCCGCCGAGGAATTGAAGCGGGCCGAAAAGGACCTGGCCTTCACCGAGTTCCATGACATCCTGCCGGGCTCCTGCATCCCGGCCGGCGAGGAAGGCGCCCTGCGCCGCATCGGCCACGGCCTCGAGATCCTGTCGCGGATCAAGGCCCGGGCCTTCTTCGCCTTGGCTGCCGGGGAGCCGAAGGCGGCCCCGGGACAGATCCCGCTCTTCGCTTTCAACCCGCATCCCTACCCGGTGCGGACGATCGTCGAGTGCGAATTCGAGCCCTGGGAGCCGAACGACCCGAAGAGCCGATGGGAGGTCCGGCTCACGCATCGCGGACGGCCCCTCCCCTGCCAGACGGAAAAAGAGGAAAGCCATCTCAGCGTCGAGTGGCGCAAGAAGGCCGTCTTCGAGGCCGAGCTGCCGCCTTCGCGGTTGAGCCGTTTCGACGCCCGGCTGGAGCGGATGGAAGGACCGCCGCTCGAAAGGACAACCCTCTGGGCCGGCACCGTCTTAACCCCGAAATTAAAGGCCTAAAAACCCGCCACCAAGTCCCCCCCCGCGGCCCCCCCCAGGGCCAACACAAAAAAAA
>CAYREO010000008.1:0-68777 GCA_964423315.1 uncultured Eubacteriales bacterium | reverse complement strand
AGGACAACCCTCTGGGCCGGCACCGTCGTGACCCCGGAGATGATCGGCGTCGAGACCGGCGACCTCGTCGCCGCCGTCGGCACCGGCACGGGCCTCCTCGACGTCTACAGGCCTGCGGGCCTCGATCCGCTGGGGTCCGGGGCTTTCGCCCCCCTGGTCATCGCCGACAACGCCGATCCCTGGGGCATGAAGGTCCGCAGCTTCCGGGACCTCGAGGGCCGCTTCGCGCTCGCCGGTCCGGCGGAGGCCGCCCGCCTGTCGGGCCTGGCCGGCGAGTCCTTGCCCGCGGTCCGTCTCGTCGAGGACGGGCCGGTGCGGGCGGTCGTCGAGGCCGTTCTCCGCTACGGGTGTTCGGCGGTCATCTTCCGCTACAAGCTCCCCAAGCGGGGGACGGAGATCGAGGTCGAAGCCCGGGTCCTGTGGAACGAGAAGGACAGGATGCTGAAGCTCTCCCTCCCGTCCAAGATGAGCTCGCCAAAGCTGATGGGCCAGGTCGCCTTCGGGGCCGACGAGCTGCCGATCGACGGCGACGAGGCCGTCGCTCAAAAATGGCTGGCCCTGGTGTCGGAGGCCGACGGAGCGGCCCTCACGGTCGTCAACGACGGCGTCCACGGTTCGGACTTTTGCCGGGACGAGCTCCGGCTCTCCCTGCTGCGGTCCCCGGCCTACGCGGCCGACACCTGGGAAGGAAAATTGGCCGTGGCCCGCGACCGCTTCGTCCCCCGGCAAGACCAGGGCGAGCGCCTGTTCCGCTTCTGGGTCAACGCCGGGCCGCTCGAGGAGCGGATGGAAAGCGTCGGGAGAGAGGCCCATGCCCTTAACGAACGGCCCTATGTTCTGGCCTACTCGCCGCCGGGGACGGGGCGCCGGCCCAAGCCGGCCCTGATCATCGACGGCCCCGCCGTGGAATGCCCGGCGCTCAAGAGGTCCGAGGACGGCCGCGACGTCGTCGTCCGGCTCTTCGAACCGACCGGCCATGAGCGCGCGGTGACGGTCAAGCTGCCGGCTTTCGGCGCGAGGACGAAAGTCCGCCTGAAGGGCTTCGAGGTCAAGACGCTCCGGTTCGAGAGGCGCACGAAGCGGTTCGTCGAGACCGATCTCCTCGAGCGGCGCGCGGGTCGAAGATGACCTCGAAAGAGCGGGTCGCGACGGTCCTCGAGGGCCGCATTCCCGATCGCGTCCCTTACGGAGAGTTCGCCGTCGATTTCGACACGGTCGAGCGGATCATCGGACACGAGACGTACCTGCGGGCCAAAGCCAGGTCGCAGATCGCCTTCTGGGAAGGACGTCATGACGAGGTCGCCCAGAGCTGGCTCGAGGACCACCTCGAGCTCCACCGGCGGCTCGAGCTCGACATCGTGACCTTCCCCATGGCCACATGGGAGATGCCGCCGCCGTCCGACGATCCTCCGCCACGGCGCATCGATGCCGCGACCTGGGAGGACCGCTCCGGCCGGATCTTCAAGCTCTCGGACATCACCCACGACATCACCTGCGTCCGCGACCCGGTCCGGGAGGCCCGGGTGTACACCGCCGCGGAGTTCGAGCGGGAGCCGGATCGGCCGACCCGCGACGAGCGGTCCTGGCGCATCCTCGACACGGTCGTCCGCCGGCTCAAGGACGAGAAGTACATCTGCGGGCCGAGCGGGGGCTCGATCGGCATCGTTCTCCTCGGAGGACTGGAGCGAGGCCTGCTCGAGCTGGCCTCGAATCCCGGGGCCGTCCGGGCGGCCACGGCCTTCCTGGTCAGGAAGCAGGCCCTGGCCGACGAGGTCCTCATCCATCCCGACTCCGACGCCGTCCTGTGGGCCGACGACCTCGGCCACAAGACGGGCCCGTTCGTCGGCCCGGAGATGTTCCGGGAATTCTTCCTCGAGGCCAATCAGGCGCGGGCGCGTCGGGTCAAAGAGCGCTTCGGCAAGAGGATCCTCAACCACTGCTGCGGGAATATCGAGCTCCTCATGGACCAGTTCCTCGACATCGGCTTCGACGCCTACCAGTCCATCCAGCCGACGGCCGGCATGGACCTCTGCCGGTTGAAGAGGGAGCACGGGGACAGGATCACGCTGTGGGGCGGGGTGGCCGTCGAGAATCTGGTCGGGGGGACGATGGAGGACGTCCGGGCGGACGTGCGCCGGGCCATGGCCTGCGCCAAGCCGGGCGGCCGCTTCATCCTGGGCTCGAGCCACAGCGTCGCCGTGGGGACGAAATACGACAACTACATGGCCATGCTGGACGAATACCGCCGTCTGTGTCAGTATTAGCGGCGAAGGAGGCGACGATCGAGGCCCCCGTATCGCTCGTGCTCGTCGGCATCGGAGGCATGGGCCAGGTCTACGTCCGCGAGCTGCTCAAGCGGAAGGACGAAGGCCTTTTCCGGATCGTGGGCGCCGTCGATCCCCAACCCAACCGCTGCGAGCAGTACAGGGAGCTCCGGGCGCTGGGTGTGCCCTGTTTTGTCAGATTGTCGGATTTTTTCCGCAACAAAAAAGCGGAGCTGGCCGTCATCTCCTCCCCCATCCAGTTCCACCGCGAGCAGACCTGTCTCGCGCTCGAGCGGGGCAGTTACGTCCTTTGCGAGAAGCCGGCGGCCGGGACGATCCAGGACGTGCGGGCGATGATCGCGGCGGAGAACGGCTCGGGGCGGTGGGCGGCGGTCGGCTACCAGTGGTCGTTCAGCCGGCCCATCCAGGCGCTCAAGGCGGATATCCGGTCGGGGCTCTTCGGCCGCCCGAAGAGGATGAAGTGCCTGTATCTCTGGCCGAGGGACGAGGGCTATTACCGGCGCAACGATTGGGCCGGAAAGAGGCAGGACGCGAAGGGCGGCTGGGTCCTCGACAGCCCGGCCCAGAACGCCATGGCCCATGACCTTCACAACATGCTCTACGTGCTGGGGGCCGGGACGGAGACGGGCGCCGCGCCCGTCGAGGTCGAAGCCGAGCTCTATCGGGCCTATCCCATCGAGAACTTCGACACGGCGGCGGCCAGGATCGTGACCGCGGAGGGCGTCGAGATCCTGTTCTACGTCACGCACGTCTCGGAGGCCGAGAGGGGCCCGGTGTTTTCCTACGAGTTCGAGCGGGCCGTCGTGAGGTGCGAGAGCCGGGCTTCGGGCATCTGGGCCGAGCTCGAGGACGGCTCGAGGAAAGACTACGGCCGCCCGGACGACGAACCGATGAACAAGCTGTGGCGGTCGGTGGCGGGAGTGCGCGGCGGGACGCGGCCGCTCTGCGGTCTGGAGGCGGCGGCCGGGCAGACGCTCTGCATCAACGGCATGCAGGATTCGATGCCGGAGGTCCGGACGTTCCCGGAGAGGATTGTCAGGGCGGTCGGGGAGGAAGGCTCGAGGCGGCTCGTGGTCGAGGGGCTCGGAGAGGCGCTCACGGCCGGATACGAGGCCGGAGCCCTGCCTTCGGAGATGGGTGTCGCCTGGAGCGCGAAGGGCGCGAGGATCGACCTCCGCGACTACGCGTCGTTCCCGTCGGTGTGATGTCATGGTTTTGACCATCGAGAAGATCGTCTATCCGGGGCGGCGGCTCGGGCGGCACGGGGGCAAGGTCGTCTTCACGGACCGCGGGCTTCCGGGCGAGGTCGTCGAGGTCGAGGTCGTCCGCGACCGGAAAAGCTACGCGGAGGCCCGAACGGCGAGGATCGTCGAAGCGTCGGCGGACAGGCGCGAGCCGCGGTGCGGCCATTACCTTGTTTGCGGGCCCTACCAGGACATGGACTATGCGCGCCAGCTGGCGGTCAAAAAGGGCCAGATCGAGGAGATCCTCGGGCGCGGGCTGAAGAGGGCGCTCGAGATCGGCGGGGTCGCGCCGTCGCCGGAGGTCTGGGGCTACCGGAACAAGATCCGGCTCGGGGCGTTGTGGCAGGGGGGCCGGGCGGAGCTCGTCTACAACGAGCCCGGCGAGGAGTCTTCGTTCGTGGCGGTGGACCGGTGCCACCTCGTGCCGGAGCGGGTGAACGACCTGCTGGCCGAGGTCCGGGAGCGGATGAACGCCGGCCTGTGGACTTCGGTGAACGGGATCGAGGTCAAGAGCAGCCGGGCGAGCGGCGAGTCGCTGGTCGTCATCCACTTGGATTCGGGGAAGGATGCGGCTGAGGTCGCGGCGGGCCTCGGGGAGATGCGGCGGCGGCATGGGCTGGCGGGGGCGGTCGCGTTCGTCTTCGACGGCAAGAGAGTCGCCGAGGAGAGGCTCTTCGGCCGGGCCTTCATCGAGGAAAAGGTCCGGGGGCTGACGTTCCGGATCGGGGCGAGATCGTTCTTCCAGGTCAATGTCGGCATTCTCGAGCGGGTCATTGAGGATATGGAGGCGGCGGTAGCGGCGGCGGGGATGGCCGAGCCCGTCGTGGCCGACCTGTACTGCGGGATCGGGACGTTCGGCATGGCCTTGGCCCGCGGGGCGCGGGAGGTGTTCGGCGTCGAGTCGGACGAAGCGAACGTCGAGCATCTGAAGAGAAACCTCGCGCTCAACGGCATCGGGAACTTCGCGGTCTGCGAGGGGACGAGCGAGGAGTGGATGGAGGAGATCCTGGAGCGGGGGCCGGGGGTCGTCGTCCTCGATCCGCCGCGGCGGGGGATCGACGGGCGGATGGTCGAGGCCCTCGCGCGCGATCCGGTGCCGGTCGTTGTGTATCTTTCGTGCAATCCGGCGACGCTCGCGCGGGACCTCAAGCCGCTCGTCGCCGGGGGCTACGAGCTCGCGGACCTCAAGGTCTACGACTTTTTCCCCCACACCCCCCACATCGAATGCCTGGCCATAATTCGGGGACACAATATCCATTCCCTTTTTTTGTAGCCCTGAGAAAAGTGGGCACCTTCCGACGTCCATCTTAATGAAGCACAAAGCGCCGATCTTGAGATAGGAGCTTCAGATGGCCAGGCTCTCCCGAGTCGTTATCCCGGGATGTCCACATCACATCATTCAGCGAGGGAACCGCCGGTCGAAGGTCTTCTTTTCGGACAGCGACAAGGCCTTTTATCTGGCTCTGCTAACGAGACAAACCCGAAAGTCCGGCATCTTTGTTTGGGCGTTTTGCCTCATGGACAATCACGTCCATCTGATCGCAGTTCCCGAAGACAAGGACAGCTTCACCAAGGGAATCGGAGCGACGCATCGCATGTACACGAATGTCATCAATATCCGCGAGGGCTGGCGTGGTTATCTTTGGCAGGGCCGCTTCATCTCCTATCCGCTCGACGAGGTCCGGGCTGTTGGGGCCGTTCGTTATGTCGAAAGGAATCCGGTCAGAGCGGGCATGGTCGAAAGAGCAGACGCTTATCCATGGTCGAGCGCCTGGGCTCACGTCAATAAACAGAATCACCCTCTCCTTACCGCGTGCCCTCTGGAGAGTGCCATACCTGACTGGTCGGGCTTCCTTGGGCAAAAAGAGAGCCAGGAAGATATCAAGAGGATTCACTATCACGAACGTACGGGAAGGCCTCTGGGCAGTCAGGACTTCGTCAGAAGTCTGGAGGAGCTGACGGGGCGAGTGTTGATGCCCATGAGAAGAGGGAGGAAGAGTTCGAAATCAAAAGGGGAATGAGTATTGTGTCCCCAAATTAGCGGCCGGCGAGCTGGCCGCAGGCCGCGGCGATGTCGGTGCCTTTGGACCGGCGGACCGTGACCCGGACCCGGCGCTCCTCGAGCCAGCGCTTGAAGCGGGCTAGGTCGTCGGCCGACGGAGTTTCCAACTCGAGGCCCGGGACGGGACTGTACGCGATGAGATTGACCTTGGCCCGCAGACGGCGGGCGATGGCCGCCAGTCCGTCGGCGTCGTCGAGCGAGTCGTTCAGGCCGCGCATGACGATATACTCGAGGGTGATCATTCTCCCGCCTGAGCGGATGTAGCGTTCGGCGGCCTCGACCAGCTTCTCCAGGGGATACTTGCGGTTGATGGGCATCAGCCGGTCGCGGAGCCTGTCGGTGACGGCATGGAGCGAGATCGACAGGTTGACTTGGAGGTCGAGGGCCTCGAGCCGCTCGAAGGCGGGCAGGTATCCGGCCGTCGAGATGGTCAGGCGTCGTGCCGCGATGCCCATGCCCTCGGGCGCGTTCATGATGCGCAGGGCTTTTTCGACGTTATCCCAGTTGTCGAGGGGCTCACCCATGCCCATGAAGACGTAGTTCGTGACGTCAATACCGAGCCTCTTTTCGACATAGAGGGCTTGCCCGACGATCTCGGAGGGGTCCAGGTTCCGCTTGAATCCGTTGAGCCCGCTGGCGCAGAAGGCGCAGCCGAACTTGCACCCGGCCTGGGTCGAGAGACAGACGGTCCGACGCCGGCCTGCGGGAATGAGCACGGTCTCCACCGCGGCGCCGTCCGCGAACCGGAAGAGGAACTTGACCGTTCCGTCGCGAGACTCGACGCGAGCGGCCGGCTCGAGGGCGTCGATGCAGAAGCGGGAAGCAAGCTTCTCACGCAGGGGCTTGGGGAGGTCCGTAAGGTCCTCGAAGCGGCCCGCTCCCTTCTTGTAGAGCCAAGCGAAGATCTGCCCGGCCCGGAAGCCCGGCTCGCCCATGGCAGTCAGTTCCGCCCGCAACTCCTCGAGCGTCAGGTCACGGGCGTGATAATTTGGGGACACGATACTCATTCCCTCATTAGATTATACAATTCCGATCCGCCGGAAGCACGTGACTCTCCCTTCTGCCGCCCCGCGAAATTGGGGAATGAGTATTGTGTCCCTTATTTTATGTCCCCCATTTGGTGACGAGCCAGAGGAGGAAGATGATGAGACCGACGAGGATCCAGCTGCCGCCGAACCCGAGGACGTCGATCCAGCCGGGCTTCATGATCTCCCAGTTGCTGCCGGGGAAGAGCTTGCGCTTCTCGACCTCTTCGTAATTCTCGACGGCACGCCGCAGGGCCCGCTCCTCATCCTCGGGCGTCCGCTGCACGGGCGTGTGGACCCTGGCGAAGAAGCGGTCGAGGTCGGCCTTGGGCACGGGCCGGGTCACGGCGCTGATGAGGAATAGGAGGACGAACGGGAACAGGGCGTCGAACCCGAACCGCACGGCGCTCAGCTGGGCCTTCGAGGCCCCCGCGAAGTCGATGCCGAACCAGCTGATGACCCAGATCTCGGCGTGGAACCGTCCGATGCCGACGCGCGGCGAGCCCGGGTCCTCGGGGTCCGTCCGGGCCACCCGCTCGAAGAAGATGCCCTCGGGCGGGTTGACGCGCTCGCGCCGGATGGCCTCCCCGACCGCCGAGGCCCGCCCCGCCTCGATGTCCTCGCGCACGGCCCTGGTCTGGATCGCCACGATCCGCGGCTTCGTCTCCTTGAGGAAGGCCGGATTTGTCCGGGCCCAATCGAGCGACTGGAAGAGGTTCGGGACGAGGGCGTAGATGACGAAACAGATGAAGACCTGGGCGATGACCGCCGCCCGGGTCACGCGCCGCCACAGGAAGCCCAGCCAGATGGCCGCCCCGAAGACGGCCGGCAGCGAGATGAAGTACTTGAACAGGTCGAGCAGGTTGCCGATGAACATGGCCGTACCGACCCCGCCGAGGAGCGTGACGCCGACGGCCGCCCTCCCGACGTTGACGAGATGGCGCTCCGACTTGGGCTTGACGAACGGCTGGTAGAGGTTGCGGATGAACAGGGCCGAGTACGAAACGCTCCCGCCCGACAAGGTCGACATCTGGGCCGACAGGATGCCGGCCATCATCAGCCCGATGGCCCCCGGGAAGAGAAGATCCATCGTCATGTAGCCCCAGATGAGGTCCGGGTCGTGGAGGCGTCCCGCGTAGAGGGCGATGGCCAGCAGCCCCGTCAGGGCCCAGAAGATCATGATGAACCGCTTGAAGAACATCCCGCCGATCATCCCGACCCGGGCCGTCATCTCGTTGCGGGCCGACCCGGCCGTCTGCATGCCCGTGGCCACGGCGATGATCGAAACGAGATTGGCCAGGATCATGGCCAGGATCGTGTACCAGGCGTACTCGCTCGTCGCCGCCGAGCCGAACAGGTGGAACATGTAGTCCGGCACCGCCGCGTGGAGCCCTTTGAACCCTCCGACCTTGGCCAGCCCGAGGGGGATGAGAAGGAACGAGAAGGTCGTGATGAGGATCCCCTGGATGACGTCCGTAATGGCCGCGGCGAAGAACCCGCCCATCATCGTGTAGGCCCCGACGACGACCGCCCCGGCCAGATAGATGCCCAGGGGGTTCGTGTAGGAGACGAACGAGCGCAGCTCGCCGCGCTTGTCGCGATCGGCGAGCTCGTCGAGACGGAGCCGCTCGCCCTCCGTGAGCTCGGCGGCGTCCCTCGAGCGCAGGGCCTGGAATTCCCGGAAGAGCTCGACGCTCGCCCGCTCCTCGAGCGAGTACTTCTCGACGGGCTTGGGGGTCAGGGCCATCATCGTCTTGGCCGCGACCATGTAGCCGACGCCGCTGCCGAGGAAGGCCATGAGCAGGGTGAATACGGCGAAGGCGCCGCCCAGGAACCGGCTCTTGTAGCGCTCGGTGAAGAAATCCCCGATGGTCACCAGCCGCACGCGCCGGAAGAAAGCCGTCGTGAACCAGTAGAAGGGCGTCAGGAACAGGACGAGATACTGGATCCACATCCCGCCGATTCCCTGACGATAGATCTCGCGGGAGACGACGATGGCCTGGTCGGCGTTGGTCGACGTCCCCAGATTGAGGAAGAACTGGTAAACCTTCCCCAGGCGCCGGCCCGCCAGGTGGAAGTCGTCGGCCGTCGCCGTCCGCCGCGAGGCCCGCCAGCCGAGCCAGAGCATCGAGACGATGAAGACGACGATGATGCCGACGTCCAGCCAATGCATGTTCTAGAAGCGCCCGGAGTAGCGGTGCATGAGCTCGTCGGCAAGCTTCCAGTAGGCGGCTACGGCCCCCTCGGCCACGCCGTGGGAGTAACGCGTCAGCATCTCGCGGGCCTTCTTCGGGTCCTTCTTGTGGACCGCCAGGACCTCCTCCTCGAACTTGGCCTGATCGGCGAAGGCCTTGTCCTCGATCCCCCGCCAGACCTTCTCGATGTCCTTGGTCATCTCCTGCCAGCGGAACAGGGCCAGCTTGCTGACCGTCCGGAAGGCCCACCAGGCGCAGTCCCGGCTGAACTCCCAACGGCCGTCGACCATGTACGAGGCCGGCATCTGAGAGATGCCGATGTAGAACGGCGTGTGCGGCGTCGTCGCCGGATTGTCGTAGCCCAGCCAGACGACCCCGCCGATCGGACCCGGCAGCCAGTCCCGCGATTGGGTCACCTGAAGGTAGGTCGCGGCCGGCGAGCAGATGGTCCGCTCCCGCCGCACCCGCAACAGCTCGCGCAGGTCGTTGTTCATGAACGGCGTCGCGACCGGGCTCGTCACCGTCTCCCCCTTGCGGTTGACGGCCGTCAGGGTCCGGGTCATGTCATAATCGGTCCCCCCGTACGTGTCGCGGAAAATGGCCAGCAGATCAGCGACCCCGACCTTTTTTTCGGGTTTGACCGAGAAGGGATAGTTCTCGGACTCGGGATGGAGCCCGAGCGACGGGGCGAGCAGGCTCAGGACGCGCCACTCCCGCCGGCGGCACGCCAGGCTCGTCCGCGAGTCAGGGGCGTAGGCGTAGCAGAACTCGAACGGCTTGCCGCTCGCCTTCGACCAGAAGCCCATCTCCTCGGCCAGCGTCATGACGTTCGCGGAGGCCATGAAAAAGTCCGGCTTCGAGAGGTCGATCTGCCGGATGCGGCCGGCGTTGGCGGAGACCCCGATCTCGTCGTCCGGGACCCGCTGGGCGGCCCAGACCGCGCCGACCTTGCCCCGCCCCGGCCCGTGGATCTCGAAGTGCCAGACCTCCTTGGGATCGGCGAAGGTGAAGCATTCGCCCCAGTCGTTGTAGCCGTACGTCCTGGTCAGCTCGTCGGCCACCCGGATGGCCTCCCGGGCCGTCCGGGCCCGCTCGAGCACCAGGCGATAAAGCTCGGGGGCGTCGATGATCCCCTCCTGGCTGACGAGCTCCCGCCGCCCGCCGATCGTCGTCTCACCGATGGCCAGCTGGTGCTCGTTCATGATGGGGTAGGCCGCGTCGAGGAAGGCGTAGGTCTCGGCGACCTGGGGGATCTCGCCGCCTTCCATCCGCTCGGGGTCGTCCGGCCTCTTCGTTCGCTTGGGCTCGAGATAGAGCTTGGCCATGGCCCCCGGCTTGTGCTTCTTGTTCGGGACGATGGCCATCCAGGTCCGGTCCGTGCCGGAGTCGCACGAGTGGGAGGTCATCGTCGATCCATCGACCGACGCGAGCCGCCCCACGAGGATGCTCGTGCACGACTCGGACTCGAACGATCGGGATGCCGTTGCTTCATTCTCCGACGAGGCCGGCAGGAACGACAGGGCCAGGAAGGCCGCGCTGACGGCCAGGAAAACGGGGAATCTCGCCTTCTTCATCGGGCGTCTCCTTCCGCGGAAAGTGGACGCGGGTCCGCTCGTCGTTATAGCACGCGCCCGATCCGAGGGTCAACCCGTGTGCTTCGAGTGTGCCTCGAGAGGAAGATCCCGAGCCGGGGCCATCCGCGAAACGGCTTTATTGACCGGCCGATGTGACTCTGCTATACAAGGGATTCTGTTCGACCCCGAGCATTCGGAAAGGACCCTTGACTCATGTCTTCCTGGATCGATGCCTTCCTCGCCACCCGCTCACCGGGCGAGGTTTTGGCCCTTCTCTCAGGCCTCGTCTGGGCCGTGGCCGTCGTCCTGTTCCGGGTCAGCGGCCGCAAGGTCCATCCCATCGGCCTCAACCTCTTCAAGAACGTTCTGGCCATGGCGGTCATGGCCCCGACCATGGCCGTTCTGGGCCAGCCGTTCCTGCCCGACGTGCCTCTCGCCACCATCGGACTTCTCCTCCTCAGCGGCTTCCTGGGGATCGCCGTCTCCGACACACTGTTCTTCCACAGCCTCAACCGGCTCGGGGCCAGCCTGGTGGCCATTATCGACTGTTTCTACAGCCCGTTCGTCATCGTCATGTCGTTCGTCATGCTCGGCGAACGGCTGAGCGTCTGGCAGCTCATCGGCGCCGCGCTCGTCGTCTCGGCCGTGTTGACCGTATCCCGCGAGAAGCGCGAGGCGCGAACGGACGGGCGGAACCTCGTGCTCGGGGTCATTTTCGGCGTCCTGGCCATGTTCTTCGTGGCTTTGGGGATCGTCATGGTCAAGCCGGTCCTGGACGAGGTCCCGCTCCTCTGGGCGACCCTTGTCCGGCTCGTGGGAGGCGCCGTCCCCTTGGGCCTGACCGTCCCCTTCCTGCACGGCCGCCGCGACATCGTCCGTCCCCTGCTCGTGCCGGCGAACTGGAAGGCCACGGTCCCGGCCTCGTTCTTCGGGTCCTACCTCTCGCTCGTCCTGTGGATGGGGGGGATGAAATACGCTCAGGCCTCGGTCGCGGCCGTCCTGAACCAGCTCAACACGATCTTCATCGTCATCATCGCCGCCATTTTCCTCAAGGAACGCCTGACGGGATGGAAGATCGCCGCTGTGGTGATCGCTTTCGCCGGCGCCTACTTGGCCTCGGCGCCGTTCTAGGGATGCGTCCCGGAAGCGTCCCGTCTCCGCAGAAGACTTGGGAAACGGATTTCTGAGACGGGGCACTGGCGGATCGTTCTCAATCCCCGGGGGTTCAGAGGACCAGGCGGGTCAAGATCGGCAGACGTCGTGTCCGAGGAACCCCGCGGACGTGAGAAGAGCGTCCGGCCGTCGCCGTCCGTCAGTCCCCGGGAGAAGCCAGCTTGGCGTCGATCCAGAACGAGTGGAACTTGTACATCGGGTTGCGCCTCATATCGCCCGTGAAACCGCCCATGCCGCTGATCTCGCCCCCGCCCCCGTCCCCGGCGCCTTCGCTCAGCGTGAAGCCGGAGTCCTGGCGCACGCCCCGATCGCCGGCGCTGACGCTCTGGTCGGCGCGGCCGGCCATCATGTCCTTCATGATCTGATTGGTCATGCCGCCCCATTCGAAGCCGAGCTTGATGGGATTGCCCGGGCCGGCGCCGGTCCCGCCCATCTGGTGGATGAGGCCGAGCGGGATCCGGAACTCATAGACCGCCAGCTTGCCCTTCTCGATCGACTGGAAACCCGGGGCGCCGCCGACGGCCTTGGGATCGATCTGGATGGTGCTCTTCTTCGGTTGGATGAGATCTTCGGTGAAGATGATGTGGGTCTTCTTCTTGCGGAGCTCGGCCTTCTCCGCTTCGCCCAACGGCTGGCCCCTCAGCGTCTCGAGGTTCGAGATCAGCTGGTCCGCGGAGATCTGCTTCTTCTGGAAGTGGATGCCGAAGTCCTTGCTCTTCTTCGTCCCGGTCGTGAAATAGATCTTCATGCCCGTGTATTCGAGCGTCGTGCGGGACAACATGTCCCTGAAGACCATGATGATATAGATGTTCTTGCCGTCGTTCTTCAGCGCATAGTCGACCTTGGACACCTTCTCGGTGATGGGCATCGCGTCGTCCCATTCCGCGGCGACGCCGTCGATCTTCACCGGATCGACGGTCCACAGGCTCTCGATGATCTTGCCCTGGGCCGCGGCCAAGCCGGAAAGGATCAACACGGCGGTCAGGATGATGGCGGTTCTCTTGACGGTCATCTTCGCCTCCTCAGGAACGGTACACATGAATTATATCACATTTTCCTAGGCCGGCCACGGCCTTTCCCCGAGCCGTCCCGGTGCTCACGCCGGCCCGGCCCACCGCTCGAACACGGCGGCCACGTTCTCCGGCCGGGCGCCGATGCCGAACTCGCACTGGGCGATGGCCCCACCGTTCCTCCAGAGGGCGGCCCGGACCCGGTCGACGGCGGCCCCGATCTCGGCCGGGCTCGCATACGGCAGGAGCCATTGGCGGTCGATCTCGCCCCAGAACGTGATCCGCCCGGCGAACCGCCGGCCCAGGTCCTCGATGTCCATGCAGAAGAGCTGGGAGTTCACGGCATCGATCCCGATCTCCACGAGATCAGGCAGGATGTCGGCGACCTGCCCATCCGTGTGCATGAACAGGGCTTTCCCGGCGCGGCGGGCGATCGCGGCGTAGTCTTGGTAGAGCGGCTTGAAGATCTCCCGCCAGAGGGCCGGCGAGACGAGGAGGGAGGTCTGCCCTCCCCAATCATCCGCGAAGAACAGGGCGTCGACGGCCGTCCCCGCCCACAGCTCGAGCTCCTCCAGGAAGAAATCGTGAAGCCTCTCGAGGAGGACAAAAAGTTCGTTGGGCCGCTCGGCGAGGTCCATGTAGAGCTGTTCGGGCCCGCGCAGGAACTGGAGCTGTTCGAACGGTCGGACCGAGGTCTTGGACAGCACGAAGGCTTCCGTCGAGGCGCAGAACCCGTCGACCCGCCGGCGGTCGACGGTCAGCCGCTCCCGCGGGAAGCGCACTTTGTCGAGGTCCCGCCATGTCCGGATCACGGGGTCCTTGACCTCTCCGATGATGCCCCACTGCCGGTTCTCGAACCGGCATCCCCATTCATCGACGAAGATGCCCGGGGCGTACTCGTCCCCCGACGTCCGCAGGGGCTCCTTCAGGAAGGGCGGGGCGGTCACGATGTCGTCGGGAAACCGGGCCTTGATGGCCGCCAGCTCCCGGGGCCAGGTCCTCTCCGCCCACGGCAGGATCCAAAGCTGACGGGGAACCCTCTCCGGGGAGCGGAACTCGATCGTCCGTTTGACGAGCTCCCGGGAGGTCATGGATGTTCCGCGAGGAGCCTCCCGACCTCCTCGACGGCGCTGGCCGCGTCCGGCGCGTAGCCGCCGGCGCCGATCCGTTCGGCGTAGTCCTTGGTCACGGGGGCGCCGCCGATGACGACGGGGATGCCAAGCCCCGCGGCCTCGACGGCCTCGACGACGTTCTTCATCTGGACCATGGTCGTCGTCAGCAGCGCCGAGAGGGCGATGACCCCGGCCCCGTGGGCCCGGGCCGCCTCGAGGTACTTATCGGGGGCGACGTCGACCCCGAGGTCGACGATCCGGTAGCCGTTGCCGCGCAGCATCATGGCCACGAGGTTCTTGCCGATGTCGTGGAGGTCGCCCTTGACCGTGCCGATGACGACGACGCCTTTGGGCTGGACGCCGTCCTTGACGAGCATCGGCTCGAGCTTGGCCAGCCCGGCGTTCATGGCCCGGGCGGCCACGAGGACCTCGGGGATGAAGACCTCGTTCCTCTTGAACAGCTCGCCGAGCCTCTCCATGCCCGGGATGAGCCCCTCGTTGAGGATGCGGCCGGCCGGCAGGCCTTCCGCCAGGGCCTGGTCGACCAGGGCCTCGACCTGCGGCTTGCTGCCTGAGATCAGCGCTTCCTGCATCTTCTCGAACATCGCGCTCCTCCTCCGTCTATTCGGCGCATCCCGTCGATGGGGCATCCGCTTCGCGCGGGCAAGCTTACCCCAAGGCCCGGCATAAATCAAGATTGTTCCCACTTGTTCTCACTTGTCCGGGGATCATCGAGCCGAACATGCGACAGAGGATCCCCGGGAAAGGGAGAAGGACCTTTATTATGGCCGGAGGATTTTGCTATGATGAGGCCGCAGGGACGCCATGAAGACGCTCCGGGTCGGGGTCGACAGCTACAGCCTCAAACCCCTCGGCCTGTCCCCGTTCGAGCTCCTCGACTGGGCCGTCATGAACGGGGCCGACGGCGTCCAGTTCTCCGAGGTCAACCTGCCGCCCTCGCAAGCCCTCGACAAGGGCTTCCTTCTCGAGCTCCGCGGCTACGCCGCCGAGAACGGGCTTTACCTCGAATGGGGCGGCGGCCAGCACATCCCCCTCGACCTGACCACGGGCCGGAAGAGGGACATCGCCGCCGTCAACCGCGCGGCCGCCGAGCAGGCCGCCGTTCTCGGGGTCCGCACGATCCGCTCGTGCTCGGGCGGGCTAATGCGCTGGTCGAAAAGCTCCCCGCCGACCGACGAGTATCTTCGCCTCGCGGCCGCCGCCCTGCGGGACCAGGCCCCCATGCTCCGCGGCCATGGCGTCGTCCTGGCCATCGAGACCCACTTCGAGTTCACGTCCTTCGAGCTCCTCCGTCTCTTCGAGATGTGCGGCGCGGCGCCGGGCGACTACCTGGGCATATGCCTCGACACCATGAACCTCTTGACCCTGCTCGAGGACCCGGACCTGGCCGCGGACCGGCTGATGCCGTGGGTCGTGACGACCCACATCAAGGACGGCGGTCTGGCCCTGACCGAGGACGGCCTCGTCTCGTTCACGGCCGAGATCGGCCGCGGCGTCCTCGGCCTCGCCGGCCTCGTCGAGCGGCTGGCCGCCGCCCACCCGGACATCACCTTGACCCTGGAGGACCACGGCGGCGATTTCCTCATCCCCATCCACGATCCGGAGTTCCTGTCCGGCTTCCCGGACCTGACCATCACCGAGCTCGTCAGGCTGCTGCGGCTGGCGGCCCGGACCCGATCCCTCATGGAAACCCGCAGGCTGGCCGTCCTCGGCCGCGACCGCTGGCCCGAAGTCTGCGAAGCCCGGGTCAAGCGCGGGCTGAAGGCCCTCCGGCGGATCGCCGAAAAGAGAGCGGGGTGAACCGGTCATGGCCGCGCACGCCAAATTCCGCTTCCGTTCGACGGCCGAGCTTCAGGCCGGGGCCCGCGAGCTCGGGGTTGACCTGCCGATCGACGACGATCTCTCCGTCCTCTTCGACGAGCTCGCTGTCGCCGGCCGCACGGCCCCCAACCGCCTGGCCGTCCTGCCCATGGAAGGCGCCGACGCCGAGCCCTCGGGCGCCCCGTCGGAATTGACCCTCCGGCGTTATCGAAGGTTCGCCGCCGGAGGCAGCGGCCTCATCTGGTTCGAAGCGACGGCCGTCCGGCCGGACGGCCGGTCCAATCCGCGCCAGCTCATGCTCACGGAAGGGACCGTGGCGGCCTTTTCGAAGCTGGTCGAGGCCGTCCGGAACGAGGCGGCCCGCGTCCACGGGGAGAGCGCCCGGCCCCTGCTCATCCTTCAGTTGACCCATTCGGGGCGTTTCTCCAAGCCCGAGGGAACACCCCGCCCGCTCATCGTTCATCACAGCCCCTACCTCGACCCCCTGCACAACCTGGCCTCCGATCATCCCCTTCTCACGGATAAGGAGCTCGAGGGCGTCCGGGACGACCTCGTCGAAGCGGCCGAGCTGGCCGCCGCCGCGGGCTTCGACGGCGTGGACATCAAGGCCTGCCACGGCTATCTCCTTTCGGAGGTCCTGGCCGCCCACACCCGTTCGGGCAGCCGCTACGGAGGGCCTTTCGAGAACCGGGCACGTCTCCTCCTCGAAACCGTCCGCACCATCCGGCGGGACGACCCCGCTCTCCTCATTACGAGCCGGATCAGCGCCGGGGACACCCTCCCCTTCCCCTTTGGCTTCGGGATGGATCCCGATTCGCCAGCGGAGCTGGCTCTCGACGAACCGTTGGCCCTGATCGCAAAGCTCGCCCAGGCGGGGGTCGGGCTCTTGGCTTACTCCTTAGGCATCCCATACTGGAAACCGCAATACGGGCGGCCGTTCGACATCCCCATCCCGGGTGCAGCGGTCCCTGATGAACACCCTCTCGAGGGCGTCGCCCGGCACCTCAGGGTCGCGACCGAGATCCAACAGGCCTTCCCCGACCTGCCTGTCGTCGGGGCCGGCTACAGCTGGCTGCGGCGTTTCTTCCCCCCTGTCGCGGCGGCCATGGTCCGCGCCGGACGGACGGCCGTCGTCGGCCTCGGGCGCGGCGCCCTCGCCTACCCGGATTTCGCCGGCGATCTGGCTTCCAAAGGCCGACTCGACGCCCGCAAAACCTGCACGACCTGCTCGCTTTGCTCGTTCCTGCTCCGGCAGGGCAAGCCTTCAGGTTGCGCCCTGAGGGACGCGGAGGTCTACAAGGTTCGCTGAGCGGGCGGAGGATCCCGCCGGGGTGCGCCATCCATGTGTTGACGCCCGAAGGCGGTTGATATATTTTTTTCGGAGCGGGCATGAAAGGTCGCCGGGCATGAAGACAACCGCGGTCACGATCGGACGCGTCGCGTTCCCCGTCCATTCCATGAACACCCTCGTCATCGGCAGCGGGGCCGCCGGCCTCAACGCGGCCGTCCGCCTGCATGCGCACGGACAGACGAATGTCGCGATCGTCACCGACCGTCTCGGCGCCGGGACCTCGAACAACTCCGGCTCCGACAAGCAGACCTATTACAAGCTCTCCCTCGCCGGGGACCGGCCCGACTCGCCGTACGAAATGGCCCGCGACCTCGTCGCCGGGGGGTCGATGCATGGAGACATCGCCCTCGCCGAAGCCCAGGGATCGGCTGAGGCTTTTTTCCGCCTTGTCGAGCTCGGCGTTCCTTTCCCCCATGACCGCTTTGGCGCTTACGTCGGCTATAAGACCGACCACGATCCGCGCCAGCGGGCGACCTCGGCCGGGCCTTTGACCTCGAACCTCATGTTCCGGGCTCTCGAACGGGAGGTCCGGAGGCGGCGGATCCGGGTCTTCGACCGCCACGAGGTCATCGCCCTGCTGACCGACGCCCGGGGCGGGGCGAAAAGGGCCGTCGGAGCCATCGCCCTCCACCGGAGGAAGGGCCTGGCCGCGGATCTCGGCTTGGTCCTGTTCAACGCCCGAAACGTCGTCCTGGCCACGGGCGGCCCCGGCGGGATGTACGAGCACTCGGTCTACCCGGAGAGCCAGACGGGCTCCCACGGGCTGGCCTTCGAGGCCGGAGCGCTCGCCCATAACCTGACGGAGTCCCAGTTCGGGCTGGCCTCGGTCAAGTTCCGGTGGAACGTCTCCGGCACCTACCAGCAGGTCGTACCCCGGTATTTCTCGACCGACGCATCGGGAGGCGACGAGCGCGAGTTCCTGAACGATCACTTCCCCGACATGGGAGGTCTGGCCACGGCCGTGTTCCTCAAGGGCTATCAGTGGCCGTTCGATCCGCGGAAGGCCCTTGACCACGGCTCGTCCCTCATCGACATCCTGGTCTACGAAGAGACGATCGTCAAGCGCCGGCGGGTGTACATGGACTTCCGGCGGAACCCTTCGGGAGGCGGCCGGCTCGCGGACTTCGATCTTCGGTTGCTGGCCCCCGAGGCGTACGACTATTTGAAAAAATCGGAGGCCCTGCTCCCGACGCCGTTCGCCCGGCTCCGGAAAATGAACCGCCCGGCCATCGATCTCTACAAGGCCCACGGCATCGACCTCGGCCGGGAGCCGCTCGAGGTCGCCGTCTGCGCCCAGCACAACAACGGCGGCTTCAAGGGCAACGTGTGGTGGGAATCGAATATCCGCGGCCTGTTCCCGGTCGGAGAGGTGAACGGCACGCATGGCGTCTATCGACCCGGCGGCTCGGCCCTCAACGCGGGCCAAGTCGGGAGCGCCCGGGCCGCTTTGTTCATCGCCAAGAGACGCGCCGAGGACCCTCCGACGGCTCCCGAGTTCGCCCGGGTCGTCGCGTCCCAGGTGCTTCACAAGTACGAGCAGGCCCGGGCGTTGATCGGGTCCGGAGGGAAGCGCCCGGCCCTCTCTCCGGAGTCCGTCATATCGGAAGTCCGGAAGAGGATGTCGGACTGTGGAGCGGCCGTCCGCGACCCCGGCCGGGTGAGGGCCGAAAAGGCGCGGGCTTGGGATCTGCGGAAAAAGGCCCTTCGCGAGGTTCGCGTCGGGACGGCGGCGAGGCTCGCGCTGGGCTTCAAGGCCCAGGACCTCGTCCTGACCCATGCCATGTATCTCGAGGCCATCGCCGAATACCTCGACAAGGGCGGACGGAGCCGGGGCTCCTATCTCGTCCCGGACCATGTCGGCGTCAAGCCCGATGACCGGCTCGACGACCGCTGGGCTTTCTCCCTGGCCTCACCTGAGGATTTCGTCTGCAAGAACATCCTCGAGATCGGGCTCGACGGCCGGGGCCGGGTCCTCAAGAAGTGGGTTCCCGTCCGGCCTCTCCCCCTCCCGGACAGCTGGTTCGAGACCGTGTGGAACGATTTCTTGAGGGACAGGATCGTCGACCGGTAAGGAGGCGCGACCATGACCAGGAAGATCCGCAAGCCGGCGCCCGTGGCCGTCGTGACAGGAGCGGGCCGCGGCATCGGCCGGGGCATCGCCCTCGAGCTGGCCCGCGAGGGATTCGACATCGCCGGGATCGACATCGTCTTCGAGCCCCGGAACACAACCGCGGGCCTTTTCGAGGTCCGCAGGAAAGTGGAGGCGCTCGGTCGGCGCTTCCTGCCCATCGGGGGGGACGTCGCCGATCTCGACCGGCACGAGCTCATGCTCGATGGCGTTGAAAGCGAGCTCGGACCGATCGATGTTCTGGTCAACAACGCCGGTATCGCCCCGGAAAAGCGGTCGGACATCCTGGAGACGACGCCCGCGAGCTGGGACCGGTTGATGTCCATCAATGCCCGGGGCGCCTTCTTCCTGACCCAGAAGGCCGCCCGGCGGATGGTCAAGCGGCGGAAGAGCGGGCGCGGGGTGCCGCCGGCCATCATTTTCATCACCTCGGTCTCGGCCGTCGTGTCCTCGACCACGAGGGCCGAATACTGCATGTCCAAGGCCGCCCTGAGCATGGCCGCGACGCTCTTCGCCCACGCCCTGGCCCCCTTCGGCATCGGCGTCTACGAGATCCGGCCGGGCATCATCGCCACCGACATGACCGCCGGCGTCAAGGGCAAGTACGACCGCCTCATCGCCCAGGGCCTGGTGCCTCAGGGCCGCTGGGGGCGGCCGGAGGACGTCGGCAAAGCCGTGGCCGCCTTGGCCAAAGGGGCTTTCGCCTTTTCGACCGGGGCCGTCCTCGAGGTCAGCGGCGGCATGAACATCCGCCGGCTCTGAGCCCGGCGCTGCGAAGGCCCCGCCACGGGAGCTTTGCGTGACGGCCGCTCTGTGATAGATTATTGCGGAACGGAGGGACACCATGAGCCTGCGAAGGAATCAAAGCCGTATCTTCTGGGGGCTGCTGCTCGTCATCCTGGGCGTTCTCTTTCTCCTCGATCAGATGGACCGCATCGATTTCGGAGATCTCGTCAGCCGCTACTGGCCGGCCATCTTCATCCTCATCGGTGTCTCCATCCTGCTCAGCAGCGATTTCCAGAACGTCGGGCCGGGCCTGTTCTTCATCCTCTTCGGGGCCTTCTTCCTGCTGATGAGGCTGAGGATCCTCGACCGCTCCGTCTGGCACTACGCCTGGCCGGCGGCCATCATCGCCGTCGGCTTATGGATCCTCTTCAAGCCGGCCTTCCGCCCGGGCAAAAAAAAAATCCCTGACGTGACCGGGGACGACCTGGATCTCAACCTCGTCTTTTCGGGGACCAAGCGCCGCATCGAGAGCCAGAGCTTCAAGGGAGGCAAGGCCGAGGTCGTCTTCGGCTCGGCCGAGATCGATCTCCGAGGCGCCCGGATCGATCCGGCCGGGGCGACCCTCTCCCTGTCGGCCGTCTTCGGCAGCATCGAGGTCTTCGTCCCGCGGGACTGGCAGGTCATCGTCGAGGGCTCGCCCGTCCTGGGGAGCATCGACAGCCATAAGAAGACCATCCCCGACGTCGAGAAGACCGGGACCCTCCGCATCCTGGCCTCAGCCGTTCTCGGGTCCGTCGAGATCAAGGAGTGAACGACATGAAGGGATTCTTGCTCTGGTTCCTGGCCGTCATCATCACCCTGGCGTCGGCCGTCTACCAGCGGATGACGGGGCCGACCTATCCCTTAAAGGTCAAAGCCCGGGTCGAGGGCGTGGACCTCAAGCTCCGGCTGCCCCGAAGCGCCGAGACGACCCGGGACGCCGAGATCGTCATTCCCGCGCCGGAACCCATCGAAGGCTACATCGAGTATATGCGTTTCAAGACCGATGATCCGTGGAAGCGGGTCGAGCTCGAGCGGCGCGGGGCCGAGCTCGTCGCGTTCCTCCCCAAACAGCCGTCGGCGGGCAAGCTGGCCTACCACGTGTTCCTGGGCGGCGGATGGGCGGACGACGCGGTTTCGGGACGGGCGCCGGTCATCATCCGTTTCAAGGACCCGGTGCCGATCTGGCTGATCATTCCTCACGTCATCGTCATCTTCGGGGCCATGCTCTGTTCGACCGCGGCGGGCTTGGCTGCTTTGGGCCGGAAACGGGACCCGAGGCGCCTCGTCCTCTGGGCCGTGGGGCTGTTCTTCGTCGGCGGTTTCCTTCTCGGGCCGCTCGTCCAGAAGTACGCCTTCGGCGTCTACTGGAGCGGGTTCCCCTTTGGCACGGACCTGACCGACAACAAAACGGCCATCGCCTTGCTCCTCTGGCTCGCGGCCCTCTTCGCCGGGCGGAAGGGCCGGCCAGCCCGCGGGTGGATCGTCACGGCGGCGGTCGTAACTCTGGTCGTCTTCCTTATCCCCCACAGCCTGCTCGGGTCCGAGCTCGACTACAGCCAAGTGCCGGATACCGGGGCTCCCGGACTCGAGGCGAGCCCGGGACCTTGACGGGGCTTTTTATCACTGGTAGGATTTATTCCCTATCATTTTTATAGGAATTAGACCGCCGGTGAGGAGGTGAACATGACGAACAAGATCGTCGCGATGAGCGGAGCCGCCCTGATCCTGTGTGCTCTCGCGGCCTTGACCTCGGCCTCGATGCCGGACGCCGATGCCGTTCCGGAGAACATCAAGAGCCTCTTCGGTCAGAGGTGTGCCGGGTGCCACCAGGGCCGGAATCCCTCCGGGAACTTGAACCTCGAGCCCGCCAATGTCCATGCCGTCTTGGGCGCGGCGAGCCGCCAGGTCCCGTCGCTCAGGATCATCGACATGACCGAACCGGGGGCCAGCTACATGCTGAAGAAGGTCCGCCGCGAGAAGGACATCAAAGGCCGCCCCATGCCTCCCGGAAAGGCCCTGGCCGATGAAGAGATGCAGGCCTTGGCCGCCTGGATCATGAGCCTCAAATAGGCCCGCGCCTACTTGAGCTGGAAGCGGACGGTCACCGTAAAGACAGCCGATGCCGGCTTGCCGTCGATGACGAACGGCTCATAGATCCACTGCCGGACGGCGTCGATGGCCGCCTGGTCGAGGAGCGGGACCGAGCGCACGACCATGACATTCTCGACCTTGCCGTCCCTTCCGGTTCTGACGCTGAGGATGACGGTTCCTTCGACCCCGGACTGCCTGGCGATCTCCGGATAGACGGGGGGCACTTCCTTGACCAGCCGTGGCGGCTTGATGTCCTTTTCGACCTTGACCGCGCCCTTGGCGAATCCCTCGATGGCCTTGTCGGGGCTTTTCTCGTCGAGTTGGAACCGGACGGTGACCGTGAAGAGGACCTTGTGGGGCTTTCCGTCAATGGTCATCGGCTCGTACTTCCACTGCTTGACGGCGTCGATGGCCGCCGCGTCCAGCAACGGGATAGATCGCAGGACCCGGGCGTCGACGACATTGCCCTGCTCGTCGGTCTTGGCCTCGAGGATGACCACCCCTTCGACGCCGGCTTGCCGGGCCGTTTCCGGATAAACGGGCTTGACCATTTTGACGATCTTGGGCGGCTGGACATCCCCCGTGACCCGAACGGCGCCGGCTTCGAATTCCTTCAGATCCTGGGTGCCCTTCTCGCCGCCGACGACCACGCCCGAGACCCCTTTCGCAACGCCGCCTTCAACGCCTCCGGCGACGCCGCCGACGACACCGCCGGTCTTCGGTTCCTTCCTGTCGTCCAGCTTGAACTGCATGGTCACCGTGAAGACCACGGGCTTGGGCACGCCGTCGATGACCATCGGCTCGTAGACCCACTGCTTGACGGCGTCGACGGCCGCCTGATCGAGCCCGGGGATCCCGCGGAGGACCTTCGCGTCGGCCACCCGGCCGTACGTGTCTGTGGTCGCTTCGATGATGACCACCCCCTCCAGGCCCGCTTTCCTGGCCTCCTCCGGATAGACGGGCTGGACTTCTCGGACAAGCTTGGGCGGCATGACCGTGGGCTTTCCGGACACACCGCCGGATACGGCCCCCTTCACCGCTCCCGGCGTCTGCGCCGTCTCGCCGCTCCAGCGGACACCCCTCAGGAAGATGAAGTACGGCTTGATCTGGGAGTCCTCGAAGCCGAAGACGGCGGCGCTCGTGTGCGGCAGGGAGAACTCGGTGTCCAGGAGGCTGGTCTTTTTGTCCCCCATCTGCTCGAAGACCTCGATCCGATACTGATTGGGAGCGGCCAGGCGGCCCGGCGTGACGATGACCAGGTACTCGTGCCCGTTGAGGCGGAACATGTGGAAGGCCCGCTCCGCCTTCCCCTTTTCCCACCCCAGGCGGGCCTCGGTCAGCAGCCGGGCGTCCTTCAGATTGTAGATTTTCCGCAGCTGCTGTTCGACGGCGATGTCCTCTTCGGACTCGTAGTTGGAGAACTCGAGGAATTTCAGGAACGATGCGGTGACCGGCTTGGCGGGCGCGGGCGCGCCTTCGCGGACCCCCTCAAGGATCCTCATCTTGAGCTCGAAGGCCGAGGCCGCGATCTTGGCGGCCTGCGGCTCTGACGGTTCCTTCCCCGTAAGAATGTACCATCGCCCCGCGGCCGTCTTCCAACCCGGCCGCTCGGGCGTTGTCCATTTGGCGTTGGCGTATTCGATCCGCCGGTAGTGAGCGGCCTTGAATTCGTTGTCCGGGGTCCCCGGCGTGGGGTCCCGCTGGCGCCAGAAGGCCTCGATGAACAGGTCGCGCTCCCGGTCGCTCTGGAGCTTGAGGAAGACGTCCCTCTCCACCGGAGAGATGATATGGACGACCTCATCGTTCAGCCATTGCCGATAGTCGAGGGCAGGAGCCGCGGTCTGGGCCGGGGCAAGGCCCGGCAGGGCCAACCATCCGAAGAGGATGATCCAGGCCGAAGCTTGAGGACTTTGTCGTTTTCTCATCGTCCTTCTCCTTTTGCCCTAAGGGGTCCGCTGGGCCCAGACGAAGACCGTGTCCGAGCCCAGGGGCTGATAGATGAACGTCTGAGCGGGGGCCCCGCCGACGTTGACGTATCCGAGACGGAAGCCTTCCTCCACAGAGGCAAGCTGATCTCCGGGGCCGGCTTTTTCGACCCGGTCGAGCAGCCAGAACCCGGTGAGGGCGACGACGAGGACCATGGCCGCGGCCGTCGCCCATCGCCAAGACGCGCCATTCCAAACCGCGGGCTTGCCGGGCGGAGCCTGCGTTCGGACGGTCTCGGCGGAGAGTTTCCTCCAGAGCTCGCCGACCGGCCCGACGTCATCGGCCCGGACGAACAGGCCCCGGGCCTCTTCGCGGCTCGCGAGCCTCGCCCGGCAGCGCTCGCACCCCTCCATGTGGGTCCTGATGAGGAGGTCCTGAAAGACCCTCACCGGGACCGCTCGATAAAGGAATTCAACCGTTCTGCAGAACGCCATGGTCGTTCTCCAAGAGGGCTTTGATCTTGCGTCGGGCGTTGAAGAGATACACCCGGGCCGTCGAGGCCGAGCATTCGAGGACGCCGGAGATGTCGCGGGCCGTGTAGCCCTCGTTGGCCCAGAGGCAGAGGGCGGTCCGCTCCTTGGCCGTGAGCTTCCCGAGAAGCGCCGAAGGCAGGGGCTCGGGATCGCCGGGGCCGGGGTTCCCCCTGCCGACGGCCGGCGCCTGCTCGTAGACGGCCCGGGAGGCGAAGGCCTTGAAGCGGCGTTTCTTGCGGATCATGTCCACCGCCCTCCTGTACGTGATGGCCAGGAGCCACGTCTTGAAGCTCCGGGAGGGGTCGTAGCGCTCGAGGTGGCGAAAGACCTGGAGGAAGGTCTCCTGCCAGACGTCCTCGGCGTCCTGCCTGTTGCCGAGGATGTTGACGGCCGTGGCCATGACCAGCCCTCCGTAGGCGTCGACCATCCGCCGGGAGGCCTCCGGGCCTCCCCGCAGACAACCGGCGACGATCTCTTGCTCATCCATGCGGCGTTCCGTTCCCGCCTTCCATCAAAGCCTACGCCCGAGCGGCCTCGAGCGTTTATCGTCCGGGCCGCACTCCGCTTCCAGGGGAACTCGGAGGCATGGATATCGCCGACGGATATCCCCCTTAGCCCCCCACACCCCCGGGAACCTGTCCCGACGGTTCCCCCGTCGCCGAAGCGACGGGTCCCCCTCCGCTATGGGGGTCTTCAGGGGGATATCCATCGTCACTCCATGCCCCTCGTTCCTCGGAACGGGGAGGCTAGACTATTTCTTGATGGACCTGAGAAGCTCCTCGGCTTTTTCCTTGAGCTCGGGATGGGCGGCGGCCTTTTCCGCGGATCGCCGGACGGCGTCCGTGTCGCCGGCGTTGAAGTGGGCCGCGGCGGCGCTGTAGAAGGAGGTGGCCGCGGCCAGACGGACGCGCTCGAGCTGGGAGGAGCGCCGGGCGAGCAGGCGTGATCTGCGCTCAGCGGGCAGAGCCGAGCCGCGAAGCTCCTCGATCAAGGCCGTCAGGGAGACCGCCTCTGCCTCATAGGCCTCTCCCGCTTTGGCGAAGAACTCGGCCGCCCGGGGCCAATCGGCCTTCCGGGTGAAGAGCGTCCCGAGCCCGAAAAGGGATTCCGTGTTGGCGGGATTGTGGACCAGCGATTCCAGAAAATCCATCTCCGCCCGTTCGAGCTCTCCCGCCCCGAGGGCCAGCGCCCCGGCCAGGCCGAAGACATGGGAATTCGTCGGCAGGCGCTTTTTCGCCTCGTCGACGCGCTCGAGGGCCTCCGGCTCGCGCCCGAGCTCGCGGAGGTTCCAGGCCTGCCAGTAGTAGGCCTCGCCGATCAGCCAGAAGCCGAGCTCGAGGATTCGGTCAAGGGTCTTCAGGGACTCGTCGAACCGTCCCAGATAGGCCTGGGAGATGGCCTTGCCCAGCAGGGCGTCGCGGTATTCGGGCGAAAGCTCCAGGGCCCGCTCGTAGTACGGAAGGGACCGGTCGAATTCCTCGTTGGCAAAGGCGATGCTCGCCAGGAGGATGGGCGGCTGGGGGGATTCCGGGATGGCCCGGATGGCCACCAGGAGATGCTCCTCGGCCTCGAGGAGCCTTCGTTCCCCGAGGGCCGCCTCCCCGAGATGGAAATGGGCCTCGGCGAAGTCCGGCTCGGCGGTCAGGATCGCGCGGAGCATCTCTTGGTCCTCTCCGCCGCAGATCGCGGCCTGATACTTGAGGAGAATGGAATCCGGAAAGGCCTTGAGGATGTCCGCGGGCTGCCGCCAGGTTTCGGAGAGCGGCCCGCGGGAGCAGTCCAAAGCGGCCAAAACGGCGGCCGAAAGCTCGTCGGCGCCGGACCGCTCCCGGAGCCGGGCCTCGGCCGCCCGCCTCCGTTCGGCGGCCTCCTTATCCCAGCCCCTCGGGTCGATATCGCGCTGGACGCCGCGGGACCTTGCGGGGAGGGTCGCGATGACCAGGGCGGCGTCCCGATAGGCGGCCAGGAAGGCGTTCTCGTCGATGACAGCCCGGACCTCGTCAAGAGTCGCCGGGCTGTCCAGCCCGACATGCTTTTCCCGCATCGCCAGGAGAAGGCCCGTCAGCACGTAGGGCGCGGCGACTTTCGGGCGGAGCGGCCGCCGCCCGTAGAGCGTCCGGTACAGGCCGAGAGCTTGCTTGAAAGCCGCGTAATGGCCCTCGAGACTCAGGGCCCGGGCCCGTTCCAGAACGACCTCGTCGTCTCCGACACGGACCTCGACGGTTTTAGTCGGGGCCGGCCCGCAGGCCGCCAGAAGCGCGATGACCAAACCTGCCGCCGTCGGTCTCATCGGTCTTGCCTTTCGCACATCATTCGTCGTGCCCATCTTACCACTTCTTCCCTCCTCCATCACCATCGCCCTTCCTCAGGATCCGGTGTCGAGCGAACCCTTTGATGAGCGGCCTTTACTTCGAGGTGGGAGTTTGTTACATTCACCCCTTCGCGACATGAACAAGCCGTTGACGACGAAGCTCATCCACTTGAGCCCGCGGGCCAAGGCGACAGACCGTGAGGCCGGGGAGCGTTACCGGACGCTCGTCGCGCACCTGCCTGTCGGCGTATATCGGACGACGCCTGAAGGGGCCTTCATCGAGGCCAACCCGGCCCTCCTCCGGATGCTGGGCTACAAGCAGCTCCCATCACTCCTCCGCCGGAACGTCAAGGATTTCTACGTCAAGCGTCAGGACCGCGCCGAGCATCTCAAACAGCTCGCCAAGAGGCCGACCATCCCCAAGGAATTCGAGCTCCGCCGCGCCGACGGCCGGCGTTTCTGGGCCCGCGACCATTGCCGGGCCATCAAGGGCCCGTCGGGCGATGTCATGTACCTCGACGGCATCCTCGTCGATATCACCGAGCGGATCACGGCCGAGAGGAAGCTCGAACGGGCCCTGCGCGATCTGCAGTCGTCCAACAAGAAGCTCGAGAGCCTGACCCTGACCGACGAGCTGACGGGGCTCTACAACCGGCGGGGCTTCTTCACCCTGGGGCTCCAGGAGATGAAGATCGCCAAGCGTCTCAAGAAGCAGATCTACCTCCTCTTCCTCGATATCGACGACCTCAAGTTCATCAACGACACGCAGGGCCATCCCGCCGGCGACCAGGTCCTGCAGAGCGTGGCGGCGATCCTCAAAGGCACCCTGAGGGAGTCCGATCTCGTCGCCCGGATCGGCGGCGACGAGTTCGCCATCCTGGCCATGAGGTCGAAAGGGTCCGGCGAGCGCTCGCTCCTTGCGAGGATCGAGGCCGGCATCCGGTCCTTCCGGTTGAACAAGCTCAGGCGCTTCCGCCTGTCCGTCAGCATGGGCGTCGTCCGCGTCGACCCGCGGAAGTACTCCCAGCTCGAAGATTTCCTGGCCCACGCCGACTTCCTGATGTACCAACAAAAAAGGAAGAAGGAAGCGGCGCTTCCCTGAGGGCCGGCATCCCACTAAGGAGAGAGAGCGTATGAAAAGAACTCGCCTGTCTTGGATCGTCCTCATCGGGCTTATCTTCGTCTCGTTCGGGGCGACGGCCTCGCAGGACCAACCCGCGACGCCGGCCGCCCCGCGGCCCATCAGCCTCCAGGACATCCTGGCTTGGAAGTCGATCGGCTCGGCCGAGCTCTCGGCCGATGGCGCGTGGTTCATGTACCGGCTGACCCCCCTCGAGGGCGAGGGAGAGGCGGTCATCCGGCAGACCCGCGGGGACCGGGAGCTCCGGTTCCCGATCGGCGAAGCGCCCCGGTTCGAAGGCCCGGCCGGGTCCGGTTTCTCCTCCGACGCCAAATGGGCCGCCTTCCTCTCCTACCCGGGCTCGAAGGAGATGAAGGCCCTGCGCAAGGAGAGAAAGCGGGTCATGACGACGGCCGTCCTGGTGAACCTGGCCACGGGCGAGAAGACGGAGTTCGAAAAGGTCCGGAGCCTGGCTTTCTCGGGCGAGAATCCCGGCTTCATCGCGCTCCACCGGTATGTGCCCGAGAGCCAGGAAAAAGAGAAGGATAAGTGGACCGGTTCCGATCTCATCCTCCGCGAGCTGGCCACGGGCAAAGAGGTCAATATCGGCAACGTCGCGGAATTCGCCTTCGACCGGGACGGAAAGAAGCTGGCCATGCTCATCGATGCCCAGGGCCAGGCCGCGAACGGGCTGCTCATTCGGGACATGGCGTCCGGCGCCGTCCTCCCGCTCGACAGCGACAAGGCCTCCTACAAATCCCTGACCTGGACGGAGAAGGGGGAGGCCCTGGCCGCCCTCAAGGGCAAGGAGGACAAGGCCTACGAGGACAAGCTCTGGAGCGTCGTCGCCTTCTCCGGCCTGCAGAACCCCAAGGGGCCGCAGAAGGTCGTTTACGATCCGACGGCGGACAAGGACTTTCCCGAGGGCCTGACCGTCAGCCCCAACCGGGCGCCGGTCTGGACCGAGAGCTTCGACGGCCTTCTGTTCGGGATCCACGAGGTCAAGAAAAAGAAAGATGCGGCCAAGAGCAACGAAGGCGGCCGGGAAGAGGCAAAGGAAGCGGCCCCGGCCCCCGCATCGAAGCCCGACGATCCCGCCGACGAGGACATTCCCGACCTCGTCATCTGGCACGGCAAGGACAGCCGGCTCCAGTCGATGCAGCAGGTCCAGGAACAGAGGGACAAGACCTTCAGCTACCTCTCGATCTACCGGGTCAAGGAGAAGACGTTCATCCGGCTGGCCGACGACGATCTGCGCCAGGTCCAGCCCGCGCCCAAGCACCGCTTCGCCGTCGGTCAGGACGTCCGGGCCTACGAGCTCGATGCGAATCTCGACGGCCGGCGGTTCCAAGACATTTACGTCGTCGACATGACGACGGGGGCCCGGCGGCTGGCCCTCGAAAAGTGCCGGTACTTTTTCGGACCCCTCTACGACGGGACCCGCTTCCTCTATTACCAGGAGAAACACTTCCACACCTATGACATGACGACCGGCCGGTCCGTCAACATCACCAAGGACGTTCCGGCCTCTTTCGTCAATGAGGATGACGACCACAATGTCGTCGATCCGCCCGACTCCCCGGTGGGCGCGGCCCTCGACGGCGTGAACGTCCTGCTCTCGGACGGCTGGGACATCTGGTCCGTGCCCGTCGCCGGCGGGGGCAAAGGCGTCAACCTGACGGTCACAGGCTATCGGGACAAGATCCGGTTCCGGCGCTTGCGGATCGATCCCGAGGAGAAAGCCATCGACCTCAGCCGCCCCCAGTACGCATCCGCCTACGGCGAATGGACGAAGAAGGCCGGCATCGCCCGGATCGAAAAGGGCCGGCCGGCCCCGACCATGCTCCTGTGGGACGACGCCGGATTCGGGGGCCTGGCCAAGGCGAAAAAGGCCGAGGTCTACGTCTACACCCGCGACACGTTCAAAGACTTTCCCGATTATTACGTGACGGATGCCCTTCTTCGTGATGGACAGCGCATCACTGAGGCCAATCCCCAGCAGAAGGATTTCCTGTGGTCGAGCGGCCAGATGCTCCTCGACTACAAGATGGATCCCGCCAGCGGCCTGGACAAGAGCCTCCAAGCGGCCCTCTTCCTGCCTGCGAACTACGAAAAAGGTAAGCGCTATCCGACGCTCGTCTACTACTACGAGAAGATGTCCCAGCAGCTCAACCGTTACACCCAGCCCTCGGCCAACGGCTTCAACAAGTCCGTGTACACGAGCAACGGCTACGCCGTGCTGATGCCCGACATCACCTACAAGATCAACGACCCGGGGATGTCGGGGGCCTGGTGCGTCCTTCCGGCCATCGAGGCGGCCGTGGCCGCGGGGGTCGTCGACCGCTCGAAAGTCGGGCTCCAGGGGCATTCGTGGGGCGGGTATCAGACGTCGTTCCTCATCACCCAGGCGGACTTCGCGGCGGCCGTCGCCGGCGCCCCCTTGACCAACATGATCAGCATGTACAGCTCCATCTACTTCAACACGGGCTCGGCCAACCAGCCCATCTTCGAGAGCAGCCAGGGGCGGTTCACGGGCGGTTACTGGGACAACCTCGAGGCCTACCAGCGCAACTCGCCGGTCTATTACGCCGAGCGCGTCAACACGCCGCTCATCATCCTCCACAATGACAAGGACGGGGCCGTTGACTGGAACCAAGGCATCGAGTACTACAACACGCTCCGCCGGCTGAAGAAGCCGGTCATCATGCTCCAGTATGTCGGCGAGAACCACGGCCTCCAGAAGCGGGCCAACCAGAAGGACTACACGGTCCGGATGAAGGAATTCTTCGATCATCACCTCATGGGCAAGCCCGCGCCGGGGTGGTACACGGACGGCGTCCCCCACCTCGAGCTCAAAGACCATCTCAAGGAGCGGGCCAAGGACCTCAAGCCTGCCGCCAAACCCGCGGCCAAAGAGCCCGGCAAGAAGTAGACGTCTCTCCGCGGCGGCGGGAGGTTTGACCCCGAGTTGGGGAAGGGCACGAGTCCGCTATCTCTTTGTCGGGAGCGCGTCTCGAAGGGCGGACTTCCGGAAAGAGCTGGGAGAGGGTGAAGGCTGGCTGGTGAGGCGCCAAGGTTTCAAAGGAAAAGGAAGCGGGGCTAAGGAGGATCCCTCTCCAGCCAGCGACTTCATTATAGATACGGATTTTGCCCAAAGTCAATGGATAATATCTTTTTTTTCGGCGGGCTTGATTTCCGGAGCCCTCAATGTATACTAATTATATAGGATTTATGTGTATCAGGAGGCCCCATGCGCCCGAGCGTCAAATTGGCGATATTGGCCTTGGCCACGATCCTCAGCCTGGCCTGGTGGAAGGGCTTGAACGCCCTCCTCGACCGGGGAGCGCTCCCGGCCGGAAAGGCCGTTGCGGGAGAGAAGAACATGACGGAAAAGATCAAGAAAACCGATAAACAGTGGAAGGCGGAGCTCACCACGGAGCAGTACCGGGTCTTGCGGAAGAGCGGCACGGAGAGGCCGTTCACCGGAAAGCTCAACGACTTCTGGGAGGCCGGGACCTACGTCTGCGCCGGATGTCGGACTCCGCTCTTCTCCTCGGAGGCGAAGTACGAACACGGCACGGGCTGGCCGAGCTTCACGGCTCCGGTCGACGACTCCCATCTCGAATACAAGGACGACTACTCACTCCTCATGAAGCGGGTCGAGGTTCGCTGCGCCGTCTGCGGGGGCCATCTGGGCCATGTGTTCGACGACGGCCCGGCCCCGACCTTCCTCCACTTCTGCATCAACTCCGCGGCCATGGATTTCGTGCCCCGGAATGCCGAGGGTTCGGACGCGATCGCCGCCGAAGCGCCGGCCACCGAAACGGCGACCTTCGCCGCCGGCTGTTTTTGGGGTGTGGAACACAAGCTGGGACAGATCCCGGGGGTCGTGTCCACCGTCGTCGGCTACACGGGAGGCAAGACCGTCAAGCCGACCTATGAGGATGTCTGCACCGGCCGGACGGGCCACGCCGAGGCCGTCCAAGTGACCTTCGACCCGGCGCGGGTCAGCTACGAGGAGCTCGTCCGGCGCTTCTTCGAGCTCCACGATCCGACCCAGGTCAACCGCCAGGGCCCCGACCACGGGACCCAGTACCGGTCGGCGATCTTCACCCACGACGACCAGCAGGCCGAAACGGCCCGCCGCGTCATGCGCGAGCTCGAGTCCTCCCGCAAGTACAAGAAGCCCCTGGCCACGGAAGTGACCCCGGCGTCGGCCTTCACCAAGGCCGAGGAATACCACCAGAAGTACTACCAAAAGAAGGGCTTCGTCTGCGGCTGAGCGTCACCAGAAGATCGCGTAGAGGGCGAGCGTCGCCGCCGCGACGACGGCCCCCAGCACGACGACCGACCGGCTCGGCCTCATGTCGTAGCCTTCCCGGACGGGCAGGACACGCGGCTCCGCCAGTGGCTTGAACGCGGTCAAGACGGCCAGGACGACGAGGATGGCCACGAACGTCACGGCCATCCGATTGAGGAAGGCGACCTGGGGAGCGAAGAGCTGGAGGGCCCCGTAGATCGGCACGGTCAGCACCAGCCCCGTGACGCCGGTCATGGGCGGGGCCTTCTTCACCAGCAGTCCGAAAATGAACACGGCCAGAATGCCGGGCGACACATAGCCCTGGAACTCCTGGATGTAGGTGAAGATGCCCTTGAAGCTCGGCCGGCCGAGCTGCGGCGCGATGAGACACCCGATGGTCACGAAGATCAGCGTCGTGATCCGGCCCGTCCGGATGAGGGCCTTGTCGCCGGCGTCCCTGCGGAACAGCCGCTTGTAGAGGTCCATGGTGAAGATCGTCGAGGCCGAGTTCAGCATGGCCGCAAGCGAGCTGATGACCGCCCCGCTGATGGCCGCGAAGATGAAAGCCCGGGCCCCGGGCCCGATGAGGTTGCGGATGAGCATGGGATAGGCCGCGTCCGTGCCGCTTTGGCCGGTCATGAGGTGGCCGTAGAGCTGGCGGGACATGAGGCCGGGCAGGATGATGATGAACGGGATGAGGAGCTTGAGGAAGGCGGCGAAGATGATGCCCTTTTGCCCTTCGCGGAGGCTGCGGGCGGCCAGGGTCTTCTGGGTGATGTATTGGTTGAGGCCCCAATAGTAGAAGTTCGGGATCCATAGCCCGATGACCAGGGCTGTCCACGGCAGGACGGGATGGTCGGCGGGCAGGATCATGTGGAGCTTGTCGGCGTTGGCTTCGAAGAAGGTCTTGACCCCGATGGCCTTGAAGCCGACGTAGACGGTCAGGATGCCTCCGGCGATGAGAGCCGCCCCCTGGAACAGGTCGGCCCAGGCCGCGGCCTTCAGCCCGCCCCAAAGAGTGTAGGCGGCGGCAATGGCCCCGATGACCAGGACCCCATAGAGAAGGTGCCGGGGATCGTTGACATCCCCGAACAGCGTTTGCAGGGTCAGCCCGCCCGAATAGATGACAGCGGCGATGGTCACCCCGACGTAGATGGCCATCATGTAGAAGGCCATGATGGACCGGGCGGCCGGATTGTACCGGTACTCCAGGTACTCGGGGATGGTGAACAGCCCGGCCTTGAGGAACTTGGGCAGGAAGAGGAAGGCCACGCAGACCAGGGTGATGGCGGCCATCCACTCGTAGCTGGCGATGGCCAGGCCGGCCAGCCCCGCACCCTGGCCGGCCATGCCCACGAAATGCTCCGAGGAAATGTTGGCCGCGATGAGGGACAGGCCGATGAGGGGCCAGAACAGGCCCCGGCTGGCCAGGAAATAGTCCTCCCCGGTCCGCTCCCGCCGGCTTTTGTACATGCTGACGCCGAGAACAACGGCGTAAAAGGCCAGGAACACGGTGATGTCGAGGGCGCCAAGTTTCATCGGATTCTCCTCGGGCCGACGGCCGGACCGGCCCCGTGTCAAAGCGCCTTCATCCTATTGATTTGGCGCCGCCCCTGTCAAGCGCGGACTTTCGCATGCCAGCCAGGGACGGTGTCCCCTTTTTATGACAGATCCGCCTCCGAAACCCACTCCTCTGCCCCTAACCCCCAGGTATGGGGGATTGGCACGAATCTTGAAGCACTATGTAGCGACCATGAAAAACGAGCGATCGAGAAGAAAACCGGGTGTCTTCCAGGGGAGGACCACCGCCGACCGGGATCTGCTCTGTAAAGAACAGGGTTCTCATGTAAATTTTCTTCTTGACACCTGCCGGCAGAAGCTGTATCCTCGGCCCTCCTCGAGCGACGGTCCCGCCCCTGGGGGGTGCAACGGTCCGGCACTCGGCCCCGTTTAGGAAAATGGCTTCACAACGTGACGAAAATGTCTATAGTTATATAAACTCTATAGAAACGATAGGTTAAGGGAGAAGAACATGGCATCACGGTATAAATACAGGGACGAAGAGCTCCTCGGGCTCATCCCCCAGGGCCGCTCCGGTGGCCTCTTTCCTGAGGAGGAGACGACCTTCGCCTTGCCCGACCCGCCGGCGTCGGCGGGAAATGCCGCCGAGCCGAAGAACGGCAACGGGAACGGCTCCAACGGGCACGGGCTGAGCTCCCCCGAGGACATCGAGCAGACGGCCGACCTGGTCAAGATCTATCTCCGTGAGATGGGCAGCATCCTCCTCCTCTCGAGGGACCAGGAGATCCAGCTGGCCCGCCGCATGGAGAAGGGCGAGCGGGCCGTCCTCAAGGCCCTGGCCCGCAGCCCCTTCGCGCTCGATGAGCTCATCTCGGTCGAATCGATGCTCAAGGCGAACCCCGAGTGCCTCATCAAGCATTTCAATGTGACCGAGGAGGATCTCGCCGAGAGGAGCCTCGAGAGCAAGCGGCGCGAGATCCTCGATCGGATCGGCCTCATCCGCAGGCTGGCCGCGCGCCTCGCCAAGATCCGGCCCCTCGTCCGCAACCGCATGGCCCGCGGGCGACTCGTCGTCCGGATGATCCGGCTGGCCCGCGAGCTCGAGGTCAAGCCCGAATTCATGGATCGGGTCGTCGAGGCCGTCCGCATCCGGCTCAAGGAACGGGCCCCCAAGTCCTCCCCGCGGGCCCGCAGGGAACGCCGGAGCATCCTGGCCGCCATTGCCGCCGGCCGCCGGACCCGCGAGCGGGCCAAGAGCGACCTCGTCGCCGCCAATCTCAGGCTGGTCGTTTCGATCGCCAAAAAATATCAGGGCCGGGGCCTCCAGCTCCTCGACCTCATCCAGGAAGGCAACATCGGCCTCATGAGGGCCGCCGAGAAGTTCGACTACCGCCGCGGCCATAAATTCTCGACCTACGCGACATGGTGGATCCGGCAGTCCATCACCCGGGCCATCGCCGACCAGGGCCGGACCATTCGCATCCCCGTCCATCTGACCGAGACCATCCACCGGCTCAAGAGGATCTCCCAGGCCTCCGTCCAGGAGAGAGGCAAGGCCCCGTCCCCGGAAGAGCTGGCCAGGAAGATGAACCTCCCCGTGTCCAAGGTCATGGAGATGATCTTCAGCTCCCAGGACCCGGTCTCCATCGAGACGCCCCTCGGCGAGAACGGCGAAGGGTCGCTCGGCGACCTCCTCGAGGACCGGTCGTTCCCCTCACCCCCCGACACGGTCATCCACATCAACCTCCGCGAGCAGATCGAAGCCGCGCTGCTGACTCTGCCCGAGCGGGAGAACCTGGTCCTGCGGATGCGCTACGGGCTCGGGGACGGCCGCGAATACACCCTCGAGGAAGTCGGCCAGCACTTCAATCTGACCCGGGAAAGGATCCGTCAGATCGAGCTCAAAGCGCTCAAGGCCCTCCAGCACTCGGCTCACGGGCAGAAGCTGAGGTCCTTCTGACCGGGCGGGCGACCATCTCGCGGTCGAAGGCCATCGCTTTCCGGCTCGATGGAGGGGGCGAGATCAACCCGGACACTAGGCCCGCAGGTACATCAACGCCTGCAAGGCCGCGACGCACCCTTCGCCCACGGCCGCGGCGACCTGCAGGCCCCCGCAGGTGATGTCCCCGGCCGCGAAGACGCCGGGGATGTTCGTCCTCTGGAAACGGTCGACGGCGACGCACTGCTTGTGATCGAGGGCGACGCCCGCCCGGCCGAAGAGCGACCCCGAGGGGATGTCCCGAAAGATGAAAACGGCGGAGACCGGGATCTCCTCGGTCACATCCCCGGTCGCCAGGGCGATCCGCTCGACCCGGTCCTCTCCCAGGATGCCCGTGATCCGGGCGTCCCTCCGGACATCGACGCCCTTGGCCTTGAGCTCCTCGACGACCGCGGCGGCCGGGCCGCCCCCAGCCTTCCCCGGAACCCACAGGACGCGGCAGCCCATCTGCACGAGGGCCCGCAGGTCGTTCAAGGCCTCCTCCGCATGCCCGAAGGCGGCGACCGCGGACCCGCGGAAAAGCGGCCCGTCGCACGTGGCGCAGTAGCTGACCCCCTGTCCGACGAGCCGCTCCTCGCCGGGGATGAGCCTCTCCTTGGGCACGGGCTTCCCCGTGGCCAGGATGACGGCCCGGGCCTCGGCGAGGGCCTCCGTGGTCGTGACGTATTTCGGGTCGCCGTCGAGGCTCACGGCGATGGCCTCGCCGGGCACGATCTCGGCCCCGAAGGACGCGGCCTGTTGCCGGAAGATCCGCAGCAGCTCGGCGCTGTCGATCGACGGGAAGCCCGGATAGTTCTCGAGCTTGTAGTTGATGGCCAGACGCGAGCCGCTCCGCCCCTCCAGGACGAGGGTCTTCTGTCCCGCCCGGGCCGCGTAAAGGGCGGCCGTCAGCCCCGCCGGCCCGGCCCCGACGATGAGGATATCCGTCTTCAAGCTGCGAACGGTCATCCGGATCTCCCTCACTCCATCAGGCGACCGGAATCCCCGACCTGCCATTGGCCGTTGATCTCGACATAGAGGATGGTCCGTTGGATGTCCCGCCCCTGCTCGTTCTGGTACTTGAGGTCGACGAGCATCCAGTCGCCGAGGCCTTGAAAGGTCATCTGCAGGACCGACTCGCTGGCCCCGACGAACCGGGCCCCGCGGAACTTGCGCAGGACAACGGGATTCCGTCCGTAGTTCCTCAAGTGGATCGGCAGGAGCCCCTTCTGGTCGGCATCGGCCAGGATGAATTCCTCGATCGTGTTCCGGGGGATGTAATCCTCGTCGACGGTCAGCCACTCGTAGGCGTCCGCCGGCGCGTGCCGGCCCCGGCCGCCCAGCATCGTCACCGCCAGGTAGGCCGCGATGATGACCGCGGCCAGGACGAAGACGAGGACCAGGATCCTCAGCGTCTTATTCATGGCTCTCTCCTTGTGCGGGAGCCGCCGGCGCTCGGCCCTCCCGGTCCTTGGCGGCGGCCGCCGCTTCGGCGGCCAGCAGCCGGTACCGTTCGGAGGGCACGGCCCGCGATTTCCGGAACAGCGTCCGCGCCCGGCGCTCCTCTTGGCCCGTCGCGCTCCCGAAGACCTCGCCCTCACGGTCCTCGGGCGACCGCTTGAAGAACTCCTCGAACCGGGCATCGGTTAGGTGGCCGTGGCTGCGGAGCGCCCTGAGCATGGCCCGGGTGCTCACACCGAAATAGCGCTTGAGGAAAAGGACATCCTCGAACGTCAGGCCCTTCGAGCGGAGGTCCCTTTCGAAGATCGCCTGGAGCTTGGCCGGCGGAATGAGGAACCGCGAGGCGAAGGCCTGGGCGAATTGCTCCCGCGGCGGATAGAGGGAGACGTACTCGTCGATCATGACGTCCGGGTTGTCGAGGATCGGCCCGTCCGCCCGGTCCTTGAGATAATGGGCGTAGAGATGGGCCGCGATCTGGATCTGGAGCCCGGGCGGCTCGTTGGCGTTGATCAGGGCGAAGGCGGCCTTGCGCTCGCCGTCGAAGACGAAAACCCCGGCGATGCGGGCCTCCTCCGGCAGGGGCTGGCGGACGATCCGGCAGCCGTTGAGCTCGCAGAGCCCGAAGATGTCCCTGACAGGCTCGTCCCCGAGCCCCATCCTTCGGCGTTCCTCGTCGGCCAGCCGAGCCGCGGAGATCCGGGAGTAGGCGGGGGCGATATCGAGGCGCCGGCCGGTCTCCTCCTCGAGCTGCAAGTATTTCTCGCAATAGGACTTGAATTTCAGGAGCTCCCGGCGGACCCGGTCGTCGAGGTCGCGGCCGGCGAAAAGCCCCTCGAAGGCCGGCCGGCTCTCGTCGAAGAAATAGGCCACGTCCTTGTTCAGGAACTCGGCGATCCTCAACAGGGTCTCGAAGCTCGGGGTCCTCTTACCCGCCTCGAGCAGGGAGATGTATTCCGAGGACAGACCCAGACCTTTGGCGAAAGCCCCCTGGCTGAGGGCGATCTCTTCGCGGGCCCTCCTGAGCCGCGTGCCGAGGAGGATGTTCATCGTAGCGCACCCCTGGGCGTTGGCGTCAGGATAACACGAGGTTAGCGGGGTGTCAACCTCCGGACGGCGGCTGGACCGGCGGCCGCCGGAAAAATATTCGGTTGACAAAAACGTCGCGCCTTTCATAATGGAGGAGGAGAGTGTTGTCCCATGCCTGACCAGAACATCAGCGAGATCTTCCCCAAGGCCGCCAAGAGCTACTGCCTGGCCATCTTCGATCACCTCGAGGACGCCATCGTCTGTCTGGATACGGACCAGAAGATCATCTTCTGGAACAAGGCCGCCGAGACGCTGTCGGGACGGGCGGCCCCGGAGGTCCTGGGCAAGGTGTGTTTCGAGGACCTGGCCCTGTTCACGGACGCCGAAGGCATCGACATCTGCAAGGGCAAGTGCCCGGTCAAGCTGACGCTCAAGGACGGCGTCGATCGGACCTTGGACGTCTATCTCCGGCACAAGGACGGCTTCCGCGTCCCCGCGACCCTGCGCATCCTCCCTGTCGCCGGCGAGGACGGGGAGATCGTCGGGGCCGCCGGGGTGTTCGTCGGAACGGCCCCCAAGGTGACCATCCCCCTGAACATCGCCCATCTCGAGAAAATGGGCCTTATCGATCTCGACACCGGCATCGCCTCCAAGGCCTACCTGGACATGACCCTCAAGACCCGGCTGGAGGAGTTCCAGAAATACGGCCTCTCGTTCGGGCTGATCTATGTCGACGTCGACAACTACGACAAGATCCTCGAGAAGCACGGCCGGTTCAACGCCGGCAAGATCCTGCGGACCGTGGCCCGCACGCTCCACAAGAACGTCCGTTTCTTCGATATCGTCGGCCGCTGGAGCACGGAGGAGTTCCTGGTCATCCTCCTCAACATCGACGAGAGCCGGCTCGACATCGTCGCCAACAAGCTCCGCCTGCTCATCGGGGAGTCCTACATCACGACCGAGACGGGGATGCTCAACGCCACCGTGTCCATGGGCGCCAGCCTCGCCCTCCGGTACGATTCGGTCGAATCCCTCGTCAAGCGGGGCGAACAGCTCATGATGCACAGCAAGTGGCTCGGCAAGAACCGGGTCAGCCTCAGCTTCGTCCAGAAAGACATCGGCTGAGCAAAGGCCCCCTCTCCCGGGGGGGTCGGAAGAGGGGGCGGAAGAAGGAGGGTTATAAAGAGGCCGGTTTTTTGGCCTTGACGTCGTAGAATTCCGCGTCCAGCGCGACCTGGTCGTTCTCACCCGTCAGCTTGAGCTGGACCGCCGTATCGCGGAAGACCCATTCCGAGGAAAAGGCGAGATGTCCTTTGCTGAGGGCCATCCCCCAGCGCCCGCTTTCCCGCTCGTAATAGCGGTTCTGCCAGACGACGTTATCCGAGCGCGGCCGGCCGACCTTCTCGTTCAGGAAGGCCCGGAGCGTGTTGTAGTCGGCGATGTACTGGTTCTTGTCCGCGTACCTGTCGCACAGGGAGAGGCGGGCCGCCACCAGCCCGTTCCGCCCGACGGCGTATTCGATGAAACAGTTGCGGTTCATGATCTGCCGACGGTAGCGCAGGATCTCGAGGCCCTGGGAGGTCTCCTGGCTCGCGGGCCGGCCTTCGACCTGGATGATCCGCTCCCGGGAAACACCCCATTCCAGAGCGGGCATGAAACCGTTGCCGGGATCGAGCGCTTTCGGCCTGAGGACCTCGTCCTCCGCGCCGATGTGGAGGACCCTGAGCTCGGGGTAGAGCTTGCGGACGAGGCCCTCCCGGACATACCCCGCCCGCATCCGCCCCGTCGTGCCGGACGCGAATCGGACATAGATCCAATCCGTGCGGAACTTGGCCGAGCTGGCCAGGGTCAGGACGGACCCGCTGTCCAGGGTCTCGACGACCGGGCTGCGGGGGTCCGGGTCGAGATGGATGGCGGTCCGGTCGCCGATGACCTCGAGCTTTTTCTCCTCGGCCGGCGCACCAAGGAAGAGCAGGAAGACCATGGCGGTCAGGCCGACGAGGGTCAGGACCGCTTTCTTCAATGAAGGATGTTCCATCTCTCAGTCCCGTCTTTTTCAGAGACCCTAATATGGACGGGACCGAAGGCCCGGGCAATCCCCGCGGGGGGTGATTCCCCGGGGGATAATGGTCACCGCAAGGGGGTAATTGTTCCGCCCAGCAGTCCTCGGGGCCCGGGCGCGGATCAGCGGTAGCTGTGGAGGCTCGAAAGAAGATAATTGACGCCGAAATACGTGAACAGGGCGGCCAGGAACCCGATGATGGCGATGACGGCCGATCTCCTCCCCTTCCAGCCCATGACGATACGGGTGTGGAGGTAGAGGGCGAACACGAACCAGGTGATCAGGCTCCAGACCTCTTTGGGATCCCAGCTCCAGTAACGGCCCCAGGCCCTGAAGGCCCAGATCATGCCGAAGACGAGGCCGCCCAGAGTGAAGAGGGGGAATCCGACGGCCACCGCCCGATAGCTCACCGAATCATATCTCTCCTTCTTCTCCTCCGTATCCGCCGCAAGGTAGAGAATGCTGGCGACGAAGGCCAGGGCGAAGAACGCCTCGCCCACGAGGGTCACCGAGACATGGAGCCAAAGCCAGTAGCTCTGGAGGGCCGGAACGAGGGGCGCCAGCTCCTTCGGCATGAGGGGGGACGAGGCCAAAGCGACCAGGGCCACGACGATGAGCATGACGTAAGGACCGATCTGGGTCAGGCGGAACTTGCGGTCGACGGCGGCAAAGGCCAGGACCGTGGCCCAGGCGAAGAACGACAGGGATTCGTACATATTGGTGAACGGAGCGTGCCCGCTCGCCGCCGTGCGGACGATGAGGGCCGCCGTGTGGAAGACGAGGCCGGCGCCGGCCAGCAGGAGCCCCTTTCCTGCCCATTTCACACGGCGGGCGAAAAGGGCCCCGAAATAGACTATTGTCGAAAGGACATAGAAGGCGAAGGCCGTGGTGAAGAGCGCGGATTCGGTCATGGATTCCTCCTGAGGGACTTGCAGGCGGCCTCGAACTCGGACTTGAAGGCCTCACGGCCCTTGGCCGCGAAGCCGCCGAGGACCGCTTCCGTGCCGCCCCCTGGACCAGGCTCGACGACGGCCCGGATCTCCCGGGGCGCCCAATAAAAGGCCAGGAAGAGGCCGGCCGAGATGAACAGACAACCGAGCCAGATGAGGCCCGCCCCGGGGTCCTTGGCCGCTTCGAGGACCGAATACGGGGAGGCCTGATAGTCCTTCAGGACGAAGGACACGGTATCCTCACCGGCGCCGTGGCTCTTCCCGATGTCGGGGAAATTGGCGAAGATCCAGCCGGCGAAGACCTGCTCCTCGCCCCGCCAGGCCTCGACCCACGCGGCGGGATTGCGGGGCTCGTTCGAGCGGCTCAGGACCCGGTTGCCCTCCCCGAGCACGAAATCCGGCACGAAGCGACGCACCCCGAGGTGCGTGATCCCGGGGCCGTCGACCGCCACCCGCTCACCCGTCCGCAGGGTCACGGACCGGGCCGCCGAAGGGTCTTCTGTCCGGCCGACGACCATCTCGAGGCTGGGGCTCTGCCAGTCCCATCCATAGCTCGATTGATAGAAGCGGAAGCCGCGGTGGACGAGCGGGCGGTTGACCAGGACGACCTCGGTCCGTACCGGCATCCCGTCCTCGAGGACCGAGACCGTGCTCTTCCAGGCTTTGACCCCGCCCTGTGGATAATACTCGGTCTCGAAACGGTCGAGGCGGATCTGGAATCCGGCGTGGGGAACGTCGGCCGTCTGGCCCTCGATGAGGGGCAGGTGCGCGCGGCGGCCGGCGATCCCGCTGACGATGCCCCCGGCCAGGATGACCAAAAGCCCGATGTGGACGGCATCGCTCCCGAACCAGCCGAGCTTCCGCTTGCGGGCCAGGAGCACCGTGCCTTTCCCGCCATCAGCCGTCCGGACGGCATACCGGCGGGCGGCCAGCTCCCGGGAGATCTCGGCCACGGCCTGTTCAGGCGCTCCGGAGAGCTTGACCCGGGCCTTGACCCGCATGGCCGCGACGGAGGCGGCGTCGGTCGCCGACGGGGGCCTGAAGGCCCGCCGCAGCCTCGGGCCGAGACGGGAGACCGTGCAGACGGTCAGGTTGACGGCGAACAGGAACAGCAGCATCAGGAACCAGGACGACCGGTAAAGGCTCGTCAGTTGGAGCTTGGCGAACAGCCCGGCCAGGTCCCCGTAGCGGGCGGCGTATTCCTCGGCGCTTCGGCCCTGGGGGATGAGCGTGCCGACGACGGACGCCAGAGCCAGAAGGATCATGAGAAAGATGGCCAGCCTGACCGAGGCGAAGGACTTCCACACCGATCTCATGCGCGCTCCTTGCGGCCGGCCGCCCGGCCCGCCGAAACTGTCTCGATGATATCGGATTCGGCCGTTCTTCGCAACGCGCCCGCGGGCGGCGGCGGCCGGGGGGGGGCCGCCCGAGGCCCGGAGAGAGACCGGCGAACCGGAGGAAAAGCTTGAACTCATTCGCGGAAAACGCGTAGTATGAGCTGGGAAAGAGCCCGAAATCCCCATCCGCCCGGAGGAGGAGCCTATGACCATCGCCTTCATGAAACCGCTCGATCTGGCCTGGGGCCGGATGAAAAAGGCCCTGTTCAAGCCGTTCGATCTCCACAAGTGGCTGGTCGTCGGCTTCAACGCTTTTCTCGCCGGCCTCATGGAGCTCAACAACGGTTCGGCGGGCTCGCGGGCGAGCAAGGACACGACGTTCCGCGAGTTCATCGACTTCCCGCGGAAAGGCTGGACGTGGCTCATGGACCATCCCGGATGGGCCATCGCCATCCTCATCGCTGCCGTGGTCCTTCTCGTCCTGCTCATCGCCCTGACATGGGTGAGCTCGAGGGGGACCTTCATGTTCCTCGACAACGTCATCCGGGACAAGGCCGAAGTGGCCCGGCCGTGGCGGGATTACCACCGGGAGGGGGATTCGCTGTTCGTTTGGAGGCTGGCTTACGGCCTTGTCCTGTTGGTTCTTTTCGGTTCGTTGGCCGTCTATTTCTTCACCAGGGCCTCTTATCTCTACGACCAGGGCCTCGGCGGGCACCTGCCCATCGCCTTTTTCCTCGGCACGGGGCTTCTGGCCTTCGTCCTGGCCGTCATCGTCGCTTTCGTCAGCCTGTTCCTTTCGAGCTTCGTCGCTCCCCTTATGTACAAGAATAGGATCCCGGCCATGCAGGCGTGGAAGCTTTTCCTCTCGCTGTTCGGGCGTTACCCGTTCCACTTCCTGGGATACGGGCTGATCATCATTCTGCTGATGATGGGATTCGTGGCCGCCGTGGTCGCGGCCGGGCTCATGACCTGCTGCATCGGGTTTTTCCTGCTCGCCATCCCCTACATCGGGACGGTCGTCACCCTCCCGTTCTGGTACACGCTGCGGGCCTTCAGCCTGGAGTTCCTGGCGCAGTTCGGCGCTGAATACGACGTGTTCCCGCCGAAGGGAGACGCTCCCTCGGCTCCTCCGGCCGAACAGGCCCCGGCCCCGGCGGGGATGTAAGGGCTCCTCCGGGCCCCCGACCTGCTGACGGGCGATCGTCTCCCGGGGCCCGGAAGAGGCCCGGCGAACCGCAGGATCGGGGACCTGGGCCCCGGGTCCCTGCTCCCGATTCCCTCCCTGGCCGTTCCAAGAAGTCCACCGGCTCGTCCTTTGCCCGACAAAACTCCATGGAGAAACAAGCCATGTCCGGGCGCCCGAGGAAAACCGGCCTCGTCCTGCTCACCGCAGCGGCGGCCGTGCTCCTGGCCGGGTGCCGGGCGGGCGTTCTGATCGCTCCCCCATCCCCTCCTGCCGCGAAACCGGCCTCTCCCCCGGCGATCGCCGCTCCCGCTCCCGGTTCAGCCGGCGCCGCGGCGCGGACGGGATACACCGTTCAGGTCGGGGCCTTCTCCGTCCTGGATAACGCCCGAAGGCTGGTCCGGACCTTGAACGATAACGGCCTGGATGCCTTTTTTTATCCCCAAAAGTCGGGACTCTACCGGGTCCGCTTCGGGGACTTCCCGACGCGGGAGGCGGCCGTCCGCGAGGCCGAGCGGCTTCGCCGGCAAAACCTCGTCGAGGACTACTTCATCGTCCGCCCCGAGGATCACCCCGTTCATAGAATGAGCCTGCCGGGAACGGACCTCCGGGAGAAGCTGGCGGCCACGGCGGCGAGCTTCCTCGGCGTGGAATACGCGTGGGGTGGGACATCGCGGCGCGAAGGCGTCGACTGCAGCGGGTTGGTCCATGCGGTCTACCGGCTGAACGGCCTCAATCTGCCCCGGTCGACGACGGACCAATACCTGGCGGGGGCAAGGGTAGCCCCGCGCCGGCTCCAGAAAGGCGATCTCGTCTTCTTCTCCGCCTCTCCCGGACGGTCCGTCTCACACGTGGGCATCTACATCGGACGGAACGTCTTCATCCACTCCCCGGGGACCGGACAAACCGTGCGGGAGGAGTCGCTCGACAGCCCCTATTTCCGGGACCGTTTCTCCGGCGCCCGGGCCTTCCTCGATTAGGCCCTTATCAGACACCGTGGCGGCCCGATCGTTCCCTTGCCATGGCAACGACGCCCAAGAGCCAATCCCGTTCGCTCCCCGGCCTCTTTGCGCCCATCGGGGAAGCTTGGCGATCATCGGTGACGGATGATGTAGGGCCCCTCAAGCGGCTGGGCCCCGTCAAGGGGGCCCGTCAGCCGCGGCGTCGGCCGAGTGAAATACGCCTCGAAATCTGCGATAATCCTCCCGAAGTGAAACTTGGAGCGTTCCCATGACCAACATATCGCCCTCGCTAAGAAGAAAGCTTTACCGGACGATCCGGGATTACGTCGGGATCGCCGTCGGCTCGGCCTTCGTCGGGTTCGGGATCGGCGTATTTCTCGTCGACGCCAAAGTCGTCCCCGGCGGCGTGTCGGGGCTGTCCATCGCCGTCCACTACCTCCTCGGAGGACGCGTTTCGGTGGGGACCCTCATGTGGCTCTTCAACCTGCCGCTTTTCCTATGGGGTATCCGCGAGCTCGGTAAGCGCTTCGGGCTCCGGACGTTCGCCGGGTTCACGCTGACCTCGTTCTGGCTGGACTTCTTCCGGGGCGAGTTCTTTCTCTTTAAGGGCCCGGCCATCCCGAAGAGCGAAGCGGTGCTGGACCTCATGCAGCGGGATTTCTTCTTCATGATCCTCTGCGGCGCCGTGCTCGTCGGGATCGGCCTCGGGATCATCTTCAAGTTCAAGGCCTCGACGGGCGGCTCCGACATCGTCGCCGCGATCTTCAGCAAGAAGGGATCCATGAAGCCCGGCCAGGTCATCATGATCGTCGACTTCTTCGTCATCTCCTTCGCCGCCGTGATCCTCGTCACCCAGAAGATCGCCGTCGAGCGGCCGGTCGCGGTCCTGACCCTCTTCGCCTTCTTCCTCCTCTTCGTGTCCAGCTACCTCATCGACGTCATCCTCGACGGCTTCAACTACGCCCGGGCGGCCATCATCATCTCCGACCGCAACGACGAGATCTCCGAGGCCGTCAGGGACGAGCTGTCGCGCGGGGCCACGGCCATCAAGGGCCGGGGGATCTACAGGAACATCGACCGGGAGCTCCTGCTGACCGTCGTGACCCGGAAGGAGATCTCCTACCTGAAAGAGCTCGTCAACGACGTCGACCCCAAGGCCTTCGTCATCATCCACGACGTCCACGAGGTCCTGGGCGAAGGGTTCCGAAGGCGAGTTTGAGAGCTTACGGGGGGGAATGCGTGGAGCCAGCGAGAGGGATCGAACCTCCGACCTGCTGATTACGAATCAGCTGCTCTACCGACTGAGCTACGCTGGCCTCCAGAGGCGCGATTAAAGTAAACGAATCCGCCCGTTCTGTCAAATCGCGGGCCCCTGAAAAATGAGCGCTTTTCCCGATCCCGGGGATCACAGCAGCAAGCGATGGCGCCAGGCATCCCCCTAAGACCCCCATAGCGGAGAGGGAACCGTCGGGACTGGTTCCCGGGGGTTTGGGGGGCAAAGGGGGATGCCTGGCGACACATCGCTCCCGGAAAGACCCTCGGGATCGGGAGAAGCGCCTTTGAAATTCGGGGCGAATCGCTTACAATACCTCTTTCGCCGGGCCTCCCTGAACGGTCCCGGACGACGGAGAGTGCCGGAACGCCCATGAGCGGTATGATCATCAAGAAGCTCGAGCTGCAGGGATTCAAGTCCTTCGCCGACCGGACCAAGATCGCCTTCCACCCCGGCATCACGACCATCGTCGGCCCCAACGGGACCGGAAAGAGCAACCTCGTCGACGGCATGCTCTGGGTCATCGGCGGCCTGCGGACCAAGTCCGTCCGCGGGGACCGCACCGACGACGTCATCTTCAACGGCAACGCCAAGAAGCCGGCCCTGAACATGGCCGATGTCGTCCTGACCCTGGGCAATGAAGAGGAAGAGCTGGTCATCTCCCACCGGGTCTTCCGCTCGGGCGAGAGCGAGTACCGGATGAACGGCAAGACCGTCCGGCTCAAGGACATCCAGGACGAGCTCTGGCGCCACGCCATCGGCGAGAAGGAGTACTTCGTCATCGAGCAGGGGGCCATCGGCAGCTTCGTGACCTCCAAGCCGACCGAGAAGCGGCTGTTCATCGAGGAGGCCGCCGGCACGGCCTACTACAAGGACAAGAAGCGCCAGGCCCAGAACAAGCTCGAGAGCACCGAGCAGAACCTCATCCGCCTCGAGGACATCATCATCGAGGTCGACAAGGCCAAGAACTCCCTCCAGCGCCAAGCCCAGGCCGCCAACCGCTACCGGCGCCTGCGGGAGCGCATCCGCGAGCTGACCTCCGAGCACTATCGGCGCAAGCTCGTCCATCTCGAGACCTCCCAGAAGGACGCGGCCGCCCTCTACGAAGCCGCCCTGGCCCGCGAGCACGAGGCCACGGCCAAGGTCCGCGACGAAGAGAAGGCCCTGGCATCCCGGCGCAGGGAGCTCTGGGACCTCGAGACGGCCCTCAAGGACGGCCAGGAGCGGCTCTACTCCCTGCGGGCCCAGGTGGCCCGGATCGAAGGCGACATCGAGCGGGAATCCAAGAGGGTCGAATTCTTCGAGGACAAAAAGAAAAGGGCCGAGGCGGACCGCGACGAGCTGCTCGAGGACGTCCTCCACCTGACCCGCGAGTTCGAGGACACCCAGGGACAGATCGCCGGGCTCGAAGGCTCGCTCGAAGCGAACCGGATCGAAGTCGCCCGCGCCGAGGGGATCCTGCGTTCGGCCCGCGACGCCCGTTCCGGCGAGGCCTCGAGCGTCGGCCAGCTCCGGGACGATTACTTCGCGGCCCTCCAGGACCTCACGGACGCCAGGAACGAACGGGCCCGGGCCGAAAAGGAGCTCGAGCTCCTCGCCCGCCAGGAGGAAAAACTCTTGGCCCGGCTCGAAGCCCACGGCCGGCTCCTCGAGGAGAACAAATCCAGGGCCGCGGCCCTCGAACGCGAGACCCATGAGCTCCGGGAGGCCCGGGACCAAGCCAGGCTCCGGATCGACGGCATCAAGGGCGCCTCGGAAAGCCTGAGGAGCTCGCTTGACGGCATCCGGCGCAGCCTCGAAGTCCTGAAGGCCCGGAAGGAAGAGGCCGTCTATCAACTCCAGGCCCTCCGCAAGTTCGATGAACAACAGCGCGCCGAGGCCCCGGCCGACGAGGTCCCGGGTGCCCTCGGTCTGCTGGCCGACCTCATCCGGACCAGCCCCGAGAACGCGCCCCTCTTCGACGCCTTCTGGAAGGAGGAATCGAGGGCCCGGGTCGTCCCGGTCGACGCGTTCCTCAAGGATGCCCCGGAAGGCCTCAAGGGCAGCTACCTGCTCGTCCCCCTCCGGGCCCGGCCTTCGATCCCGGAAGAGGTGATCAGCAGGGCCGGCGTTCTGGGGCTCCTCAAAAGCCGCCTGGAGCCGTCCGAAGGGCCGACGGCCGGCCTGGACGGGCTCGAGGACGCGGTGGTCGTCGACCGGATCGAAGCGGCCGTTCGGATCTGGGTCGATCACCCGGGCCTGAGCTTCCTGACCCCGTCCGGCGACCTGCTCCACTCTTCGGGACTCCTCAAGCTCGGCCAGCGAACCGAGGGGTTCGTGACGCTGGCCGCGGAGCGCCGCAAGCTCACCGACGACATCCGCCGCCTCGAGGTCGAGATGGCCCCGTTGAGCGAGATCCTCGAATCCGGAACGCGCGAGATGGGGTCGTTCGATGCGGAATTGGCCGTCGCCGGAGAGATCCTGGCTGTGGCGGAACACGATCTCCTGGATAAAGAACGGGACCTGCGGGCGGCCGCGGCCGAGTCCGAGCGGCTCGAAGCCGAAACGGCCGTCCTCGAGCGGGAGCGCGATCTTCTGCGCGGGGAGAGGGCCCGTCTCGCCCGCGACGCCGAGACCCTCGGCGGCCGACTTGCGGACCTCGAGTCGCGGGCCGAGTCCATCAAAGAGGCCATCGAGTCCCGCGAACAGCTGCTGGCGGGTCTGGCCGAGGAGACGGCCCGGCAAGAACACGCCTTCTTCGAGAAAAAGGCCGGGCTCGACCTGCTCCAGGAGAGGATGAACGGGCTCCGCCTCCAGGCCCTGAGCACCGGGAAACGGCGGGACGCGGCCGGGGCGAAGATCCGCCAGCTCGAGGCGGACGCGCGGCAGTGCCAAGAGGACAAGGCGAAGCTCGAGGATGAGATCCGGGTCCTGCGCGACAGGGTCAAGGTCCTGAGCGAGGACCAAAGCCGGGCCGAGTCCTCGCTGGCGGCCACGGCCGCCAGGCTCGAAGCGTCCCGCAAGACGCTGGACGAGTTCGAGGCCGCCCTGCGCCGGACGCGGGAGGAGGAAGAGCGGGCCAAGGACGAGCGCGTCAAGCACGAGATCCACAAGGCCGAGGTCGACCGCGACCTGGTCAACCTCGACGAGATGTGCTGGCAGGAGCTCAAGAAGACCCTGGCCGAGGTCCGCGCCGAGGCCGAGTCCGGGCCGCCGCCTGCCCCCGCCGCCGCGGAAGCCACGGAACCCGAGACCGAAGACGCAGATGAAGAGGCCGAAGAGGAACCCGAAGAGGCCCGCGCGAACGGTCGGCCCGTCCCGGCGGCCAAGCCGCGGCGGACGGCGAAAAAGTGGCGGCCGGTCGCCGAGATGGCCGACGACGAGGTCGAGCGGGAGCTCGAGGACTCGCGCGAGACGTACAACCGGTTCAAGGCCGTCAACCTGATGGCCGAGGAAGAATTCCTCGAGCAGAAGACCCGTTACGATTTCCTGGTCCGGCAGCGCCAGGACCTCCGGGAATCCATCAGCTCCACCCAGGAAGCCATCCGCAAGATCGACGAGGAGAGCAAGGTCCAATTCCTCAAGGCCCTCGAGGAGGTCAACCGGAACTTCCAGGAGATCTTCGCCGCCCTGTTCAAGGGCGGCAACGCCGAGGTCAAGCTCCTCGAACCCGACAACCCGCTGGAGAGCGGGGTCGAGATCGTCGCCCAACCGCCGGGCAAGAGGGTCCAGAACCTCAGCCTGCTTTCGGGCGGGGAGAAGTCCCTGACCAGCCTGGCCTTCTTGTTCGCCCTCTTCCGCTACCGCCCTTCGCCCTTCTGCTTCCTCGACGAGGTCGACGCCGCCCTCGACGACGTCAATCTGACCCGCTTCCTCGACCTCCTCAAGACGATCAAGAGCCAAACCCAGTTCATCCTCATCACCCACAACTACAAGACCATGGAAGTGGCCGATTACATCTACGGGACGACGATGCCCGACCCCAACATCACCAAGCTTCTATCCGTCAAGCTCGAGAAGAGGGCATGAGAACCGGCGTCGTGACGGACAGGCGCTACAGGGACCACTCCATGGGTGACGGCCATGTCGAGAGCCCCGAACGGGTCGAAGCCATCAACCGGATGGTGGCCGAAGATCCGCCCGCCCCGCTGGTCCGCATCGAGCCGCGCCCGGCTTCGCGCGAGGAGCTCCTCCCCATCCACGAGCGCGGCTATCTCGATCTTCTCGAGTCCACGGCCGGCCGGCCGGGCGTCTTCCTCGACGCCGATGCGATGACGGGGCCGAGGACCTACGAAACGGCTCTCCTCGCGGCCGGCGGCTTCCTCCGTTCGCTCGAGCTCATCATGGACGGGACGATCGTCAACGCCTTCGCCGCGGTCCGGCCCCCCGGCCATCACGCCGAAGCCTCGCGGGCGATGGGCTTCTGCTTCCTCAACAACGTCGCCGTCGGCGCCGAGTTCCTCGTCCGCGAGCACGGGCTCCGCCGCGTCCTCGTCGTCGACTGGGATCTCCATCACGGCAACGGCACCGAGCACGCCTTCTACTCCCGGCGCGACGTCCTCTATTTCTCGACCCACCAGGTCCCCCTCTACCCCGGCTCGGGGGCCGTCCGCGACATGGGACACGGCGAGGGCCTCGGCTACAACCTGAACGTGCCGCTGCTCGCCGGCAAGGGCGACGACGATTTCCTTTTCGTCTACAGGAAGATCCTGGCCCCCGTCGCGGAGCGGTTCGAGCCGGAGTTCATCCTGGTCAGCGCAGGCTTCGACATCGGGGCCGGCGATCCGCTGGGCGGCATGTCGGTCACGGCTCAGGGATTCGGGCGGATGGCCGCCGCTCTGCGGGAGATGGCCGAGCGCACGGCGGGGGGGCGGCTGGCCTTCGTCCTCGAAGGCGGGTACAACATCAGAACCCTCAGGGACGGAGTTCGGGAGGTCCTGGCCGCCCTGGCGGTCCCGGACCCCTCTCCCCTCCCTGATCCGTCGCCTCTTCTTGGCGACGCCTCCCGGGTCGAGATCGGGTCCTGCCTGAAGGCTTTCCGGAAGATCTGGGACATCCCGGAAGCCTGAGCGGGCGGCAACGGCCCCCAGGTGTCCTCCAGCGGAGAGCGGCGTCCCCTTTCCAGGACACGTCCCCGGTTTCATCCTCCCCTTCCCCGCCTGACCATCGGGGACGCCCTTTGGCATGGTTCTTGCTATAATAAAAAGTGGAAAGGAGGAGAAAATGAAGAAAACAGCCTTCATCGCGATCATCACTCTCCTCGCCACAGGGGCGGCCTTTGCCCAGGATCAGGATACGAAATACACCAACGAATCGGTCGCCCGCATAAGCTTCGTCAGCGGGAAGACCTATGTCCAGCGGGCCTCCGACCTCGGCTTCGAGGAGGGCGCCCTGAACATGCCCATCAGCGAGGGCGACCGCATCGGCACGACGGACGGCCGGGCGGAGATCCATTTCGGACGGGGCAACTACCTGCGCCTCGACGATGAAACCAAGATCGACGTTCTCAATCTGCCCAAGAAAGGCGACGAACAGGCCCGCATCCGGGTCTGGTCCGGCAGCATGTACCTCGTCGTGGGCAGCCTGAGGAAGGAAAAGGCCATCGAGCTGCACACGGCCGACGCCTCCTTCTACGTCCTCGACAAAGGCGTTTATCGGGTCGATGTCCGGGAGAACCGGGACACCGACATCCTGGTCTATGAGGGACTGATCGAGGCCGCCGGAGAGGAGGGTTCGACCCTGCTCAAGGCCGCCCAAAGGCTCGAGGTGTCCGAGGGCCGCTTCCTTTCCAAGCCGTCCTCGTTCATCGCCGTCGCCCACGACGGCTTCGATAAGTTCAACGAATCCCGCAATCAGGCGGCCCGACGGACGACCGCCAAGAGCTACCTCCCCGAGGAGCTCGGCGACTTCGAGGCCGAGCTCGAGGAGCACGGCGAGTGGGTCTATCTGCCGCCCTACGGCAATGTCTGGGTCCCCGGCGGCGTCGACGACGACTGGCGGCCCTATTATTACGGCCGTTGGACCTGGCTGCCTCTGACCGGCTGGACCTGGTGGCCCTACGAGCCCTGGGGTTGGTCGACGTTCCATTACGGCCGGTGGCACTGGGCCGTCGGGCTCGGCTGGTACTGGATCCCCACCAGCCTCTGGGGGCCGGCCTGGGTCAACTGGTGGTGGGACTACAACTATTTCGCCTGGGCGCCGATCAGCTACTGGGGCTACCCCGTGGTCGTCATCGGCGGCACCTTCTACGGGAACTACTATGGGCCCTACTACCCCTACAGCTCCGCGGCCCTGACGGTCATCCGCAGGGACAGCCTCAAGGCGCCCAGCGTCTCCGCCAACGCTCTGCGGGGCGAAAGCCTGGCGGGTCTGAACAAGATCAGCCTTGCCAGCCGGAGCCTCGATGTCCGGCCGGCCGGCACCAAGATCTCCGTCCAGCCGCTCGACGGCAATCGGGTCCTCCTCCGGAGGGACGAGCGGACGACCACCCTGGAAAGGGAGCGGGCCGTCGGCCGCGACGCCGTGCGCTCACCAGGAGCTTCGACGGAAGGCGCCACCCGTGTCATCCGCAAGCAGGGTGAACGAGCCGGAGGCGAGGCCAAGGCGGCCGGCAAGAGCGCCGCAAGCGGTGCCTCCCAGACCGTCAAGAAAGACGGTCAGGCCGCCGCGTCGCAGCCGGCCCGGTCGTCCTCGTCCGGCGCCTCCAAGGAAAGATCGTCATCGGAGCGCAACATCCGCAAGAAGGACGGGGAGCCCGCTCCAGCGATGGGCCCGGCATCCGGATATTCGAGCTCCGCGGCGATCCCCGGCCGGGAGAGCCGCGTCGAAAGCCCCAGGACCATCCACGGTTACCCTTCTTCTCCGGCCATCAGCCGGGCCAAAATCCAGGGCGACGGCGGAGCCGCCAGGTCACGGTCGTTCAGCGGGCCGTTCTCGACAGGCAGCTCGAGCGGGGCTCGGAGCCGGCCGTCCTCGGTCCGCTCCAGCGGCTCCTCATCCGGGAGCTCCTCGCGGACGGGCGTGTCCTCGAGCGGTTCATCCCGGGGCTCTTCTTCGGGCTCGCGGGGAAGCTCGTCCTCGGGCTCCCGGAGCGGTTCGAGCGGCGGCGGCGTCAGGAAAAAATAGAAGTCTTTATAACCCTTTCCCAATAACGGGCGCCTCTCTCTCGCAGGCCGGCGAGGGAGGGGCGCTCTTTTTATTCGTCGATGATCTCGGTCGCGGAGACCGTGTAGTAATCGAGGATGCGCATGTGGTCGGCGAGCGTGCAGTACCGGGCCGGCTCCGAGCCCGGGAAGAAGACCTCCAGAAAGGGATAGCGGCAGATGGGGGTCGTCAGCAGCCCGGTCTTCTTGTCGATCTCCACGAAGACGAGGTTCGGGGGGACCTCGAAGTCCTCGGGCACGAGCTCGATGCCCTCCTCCGCCGCCCGGCGCTTGCGGTCCTCGATGACCCGGACGAAGAAATCCCGCCACACCGGCAGGGCGGCCACTCCCCCGCTCTGTCTCTCGCCGAGCGTGACCATCTTGTCATGCCCGATCCAGACCCCCGCGCAGAGGTCCGGCGAGAAGCCGATGAACCAGGCGTCGGAGTAGCGGTCGGTCGTCCCGGTCTTGCCGGCCAGCGGCCAGCCGAGGGCCTGCAGGGCCCGGGCCGTCCCGGTCTCGCCCTCGACGACGCCCTTCATCAGATAGGTCATCATATAGGCCGTCTGCGGCGAGATGACCTCTTCCGACTCCACGCGGGCTTCCTCGAGAATGTTCCCGTCCCGGTCCTCGATCCGGGTGATGAAATAGGGCTTGAACCGGACGCCCTTGTTGGGGAAGGTCGAGAAGGCGGAGACCATCTCGGCCAGGGTGACCTCGAAGGTCCCCAGGCTCAGGGACAGATAGGGATAGAGCGGCGAGGTGATCCCGAACCTCCGGCAGTAGTCGACGCCGACCTGCGGCGAGATGAAGTCGAGGAGCCGGGCCGTGACGACGTTGCGCGACTCCTCGAGGCCCCGGCGCAGGGTCACGGCGCCTTTGTAGCGGCGGTCGTAATTCTTCGGCGACCAGGGCTCGCCGTTCCAGCGGTCGATGAAGGTCACCGGCTCGTCGATGATCAGGCTGGCCGGGGTGAACCCGTGTTCGAGGGCGGCCGTGTAGAGGAAGGGCTTGATGGACGAGCCCGTCTGGCGAGGGGCCTGGACGGCCCGGTTGAACTGGCTGTCCTTGAAGGAATACCCGCCGACCATGGCCTTGATCTGGCCCGTCCGGGGGTCGATGGCCAGAAAGCCGCCGTTGCGGACGGGCTTCTGATCGAGCGACACGCGGGCCTCCTTGGAAGCCTCGTCGAAGCGGTTGACGCGCGCCTGGACGACATCTCCCCGCTTGAGGATGGATTCCAGACTCCGCGCCTTGGTCCAGGCGATATCCTGGCCGGTCATGAAGCCGGTATAGCTCTTGATGCGAACGACGGCCTCGTTGCGGGCAACTGAAAGAACGATGGCGTCGTAAACCTCGTCGGTCTCGAGAAAGGGATTCTCCCAGGTGTCGAGCCACTGGGCCTCGAGGTCGGTTTTGCCCTCGGCGATGAGGTTCGGCTTGTCGGCCCGCCAGCCGGCCAGCCTGTTCTCGACGTCGCGAAGACCCTTGCGGAGGGCCTGCTCGCCGTATTTCTGGAGGACCGGATCGAGTGTCGTGTAAACCTTCAGGCCCCCCCCGTAGAGGGCGTCGGCCCCGTAGTTCCGTTCGACATACTTGCGGACTTCCTCGAAGAAGTAGGCCCCGAATTCGGCGCTCGTCCGCCGGAGGGGGAGAACGGCGAGCGGCGTCCCCTTGGCCGCCTCGCCTTCGGCCTTGGTGATGTAGCCTTCGGACATCATCCTGTTGAGGACGAGGTTGCGGCGGTTCAGGGTGCCCCGCGGGTTCGTGTAGGGGGAATAGAGGGACGGCCCCCGGAAGATGCCGGCGATGAGGGCGGCCTCCTCGAGGCTCAGGTCGCGGACGCTCTTGCCGAAGAAGAGGTTCGAGGCCGTCTCGACCCCATAGGCCCCGTGCCCGAGGTAGAAATGATTGCAGTACATCGTCAGGATGTCCCGCTTGGAATAGGTCTTCTCGATCTGGACGGAGAGGAAGATCTCCTTGAGCTTGCGGCGCAGGCTGACTTCCCTGTGGAGGAAGAGCGAGCGGGCCAGCTGCTGGGTGATCGTGCTGCCGCCCTCCGGCCGCCGGCGGCGGAGGACCTTCATGACGTCGGCCATGACGGCCCTCATGATGCCTCTCAGGGCCACCCCGCTGTGGCGGAAGAAGCTCTGGTCCTCGGTCGCCACGATGGCCTTGATGAGCACGTCCGGGATCTGCTCGTAGGGGACTTCGACCCGCCGTTCCTGGGCGAATTCCCTGAGCACCTCGCCCGACTCCGAGTGGACCGTCGTGATCAGCTTGGGGCGGAAGTTCTCGATGTCGGAGACCGGCGGCAGGTCGTCGATGATCGTCCGGTAGGAGCCGTAGATGCCGCCCAGGAAAGCGGCCAGGCCCAGGAAAACGAGCAGCAGGAGGGCCTTGAGGAGCTTGCCCTTCTCGATCTTCCTGATGCGGATCTTGACGGAAGGGATCCGGATGGATGGGAAGCGGCTGACAAGCGGCCTCGGCCGGGGGGGCGTGGGAGGGGCCTCGGCAGACGTCCCTTCGGGCGTTTCGGCCGGCGGGACCTTGTTGTTCTCCACGGATTTCATGATAACAAAAGGACGCCCAAAAGACAAAACGAGCGGCTCCCGGGGTGGCGCTCAGGAGCGCGGCGGAAGAAGGGCGCGGACCCGTTCCCAGACGGCCCGGGCGATCTCACGGCGGTCCCCCCGGCCGTCAAGGTGAAGGACCTTCGGCCCCCGGAAGGCGCGGAAGATCCCCGCGACCCGGACGAGGTAGTCCTCCCGCTCGAAGAGCTCGTCCCTCCTCCGCCGGCCTGCGATGCGATCCAATCCCTGCCGGGGATCGACGTCCAAGATGACGACGAGGTCGGGTTGGACGGCGAAGGCCTCGTTCATCCGCCGGATCCTCCCGGTGTCGATGCCCTTGGCCCCCTGGTAGGCGATCGTCGAGAAATAATAGCGGTCCAGGACGACGATTTTGCCTGCCGCGAGGGCCGGGCGGAGGTTCTTCTCGACGTTCTCCCGGCGGTCCCGGACGAAGAGGTCCAACTCCTCCTCGGGCGTCAGGGAGCCGTCCCGGGCGGCCAGCCGCTTGATCTCCCGGCCCAAGGGGCCGCGGCTCGGCTCCCGGAAGAAAACGGCCCGGTATCCCCTCCTCCGGAGCCGTCCGAGGAGGGCCCGGGCCTGGGTCGTCTTGCCGGAGCCATCGATGCCTTCGAGGACGACGAGGACCCCCTTTTTCAGCTTTTCGGTCATGGGAGGCCATGATATCCCCGTCCGGCGGCGAAATGCAACTTTCTCCGCTCCGGAAGGGTTGTTAAGCGGTTGGGCCAAATTGAATTTTCGGCATCGATATGGTATTTTTGGATATCTGGCATCGGAGGTCAACCATGAAGAAATACGCAGGAATCGCCCTATCGAGCTTCGCCCTCGGCCTGGTCGTCGCGGGCTATCTCTTCCTTCATAACCCGGCTCCCGGCGAGGAGCCGTCCGCCCCCGAGGTCTTCGCCAAGGCGCAGGCGACGGACCTGTCCCCCAACCTCTTCGCCTCGTCCCCGCCCCAGGAGAAGATGACCCTCGACTTCGTGACCATCGCCGAGAGGACGGGCCCCGTCGTCGTCCGCATCGAGGCCGAGCGCCGGGAGCCCTCCCGGACCTTCGGGTTCCAGGACGAGTGGCCCTTCGGCGACGACTTCTTCGACCGCTTCTTCGGCCGGCCGCGGCAGCAGCCCCAGCCCGAGAGCAACACCGTCCAGGTCGGCGGGACGGGTTTCTTCATCTCCTCCGACGGCTATATCCTGACCAACAACCACCTCGTCGAGAAGGACAAGACCGTCAAGGTCACGGTCAGGACCTTCGAGGGCGACGAGTACGACGCCAAGATCGTCGGCACGGACCCGGGGACGGACCTGGCCCTGCTCAAGATCGAGGCCAAGGGCCTGCCCTTCGCCGAATTGGGCGACTCGGGGCAGGTCAAGGTCGGGGAATGGGTCCTGGCCATCGGCAATCCGCTGGGCATGGAGAACACCGTCACGGCCGGCATCGTCAGCTACAAGGGCCGACAGATCGACACCCAGAGCTACCAGGACTTCATCCAGACCGACGCGGCCATCAACCGCGGCAACAGCGGCGGACCGCTCATCAACATGAAAGGCGAGGTCATCGGCATCAACTCCAACATCCTGACATCGGGCTACGCCGGGAACATCGGCATCGGCTTCGCCATCCCCTCGAACATCGCCAAAAAGGTCGTCGTCCAGCTCAAGGAGAAGGGCCGGGTCATCCGCGGCCGGCTCGGCGTGACCATCCGTGACATCACGTCCGGCATGGCCAAGCAGTGGAAGCTCAAATCCACGGCCGGCGCCCTCGTCAACACGGTCGAGCCGGGCTCCCCGGCCGATAAAGCCGGCCTCAAGCAGTACGACGTCATCACCCACGTCGACGGCGAGGCCGTCAAGAACGCCGACGCCCTGCGGTTCCGGATCGCCGACATCATGCCCGGAAACAAGGTCGTGCTGACCGTCGTCCGCGACGGCAAGGAGACGAAGATGACGGCCGTCGTCGACGAGCTCGAGCCCGAGGCCGAGAAGGGCGAGACGATCGCCCCGCAAAAAGACATCGGCATCTCGGTCGTGGCCCTGTCCGTATCGACGGCCCGGCGCTACGGGCTGCGGACGACCGAAGGCCTGCTCGTCACCGAGGTCCGGCCGGGGAGCGAGGCCGCCCGTCAGGGCCTGCGCTCGGGCATGATCATCCTTGAGGCCAACAGGAGGAAGGTCGTCACGGTCCGGGACTTCGAGGCCATCCTGAAGAACACCGAGAGCGGCGAGGAGATCATCCTCCTCGTCCGTCAGGAGTCGGAGAGCCGGACCCAGGACTTCATCGTCACGGTCAAAGTCCGCTGATGAGGTTCGCCAAGCTCCACGCGCTCGGAAACGACTTCCTGATCGTCGGCCCGGCGGCCGGGGAGGGCTCGGCCGCCTTCGGGGACCTCGCCCGCCGGATCTGCGACCGGCACACCGGCGTCGGCGCGGACGGCCTCATCGTTCTCGATCCCGGCCCCGGAGAGCCGCGGTCGGCGTCCTTCCGGATCTTCAACACCGACGGCAGCGAGGCCGAGATCTCCGGGAACGGGCTGCGTTGCGCGGCCGCCTTCCTGGCCCACTATGGCGGGACCTTGCTGTCCCGGATCATCTTCCGGACGGCGGCCGGGGACCGGCCCTGCGAGGTGCTGACCTCGAACGGGCGGCGGTTCGAGGTCAGGGCCGGCCTCGGCGCTCCCCGGCTGGCGTCGTCGGACATCCCCTTCGACGACGGCCGGGTCCACGGGACGATTATCGACTACCCCCTGACCATCGGCCGCAAAGCCCATGCCGTGACCTGCGTTTCTCTGGGCAATCCCCACTGCGTCCTTTTTTTCGAAGACCCGCCGGACCGCGTCGAACGGCTCCAGCTCGGCTCGAGCATCGAGACCCATCCGTTCTTCCCCAACCGGACCAACGTCGAGTTCGTCCGTGTCGTCGGGGGCGGCGCGATCGAGGTCCATTTCTGGGAGCGCGGCGTGGGGGAGACCTTGGCCTCGGGCACGGGCTCGGCCGCCGCGGCCGTGGCCTCCATCCTCAAGGGGCTGACCGGCCGCACGGTCCGGGTCCGGACGGCCCTGGGCGAGATGGCCGTGGAGTGGCCCGATGGCGGCGAGGTCTTCCAGGCCGGGCCCGCCGAGTTCGTCTTCGACGGGGATTTCCCGGTCGACTGAGCGCGGAACCGCCGGCCCGACGGGGTCATTCCCGGCGCAAGAAGTGGTCGTAACCGCCGGCCGCGATGGCCCGCGGCGCTCCGCCCGCCCTCACCCCCCGCAGACCACGGGACGCCGTGATCTTTCCGATCTCCGTCAGCCGATGCTTGCCGGCCAGCCGTCGGACCGCGGGGACGTTCGCGGCCGGGACCGTGAACAGCAACTCGAAGTCCTCTCCCCCATGGAGGGCCGCGGCCAGGGGATCGTCCGCGAAGCGCTTCAAAGCCGCTGATACAGGGATGCGGTCCAGGTCGACCTCGGCCCCGACGCCGCTTTCCTCGCAGAGGTGGTCCAGGTCGACCGACAGTCCGTCCGAAACATCGATCATCGCCGAAGCGAGCCTCCTCCGGGCCAGGGCCGCTCCCAGCTCCAGGCGGGGCGCCGGATCGAGAAACGCTTTCAGAAGCCTCTTTCCCCCGCCGGCCGTCTTTCGACCGGCGCCACACCCTTCGAGCAGCCGGAGACCGGCCGCGGCGTCGCCCAGGGTCCCGGAAACGAAGATCCGGTCGCTGGGCCGGGCGCCGCTCCGTGCCACCGGGCTCCGGGCCGCGCCCGTGACCGTCACGCTGATGAAGATCCTGTCGGCCCGCGAGAGGTCACCTCCGACAAGGGCCACGGCCGCATTTCGGGCCGCGTCGCGCAGGCCGGCCATGAACGACCGGAGCCAGCTCTCCTCGAGCCCTTCCGGCATGGCCAGCCCGACGAGGGCATGCAGCGGGCGGCCGCCCATGGCGGCGATGTCGCTGAGATTGACGTTGAGGGCTTTTCGACCGAGCAGGCGCGGCGGATGCAGGGCCCGCCGGAAATCCTGGTCCTCAACGAGGACATCGGTCGTGAGGAGAAGGGAGCCCGGAGCCTTGACCAGGGCCGCATCGTCGCCGATGCCGATGAGGACGCCGGGCCGGGAGCCGCCGAACGCCCGGCGGATGCGCGTGACGAGCCGCCGCTCACCGAGCTCGTTGAGCCGCATGACGCCCCTCCCTGGCGGTCAGGCCCCAGCTAGGCCCTTTTCGGCCGCTTCGCTCGGCGTCCGGCCGGGGCGGCCTTCCCGCGGGCCGCGCCCGGGATCTTGGCCAAAGCGTGGCGGAAGACGTCCTTGATGTCCTCGACGAAGACGAACTCCATGCCGCGGATGACCTTCTTGGGGATGTCGTAGAGGTCCTTCTTGTTGGCCGCCGGCAGGATCATCTTCTTGACCCCGGCCCGCTGGGCGGCCAGGACCTTCTCTTTGATGCCGCCCACCGGAAGGACGTTGCCGCGCAGAGTGATCTCTCCGGTCATGGCCGTGTCCCAGATGACCTTGGTATCGGTGCAGACCGAAAGGAGCGCCGTGGCGATGGTCACGCCGGCCGACGGGCCGTCCTTGGGGATGGCCCCCTCGGGCATATGGACGTGGAAGTCGTTCTGGGAGAAGAGACGGGCATCGATGCCGAACTCGGCGGCGTGGGCCCGGGCGTAGGTCAGGGCGGCCTGGGCCGACTCCTTCATGACCTCGCCGAGGGAGCCGGTCAGGAGCAGGCCGCCCTTGCCGGGCATTTTGCTGGCCTCGACGAACAGGATCTCGCCGCCCGTGGCCGTCCAGGCGACCCCGGTGACGATCCCGACCTGGTCCTTCTGGAGGAGCTGGTCCTTGAAGATCTTGGGCGGGCCGAGGTAGCGCTCGATGGATTGGGCCGTGACAACGGTCAGGGATCTTTTCCCCTCGGCGACTTTGCGGGCCACCTTGCGGCAGACCGAAGCGATCTCACGCTCGAGGTTGCGGACCCCGGCCTCCCGCGTGTAGAGGGAGGCGATCCTCTTGACCGCCCCGTCCGTGAAGTGGATGAGCTTGGGGGTCAGGGCGTTCTCGGCGATCTGTTTGGGGATCAGGTGTCGGAAGGCGATCTGGAGCTTCTCCTCCTCCGTGTAGCCCGGCAGCTCGAGCACTTCCATGCGGTCCCGGAAGGCCGGCTGAATGGGGTCGAGAAGGTTGGCCGTGGTGATGAACAGGACCTTCGACAGGTCGTAGGGCACACCGAGATAATGGTCGCGGAACTGATTGTTCTGTTCGGGGTCGAGGACCTCGAGCAGGGCCGAGGATGGGTCGCCCCGGAAGTCGGCCCCGATCTTGTCGACCTCGTCCATCATGAACACCGGGTTCTCGGAGCCCGCCCGCCGGATGCCCTGGACGATGCGCCCGGGCATGGCCCCGACGTAGGTCCGGCGGTGGCCGCGGATCTCGGCCTCGTCGTGGACGCCGCCGAGGGAGATGCGGACGAACTTGCGGCCCAGGGCCCGGGCGATGGACCGGCCCAGGGAAGTCTTGCCGACCCCGGGCGGCCCGACGAAGCAGAGGATGGGCCCCTTGGCCGTCTTCGAAAGCTTCCGGACGCCGAGGTATTCGAGGATGCGCTCCTTGACCTTGGCCAGGCCGTAGTGGTCCTCGTCGAGGATCTTTTTGGCCTTGTGAAGGTCGAGATTGTCGACCGTGCTCTTGTTCCAGGGCAGGGAGAACATCCAGTCCAGGTAGTTGCGGACGACGGCCGTCTCGGCCGACTCGGGATGCATCTGGGCCAGGCGTCCGATCTGCTTCTCGAGCTCCTCCTTGACCTCATCGGAGACCCGGATGCGGCGGAGCTTGTCCTGGTAGGCCTTGATGTCCTCCTGGATCTCGCTCCCCTCGCCGAGCTCCTTCTGGATGGCCTTCATCTGCTGCCGCAGGAAGTACTGCTTCTGGAGCTTGTCCATCTCGCCCTTGGCCTCGGTCGAGATCTTGGATTGGACGTCGAGGAGCTCGAGCTCCCGGGTCAGGAGCTCGTAGACCCGCTTGAGCCGTTGGCCGGGGTCGTCGATCTCGAGGATGCGCTGGGCCTCTTCGACCTTGAGCTCAAGGTTCGACGCCGTCAGGTCGGCCAGCCGCCCCGCCTCGTCGACGTTGGAGGCGATGATGAGGACCTCGGGCGGCAGGTTCTTGCCGAGCGAGGCGGCCCTTTCGAGGCCCGAGCGGACATTCCGGATGAGGGCCTCGGTCTCCAGGTCCTTCTCCGGCTTCTCCGGCTCCTGGAGGACCGAGACGCCGGCCGTGATGAAGGGCCCTTCGTCGTCGTAGGACTCGACGCGCGCCCGGATGAGGCCCTGGGCCAGGATGCGGACCCGGCCGTCGGGCAGCTTCAGCATGCGCATGATGAGGGCCACTGTGCCGACGTCGTAGACCTCCTCCCGCTTGGGGTCCTCGATCTCCATGTCCTTCTGGGTCAGGAGGAGGATCATCCGGCTTCCCGAGAGCGATGCGTCGATGGCGTTCTTGGACTTCTCCCGGCCGACGAATAGGGGGGCGATCATGTAGGGGAATATGACGACGTCCCGGAGGAGGAGGACGGGCAGCTTGGTCGGCACCTGGAGCTTTTGGCCCTGGTCCTCCAGGAGGTTGTCCATCTGTTCGCCGTTCTTATTGTCGATATTCGCCATCTCGATGCTCCGATCCTACTCCCCGGGCCGGCGGGACTTGATGCTCACGCCTCTCGCCCGGGGCGCATGCTTCCCGAGGGTCACGGTCAGGACGCCGTTGGCCAGGACCGCCCGGGCCCGGCCTTCCTCGAAAGCCGCCGGGACGGCGACCTCCCGCCGGAAAACCCCGAACTCCCTCTCCAGCCTCAGGAAGCGGGATCCCTCATGGACCGCGAGCTCGCGCTTGCGCCCGGTGACCTCGACCCGGCCGGCGACGATCTGGACCCGGACATCCTTTTCGGAGACGCCGGGCAGCTCCATCTCGATGACGATCTCCTCGTCGGTCTCGTAGACGTCCGCGGGCAGGACCGTGACCTCGCCGGGCTGCGGGAGCCTTCTCCCCCGGCCGGCCCCGGAGCCCCGCGGCGTGCGGACCTCGGTCTCCGTGTTGAGGGGGCGGGAGACGGGCTTGATGCGTCGGACCATCGCGGGCGGCGGAGCCTTATCTGTCCTTCATGAGGTTCTCGAGCTCCTGGTGGAATTCGGCGACGTCCGCGAACTCCCGATAGACGGAGGCGAACCTCACGTAGGCGACCTTGTCGAGGTTCCTGAGCCTGTCCATGACGAGCTGGCCGATCTCGGCAACGCCGATCTCCTTGTCCGGCCGTTCCTGGAGCAGGGACTCGACCTCCTCGACGATCTCCTCGAGCTGGCTGATCTGGATGGGTCGCTTCTCACAGGCTTTCATCATGCCCTTCAGGAGCTTCTGGCTGTCGAACGGCTGGCGGGTGCCGTCCTTCTTGACGACCATGTAGGGGATCTCCTCGATCTTCTCGTAGGTCGTGAAGCGCCGCTTGCAGGACAGGCACTCCCGGCGGCGGCGGATGGAGATCCCGTTCTTGCTCTCCCGGGAATCGATGACCTTGCTCTCGAGAAACCCGCAGAAAGGGCACCTCATCGCGTCTCGCTCTCTCCCATCTTACGGAGCTGGAAAAGGGTCAAACCTTCAGCCGATAATATAGCATATCCCAGAGCGCATGTCACCCCGATCTGGACCGCGTGGGCGACGAGGGTCATGCCCGCGGCCTGGCCGGGACCGATCAGCAGGAGCGAGGTCATGCCGATCTTGCTGAAGTAATGGAAGCCGCCGACCATGCCCGGGGTCGGGATGGAGGCCCCGACGGCGGTCAGGAAGACGTAGGGAACGACGAGGAAGAACGGCACGGGGACGCGGTAGGCGGCGAACAGGAGCCAGTAGAAGAGGATGATGCCGACCCAGACGGCGAAGGACAGGAGCGTGTAACCGGCCAGGACACCGGGGGTGCGGAAGGACTTCAAGCCGTCGATGAACTCGCCGAGCAGGCCGAGGATCCGCTCCCGGAACCGCTCGGGAAGCGGACTGAGCAGCCGCCCGATGACGCGCAAGGCCCCGCCCCTGAGGAAGTGGAGCAGGAGCATCAGGGCGAGGACCGCCGTGGCCAGGACGACGCCCAGGATCCCCCAATAGGTCAGCCGGTCGTAGGCCGCGGGCTCGATGGGATGGGACCGGCTAAAGAGGGGCCGGGCCAGGAAGAAGAGCCCCAGGAAAAAGCACATCGTGAAGAAGTCGAACAGGCGCTCGACGACGACCGTGCCGACGAGGAAGCCGGTCCGCAGGCCCTCCTTGCGGGCCAGATAGAGGGGCTTGACGAGCTCACCGATCCGGCCGGGGAAGATCGAGCTGACCGTGAAGCCGACGATGTTGGCGGCGACGAAGTTGCGGTACCGGAGCCCCTCCGCTATGGGGGTCTTCGGAGGGATATCTATCGGCAAAACCTCATGGCCGAATCGGCCTGGAACCGGGAGACGAGCCTGATGATGGGCCAGAAGGAACCGCCAGCGCAGGGCCCGGGTGAAGAAATGGACGGCCGCGCCCGGGAGGAGGAGCAGGAGCAGGGCCGGGTCGACATCGGCGATGTAGCCCGGGACCTTCCGCCACTCGACGCTGCGGGCAAAAAAGTAGAAGAAGGCGGCCGTCAGGGCGACGGCCAGCAGGACCTTCGACAGCTTCTTCCCCATCGGCGGCCCATCTTATCATATTTCCCCGCCGGCCTGAACGGGCCTGGGGTTCGCCGGGAGCCCAAGTGCGGGATCCCGATTGATCCCCCGACGTGAACAATGCTTCCGTGTCCCGTATCGTGCCGCGAAGACCCGGGGCGCCCCGAGCGAAAAAGGCTTGAAATCCCGGCCGAATTTCCATAAGATAGAGGTCCCTGCTGGGAAGTCGTCCAACGGCAGGACTCATGACTCTGGATCATGCAATCTAGGTTCGAATCCTAGCTTCCCAGCCACTCTTTATCAGCTTTTAATGTGTAGAAGTATTTGACGGTCGGCGACCATTCGATCTTCAGGCCCTTCTTCCCCACCACGGCCTTCACCATGACGAGACGCAGGATCTGATGCTTGCGCTGATCATCGGCCAGCCGGAAGGTCTCGGACAGGTTCCTCAATAAGTCGATCAAAGAGAGGATGTCCTGGGCCTGAGTGCCCGCCGCCTCCTCTGCCTGCGCCAACTCGAGTTCGATTTGGACCTGGCGATCTTGGAGTTCCTTGTGCTTCTCAATGAGTCCTTCAAGCGAGAATCGTCCGTGGGCGCGATCGTCAATGATCCGCCGTAGGGCGGCCTTGTTCTTTTTATATTCCGCGTCAAGGGCCTTTCGGCGGGATTCATGGCTCCGCTCGCCTTCGGCCAGGGCCTGGACTATCACTTCCTCGGCCCACTTCACCAGCTCGTCATCGAAGCGAAAGCCCTTGAGGGCCTTCGTGAAGATGGCCTCCAACTGCTCCTGACGGAACCGGAGTGATGGGCACCGGTGCCCGGTCTCCCGCGCCTTGGCCTGAGAGCATCGGTAGTAGATATGCCCCTTGTGTGGCTCGGCAGTGTATTTACAGCCGCAGAGCCCGCACTTGAGCAGTCCGCCTCGGTAGGGGTACCAGTGATCCTTCATCGGATAAGTGTGTCGGCGGGCGGCCAGTAGGGCCTGGACCTTTAGGAACAGGGCTTGATCGACCAGCGGTTCATGGACGCCGCGCCTCGTCTCGCCTTGCCTGTGGATGACTCCAATGAAGAGATCGTTTTTCAGGATGTTGTGGAGCGTAGGTACCGAAACCTTGTTGCCTTCCTTCGTCCGCAGGCCCCGGTTGTGGAGTTCGTCCCTCAGACTTGCCAGACTGTAATTGTCCGTGGCATAGAGTTCAAAGGCCAGCGGGATGAAGGGTGCCCGCGCCGGGTCCTTCTCCAACTTGCCTTTCTTCATTTTATAACCCAGAGGCGGGCAGGTCAGGTACTCACCTTTGGCAAACTTGCCGGTAAATCCTCGTGCGACTTTCGCCTTCAGGTCCTTGATGTATTTCCAGGCCATCGCTACTTTGATCTGCCAGATGAACATCTTGTCCGGGTCGGAGCCATCAATGACTTGACCCGTCTCGGCAAAGTGAATCCTCAGGCCCTGATCGACGAGATCATTGAGGAGCACGTAGGAGCGGAAGTCCCTGCACAGGCGCTCCTCATTGAGGGTCACCAGGTTCGTGATGTGGTTCGCTTCCACGAAGGCCAGCATTTCCTTGAACCCCTTGCGATCCTTCTGCCAGCCGCTCTCTGTGAGGACGAACTGCCGAGGATCGAGCACGAGGCCATGCTTTGGATTCGAGACATAGGCCTTGATCAACTTCTCCTGCATCTCAAGTGAGAAGCCTTCGCCCTGCTTGCCTGTCGAGACTCGAGCGAACAAAAGAGAATTACTTCGAGCCACGGCGGACCTCTTTGAGGACGGTAACGAAGTTCGAGAACGCTCGGATGATCTCCTTCGCCTCCTCGGCGCTGACAGGACGTTTAAGCCGCCGAGAGAAGGTCTCCTGCGTCTTGGCGATCAAGGCAGGGGTTGGTGCATAGGCCCCGAGGAGCAGGATGGTGATCAGGAAACGGGTGAGGCGCGGAAAGCGGAGGTCCATCCACTCAAAGAACAGTGACCACCTACTCGTTCGGCTCATGGCTCTTAATCCATCATCATATTATAAGGCAGGACGGATTCGGAAATCAAGGTCCTGCAACGACTTGCTATCTCCCGGAAGCAGGGGCCGATGATCATGGGCGTCGTTTCCAGCTCGCCTCCTCAGCGCCTTTGTGGCGACTCCTGACTAACGTCTAGAGATGAGTCGGGAGGCGTGCTGGCCATCGGAGCGCATGAACTCGTCCATCTCGTCAGTGCAGGATCGCCTGATCTCTTCGCGCCTTCGAGCCGCTACCATGTCCGGTGACATGAATCGCTCCGAGGCATGAGGTCCGGCCTTCGGCATCCTGGCTTCCTGTTCCCGCAGGGTCCAGACTCGACCTTTCGCGGCCTCGACTACTGCCGACGCCAAGGCACAGGCCAGATCGTCATAACCGCCCACAGGAGCTTCCACGACATCACGTCCGCCACTTCGGACCTTGCGTTCTAGCTGAGTCAATTGAAGCAGAAGCCGATCCGACTGTGGCAACACAACTCGGCCCATTCGAATCAAGGCCCCGAGTTCCAGTAGGAGTTCGGAGGCCGATTGATCATTGATCTCGACAGTGACAGCATGCTTTGCATAGGCAGAGGTTGGCCACTGGCCGGCATAACGATCTGACTTCACCCGCCTGATGCCATACCCCTTCAGGATAGCCGCATACTCCTCTGTCACTTGAGCGGGATCGAGCGGAGAGTATCTTTCCTCAACTCTGTCCACGACAATTCGTTCTCCTTCAACATGGCAAATGCAGGCCGTGTAACTGTCATGCCCACCGCCTGAAGGATCAATCCCGGCGTAGTACGGCTGGTGTGTCGAGTCTGGTAAGGACAACTCCGGTCCGGACATGGCCGCGAGCAAGAGTTCCCGTGGGAGCCATTGTTCAAGATCGCTCCGCCATTCTGCAAGATATTCAGCACGGAAGCTGGTATCACTGGCAATCAATTCGTTAATGGTATCCTGGCTGTAAGTGGGATTAAGGATCGTCGTTTCGCCCCGGAGTACCAGGATAGGATCATCCAGCTTGCCCCAGTGAGCTTCGAATTGATCAAAAAGGTAGCCCCAACGTTGCCGAGGCGTCGAAGCCGCTATGAGCATGCCTCCTGGGAGTAGGGTTGGGAGCAGAGAATTGACGACTTCCTGAGCCGGATTCGCGCCTTCGGCATCTTGCCAGTATCCAATTTCATCACAGAGGATTGCCGCACAAGCATGTCCCCTACCCGTCTTGTAGTTGCAGGCTCGGACATCCATCGTTACCCTGTTCTTCAGGATGATTGAATCGAAGGTCACTTTTTCGATCAGGTCCGGGGCGGCGATCTCAATGAGGCCTTTCATGTAGTTGAGGCAGACCTGAGATTGCGCCTTATCGACGGAGACAGTGAAGATGTGTGCCACCTCACCCGGAGCAAGTTGCTTCTCCCAATCGCCATAAAGGGCTAGGTGTGTCGCAATTGTCGCACTGATTCTCGACTTACCGCTTCTTCTTCCTGCCACGAGGAAGATTCGTTTGTGACCTTCAGGATTGGGGTGGTGTCGGCCCGACAGATATTCGAATACCTGTCGTTCCTCTTCCGACATCTCAAGCCCGAAGATCGCCTTAATGATGATCAGCCAGCACGTGAAGGATTCCAGGTCAGGAAAAGCTGATCCAAAGACCTTCCGGTCTTGAAGAGCCGCTATGAGGCTAGTCGGTTTTGCTTTCGGCTTCGGCATCGTCCGCTCCCTCCACCGGAGTGATTCTTTTGAACTGACGATCGGCCGTCTGCCGAGCATCCTCGACAGCACGCTTCTCCAACTCCCGCCTGATGGCTCGGAGTTCGTGTGCCCTACGAGGCACTAAGACTCGTTCGACGATCGTGCGGGTCTGGAGGTAGTCGCGTTGCCCGGGAATCGTTTCCTTGATCACTCGCTTACGCCAGATGATTGCCTTGTATCCTATGCGCGAGTCGACGAGGGAGATTGGCACCCGTCGTGGGATTCCACGGAGGGCACTAACGTACTCGTCCTCGATCCGGACGACTTCCTGAGGCCCACCGTCCCGGTTGTCCAAGACGATGGAGTAGGGCGCATCCTCCACGGGGTCCTTGAATCCGAACCGCCTCGTGACGCTGACCTTGCCATTCTTCTCGAAGATGACTTTGGAGAACGGCGAATACATCGTCCTGTTCGACCACGAGCTCAATGTGATCTCCCTGCCCTCGGGCAAACGAAACCAGTTCCCGCCACGGTCGTCCTCAACCATGATGTCGCCACCGGAGGCATTCTTAAGCACGGTCTTGAACATTGGGCCTACATACTCCTCAACCTGCCTCAACGGGACGGCCTCGCTTCGGACCTTGTTGATGTCATCTATCATGCTCGTGTCTCCTCGGTTTTGCTTCTTGGATGATGATCCGACGCCCACTAAGGACGGACTCATCCAGTCGCTTTCTCGCCTCTTCGGCATCCTGGTCGCTCTGGAACTCGACGAAAGCGAAGCCACGCGATTGCTCGGTCTGTCGGTCTTTTACTAGATCGCAGGACTTCAGAGGTCCACACTGTGCGAAGAAGGCCGACAGTTCATCTTCGGACAGACTGTAAGGCAGGTTGGCTACGAATAATCTCATTGCTTATCCTT
>CAYREO010000007.1:0-166130 GCA_964423315.1 uncultured Eubacteriales bacterium | reverse complement strand
ATTAAATTTCGCTGATGCAATAAGCTGAGCATTGAAGAAATTTAATGATTGGAGATTTGACCCCTTCTTCACCCCTTCTTCAGCGGCGGCCGCCGAAGATCGAGCCCATGACCCCGCGCAGGATCTGGCGGCCGAGCTGGCTGCCGACCGAGCGGGCCGCGCTCTTGGCCATGGCCTCGGCCAGGGTGTCGCGGCGCCGGGCGGTCGTTTTCTTGGGCGCGGGTTGCGGGTAACCGGGATACGTCCGCGGCGTCCGGCTCCCTCCCCGGGCTGGAGGCGGCGGATAAGGATATCGGGAAGGCGCTTCGGGGTAGGGCTGAGCCGCCTGGGCGGCCCGCGCGGCCTCGGCGGCCTCCCTCTCGGCCCGGGCCTTGAGCATCTCGTAGGCCGAGTGGCGGTCGACCGCCCGTTCATAATGGCCGTAAACCAGGGAAGCGCGGATAAGCTCCTGTCGCTCGGGCAGGGTGGCGAGACCGATCCGGCTCCGCGGCGGAAGCACGAAAGCCCGCTCGACGATCCCCGGGTGGCCCTTCTCGTCGAGGAACGAGATCAGGGCCTCGCCGACCCCCAATTCCGTGATGGCCTTTTCGACGTCGATCTTCGGGTTCTGCCGGAACGTCCCCGCCGCGGCCTTGACGGCCTTCTGGTCCCGGGGCGTGAACGCCCGCAGGGCATGCTGGACCCGGTTGCCGAGCTGGCCCAGGACGATGTCCGGGACGTCGAGCGGGTTCTGGGTCACGAAATAGACCCCGACGCCCTTGGACCGGATGAGGCGGACGACCTGCTCGATCTTCTCGAGCAGGACCCGGGGGGCATCGGTGAACAGGAGGTGGGCCTCGTCGAAGAAGAAGACCAACCTCGGCTTCTCGACGTCCCCGACCTCCGGCAGCCGCTCGAAGAGCTCCGCGAGGAGCCACAGAAGGAACGTCGAATAGGCGCGCGGCGTCAGCATGAGCTTGTCGGCGGCCAGGATGTTGATCATCCCCCGCCCTCGTCCGTCGGTCTGCATCAGATCGTCCAGATTGAGCGCCGGCTCGCCGAAGAACTTGTCGGCGCCCTGCTCCTCGAGGACGAGCAGCCCTCGCTGGATGGCTCCGATGCTGGCCGTCGACATCCGCCCGTATTCCGTCTCGAACTCGCCGGCCCGGTCCCCGACGAACTGGACCATGGCCCGCAGGTCCTTGAGGTCGAGCAGAAGGAGCCCGTTGTCGTCCGCCAGCTTGAAAATGAGGGTCAGGACCCCCGCCTGGACATCGCTGAGGTTCATGAGGCGCGAGAGGAGGAGCGGCCCCATATCCGAGACCGTCGCCCGGACCGGGTGTCCCTGCTCGCCGAAGATATCCCACAAGGTCACCGGCGACCCCTCGAAGACGTGTTCTTCGAGGCCGAGCCTGGCGATCCTCTCCTGGAGCTTCGGCGAATCCGTCCCCGCCTGACTGACTCCGGCCAGGTCGCCTTTGACGTCGGCGGCGAAGACCGGTACGCCGATGCGGCTGAAGCTCTCGGCCATGACCTGGAGGGTCACGGTCTTGCCCGTCCCCGTGGCCCCTGTCACAAGTCCGTGCCGATTGGCCATCTTCGGCAACAAGAGCAGATCCTGCTCGCCTTTTGCGATCCGCATGCCTTCGAGGGTCATGATCCCGTCTCCTTTCGGTTCACAGATACGGACGGCCGCTCCGCCCGCTCACCACGACAAGCTCTCATAGAGAAGCCCTGCGACCCGGCTCTCGAGCGCGGTCCGGAACCGCTCCACGGTCTCGGTCTCCTCTCCGCCGTCCCAGAAATCCCTGATCCAGAGGGGCCGCCCGACGTTGACCTTGATCCGCCCCGGCACGCCCCACATGATGTGCGTCCCGAAAATGGACAACGGGGTCACGGGCACGGACAGGCCTTCCTCCTTGTAGAGATTGTAGGCCATGATCGACACGCCCCGCCGGAAGCTCTTCACATAGGGATTGGGGTCGTGCGGATGGACCCGCCCCCGGCCCTGGAGGGCGATGACGGCCCGGCCTTTGCGCAGATAATCCTGGCATCTGTGAATGGATTCCCGCCTGCTGCCGTAGATGTCCACGGGAATTGTCCCGACCTTGGCCGCATGGCCCGAAACGAAATGGACCATATAGGAATAGAACGGGTTGAGAAGCAGGTGGACGAACCCGCCGAACTTCCCCATGTGCCGGTGAAGGTGCCTGAGGACGAGCTCGCTGGCCTCCTCCCGGCTGAAGATCATCTTGTTGGCCGTGAAATAGATCATCCGCGGCACGACCTGGTACATGATGGCGACGTCCTTGTAGCTCCCGATGTGGTTGCCGACGATGATGTTGGGGCCTTCCCGGACGAAGTTCTCGCTCCCCCGGAGGTCGATCCTCTTGGGCAAGAGCAGGGCCTTTGTCACGCGATCGACGAACCGTTCGATGCGTCGGAATTCCTCTTCGAATGTCGCCATGGCGTGGGGTTATTCTACTGAATCCCGCCCTCGATATCAAAGTCCGGCGCGGCATCCGGCCCGAGGGGGGCGCGGCGCTTGTCAAGCCCGGGGAGGCGTGCTAATTTAGGCCCGCTCCGACCCCGACCGAAGGAGGCGTCCATGGCCACCCTCATCCGCGACGCGGAGGTTTTCGCTCCCGAACCGCTCGGCCGCAAGGACATCCTGCTCGCGGGCGGAAAGATCGAGACCGTCGCCGAACCCGGCCGCCTCCGTCTCGACGGCCTCGAGGTCGAAACTCTCGACGGCGAAGGCCTCCGGGTCCTCCCCGGCCTCATCGACCCCCACGTCCACATCCTGGGGGGCGGGGGCGAAGGCGGCCCGGCCACCCGGGCCCCCGAGATCCGCATCGAGGACATCGTCTCGAACGGGGTGACGACGGTCATCGGCTGCCTCGGCACGGACGGCGTCACCCGGCATATGGCCTCCCTCCTGGCCAAGGCCCGGGCCCTCGAGATCGAGGGCGTCTCGACCTTCATCTTTTCGGGCTCCTACGAGATCCCCGTCCGGACGCTGACCGGGAGCGTTCGTTCGGACCTCGTCCTCATCGACAAGGTCATCGGCGCGGGCGAGATCGCCGTCTCCGACCACCGTTCCTCCCAGCCGACCTTCGACGAAGTCGCCCGCCTCGCGTCCGAATGCCGCGTCGGCGGGATGCTCGGCGGCAAAGCCGGAGTCCTCCATCTCCACCTGGGCGACGGGAAGCGCAAGCTGGATTTCTTCTTCCGCCTCATTAGCGAGACGGAGATCCCGGCCACCCAGCTCGTCCCGACCCACGCCAACCGCAACCCCGGGCTCTTCGAGGACGCCTTGCGCTGGGTCGCTGCCGGCGGTTCCATCGACGTGACCGTCGGGCCGGATCCGGGCCCCGGCGACCCCGACATCGGCATCGAGGACTGCGTCCGGGCGTTCCTCGGACGGGGCCTGCCCCTCGAGCGGCTGATGGTGAGCTCCGACAGCAACGGCAGCCTGCCCGTCTTCGACGCCTCGGGCCGCCTCGTCCGCCTGACGGTGGCCACGGAGAAGGACTTCACAAGGAAGTTCAAGGACCTCGTGCTCAATGACATCCTCCCGCTTGACCGGGCTGTCCGCCTGTTCTCGACCAACGCCGCCGAGTTCTACAAGCTCGCCGGGAAAGGCCGGATCGCGCCTGGCGCGGACGCCGACCTCGTCCTGGTCGACAAGGACCTCGCCCTGACCGATGTCTTCGCCCGGGGCCGGCGGATGGTCGCCGGCGGCCGCCTCCTCGTCCGCGGAACGTTCAGCGAATAGAGGACCCCCATGAACGACACGACCCCGAAGCCGCCGCCAGCTCCCGCCGCGCCGTCGACCCCGCCCGTGCCGCCCGTCTCCGGAAAGACCCCGAAATTCGGCGTCGCCCTCATCCCCCTCGTCGCCATGGCCCTCCTGCTCGGCGTGGGCTACGGCGTCTACCAGATCAAGGCCCAGGTTCTGCTGGTCAGCGCGGCCTTCATCACCGGGACCCTCGGCCTTATCCTCGGCTTCCAGTGGAAGGACATGGAGCGGGGCATCGTCGAAAGCATCCACAAGGCCATGCCGGCCATCCTCATCATGCTCTCGGTCGGCATCCTCGTCGGGTCCTGGATGGCCAGCGGGACCATCCCCATGGTCATCTATTACGGGCTCAAGCTCATCTCGCCCAAGTTCTTCTTGCCCACGGCCTGTGTCGTCTGCTCGGTCGTGGCCGTCGCCTCGGGCACCTCTTGGGGGACGATCGGGACGGTCGGCGTCGCCTTCATGGGCATCGCCATGGGCCTCGGCATCCCTCTGGCCCCCGCGGCCGGAGCCATCGTCGCCGGCGCCTATTTCGGCGACAAGATCTCGCCCCTGTCCGACATCCCCAACCTGGCCACGGTCATCTCGGGCTCGAACCTTTTCGACCACATCAAGCACATGATGTGGTCGGCCGTCCCGGCCTGGTTAGCCGGGCTGGTCATCTACTTGTTCGCCGGACTGAGCTACGAGGCCAAGGCCGTCGAGTCCGAAACACTCGATCTTATCCTCTCGACCCTTCGCGCCCATTACACCTTCAATATCTGGCTCCTGCTGCCCATGGCCGTCATCTTCTATTTCGCGGTGGCCAAGAAGCCGACCATCCCGGCCATGATCCTGTCGTCGCTCGCGGCCGGCGTCCTGGCGGTCGTCTTCCAGAAAGCCTCCATCCCCCTCGTGGCCACGGCCATGAACTCGGGCCTGCCGGCCCGGACGGGCGTCGAAGTCGTCGACCGGCTGCTCACCAAGGGCGGGATGATGAGCATGATGGAGACCCAGCTCATCGCCTTCACCGCCTTCAGCTTCGGCGGCATCATGCAGAGGACGGGCTGCCTGGCCGTCATCCTGGACCGGGTCATGCGGTTCACGCGGAAGGTCTGGAGCCTGGTCCTGACGACCATCGGCGCGGCCGTGCTCTCAGCCATGATCACCGGCAGCTCGTATCTTTCGATGATCCTGCCGGCCGACCTGCTCGGGCCCATCTATAAGAAGAAAGGGCTGGCCGCCAAGAACCTGTCGCGGATCATCGAGGAGAGCGGCGGCATCATCGTGCCCCTCGTGCCCTGGAGCATGGCCGGGGTCTACATCACGGGGACGCTCGGCGTATCGACGTTCGATTACCTGCCGTGGGCGTTCATGAACTATCTCTCGGTCGTCGTGCTGGCCGTCTTCGGCCTGACCGGGTTCACCATGGCCCCCCGCGTCCGCGAGGACGAGACCCAAGCCGGAAGCTAAGTCTCTTCCTCCCCTTTTTCGGCCTTCTCGAGGGCTTGCTTGAAGAGCTCGTCGGCCTTGGCGTGGCGCTCCTTCTGGAGCTCGAAGGTGGCCTCGAACTTGCGGCCGAAGCCGTTCTGCCGTTCCTTCTCCTTGACCAGCATCTCGTCGAGCGAGCCTTTCTTCTTCGGGGCCTTTTCGGAGCGAAGCACGGCCCTCCCTTCGCCGTCCACCCACAAGGCGGCCCCGCAGCAGGGGCAGGCCACCTTGAAGACGCCGGGTTTATCCTTGTCGTCCGTCATGGGCCGAATGTAGCATAAGGCAGCCCGTCACATCAATGATGTGCCATCCGGCACAGGAGGAAGGCGCTCAGCCCAGCCGAAGCTTCCGGTTCAGGTCCGCGAGGACTCCGCTCCGAGTAAGCTCTGTCTCCTCTATCAGCCTGTCGAGCTTTCCGGTGACTTGCGCTTGGAGCTTTTCCAAGCCGGCGGCCAGCCACGTCACCGAACAGGCCTCGCCGGCCGACGGATGCCACCAGGCTCATCGCTTCTGGAGGCATTCGACCTCCCCGCCCTCTCTTGAAAGGACCGGACATATCGCCATCTTCCCTTCCTCCCTTTTTGTTCGGTTATCGGAGTCTGAGGTCCTCGAGGATAGCCCCGCTGCCGGCGGGTGTCAAGGATCCGTCATCTGTCTTCTATCCCGTGCTTCTTCAACAGCTTGAACAGGCCTTGGCGCGTCAGGCCGACCTCCGCCGCCGTCCGCGTCCGGTGGTAGCCGCAGCGGACCAGGGCCTCGCGCAGGAATCGCCTCTCGAAATCCGCCTTGGCCGCGGAGAAGCGATGGGAGGCCGGGGTGTAGGTCTCGCCGGCCGGGTTGACCTTGGGCGACAGGAAATCCTCGCGGATCAGCGGGCTGTCGCCGGCCATGATCAGCGCCCTCTGGACCTCGTTCTGGAGCTCGCGGACGTTGCCCGGCCACGGGTAGCGGACCAGAATCTCCAGGGCGATGGGAGAGAAGAACGGCCGGGGACGGCCCGTGGCCCGGGCGTGCTCGTCGAGGAAGTGGTCGAGGAGCAGAAGGACGTCGTCCTTCCTTTCCCGCAGGGGCGGCAGCTCGACGGTCATGATCCTCAGGCGGTAGGAGAGGTCCTCACGGAACCGGCCCCGGGCCACCTCGCGCTCGAGGTCCTTGTTCGTGGCGCTGATGAACCGGACGTCGACGGGCCGGGTCCGGGTCTCGCCGACCCGGCGGATCCTCTTCTCCTCGAGGACGCGGAGGATCTTGGGCTGGAGCGCGAGAGGCATGTCGCCGATCTCGTCGAGGAAAAAGGTCCCCCCCGAGGCCTCCTCGATGAGACCCGCCTTGTCCCTGATCGCCCCCGTGAACGAGCCCCGGGCATGGCCGAAGAGCTCGCTTTCGAGCAGGCTCTCGGGGATGGCCCCGCAGTTGACCGCGACGAACGGCCCGCCCCGCCGCCGCCCCGTCTCGTGGATGATCCTGGCCACGAGCTCCTTGCCCGTGCCGCTCTCCCCCCACAGGAAGACGGGCGCGTCCGTATCGCGAACCTTTTCGATCATGAACCGGATCTTCTGAACCGCCGGAGATACGCCCAGGAAAGGGTTCGCCCCGGGGCCGGTCCCCGGCGCGGCCCCGGCCGCAACGGTTCGCTCGCCGCCGTTCCTTCGCTGCAAAAGGAGGACGGGCGCCAAGGAAATGGCCAGGAACTCCAGATCCTGTCGGTCGAAGGCCGGCTTCTCCCGCTCCCTGGCGAGATAAGCGATGCCCCCCGGGCGCCCCACGGACGACCAGGGATAAGAGAGGATGGCCGCCGGCCAGCCGTCGCCACCCGGCTCCAGGTCGGCGAACTCGGGTGCCGACGCCAGATCGGGGACGAGGGCCGGGCGGCCGAACTCGAGGACCCGCCCGGCGATGGCCCTGTCGGCGCCTCCCGCATGAGCATTCCCCCCATTGCCCCCATCGAGACCCCGGGTCACTTCGGCCACGGTCTCTCCGCCCGGACCCAAGACCCGGAAAAGGGCCCGGTCCGAGGGCACCTCGGCCAGGACCATCTCGGCGGCCCGGGAGAGCGCCTGAAGTGTCGTGGTCATCGGCGGGACCTCATGTCCTCATTCCCTCGTCTCCCTTCCTTCACTACAAACGCTCGGGCCCCCGTCTTTTTCTCACCCGAGGCCGGGATTTCTCGCGGCCCGGTTGACAGCCCCAAGCCCGCGGGATACCCTTGGGGCGCTCATGACGGAAGAGAGGTGGACCATGAGAAAAGGGACAGCCGTTCGTCTCGCCCTATCGGCCGTCGTCCTGGCCGCCGTGCTCTCCGCGGCCGCCGTCGTGGCCAACCCGGGGCCGGCGGCCCGTTCGCTCGGCGATCCCACCGGTGTTCCTGCGCAGGCCCAAGCCGGCGCCGACCGGACGGCCTGGTTCCGCGACGCCAAGTTCGGCCTGTTCATCCACTGGGGCGTGTATTCGATGATCGGCCGCGAGGAATGGGCCCGCACCCTCCTCCAGATCCCGCGCGACGAATACGCGCGGCTCACGAAGGACTTCAACCCGGTCCATTTCGATCCCGACGAGTGGGTCGCCCTGGCCAAGGAGGCCGGCGTCAATTACATCGTCATCACGTCCAAGCACCACGACGGCTTCGCCATCTACGACAGCGCCGTGAGCGATTACGACATCATGGGCGCCAAGTACGGCCGCGACATCCTGGCCATGCTCGCGGAGTCCTGCCGGAAAGCCGGCATCCCGCTCGGCTTCTATTACTCGATCATGGACTGGCACCACCCCGACTACCTCCCCCGGCGCGCCTGGGAGACGGACCGGAGCGCGAAGGGCGCGGACTTCGGCCGCTACATGGACTTCGCCGTCGCCCAGATCACGGAGCTCGTCGCCAGGTACGACCCGGCCGTCATGTGGTTCGACGGCGAGTGGGAGCACTCGAACGAGGAGCAGCGGGCCTTCGAGATCGAGCGGATCCTCCTCGGCCTCAAGCCGGATCTGCTCATCAACGACCGGCTGTTCCGGCGCGAGCCCGGCCACGGCGACTTCGGGACCCCGGAGAACTTCGTTCCGGCCACGGGTGTCCGCAACCCCGACGGCTCGCCGCGCCTCTGGGAAGCGTGTTCGACGATGAACTGGAACGGCTGGGGCTACAACCGGTACGAGACCGAGTTCCGCAGCGCCAGCCAGCTCATCCGCCAGCTCGTCGAGATCGTCAGCAAGGGCGGCAATCTCCTGCTCAACATCGGGCCGCAGCCCGACGGCCGCATCCCGCCGGAGTTCGTCGCCCGCCTCGAGCGCATCGGCGAGTGGCTGGCCGCGAACGGCGAGGCCGTCTACGGGACGACGGCCAGCGTCTTCGAGCGGTTGCCGTTCTTCGGCCGGGTGACGGTCAAGGGACGGACGCTCTACGCGCACGTCATGGGCTGGCCTCAGGACGGCAAGATCGTCCTGCCGGGCCTGCGGACCGACGTCCGGAAGGCCTATCTTCTGGCCGACCCGGGCAAGGCCCTCCGCTTCCGGCGGGCGGGCGGCGACATCGTCGTCAATCTCCCGGAGCGGGCCCCCGATCCTGACGCATCCGTCGTCGTCGTCGAGCTCAAGGGCGACCCCGTGGTCGACCCCTACGAGATCCACCCGGACCGCCAGGGCCGCATCGAGCTGCCCGTCTATCTCGCCGACCTGCAGTCCGAGATGGGCCAGCGGGCTTTCCTCGATCACTTCTACCGGACGACGATGATCGCCAACTGGCAAAACGTCAACGACTACCCGGTCTGGAAGTTCACAACGGACAAGGCCGGGCGCTACGAGGTCCTGGCTTCCTACGCCAGCATGTGGGGCGGGCAGGCCTCGTTCCGAGTTGAGATCGACGACATCATGATCCCCGGCCGGACCGAAACCTCGCCGAGCGTCCATTTCCCGAAAGCCTTTTCGCTGGGCACGGTCGATCTGGCCCCGGGCACGCACACCCTGCGGTTCAAGATCACCTGCGTCGTCAACAACCACGCCCTGAACCTCGAGAAAGTCGTTCTGGCGCCGGTGCCGAAATGACGGCCCGCAACCGCCTGGCCGGCGAGAAGAGCCCGTACCTGCTGCAGCACGCGGAGAACCCCGTCGACTGGTACCCGTGGGGCGAGGAGGCCTTCGAGCGGGCGAGGCGCGAGCACAAGCCCGTGTTCTTGTCGGTGGGCTACTCGACCTGCCACTGGTGCCATGTCATGGAACGGGAGTCGTTCGCCGACCCGGAGGTCGCCCGGCTCCTCAACGAGGCCTTCGTCTGCATCAAGGTCGACCGCGAGGAGCGGCCGGACCTCGACGGGCACTTCATGGCCGTCTGCCAGATGCTGACGGGCTCGGGGGGCTGGCCGCTGACGGTCGTCATGACCCCCGACAAGAGGCCGTTCTTCGCCGGGACGTACTTCCCCAAGACCCGGCGCTGGGGCCGCGTCGGACTGATGGAGCTCGTCCCGCGGCTCCGCGAGGCCTGGGAGACGAAGAGGGACGAGGTCCTGCGGGCGGCCGGGACGATCCTGGCGAACCTGGAGAGGCCGCGGGCGGGAGGCGGAAAGGAGAAAGGCGCTCGGGGGGGAGAAGGCGAATACGGAGAGCCGATCGCGGAGACGCTTAACCGGGCCTTCCGGGAGCTCGAGGCCGATTTCGACGAGGCGCGGGGCGGCTTCGGGAACGCCCCCAAGTTCCCCATCCCCCATCACATCGGATTCCTGCTGCGCTACGCAAAGAGGGCCGAGAGCGGAAAGGCCCGGGCCATGGCCGAAAGGACCCTCGAGGCCATGAGGCTCGGCGGCATCTACGATCACCTGGGCTTCGGCTTCCACCGCTACTCGACGGACGTCGACTGGCTCCTCCCCCACTTCGAGAAAATGCTCTACGATCAGGCCCTGCTCATCGAGGCCTATGCCGAAGCCTACGCGGCCACGGGAAAAGAGTGTTACCGCCGGACGGCCGAAGAGATCGCCGAATATGTCGCCCGGGATCTGACCTCGCCGGAGGGCCTTTTCTTCACCGCCGAGGACGCCGACAGCGAAGGCGAGGAAGGACGGTTCTACGTCTGGACTCAGGAGGAGATCCGGACGGCCCTGGGGAATGAGGACGCGGCGGCCGCGGCGAGGATCTTCAACGTCCGGCCCGAGGGGAATTTCGCGGAACCAGGCCACGGCCCGGACGGGCGGAACGTCCTCCATCGGAGGCGGCCGGAAGATGCGGAATGCGCGGCGGCGAAGAGCCCTGCAGACCATGAGAAAGAGCTGCGTAGCATTCGGGAGAGGCTTTTCGCGGTTCGCGAAAGAAGGGCCCATCCCTTCAAGGACACCAAGGTCCTCACGGACTGGAACGGGCTGATGATCGGGGCCTTGGCCGGGCTGGCCCGCGTGACGGGGAAAGACGCCTATCAGCGGGCGGCGGAGAGAGCTGCGGACGAGCTCCTCGAACGGATGCGCGGACCGGACGGGCGTCTCCTCCACATGTACGCCGGCGGCGAGGCCCGGGTCCCGGCGTTCGTCGACGACTACGCGTTCCTCGTCAAAGGGCTCGTCGACCTCTACGAGGCGGACTTCGACCCCCGATGGCTGGAACGGGCCCTGGAGCTTGTCCCGCAGGCCGTCGAGAGGCTCTGGGATGAAGAGAACGGCGGCTTCTTTTTCGCCCCCCGGAACGCGGACATCTCCGTGCGCCGCAAAGAGATCTACGACGGGGCCGTGCCTTCGGGCAACTCGGTCATGCTGGGGAACCTCCTGCGGCTAGCCCGGATGACCGGCAGGGCCGACCTCGAGTCGCTGGCCGGCCGTCAGGCCGAGGCGTTCGCCGCCGAGGTCGAAGCTCATCCCCGGGCGCACACGGAATTCCTGCGGGGCCTGGACTTCGCCCTCGGGCCGACGTCCGAGATCGTCATTGTGGGCCAGCGCGGGGACAAGGCGACAGAGGAAATGCTCTCGGCTCTCCAGCGTCTTTACGTTCCGAACGCGGTCGTCCTTTTCAAGCCGGCGGACGAGCCCGGGGCGGCCGAGAAGCTGGTTCGGCTCGCCCCGTTCACGAAAGGCATGGACGCGGGCGGCGGGGTCGCCGCCGCCCACGTCTGTTCGTCCGGCGCCTGTCTCCGACCGGTCCGGTCGGCGGACGGGCTCCGGGCTATCCTGAAATGACGCCGGCCCTCATTTGAGGACGACGTCGCAATCCCCGGTGATCTCCGGGTCCTTCGCGTCCCGGACCTTGATCAGGAGCCGGTCGCCCTTGGCGAATCCGGGATTCTTGAAATACAGAGGCGTCATGAAGCCGATATGGCCGGACATGAAGCCGTCCGCGGCGGCCAGCGGGGCGTCCAGGGTCGGCGGGGGGAAGAAGTTGGCCCGTTCGGGGAAATTGTAGAACCTGATCCAGGAGGAGGCGATGCCCTCTTTGCCGAGACGCCGGTAGAAGCTGACATCCCGGATAGCGCCCCGGTACTCGCTCCGCAACTCCTTGACCGAGGGCATGCGGTACTCTTCGCCCTTATAGACCATGACCACGTCCTTGGCGGCGACGGTTACGGGCCGGCCGGCCTCGGCCGCGGCGAAAAAGGCGACGAACATGACGTAAGGATTCGTCCGGTCCAGGTTCACGAGCGAGGCGTCCACGGCCACCAGGATGTCACCGCTCTCGTTGGCAAAGGCTCCCAGGCCGAGGTTCTGCGTCTGGGCCTGGGCGGCGACCGCGAGGATGAGGATCATAAGCCCTATTTTCAAGATTCTCATCGTGATCTCCTTTCCGGCCCGCTTCGAGCGAGCCAACCCAGGTAAATGCAAGCATCGTGCCATTCCCGTCGCCGGCCGGGCCCGAGGGGACCGAAGGGAACACCCCTTGGGAAAAGCAGAGTCGTTGTCCGTGGCAGAGGACAGCGTGTCCTATTTCTTACTAATTTACTAGGATTTGACATTGTGACTGTACGGGTGTCGAGCCCGAGCGAGCCGGTTGAAATGGCCCGGCCCTTTCGCATAGAATCTCCTTATCGTGGGCGTCACAAGAACTCTCCGAGCACCCCGGCCCCCCCTACCCCCTGGTATTGATCCCCGGTCCGCCTGATCCGGTCCTCGGGGTCCATCGCGTGCCGCCCGGAACTTCGAGCCAGGAGGTATCGGTGGACGACAAAAGATCTCATCCGACCCGGCGGGATTTCCTGAAGACGGCGGCGCTCGGAGCCGCGGCGGCCTCGCTGGCGCCGGGGGCCGTTTTCGGAAGCGCCAAGACCGGCCCGGCGGCCGCAGCTTCTTTTAAGCTTAAATACGCGCCCTCCATCGGGGCCTTCGAGGGGCACGCCGGGAAGAACCCCATCGACCAGGTCAAGTTCATGGCCGACCAGGGCTTTTCGGCCTGGTTCGACAACGGCCTGATGAACCGTCCGGCCGCCGAACAGGAGGCCATGGCCAAGGAATCGGCCCGGCTGGGGATGACCATCGGGCCCTTCGTCGCCTACGCCGATTTCAAGGTCGAGTCCTTCGTCGGCCGCGACCCGGCCATCCGGGAGATGCTGGCCGGCCGGTTCAAGACGGCGATCGAGACCTCGAAGCGGACGGGCTGTCCCTGGACGCTCGTCGTCCCCGGCCGCTACAACCAGAACATCGACCGCGACTACCAGACGGCCAACGTCGTCGAGAACCTCCGGTGGGCCGCCGGCCTCTGCGAGCCCGCCAATCTCGTCATCGTCCTCGAGCCCCTCAACCCCAAGGACCATCCGGGATTGTTCCTGACGAAGATGGCCCAGGCCTATCTCATCTGCAAGGCCGTCGCCAGCCCCAGCTGCAAGATCCTCGACGACATGTACCACCAGCAGATCACCGAGGGCAACATCATCCCCAACATCGACGCTTGCTGGGACGAGCTGGCCTCGTTCCACATCGGGGATTCCCCGGGGCGCCGGGAGCCGGGGACGGGCGAGATGAACTACCGGAATATCTTCAGACACATCCACGGCAAGGGCTACCAGGGCGTGCTCTGCTGCGAGCACGGCAGGAGCAAGCCCGGTATCGAAGGCGAGAAGGCCTTCATCGAGGCCTACCGCGCCGCCGACAACTTCTGACCAAGATGGGGTCAAACCTGCGGCAGGGAGCGAATTCTTAGGAGCGACCATCAGAAGCATGGCGGAGCGACTCGAAGCCGTGTTCCTGAGAGATATCTTGAAAGAGACATGAAGGAGGGAGCGATGAGCGAAAAAAACAGTGAGAAAAACAACCTGACCCGGCGGGACTTCCTCAAAACGGCCTCGGCGGCCTCCGTGGCCTCGCTCGCGGGGGCGCTTTCGGGGACGGGGGCCCTGTTCGCCTCGGGCTCGGACACCATCCGCGTCGGCCTCATCGGCTGCGGTGGGCGGGGTACGGGCGCGGCCATCGACGCCGTCAACTCCTCGCCCGGCGTCGAGATCCTGGCCCTCTTCGACCCCTTCCAGGACCGCATCGACAGCTGCCTCAAGCGGCTCCGCGAGCGCGTCCCCGCGGCGGTCAAGGTCAAGCCTGAGGCCTGCTTCACGGGCTTCGACGGGTACAAAAAGCTGCTGGCCAACAAGGACATCAACTACATCGTCACGGCGGCCCCGCCCGGGTTCCGCCCCATCCACCTCAAGGCCATCGTCGAGGCCGGCAAGAACGTGTTCATGGAAAAGCCGGTGGCCGTCGATCCCGTCGGCGTCCGCTCGGTCATCCGAAGCTCGGAGCTCGCGGCCCAGAAGGGCCTGGCCATCGTCGCCGGCACCCAGCGACGCCACCAACAGCGCTACCTCGAGCTCATGAAGCGCATTCGCGACGGGGCCATCGGCGAGGTCGTCGGCGGCCAGTGCTATTGGAACCAGGGAGACCTGTGGGTCATCAAAAAGACCCCCGAGATGAGCGACATGGAATGGCAGTGCCGCAACTGGCTCTACTTCACCTGGACCTCGGGCGACCATATCGTCGAGCAGCATGTCCACAACATCGACGTCATCAACTGGGCCTTCGGCGCGCTGCCGGTCAAGGTCATGGGCATGGGCGGCCGCGAGGTCCGGACGGCCCCCGAGTACGGCAACATCTTCGACCACTTCGCCGTCGAGTTCGAGTACCCGAACGGGGCCCGGGTCATGAGCATGTGCCGGCAGACCAAGGGCTGTGCCGACCGAGTCGAGGAGAGGATCGTCGGGACCAAGGGCCACGCCTTCGGCTACGGCGAGATCCACGGCCCGAACGCCTGGAAGTTCGAGGCCGACGAGCCCAACCCCTATGTCCAGGAGCACGCCGACCTCATCGCCAGCATCCGGGCCGGCAAGCCCCTCAACGAGGGCCGGCAGATCGCCGAGAGCACGATGTGCGCCATCATCGGCCGGATGAGCGCCTACACCGGCCGGGCCTTCTCCTGGGAATGGGCGATGAATGCCTCGAAGCTCGACCTGACGCCCAAGACGTTCGAGTTCGGCCCGAATCCGGTCGACCCGGTCGCCGTGCCCGGAGTGACGACGCTCGTCTGAAAGAAATGAATATGTCAGGCCGTTCTATCCGGGAACGAGGACACCTCCTCTCCCCCCGGCCCCCCCGGGAACCAGTCCCGACGGTTCCCCCGAAGAATTGGGGGACACGTACCTGTGATACGTGTCCCCATTTTCTTTCGTATTCTTTTCAGATATTTCTTGAAAGCGCGGCTCCGAGTCGCTCCGCCGCACTTTCAATGGTCGCTGCCCAGAGTTCGCTCCCTGCCGGTCTCCTTCCGCTACGGGTGTCTTCAGGGGTGCCCTCATCCCAGCGAACGGCCTATCATATTCTGAAGAGCACGAACGAAGAGGAGGCGGGACAATGAAGAAGGCGGGCATATCGATGAGAATGAACCGCAGGCAGTTCCTGAGAGCGGCCGCGATCGCCGGGGGCTCCGCCGCGGCCGGCGTGGCCGGCTTCCCGACCATCGTCAAGGCTTCGGCCCTCGGCCGGGGCGGGGCTGTCGCGCCCTCGAACCGCATCGTCATGGCCGGCATCGGCTTCGGCATGCAGGGCCCGGGCAACATGCGCAGCTTCCTCGAGAAAGACGAGGTCCAATGGGTCGCCGTCTGCGACATCGACAAGGAGCCCCTGGCCATGGCCAAGGGGATCGTCGACAAGAAATACGGCAACAAGGCCTGCGCGACCTACCACGACTTCCGCGAGCTCTACGCCCGCGGCGACCTCGACGCCGTGTCCATCGCCGTGCCCGACCACTGGCACGCCATCCTCAGCATCTCCGCCCTGCGGGCCGGGCTCGACGTCTTCGGCGAGAAGCCCCTGACCCACAGCCTCCGCGAGGGCCGGGCCCTGTGCGACGCCGTCGAGCGCTACGGGCGCGTCTGGCAGACGGGTTCGTGGCAGCGGTCGGTCGAGAACTTCCATCAGGCCTGCGAGCTCGTCCGCAACGGCCGCATCGGCAAGCTCCGGAAGATCGAGGTCGGCCTGCCTTCGGGCCATTACGATTTCGCCCGGACATTCGGACAGGAGGCTCTCGTCCCGCCGCCCCCCAACTTGGATTACGACTTCTGGATCGGGCCGGCGCCGTGGTGGCCTTACTGCAAGGCCCGGGTCCACATGAACTGGCGCTGGAACATGGACTTCGGCGGCGGCCAATACATGGACTGGATCGGTCATCATCTCGACATCGCCCATTGGGGGATGGGTTGGGACGAGACCGGCCCGGTCGAGATCGAGGCCACGGGCGAGTTCCCGACCTCGGGCATCTACAACAGCCCGACCCGCTACTACGTCAAGGCCAAGTACGCCGACGGGACGCCGATGGTCCTGGCCGGCGGCCACGACGAGATCTGGAGCGGGACGAAATGGATTGGCGAGCACGGCTGGATCTGGGTCGACCGCGGCGAGTTCATGACCGAGCCCGAAAGCCTCAAGCGCGAGACGATCGGGCCCGGGGAGGTCCATCTCTACAAGAGCCGGGACCACGCCCAGAACTTCCTCGACTGCGTCCGCAGCCGGCGAAAGACGATCGCCCCGGCCGAGACGGCCCACCGATCGGCGAGCGTCGGGCATCTCGGGGTCATCGCCATGGAGGTCGGCCGCAAGATCCGCTGGGACCCGGCGACCGAGACCATCATCGGCGACCCCGAGGCCGAGCGGCTCCTCGGCCGCGCCTACCGCAAGCCCTGGCAGATGCCGGAGTAAGGAGAAGGACCATGACGCGCGCGAGGAACAAGGTCATGTCGAAAGTGCTGAGGGGCCTTTTCGCGGCCGGTGCGGCCGGGCTCCTCCTGGTGTGCGCGTTCGCGCTCGCCGCTGGGACGGATCGGACGTCGGACGGGGACCGAAGAGGGCAGACCGTCCGTTCGGAGGCGAAAGCCGCGCTGGAGTCGCTCGAGGCCATCCTCAAGGACCTCGAGAATTACGGCTTCGCCGAAGGCGTGGGCGCGCCGATGCGGCTTCGGGCCCATGTCCACGCCCGCAAGGACGATCCGCGGGCACGACGGGAGATCGAAGACAGGCTCCTCGTATTTCTGCGGTCCAACGCCTGGCCCGGCGGGAAGATGGAGGCCTGCCGGGCCCTGCGGCTCATCGGGAGTGCCGCCTCGGTGCCCGTCCTCGAAGCGATGCTGGCCGACCGCGATACGACGGACATGGCCCGCTTCGCCCTGGAACGCATCCCCGGCGGGGAGGCCGATCGGGCGCTCGTCGCGGCCGTCGAAAAGACGACGGGCGACATCCGGCGCGGGATCATCGCCACGCTCGGGGCCCGGGGGACGGGGGCGGCCGTCGGGCCGCTGGCCCGGCTCGCCGCGGATAAGGATGCGGCGACGGCCCTCGACGCGACGCGGGCGCTCGGCGCGATCGGCTCTCCGGAAGCGGCCGCCGCGTTGACCGCCGTTCTGGCGAGAGCACGGGGCGCTCTTGCGGCCGAAGCCGCCTCCGCGCTTCTGCTTTGCGCGGACCGGGACCTCGGCGCAGGCAGAAAGCAAGCGGCGACCGGGATCTACGAGAAGGTGTTCTCGGCGCGGGTCCCGACGGCCGCTCGTCAGGCCGCATTCCGGGGTCGCATCGCCGCAACGGGAGAGTCGCAGGCCCGGGACCTCATCCTCAAAGCGCTGGCCGGGAAGGACGCCGCGCTTCATCGTCCGGCGATCGCCATGGTCCCGGCGGTCTTCGAGGCGGATGCGCTCGGGCCCGTCATCGGGTCGATGGGCGGGCTCCCCGCCGAAGCCATGGTCCAACTGGTGTCCGTGCTCGGCGGATACCGGGGCGCGGCAGTTAGCGCGGCCGTTCTCGAGGCGACCCGAAGCCCGTTCGCCCCGGTGAGGATGGAAGCTTTGAGGTCGCTCGAGAGGATCGAGGACCCCTCCGCCGTCGGGGACCTTGTCGCGCACGCCGCGGCCGCCGTCGGTCAGGAGCAAGCGTTGGCCCGCGAGGTGTTGTCGCGGCTCCCGGGGCCGGAGGTCGACAGGGCCGTCGTCGAGCGGCTCGCGGTCGAAAAGGACGACGCGGTTCGGGCCGAGCTCGTCCGGGCCGCCGGAAGCCGGCGCATCGCCGGGGCCAAGCCGGCGCTTATGGAAGCCGTCAGGTCCGCGCCCCCCGCCGTCCGGGCCCGGGCGGCCGCCGCTCTGAGGGACATCGCCTCGCCGACGGACATCCCGGTTCTTTTGGACGCGCTCATGGAGATGGAGGACGAGACGGGCAGGGAGGAACTGCGGACAACGGTGGCCTCCGTGGCCCTGAAGATCCCCCGTCCGTCCGTGCGGGCCAACGCGGTCAAGGCCCGGCTCCCGGGCGAAAAAGACGCAAGGAGGAAGGCCGACCTGCTCGGCGTTCTGGGCAAGATCGGCGAGGACGGCTCGCTCGCCTTGCTCCGGACCGCCCTTTACGATAAGGACGACGCGGTGGTCGATGCCGCCGTGCGGGCCCTCATCGACTGGCCGACCCCGGCCGCGCGGGACGACGTCTACGAGATCGCCCGGACGTCGGGGTCCCTGACCCATCGGGTCCTGGCTTTGCGGGCTTACGTCCGGATGATCGGCCTTGAGCCTCACCGGTCGCCCGACGGCGCGACGGCCGACCTGTTCAAAGCCCTGGCCCTCGCGGCCCGGCCGGAGGAAAGAAAGCTCGTCCTCTCCGTTCTGGCCCGGTTCCCATGCGTCGCGTCCCTGAAGACCGCCGAATCGCTCCAGGCCGACCCGGCGGTGGCCGCCGAGGCCAAGCTGGCCGCCGACCGCATTAGGGGTCAAATCTCCATTCATTAAATATTCTGAAAAACCGTGGAGGCTGGCAGCTAAAACTTAATGAATGGAGATTTGACCCCCTCTTGAGGAGGTTGAGAATGATCGAAGGACAGGCATCCGGCGGAAAGACGCCGAAACTGCGTTACGGGATGATCGGCGGCGGGCAGGGCGCGTTCATCGGCGACGTCCACCGCAAGGCCATCGCCATGGACGGCAAGGCCGAGCTCGCCTGCGGCGCGTTCTCCCAGAACTACGACAACACGCTGGCTGCGGGTGACGCGCTCGGTCTGCCCCGCGAGCGCCTCTACCGGACGTTCGACGAGATGTTCCGGGCCGAGGCCGCGCGGGCCGACAAACCCGACTTCATCGTCATCGTCACGACCAACAACGCTCACTATCCCGCCGCCAAACAGGCCCTCGAGCACGGCTTCCCTGTCGTCTGCGAGAAGCCCCTGGCCACGACCTCCGGCGACGCCGCCGAGCTCTCCTGCCTCGCCCACGAGACGGGACTTCTGTTCTGCGTCGCCTACGCCTACTCGGGCTACCCCATGGTCAAGCACCTCCGCGACCTCATCGCCGCCGGCGACATCGGCGACATCCGCTTCGTCAACGGCGAATATCCCCAGGAATGGCTGATGACCAAGCTCGAGGACACCGGCCAGAAGCAGGCCGCCTGGCGGACCGATCCCAAGCTCGCCGGCGCCTCCAACTGCGTCGGCGACATCGGCAGCCACATCGAGTTCATGACCGCCTACCTGACCGGTCTCGAGATCGAATCGCTCTGCGCCCGCCTCGACCGCTTCGGCCCCGGCCGGCCTCTCGACGACAACGCCACGATCATGGTCAATTACAAGGGCGGGGCCCGCGGCGTCTACTGGAGCTCGCAGATCGCCGCCGGCCACGACAACGCCCTCCGCCTGCGCATCTACGGATCCAAGGGCGCCGTCGAGTGGTTTCAGGAAACGCCCAACACGGCCCGACTGTCGCTTCTCGACCGGCCGACGGCGACCCTCTCGCGCGGCCGCGACCCGATGTCGCCCCGCGCCCAAGCCCTTTCCCGCATCCCCTCGGGCCACCCCGAGGGCTATTTCGAAAGCTTCGCCAACATCTACTCGACCTACATCACGGCCCTGGCCAAGAAGCTTCGCGGCGAGCCGCTCGCGCCCGCCGACCTCGACTTCCCGAGCGTCGACGACGGCCTCCGCGGCGTCCGCTACATCGAGGCCTGCGTCGCAAGCTCCGCCAAGGGCTCCGTATGGATCAAGATGACTTGAAGGAGGGAACGATGCCGAGACCCGTAACGCTTTTCACCGGCCAGTGGGCCGACCTGCCGTTCGAGGAGATCTGCAAGAAGGCCGCCGCCTGGGGCTACGACGGCCTGGAGATCGCCTGCTGGGGCGATCACATGGACGTCCGCAAGGCCGCCAAGGACCCGGCCTACGTCCGCGAGAAGAAGCGCGTCCTCAAGAAATACAACCTCGGCTGCTGGGCCCTCGGGGCCCACCTCGCCGGCCAGTGCGTCGGCGACGATTATGACCCACGCCTCGACGCTTTCGCTCCACCCAAAGCCAAGGGCAAACCCGACGCTGTCCGCAAGTGGGCCGTCGAGGAGATGAAGGCCACGGCCCGCGCCGCCCGCAATATGGGCTGTTACGTTGTCAATGGCTTCATGGGCTCGCCCATCTGGAAGGCCTGGTACTCGTTCCCGCCGACGACCGAGGAGATGATCGAGGCCGCCCACCACCGCATCCTGGACCTTTGGGCGCCCATCTTCGACGAGTTCGACAAGCAGTCGGTCAAGTTCGCCCTGGAGGTCCACCCGACCGAGATCGCCTTCGACCTCTACACGACCGAGGCCCTGTTCAAGACATTCAAGCGCCGCCTGACCCTGGGCCTCAACTTCGACCCCTCGCACCTGGTCTGGCAGGGCGTCGAACCGCACCTCTTCATCCGCGAGTTCGCCGACCGCATCTACCATGTCCATATGAAGGATGTGGCCGTAACCCTCGACGGCAAGGCCGGCATCCTCGGCTCGTTCCTGCCCTTCGGCGACGTCCGGCGCGGCTGGAACTTCCGCTCCCTCGGCCACGGCGACGTCGACTTCGACGCCGTCATCCGCGAGCTCAACGACATCGGCTACGACGGACCGCTCTCTGTCGAATGGGAGGACAACGCCATGGACCGCGAGTTCGGGGCCCGGGAATCCCTCGAGTTCGTCCGGCGGATGAATTTCTCTCCGTCCACGGTGGCCTTCGACAAAGACATGAAAAAGTAGGGCTCGGGGCGGTTCCTCTCGCGGCGCACCCCCGTCCCTGCTCGCCGCTCCAAAACGCTCTTCGGCATCAGCGCCTGCGCGCGGGCGGCGGCCCCCGCTCCGCTGCGTCACCGCCCCTCCCCCGAAGGAAGAGAAGGGGAAAAGGAGGGGACATGTACCGGAGGTACGTGTCCCCATTACTCAGCGGCCGCGGCGGGCCGGGCTGACGACCTCGAACCGCCTCTCCAACCGCCGCCCCGCGCCGTCCACCAGGATGAGGACGTGCCCGCCCGGCTCGGGGTTGACCGAGACCTGATGGAACCGCCTGGTCGTGGCCACGTACCGGTCGTCGATGTGCCAGTGGACGACCTCGTCCGGCTGCCGGTGAACGGCCTCGAAGACGACCTCGCCCGTCCGCCCGTCGAGGTCCACCGGGACATAGACGGACAGCTCGGGGTGGGGGTAGATCAGGCTCATGACCTGCGCCCCGCTCTCGGCCGCCGCATCTCCCGCGCAGTCGGCCCTCAGCGGCGGCAGGGGCTGGTACTCCGGATGATCGACCCGATAGTAAAACTCTTGGGCGGGCGGCAGGACGAACCAGGGCTCGCTCCTCATCCGGTCCACGGTCTCGCAGCGGCTGTCCACCCGGAACCGTCCCGACGCATCGAGATGGACGACCCGATGGAATGCGCACATCCGGTCGAAGCGGCTTTCCACCGGCACCCACACCGTCTCCCGCGGGCACAGGTCCGTGGCCAGGAATCCGGACTCGCGGCAGACTTCGACCGCCTTCAGCCCGAGCGGCGGCCGACCGATGCGCCCGCCGGTATCGAGCGCTCCCAGGACATCGAACAGGACCGGCGCCGCCGCCGCGAGCCCGGTCAGCTCCGGGCACCCCTGCCCGTCGGCGTTCCCCGCCCACACGCCCACGGTGTAATGCGGCGTCACGCCCACAGCCCACGCATCTCTCAGCCCGAAGCTCGTGCCCGTCTTCCAGGCGACCCACTTCGATGAGCTGAAGCTGCGCCAAAACCCTTCCTCGTCAGGGCGGTTGACCTCGGTCAGGGCCTCGAGGGCCAGATAGGCCGCGCCCTCGCCGAGGTCCCTCATCCTCGACGGCCTGTCCGCCTCGTCCCGCAGGATGCGCACTTCCCGCCCGCCGCCCTCGGCCCCGAGCGCCAATTGGGCCATCTTCGCGTAGAGCGACGCGATCTCGATGAGCCGGCCCTCGGCTCCGCCCAGGACGAGCGTCAGGCCGTAATCCTCGGGCGGCCGGCCGAGCGTCGTCATCCCCCAGCGCGCGAGCCGGTTCAGGAAGCGCGGGATGCCGAACTCCCGCAGCTCGCGCACGGCCGGAACGTTGAGGGACCAGGCCAGGGCCGTTCGGGCCGGCACCGCGCCGCGGAAACGGCGATCGAAGTTCTCGGGCTTGAAGCCTTCGAATCGGACGGGCGTGTCGGCCACCAGGGTCGTCGGGGCCAGACCGCCCTCCTGGACCATGGCCGCATAGAGGAACGGCTTGAGGATGCTGCCGGTGCTCCGGGGGCTCTGTAGGATGTCCACGCTCTGGCCGAGGTCGCCCGGCCGGTCGAGGCCGACGTTCCCGACATAGGCGACGACGGCCGCGGTCCGGTTGTCGATGACCACGGCGGCCAGGTTGCGTACGCCGCGGGCCATGAGCCGGGCCCCCTGCTCCTCGACCGTCCGCATTACGCTTCGCTGCAGGTCGGCCCTCAGGAACGAGCGGAACGGGGACCGTTCGCCGCGGCGCGCGGCCAGCGTGTCGAGAAGATGCGGGGCCTCGCGCGGCACCGGTCGGAAGCCCGCCGGCATGGGTTCGGCCGCGGCCAGCCGGAATTCGAGACCGGAGAGCCGCCCTTTGCGCCTCAGCCTTTCGAGCAGCCCGTCCCGTTTCGCGAGCAGACGGGCCCGCCCCTCCGGCGAGGCGATGAGTCCCGGCTCCTGCGGCAGAACGGCAAGATAAGCCGCCTCGGCCCAGCTCAGCCGCTCCGGGCTCCGGCCGAAATACCGCCACGACGCGGCGTCGATGCCGACGGCGTTCCCGCCGAACGGCGCGTGGGCGGCGAAAAGGTCCAGGATCTCCCGTTTCGACGCCCGGACCTCGAGCCGCACGGCCAGTACGGCCTCGCGCAGCTTCTCGAGCACCGTCCGCGGCCGCCCCTTCCGCGACAGACGGACGACCTGCATGGTCAGCGTGCTGGCCCCGCTGCGGACCCGGCCCGACCTCAGGTTCGTCGCGGCCGCCCGGACGACGGCCACGGGGTCGACGCCGGGGTGCAGGTGGAAGCGGCGGTCCTCGTAGCTGACGAGGGCCTCGAAGAACCGGTCGGGGGCCCGCTCGCCCCGCGGGAACCGCCACTGCCCGTCGGCCGCCGGCCGGGCCCCGAGCAGCGCGCCCTCCTCGCTGAACAGCACCGGCGAGACGGGATCCGGGAACAGCTCCCGCGGCAGCGAGAACCAGAAGGCGAGGATCGCCGCCAAGGTCGCTCCCGCGACTATAAATTTCGCGGACTTCTTTCGAAGATAGGATCTTCTCCCTCTTCCGGGGACTTCCGGCCATGAGGTTCGCCGATAGACATCCCCCTTTGCCCCCCACGCCCCCGGGAACCAGTCCCGACGGTTCCCCCGTCGCCGAAGCGACGGGTCCCCCTCCGCTATGGGGGTCTTCAGGGGGACGTCTATCGTCCCCTCATGGCCTCTCGTCCCACGGAAGCGCGAGAAGATCCCCTTCTTTTTGCGCAAAAAGTTGCCGCTGCGAAGCTCACCGTCCGCAGAACGCATAGATCTCCTCAGCGCGCGATCTCGATCCACTGTCCTTTCGTGTTGGCGTGGGCCCCGCCGTCGTACATGGCCTCGACGGCGACGCCGGGCTGGTAGAACCGGCCTCGATAGGACGCGTTCAGCACGATCCGGAACGTCTTTGTATCCATGGGGTTCATCGAGAAGTAGGTCAGGACGCGGTCGTCACGGATGTCCTGGTAGTCGATGGCCGGTCCGGTCCCGCTCTCCCCCAGGAACCGCGGGTTGCGGATCTGGAAGCCGGCGGCGGCGATGTAGGTCAAGGCCAGGTTGCGGTGATGTCGGCGCGTCGGAGCGGTGTTCTTGACCTGGATCTCGGCCACGATGTCCATGCCCTGGGGGACCTTTCCGACGGCGATCGGGTTCAGCTTCATGTCCAGGTACCGGACGTCTATCGACAGGCCTTCGGCGGACGGCTCCTCCGTTCCCGCCGGAGGGACGCCGCGACGATGGACGTTGACATAGAGCAGCATGTCGCCCGGATTGCGGACGACGAGCAGGCGGCCCGCCGCCGGGAAGTCCGGGACGACCTCTTTATGAATGAGCGTCGCCGATTCCATGTCCCGGGGTGCTTCCTTGTCCCAGCCCATGCGGAACCGGAAAGGCTTGGCTTCCGTGCCGCCGTAATACGTTGCCAGGGCCATCAGCCCGAAGGCCGTTTCCTGGGTGGAGAGCCAGCGATCCGACCCAAGGACCTCGACGATCCCGTCCACGAGCGGCTTGACCCGGTCGGACCGCCCGATCCGAACGAGGCTGCGGACGAGCATGGCCGTGTCGCGGAACGCCGAGCCGAAGGTCAGGGAGTCGTCGCGATACGAACGGACTTTGAGGTCGGCTCTCTTGGCCAGATCGGCCGCCGCGTCGGTCTGCCCCGTCACGTGGAAGGCCGCGGCCAGCTCAAGGGCCGCGACATTGTTCAGCCCCTCGGCCTCCCGGAGCCTGTTCATGGCCCCGAGGTCGGGGTCCCTGGCCAGGGCCAGCGCATAGAGCCGGAAGGCCTGGATGAGCTGCTGGTCGGGGCCGCCCGTCGTCCAGATGTTGGCCAGCATTTTCTGGTTCGACTTCCACTTGTCGAGAATTCCCGCCGGAACGTGATGGCCGAGCCGGGCCGCCTCGAGCAGGAACAACCCGGCGTACGTCGTCGTCCACTCGTGGCCGTCCCGATCTCCCGGCCAGTAGGAGAAAGCGCCGTTGGCCAGCTGGAAACTCCCCATCTTTTCGACAGCCGCCCGGATGTGATTCTGGATCGCCTTCTGCTCGTCGGGATCGAGCCGGAAGAGGCCGCCGAGATACAGTTGCGGGAAAGCGATCGACAGGGTCTGCTCGAGGCACCCATGGGGATATTGGATAAGGAACTCGAGCCTGCTCTCGAGATTGAGAGGCGGGACCGTCGAGGCCTCGACGACGACTGAATTCGTGTTCTGCAGGCCGAAGGGCTTGACGGCGAAGGTCAGGTCCTGGCCCGGTTTGACCTCGAGGCGGGTCGTCTGGACCATGGGCGGATTGCCGCCAAGGACCGGGACGGCGATCGAATCCTCGATCGTCTCGGACCCGCCCCGGACACGAAATCGGACGAGGCCCGGCCCGACGGCGTCGGCCGACGTCAGGATGAAGCTGACGGTCTGGTCGCCCGGACCGTCAAAGGCCGCCGTCTTCGTGCTCTCGCCGTCGACGCGGAACATGGCGTCGGTTTCCACAGCGACCGTGACCTCCTTGATGGCCGGGTTATTGACGAAGACCGAGATCGGCATCTCGACCCGCTCCCCGGGCCGGACGACACGGGGGAAGGTCGGCAAGGCCATCAGGTCGCGTCGGACGGGCACGGACCTCCCGGCGGAGCCGAACGCGCCGTCGCGGCCGCCGACGACCATGACCCGGACCGCGCCGAAGTACTGCGGCATCTCGAATTCGTGAGAGGCGGTCGCCCCGGCCCTGAGCTCGAACGGCCCGTCGAACAGGACGACCGGAGGGAAGCGCCGCGGCCGCCGCTCCTCTCCCGTCCCGGCCGCGGCCTCGTCGCCGCCGATGGCCAGGATGCGGGCCAGCTCGGCGCCGTAGGCCTCGGCGATCTCGTCGAAGAGGTCCCACGTGCTGACCCCCAGCGCCTCGCGCTTGTAGAACTCGGCCCGCAGGTCGGGCGTCGCGAAACGCGTCAGGCCAAGGAGCCCTTCGTCCACGACGGCCACCGTGTAGGTCATGGGCCGGCCCGCCGATTCGCGGACCTGGACCCGGAACTTCTCGCGCGGCCGGAACTCGTCGGCGGTCTGCAGGACCGGCTCGAGCCGCGTCGCCGGGTCGTCGACCATGACCGGCAGGACGCCGTAGAGCCGGATGGGCGTGTCGCTGACCTTGTCGCGGTGGGGCTGGAGGAGGGTCACGTGGACGTAGATGTTCGGCGTCATTTCCCGGGTCAGGGCGATCTCGAACCGGTTCTCCCCCTTCTGGGTCGGGACCCACATCTTCTGCAGGACCGCGGAGCCGTTCTCGATGGACACCAGGGCCCGGCCCTGGGCGGCCTCGGGCAGGAAGATGACGGCTTTTTCGCCCACCCGGTAAGACGGCTTGTCGGCCGTGAAATTGAGGCGGGTGGCCCCGGGCCCCGATGCGTCGCGGGCCCGGCCGGCCCATCCCGGCCAGTCGATGTAGATGATCTTCCCGGAGGCGTGCCCGCTTTTCGGGTCCTCGACCCGGACGAGGTAGCGCCCCCAATCGGGATACTTGATCTGGAACGTCCAGCGGCCGGCGCCGTCGCGGGTCGAGACCTCGCCGCTCAGGAGGGGCCGGGTCCGGGAGCTCGCCACGTACTGGGCCAGGGACTCGCCGCTGCGGTCCCACCACCAGCGCCACTCGACCTTGTAGAGCGCGACCCGGAGGCCGTCGCGGGACACGGGGCGGCCGTCGGCGTCGACCGTGACGATGTCGACGGCGTGGTCGCGATCCGTGAGGAGCATGCCGCGGGCGTCGTCGCCGCGCGGCGTTCTGAGGCCGATGTAGGACTCATAGGGATGGAAGGGCAGGCTGACGGTGTCGATGCTGAAATCGCCGCTGTCCTCGAAGATGCGGGTGACGAAAGCCGCGTCGAGCATCCCCGGGCTGGCCCCGCCCATGTCGAAATCGAGCTTCAGCCGTCCGCGGCCCTGGGCGTCGAGAAGGCCGGACTCGGTCACAACCTCCCCTCCGGAGAACTCGGTGGCCGGGTCGTCGAACACGAAGTCGGGGTATTTTTCGAACCGGGTCGGGCGGGGCGAGAGGCGGACGGCGATGTCGAACTTGAGGTTCGAGGCCGGCGCGCCGTGGAGCCACTGGCCGACGACGGAGGCCTCGAAGGGCAGGTCCGTGTTCTTCAGGACCTCGCCCGGCATCCGGAGGTCGACTTTGAGCCGGTTGGGGACGACGGTCTCGATCTTGAGGATCTTGGTGAAGGTCAGTCCGCCCACGAGGACGCGGGCCTTCCAGTTGCCGGTCGGGGCGGTCTCGTCCGTCGCGGCCCGGAACGCATAGAACGGCTCGACGGTCTTTTCCGGACGCAGGGCCCGCACGAGCCGGCCCTCCGGCGAATAGAGCTCCATGCTGACGGGGTGGCCCGCCGGCAGGATCTTGTCCCGGTCGAAGAGGACGAACGTCAGGTGGAGCGTATCGCCGGGGCGCCAGACGCCGCGCTCGCCGTAGATCGCGCCCTTGATGCCTTTCTCGACGGCCTCGCCGCCGACGTCGAAATGGCTCATCGGCAGGGCCGTATTGTCGCCCACCCGGAGATAGCCGACATCGTCGCCTGACTGGGCCGAGACATAGTAGGCCGGATCGGCGAGCTTGAGGACGGCGAAGCCGTTGCCGTCGCTGACCGCCTCGCCGAGGGGCTGGTTCTGGAAGTTGAAGGCCCGCACCCGGACCCCGGACAGGGGCTGGGCCGTGCCGATATCGGTGGTCACGACGTGCAGCGCGCCGGCCGCCTCGCGCTTGGCGACCAGCCCGATGTTGGAGGCCAGGAAATTGCGGCCGACGGCGGCCTGGGAGTTGTAACGGGGATTGTAATAGGCGTCGTCGCAGGGATTGTTGCGGTAGATCCAGTCGCCGCGGCTCCAATTGTAGCTCTCATCGGCGTAATCCCAGTACGAATAGCGGTCGTAGCGCCTGCCCTCCTCGTTGCGGAGCGGGGGCTCCTTGACGACCGGCTTGTCGCTCGGCGGGCAGGGATAGGTCGAATTACCCCGATTGAAGGTCAGGATGAGGCGGAAGAGGCTGCCGGGGTTCTCCCGGAAGAGGTCGGTCACGTCGAGGTCGTAGCGCGTGAAGCGGCCCGTGACCGCCGGGTCATCCGACAGCGGGACCGTCTTGCGCCAGAGATAGCGCCCAACCCGGGTCATCTCTTCGCTCCCGCCGAGCTCGTTGACCTGCAGGAACTGGGCCATGTTGCTGCTGAAGACCTGGAGGGCCGTGACCTGGACGGACCTCAGATTGGCGGCCTCGAAGGGCACGGTCAGGCGGTCCTTGCGCGGCAGGATGGCGCCCTTGCCGACGAACCGGACGAGCGGCCGGAGAACCTCGAAGGTGACCTCGCGCGTCTCCGCCCGGGCCAGGCGCCGGTTGAGGGTGTTCCGGATGCCCGGAGAGATCTCGACCTGCACGGTGCCCATGAACTCGCGGCCGGAATAGACGCGGACGACATTGCCTTCGACCTCGAAGGTCACCGGGTAATCGGCGACCCGGATGAGTCCCTGGAGATTCTGGCCCCGGGCCAGGGGATCCGAAAAGCGGAGAAGGACGTGCCGGGTCCGCTCCAAGGAGGCCTCCACGCTGACGAGCTCGAAATCGCTCAGGGCCGGCACGGCGACGGTCCGGAAGCCGCGGTTATCGACCCGGATGGGGGCCCCGTCCCAGGCAAGCCGGACTTCCGAGGCCCGGTCGCCCCGCTCGACGCCCTTGACCGTGAAATAGTGGAGCCGCTTGCCCATCGAGTGGCTCCATTCGATCTCGAGCCTCCGTCCCTCCTGGTCGGCCTGGAGGACCTTCTCGACGGGCCCGGCGTCCTCGTCGTCGGCGGTCTCGAGCCGGCCCCTGAGGATCTGCGTGAAGGGCCGCTCCGGGTCCTCGGTATGAAGTCCGTCGACCGAGATCTCCATCTGCGGCTGGATGACGACGAACTTGAAGGCGAAGCGGGCGAAGTCCTTGGGCAGCTTGAGGATCTTGCCGACGTGGAGGACGGCCGAGTACTCGCGGCCCGGCTTGAGCTCTTCCTTGGGAGTGAAGACGAGCTCCCGGGCGCTCTTCCATTCGGCCGCGCCGTCGATCGCCGGCGAGAACTCGAGAAGGCCGGGCGCCGCCGGCCCGGTCTCGGCGACGCTGTTGACGAACAGGACCCGGATGTCGGCATGCCGGGAGACGATCCCGGAGGTGAACGCGCTGATGTACCGGTACCACTCCTGTTCCATGGCGGCCGGCGGCTCTTTGGCCCTCGGCTTGCAGGACTCGAAGCCTGCGACGCAAACTGCCAGAAGAAACAACGAGACGATCTTTTTCATGATCCGCCCTCTCCTTCGATGTGTTCCGGGATAGGTCTCATGGGAAGCCCCGAGATGCCTGTGGCCAAATGGTATTCGCGGGGGCGGGAGATGTCAAGGCGGATCCCCCTGCTCGGACGGCCCGCAATCTTTTTCTCCGTCCCGCTTTTATAGTATGATTGTGCCCGCCTCGCGGGAGGCAGGAGAATGTCCATGGCCAACGAGACGAACAAGCGGCCGGACGGCCCGGTCAGCCGCCGGCATTTCCTGAGGACCTCGGCCGCCGCCGGGCTGGGCGCGGCCTTGGCCGGCAACGCCCTTTCGGGGAGCCTCCTCGACGGGCTCCCGCAGTCTTCGCCGGAGCCGGGCCGCAATCCGTCCGAAGACCTGCGCGTCGCGGTCATCGGCTGCGGCGCCCAGGGCCGGATCCTCATCGAGTCCATGCTTCGCATCCCGGGCGTCCGCATCGCGGCCGTCGCCGATATCTGGAACTACAGCCGGACCTACGCCACGAATTACCTGAGACGCTACGGCCATAGGGCCTCTGTCTACGAGGACTACCGCGAGCTGCTGGCCAAGGAGAAGGACCTCCAGGCCGCGGTCGTGGCCACCCCCGACTGGGTCCACGCAGAGCAGACGAACGCCTGCCTGCGGGCCGGCCTCCACGTCTACTGCGAGAAGGAGATGGCCAACACCCTCGAGCGGGCCCGGTCCATGGTCCGCACGGCCCGCGAGACGGGCAAGCTCCTGCAGATCGGCCACCAGCGCCGCTCCAACCCCCGCTACATCCACGCCATCGACCGCCTCATCCGGGAAAGAGAGCTCCTCGGCCGGGTCACGGCCGCCTACGCCCAGTGGAACCGGGCCAAGGCCGACCTCCTCGGCTGGCCCGAGCGCTACGTCATCGACCAGGCGACCCTCGACCGCTACGGCTACAGCTCCATGCGCGAGTTCCGCAACTGGCGCCTGTTCAAGAAGTTCGGCGGCGGGCCGATGGTCGACCTCGGCTCCCACCAGATCGACCTCTTCAGCTGGGTCTTCGGCTCGAACCCCAAGTCGGTCGTCTCGAGCGGCGGCATCGATTTCTACGACGGGTGGGAGTGGTACGACAACGTCATGGCCATCTACGAGTTCGACACCCCCGCGGGCGTGTCCCGGGCCTTCTACCAGGTCCAGACGACGACCCAGCATGGCGGATTCTACGAGACCTTCATGGGCGAGAACGGCTCGCTCGTCATCTCCGAGATCCCCGACCGCGGCAACTGGGCCATGCGCGAGCCGCACGCCCCTGAGTGGGACTCGGTGGCCAAGGCCGGGCTCCTGCAGACCGAGACCGTGCCCATCCGCAAGACGGCCTCCAAGAACATCTTCGTCGACGTCCGGGTGACGGCCGAGGCCGGCCGCTGGCCCCTGCCGGTCGAGCTGGCCAAGCCCGCCCATCAGCCGCACCTCGAGAACTTCTTCGACGCCGTCCGCCACGGCACCCCCTTGACCTGCCCGGCCGAGCTGGCCTACGAATCCTGCGTCGCGGTCATCAGCGCCAACGAAGGGGTCAAGGCCCGCCGGGTGCTGGAATTCCGGCCGGAGGATTTCCGGGCATGAGCCGCGCCGGACGCCCCGCCTTCGCCGTCTTGGGACTGGCCCTGGCCGCGGCCGTCCTGGTGCCGCTGATCGCGGGCCCGTCCGCTCCCGCCCCCCAGGACGCGCAACAGCCGGCCTGGGACGGCAACCGGACGACGCCCGTCCATCTCATCCCGCTCCACGACGAGAACGACGAGCCGATCATCCCGACCGAAACGAATCCCCTGCCGTTCTCGGCCCGATACACGTGCGGTCCCTGCCACGAGTACGAGACCATCCGGGGCGGCTTCCATTTCTCGTCCATCGGCGGAAAGGCCGAAGGCCGCCCGGCCCAGCCCTGGTTCTGGGCGGACCCGAGGACGGGCACGGTCCTGCCCATTTCTTACCGTCCGTGGCCCGGAACCTACCGGCCCGGCGACTTGGACATCACGGCCTGGGACTTCACGCTCCTCTTCGGCCGTCACTTCCCCGGCGGCGGGCCGGCCGAGCCGTCCGAGGAAGCGATCCTCTCGGACCCCGAGGCCCGCTGGAACGTCTCCGGCCTGGCCGAGGTCAACTGCCTGGCCTGCCACAACCGGTCGGGACGCCAGGACCACAGCGAGTGGGCCAAGCAGGTCCTGCGCGAGAACCTCCGCTGGGCGGCCACGGCCGCCGGCGGGATCGGCAAGGTCGGGGGCATGGCCGCACGCCTCAAGGGGACCTGGGACATCTACGACGGGCCCGATCCCGACGACCGGGAATGGGCCGTGGCCCCTTACGTCAAGTACCGGACGTCGGACTTCGATTCGAAACACCGCTACTTCTTCGACTTGAACTATCAGCCGGCCGACGATCGCTGCCTGGCCTGTCATTCCGTATCGCCTGTGGACGAGGTCCAGTGGAAGGCCGACCCCGACGTCCATTCGGCCGCGGGCCTGCGGTGCGCCGATTGCCATCGAAACGGTCTCGACCACGACATGGTCCGCGGCTACGAGGGAGAGGCCGCCGACAAGGACGACCGGACCGTCGATGCCTTCACCTGCCGCGGCTGCCACCTCGGGGAGGACGCCGCGGGCCGGCGCAACGTGGAGCCCGGAAGGTTAGGCGCGCCGCGCCCCAAGCACACCGGCATCCCGCTCGTCCACTTCAAGCGGCTATCCTGCACGGTCTGCCACTCGGGGCCGAAGCCGCGAGACGGGTTCACGCGGGTCCGGACCTCGCGGGCCAACCGGCTCGGCATCTACGGTGTCGCCACCTGGGCCACGGACCTTCCGGCGGTTCACGAACCCGTCTATATGAAGGGCGGGGACGGCAAGATCGCTCCGCACCGGCTGGTCTGGCCGGCGTTCTGGGCTAGGGAGGATGGCCGGGACCTCGTCCCCCTCAAGCCGGAGGAGGTCGAGGCCGCGGCGGGCGACATCCTCGGCGCCGAGGAGCGGATCGGCGCGGTCCTCATCGCCCTGACCCAGGTCATGGAGGAGGACGAGACGCCGGTGCTCGTTTCGGGAGGGTTCGTCTTGGGGCCGCACGTCGACGGCGGGATCGAGATCTTGGAGCACAACGGGCCGACCGATGATAGGCCAGCGTTCTGGGGCCTCCGCAAGGGCGACGGGATCGTCCCGCTCGTTCCGGATTTCGACCCCGGCGCCGAGGACAAGGACCCCGATATCGAATCGCGCTTCCAGGAATTCCTGCAGGCGCTCGACACGGTCGCCGGCGCCCCCGGCCAGGCGGTTTTCCAGGTCAGGAGGACGCTGTACCGGTTCGAGGGCGGCGTTCTCGACGTTTCGGAGGCTCCGGAGGAGTTCGGCGAGGCGACCCGGCCGGGATGGCTCGTCGACGGGAAGCTGGCACCCCTGGCCTCCGACTTCGACGTCCGGACCGTGACCGCCAAGGCCGGAACCGAGAAGACCCTGACCGAGGAGGAGGTCGGGCTCGTTCTGGGGGCTTTGGCCGGGACCTCGGAAAACGCCGAGTTCGTCTATGTCTCGGGCGGGCGGATGTTCCGTCTCGACAAGTCCGGGAAGCTCGTCTCGGAAAAGCATCAGGCCGCGGAGCCCGTGACTTGGGCCCTGGCCCACAACGTCCGGCCCGCGCAACAGTCGCTGGGTTGGACCGGCTGTACGGATTGCCACTCGGCCGGCTCGGATTTCTTCTTCTCGAAGCTCGAAGTGGCGGGCCCCCTGCTGACCAAGCCCCGCACGCGGACCTCGAACTCCTTCATGAGGCTGGGCGGTTTCTTTCAAGGCTTGTTCGGTCTGACCTTCGCCGTCAGGCCGCTGCTGAAGGTCGTTCTGACCGTTTGCGCCTTCGTCGTCGGCTCCCTGCTCCTGCTGGCGGGGATCCTGGCTTTGGGCCGGCTGGCCGGCCTCCTCGAGAGAAGGTGAGCGCCATGCTATTCACGATCATCGCCGTGCTCGCCGTCGCCGGGACGTTCCTCGCGCTCGCCTTCCACCGTTTCTGGACGGGGCTCGACAAGGACCGGACGAACCTCGTCTATGTCGCCCTTCTCGGCAGATTCTGGACCTGGCTTGTCCGCCGGACGAAAGCGAACGCACGCAAAGCATCCGTGAAGGCTTGGGGAGACTATGTCAGGGCCCTGCCTCTCTGGCGCCTGCCGGTCCTGGAGAAATGGCTGTTCATCCTGTTCACCGGGAGCTTTCTCTATCTCGCCGCGAGCGGCTTTTTCTTCGCGGTCTTCATCCCGCGCGGCCTTTTCGGCTTCCCTCTCATCGGCCATGTCGCGGCCGGCGGCATCTTCGCCGTCTGCTTGACGCTCGTCGTCGTGTTCAAGAGCCGGAACTTCACCACGGTCCCCGAGCCGCTGGAGCTGTCATTGAAGCTCTTCGATCCCAAGCGCCTGGGCCTCACGGCGGCCAAGGTCAAACATGCCGCCTTCTGGGCCTTCATCCTGGCCGGCTTCCTGCTGACCTTGAGCTCGCTCCTGCCGATGATGCCGCTCCTGCGCACCCCCGGCCAGAAGCTCCTGTTCGAGCTCCACCGCTACAGCGCCCTGGCCTCGGTCCTGGCCGCGATGGTCTACGCCGGAATGGAATCGTTCGAGAAGGCCCGCGTCGTCGCGTCCAGTGGGCCGGGCGCGAAGGACATGCCAACAAGCCCTTGACGAGCAGGCCGGCGATGCGGTCAACCTTGTCCTCGACATCTTCTCTCCGCCCGAGCTCCTGCGCCGAAAGGTTGAAGGGGAGCAGCGAATTCGTCGCCTCGATGAGGACGAACGAGGCCGTCCGGGGATCGGCGCATTCCAACGCCCCGTTCCGGGTCCCCTCGCGGAGGACCTCCTCGAAAACCGCCGCTTCCTTCTCGAAATACGTTTTCCGGCGGGCCAGAAGATCGGTCCTGACCTGGGAGCGGAGTGGGGGCCGTCGGGCTTTCAGATCTTCGGCCGCTTGAGGTGGTGATCAGTTCTCTGCTGGAAGGCGTGGGCCAGGAGCAGGATGTCGGCCTCGCCGAAGAGCCGGCCCGTCAGGCGCAGGACGGCCGGCTGGCCCTTGGAGTCGAAGCCGTGGGGAAACGCCATCTCCGGGTGGCCCGTGAGGTTGGTCGGCCCGAGGGCGCTGCCGATGAGGACGTCGATCCCCTGGAAAAACTCGTGATAGGCCTGCATCAGCCGATAGCGGGCCCGGTTGGCCTGGATGTACTGAACGGCCGGGACGAGCCCGTGGAGCCGTAACGAACCGACCCAGGCGCTGCGCTCAGGTTCCTCGGACATCATATCGAGCCGGTCGCTTCGGACGAGCTCATCGAAGGCCGCCGCGGCCTCGGTCGTCAGCAGGAAATCCATGGGATTCGAGCCCATCTTCGGAAGCTCGACGGGGACCGGGTCGACGCCGAGCGAACGGATGGCTTCCAGGGCGGCCCGGTTGAACCGCTGGACCTCCCTCATCCGCAAGGCGCGCTCGGGGAACTTCGGGTCCTCAACGATGTCCCTCTCGAGGTCGGCCTTGAGGTAGCCCACCCGGAGCTTCCGAACATCGCGGCCCGCGTCCCAGGAAAAAGGAGCGTCGAGCACGGTGTTGTCCTTGCCGTCGGGGCCGTGGATCGCGTGGAGGACCAGGGCACAGTCCTCGGCCGTCCGGCAGAGGGGCCCGAGCTTATCCATGGTCCAGCTCAGGGCCATCGCCCCGTGGCGGCTGACCCGTCCGAAGGTCGGCCTCAAACCGGTGACCCCGCAACGGCTCGCCGGCGAGATGATCGAGCCCCGCGTTTCCGAACCGATGGCGAAGGGCACGAGCCCAGCGGCCACGGCCGCGGCCGGCCCCGCGGAGGAGCCGCTCGAGCCCTGCCTCGGATTCTCCGGATCCCAGGGGCTTCGGGTCATCCCGCCGAACCAGCGGTCGCCCATGGCCAGCGCGCCCAGGGTCAGCTTGGCGACAAGGACGGCTCCCGCTTCGGTGAGCCGGGAGTAAACGGTCGCATCCTCGTCGATCGTCTGGTCCTTGTATGGGGAGGCCCCAAAGGTCGTCTTGTATCCCTTGACCGCCAGGAGGTCCTTGGCCCCCCAGGGGATGCCGTGGAGGGGGCCCCGGTATCGCCCCCGGGAGATCTCCCGGTCGGCGCGTTCGGCCTGCTCGAGGGCCAGCTCTTCGGTCAGCGTCACGACGCAGTGGAGGACCGGATCGTATCTTTTCAGCCTCTCGAGACAGAGCTTCGTCAAGCGGGTCGAGGTGATCTCCCGCCGTCTGAGGAGAGCGGCCAGATGGGTCACCGGCAGGAAGGCCAGGTCCTCGTCGGTTTCGGGCCTGGCCGCGCGGACTCGGGACAGGCGCAGAGTGGGCATCCCGACGGGCAGCTTCGTCCCCGGCAGGACCGGGTTGAACACCAGGGCCGACGGCGTATCGTTTCCCAAGCCCATGTCCCGAAGGGCGGCGAAGTTCTGCAAAAGCCCTCCTCGCCGGTTCAGCCCTTCCGCGATCTGCTTCCGGGCCTCCGGCGTCAGAGCGACTCCGGCGATGCGGGCCGCCGCGTCGACCATGTCGGGGTTGATCTCCGGGGCGTCCTGGGCTACGGCCAGGAGCGCTCCCGGCAGGAGCGTGCCCCCGAACCCGGCGGCCGCGAAGTAGCCCAAGAACCGGCGCCTGTTGAAGGCCAGATCGTCGTTCCGATGGCTGTCCTGATGTTCGTCCATGGTTCCTCCTTTCCCTTTCCCTGCGGAAGTCTTTTCTCGCGCGCGGCCTCCGGCCGTCGTTCAGTCCCTGGGAGGAAGGGCGAAGAATTGGAGATCGGCGACTTCCGCGGGAAGCTTCCCCCCGGCCCCGCGAGCGGCCTCGCCAATCTCGGCGGCCAGGGCTTTGGCTTCCTCGAGATAGTCCCGGTAGAGACGCTTGCGCACCGAGACCGGAAGAGGCCGGCAGACGGCCTCCTCTCCATCCTGAAAGGCGTCTTCCAGCGAAAGGTCTTCGTAGGCCATCGGGTCCTTCTCGTGCGTCCAGGCCCCCGACCCGAGGTCGAACCGGTAGAGCGGCAGGAAATTGCGACCGCTCCGGCCCACGAGATCGACGGCCTCGATGAGGTAGTCGGCGTCGGCGTCATCCATCGTGTAGTGGAACCCGACGCGGCACCAGCCCGGCTTGATGCCCTCGTACCCCCGGCGGATGGCCTCCCGGTACTTTTCGGAGGTCGCCTCGTCGATGCCCAGCAGCTCGTGGCCGTAGGGGCCGGCGCACGAACACCCGGCCCGCGATTGGATGCCGAAGAGATCGTTGAGAAGAACGGTCACGAACTTCGGGTGGAGATAGCGGCCGCCCTCGTCCCGGACGTTGAAGGAGACGATCCCGATGCGCTTGGCCGGGTCCGGGTCGCCCATGATGTCGATGCGGGGATTGGCCCGCCAGCGGTCGAAGGCCCGGCGGAGCAGCTCCTGTTCCCGCCGCTCGATGACCTCGACCGAAACCGCTTCCTTGACCAGGAAGGCCAGGGCGGCCTTGACGGTCTGGAGGACCCCGGGGGTCCCAGCCTTCTCCCTCTCCTCGACATCGTCGAAGAAATCGTGCCCGCTCCGGCTGACATAGGCGACGGTCCCCCCTCCGCTGACGGACGGAGGCAGGTTCCGGCGATAGACCCGCTCGTTGAAGACGAGGATACCGCTCGAGCCGGGCCCGCCGAGGAACTTGTGGGGCGAGATGAACACGGCGTCGAGGCTGCGGTCCTCCCCGTCCGGGCCGGGGGGCGGGTTCATGTCGATCCGGACATAGGGGGCGCTGGCCGCGTAGTCGAAGCAGGCCAAGGCGCCGCGGCGGTGGAGCATCGCGGCCAGCTCGCCGATGGGCGAGATGAGGCCGGTGACGTTCGAGGCCGCCGAGAACGAGCCGATCCGCAGCCGGCCCTCAAAACGCGGGTCCTTCAGCAGCTCTTCGAGATGCGCAAGGTCGATCCCTCCGTCGGGGCCCAATCGGACGACGACGACCGTGCACAGTCCCTCCCGCCAGGTCAGCTCGTTCGAATGGTGCTCGTAGGGGCCGATGAAGACGACCGGCCTGCGGGCCGCGATGAACCGTTCGAGATCGGCGGCCTTCCCGGCCCCGGCGTGCTCGCGGACGAGGGAGAAAAGGATCTCCCGCGTCGCCGGCGGCAGGGCCGTGCCGACGATCCGCTGGAAGCGGTCGATGGCCGCCGTGCTGCCGAACCCGACGCTGACGATCCGGCCGGCCGGGCCGGCGTTGACGGCGTCCTTGACGGCCTGCTCGGCCTGATGGAGGACCCGGGTCATGCTCCGTCCGGTGATATCGTCCTCGGTGTGGGAGTTCGCGTAATGGCGCTGGAGCCGCAGCAGGTATCTTTCGATGAACCGGAGGGAGCGGCCCGAAGCCGTGTAATCGCAGTAGACCATCAAGCGCTCGCCGAACGGCGTCGGGACGGCGGCGTCTATGCCGACGATCTCGTCCCGCAGGGAACTCATGTCCAAGGCCCTTGTCGTCATGCCGGCCTCTCCCGTCTCCGGAGTGGAACGGCCTCGCGGCCTCCCCCATGCTAACCGAATCCCGGCGGCGAGACAAGCGGGAACGCCGGCCCGGGCGCGCCCCGCGCCGCCTTGCTATTTCGCGTGTCTTCGGATATCATTTTGTGTTGCGGAACCGCAACAATTCATGAATACAAAGGAGTATGATCCATGGCCGTCAAAGGCTTCAATCCCTATGAGATGGCCCAGAAGCAATTCGACTCTGTGGCCGACCTCCTCGAGCTCGATCCGGCGACGAGAGATCTCCTGAGGCAACCCCTCCGGGAATACCATTTCTCGATCCCCGTCCGCATGGACGACGGCAGCGTCCGCGTCTTCCGCGGCTTCCGCTGCCAGCACAATGACGCCCGCGGCCCCTGCAAAGGCGGCATCCGCTTCCACCCGCAGGAGACGATCGACACGGTCCGGGCCCTGTCCATGTGGATGACCTGGAAATGCGCCGTCGTCGATATCCCGCTCGGCGGCGGCAAGGGCGGCGTCGTCTGCGACCCCCACGACCTCAGCCCCCGAGAGCAAGAGCGGCTTTGCCGCGGCTGGGTCCGGGCCGTAGCCCAGGACGTCGGCCCCCTGCGCGACGTCCCCGCCCCCGACGTCATGACCAACCCCCAGCACATGCTCTGGATGCTCGACGAGTACGAGGCCATCCACGGCGCCAAATACCCGGGCTTCATCACCGGAAAGCCCGTCGGCATGGGCGGCTCGCTCGGCCGGACCGAGGCCACCGGCTACGGCCTCATCTTCACCGTCCGCGAAGCCCTCAAGGAGCTGGGCCTGGATATCGCCAAGACCCAGGCGGCCGTCCAGGGCTTCGGCAACGTCGCCCAATACGCCATCAAGCTGTACACCCAGCTCGGCGGTAAGGTCGTCTGCGTCTCCTGCTGGGACCAGGGCGACCAGACCTCCTACACCTACCGGAAAAAAAGCGGCGTCAATCTCGACGAGCTGCTGGCCATCACCGACCGCTTCGGCGGCATCGACAAGGCCAAGGCCCAGGCCCTTGAATACGAGCGGCTCGACGGCGACGCCTGGATCGAGCAGGACGTCGACATCCTCCTGCCCTGCGCCCTGGAGAACCAGATCAACGCCGAGACGGTCAAGAAGATCAAGCCGCGGGTCAAGCTCATCGCGGAGGGAGCCAACGGGCCGACGACCCCCGAGGCCGACGTGGTCATCAAGGAGCGCGGCATCTTCGTCATCCCCGACTTCCTGGCCAACGCCGGCGGCGTGACCTGCAGCTATTTCGAGCAGGTCCAGTGCAACATGAACTATTTCTGGCCCAAGGAGGAGGTCCTGACCCATCTCGACGAGAAGATGACCTCGGCCTTCAAGGCCGTCAGCGAGCTGGCCCGGACCCGTAAGCTCTACATGCGCGACGCGGCCTACGTCATTTCCGTCAGCCGGGTCGCCAGCGCCTGCAAGGACCGCGGCTGGACCTGATCATTCGCGACAAGGAGACGATGAGCAACGAGCGGACCCCGGCGGCCGTCAACACGCTGTTCTCCACCCTCCACGAGCGGGCCAAAGAGCTGAGCTGCATCTATCGCGTCGAGGAGATCCTCAGCTCCTACGACACCCCGCTCGAGGAGGTCTTCCGCCGGGTCATCGAGGCCCTGCCCCCCGGCTGGCAGTTCCCCGAGTGCTGCCAGGTCCGCATCGTCTACGGATCGGAGATCTTCGAGTCCCCGGATTACGAGGAAACTCCGCAAATCCTGGCCGCGGACATTCGGGTCCAGGACGCCGTCGCCGGACGGATCAGCGTCTGTTATAACAAGCCGACGCCCGAGAGCGACTGCGGGCCGTTCCTCAACGGCGAGACCAAGCTCATCCAGACCGTCGCCGAGCGGCTGGGCCAGTTCATCCTCCACCAGCGCCTCCGTGTGATGTACTCCGAATTGAGCGGCGAGAAGCGGGAGGTCCCCGAGGACAACAAGGGTTGGCGCATCGCCCTGGCCCTGCTCCGCAATACGGACCCGAATTTGTTCGTCCGCATCTCCCGGAAGATGATGAATTATCTGGGCTGGCGGGGTGTGGCCGAAGCCCGCCAGCTTCTGCGCCGCTACGTCGAGAACCGGGACCCGGAGGGGGTCTTCGGCGAATCCAACCTGCCCCAGGAAAAAGAAACTCTCGACCGTTTCTTCCACCTGAGCGAGGAGACCTTCCGCATCGCCTCGACCAACCTGACCGACGAGGAGATCCTCAACCGCATCCAGAAGTGGACGAGCGAGGACCGTTCGAGCTCCTCGGTCAAGGTCCTCGAGAACGTTTACGCCTCGCTCAACGACGTTCTCGAGTCCATGCGCCGCATCAAGCGGATCATGCCGGAAGGCATCGATCTGCCCCGGGCCACGGCCAACAGCGTCCGGGTGGCCCTCATCCGGCGATTCTTCACCGAGCAGCTCGAGTTCATCAACATCGCCAAGAAGTATCTCGACCTGGAGGACTTCTTCGACCTCGTCGGCCGGATCGTCTTCCCGCCGGACAGTCACGGCAAGCTCGGGGGCAAGACGGCCGGCTTGTTCCTGGCCAGCCGGGTCCTCCGGCAGGCCTCGCGGCGGATCAAGGCCATCGGCACGGTCAGGAAGCCCAAGACCTGGTACATCACATCGGATTCCCTGCTCGCGTTCACCCTTTACAACAACCTCGAGGAGGCCAGCGAACAAAAGTACAAGGACATCGAGGAGGTCCGCCAGGAGTACCCCCACCTCGTCCAGGTCTTCAAGAACTGCACGTTCCCGCCGGAGATCGTCAAGGGCCTGTCCGTGGCCCTGGACGATTTCGGGGAGGTCCCCCTCATCGTCCGCAGCTCGAGCCTCCTCGAGGACCGGCTGGGGACGGCCTTCGCCGGAAAGTACAAGAGCCTTTTCCTGGCCAACCAGGGCGATAAAAAGGAGCGGCTCGAGGCCCTCATCGACGCCGTGGCCGAGGTCTACGCCTCGACCTTCAGTCCCGACCCCATCCAGTACCGGACGGAACGCGGTCTCCTCGATTTCCACGAGGAAATGGCCATCATGATCCAGGCCGTCGTCGGCCGCAAGATCGGGAAGTACTTCTTCCCGGCCTACGCCGGCGTGGCTTTCAGCCGCAACGAGTTCCGCTGGTCGCCGCGCATCCGGCGCGAGGACGGGCTGCTCCGTCTCGTGCCGGGACTCGGGACGCGGGCCGTCGACCGGCTCTCGGACGACTACCCGATCCTCGTGGCCCCCGGGAAGCCCAACCTCCGGGTCAACGTCTCGACCGACGAGGTCATCCGCTACTCGCCGACCAAGATCGATGTCATCGACCTCGAAAGGAACTGCTTCACGACCCTGCCCATCCGGGACGTGCTCCGGGAGGTCGGGGCGGACTACCCGGCCCTGAACCGGGTCCTATCCATCTACCGCGACGGCCTCCTCCAGCGGCCGATGGGCCTGGCCACCGATCTTACGAAGGACGACGTCATCGTGACCTTCGACGGCCTCATCTCAGGGACGCCGTTCATGGCCCAGCTCGAGGCCATCCTCAAGACCCTGGAGACGGCCCTCGGCGTACCCGTCGATATCGAGTTCGCCCACGACGGCGAGGACTTCTACCTTCTCCAGTGCCGGCCCCAAAGCCAGTCGCTCGAGGAGTCGGCCATGGAGATCCCCTCGGGCGTGCCGGACGCATCGATCTTGTTCACGGCCGGCAAGTACATCTCCAACGGGCGGGTCTCCGACATCACCCACATCGTGTACGTCGACCCCGACAGCTACGGTGAGATCGATGGCTTGGCCGATCTCATGGCCGTCGGCCAGGCCGTCGGCCGGCTGAACAAGTGCCTCCCCCGGCGCCAGTTCATCCTCATGGGACCGGGGCGGTGGGGCAGCCGCGGGGACATCAAGCTCGGCGTCCGGGTGACCTATTCGGAGATCAACAACGCCGCGATGCTCATCGAGGTCGCCCGCAAGAAGGGCAACTACGTCCCCGACGTCTCCTTCGGGACCCATTTCTTCCAGGACCTCGTCGAGTCCGGCATCCGCTATCTTCCCCTCTATCCCGACGACCCGGGCGTCAAGTTCAACGAGAAGTTCCTTCTCGGCTCGCCCAACAAGCTGGCCGAGCTCCTGCCCGAGTTCGCCGGCCTGGCCGGGACCCTGCGGGTCATCGACGTGCCCGAAGCGACCGGCGGCAAGGTCCTCCAGGTGCTCATGAACTCCGAGCGTGAACAGGCCATCGCCATGTTCAGCGACCCGGGGACCGCGGCCAGGGCCCAGACGGTTTCCGCCGCGGCCTGCTCGGTGGAGCACGATGAGCACTCCTGCTGGCGGCTGCGGATGGCCGAGCAGATCGCCCTCCAGTGCGACGCCAAGCGCTGGGGCGTCAAGGCCATGTACGTCTTCGGCAGCGCGGTCATCGGCACGGCCGGGCCCGACAGCGAGATCGGCCTGGCCGTCCACTTCGACGGCCGCACCCAGCACCGCCGCGAGCTCGAGATCTGGCTCCAGGCCTGGAGCCTGGCCCTGGCCGAGATGGTCCATCTGAAGACCGGCTTCCGGTCGGAGGGCCTGCTCGACGTCCGCTTCGTCTCCGGCGACGGCCTCGAGGGCGAGAAGCAGATCTCGGCCAAGCTCAAGGTCCCTCCCGAAAGCGTCCGCGAGCTGCCGCTCTCCCGCGGTTAGGCTCGGGACGGTTCCTCTCGCGGCGCACCCCCGTCCGTGCTCACCGCTCCAAAGCTCTCTTCGGCATCAGCGGCTGCGCGCGGGCGGGGGGCCCCCACGCCGCTGCGTCACCGTCTCTCGCTTCTCCGAGAGCTTCATCGGCCGTGATGAAGTCCGACGTGAGGCGGCGGCGGATGTCCCCCCGACGACCCCCGTAGCGGGGGGGGGACCCGCCGAAGGCGGGGGGACCGCCGGGACTGGTCCCCGGGGGCCGGGGGGCTAGGGGGGATATCCGTCGCGAAGCCGAACGGAGGACGGCCTCCAAGGACGGAGACCCGGGATTGATAAAGCGCGGGAAATCGGACATACTCGAGCCATGCCAGAGGAACGCGGAGAGCCGGTCCACCGCTTCGAGCACGAGGCGATGGCGACGACGTTCGAGATCTTCATTGCCGGAAAGGACCAGGACTATGCCCGGCAGGCGGCCCGGGCCGCGTTCGGGGAGATCGACCGCCTCGAGCGGCTGTTCAGCCGCTTCGACCCCACGAGCGAAACGAGCCGCATCGGGCGGCTCGCCCCGGGCGGGTCGATGCGCATCGGCATCGAGACGGCCGAATGCCTGGCGCTGGCGGAGCGAGCCCGGATGGAGACGGACGGGGCTTTCGACATGAATTACCGGGCTTGCCTCTCCGGTGCGGCCGGCGCAGCCAAGGCTGTTCCCGGTGAGCCGGCGAAAGGCTCCGGGAAACGGCGGCCGAGGCCCGCCGACGCCTTCCTCCTCGAACGGCTCCCGGCCGGATTCGCGGTCGTCCGGGTCCCGGCCGCCCGGGGAAGGAAAGCCCTGCCCGTCGACCTCGATCTCGGGGCCGTCGGCAAGGGATACGCCCTCGACGCCGCGCGTCAGGTCCTTCTCGAGTGGGATGTTACCAACGCCCTCCTCCATGCCGGGACGAGCACGGCTCTGGCCATGGGCCCGGGCCCCGGGCGCAAGAGGACCGGCGCAGGCTGGCCCGTCGGTCTGGCCTCGGGTTGGCCGGACATCCGGGCCCCGAAAAGGATCCATCTTCGTGACCAGGCCCTGAGCGGCTCCGGGACAGAGGTCAAAGGCGCCCACGTCATCGACCCCCGGGCGGGGCGGGCGGCCGCAAGCCACGCCGCGGCCTGGGCCTCCCATCCGTCCGCCGCCTGGTCCGACGCGCTTTCGACGGCCTTCATGGTCATGTCCACGACCGAGGTGGAAGCCTTCTGCCGCCGGCACCCCGAGACGCGGGCCTTGGTGATTATCGGCCCGAAAACGTGTAAAATATTCCCTGCCGGCGCGTTCGACCGGGACCGCCGGACGACGACGAGGAGATCGAAATGAACAGGACGCTCATCGTGACGGTCCTCCTGGCCATGGGGCTGGCCTTGACCGCCCCCCCCGCCTCCGCCGGCTGCCAGGACCAGGACAAGGAGATCCTCCAGATCCCGCTGCCCAAACCGATGTTCGTCGGCACGCCCCGCAACATCCGCACGCCCAACCTCGAGACCATCACCGGGAAGCCGCGCGGCCCGTTCCTGGTCCCCGTCGGGACCGTCCTCCTTTCGGCCGGGAAGCCGGTCACGGCGAGCGACAAGGACCCGATCATCGGCGAGCTCAGCTTCGTCACAGACGGCAAGAAATCCGGCGAGGACGGCTACTACGTCGAGCTCGGGCCCATGCTCCAATGGGTCCAGATCGATCTCGGGGCGTCCCACGAGCTTTCCGCCATCGTCGCCTGGCACTACCACAGCCAGGCCCGGGTCTATCGGGACGTCATCGTCCAGGTGTCCGACGACAAGGACTTCGTCAGCGGCGTGACGACGGTCTTTAACAATGACCACGACAATTCCTCGGGCCTCGGCGCCGGCAAGGACAAGGAATACATCGAGACGTTCGACGGCAAGCTGTTCGATCCCAAGGGGGTCAAGGCCCGCTACGTCCGTCTCTACAGCGCCGGCAACACGGCCAACGACATGAACCACTACGTGGAGGTCGAGGTCTACGGCCTCCCGGCCAAATGACCGGCAAGCTCTCCCGCGCTCTCGGCCTCGCCGCCGTCCTCGGCGCCCTCCTCTTCCGTGCCGTCGGGCTGGACCTCCGCCCGATGCACCATGACGAGGCCAACCAGGCCGTCAAGTTCGGCGCGCTCCTCGAACGGGGGGAGTACCGCTACGACCCCCACGACCACCACGGCCCCAGCCTCTATTACCTGACGCTCCCGGCCGCCCGGGCGGCGGGCGAGCGTTCCCTGCCCGAATTGCGGGAAACGACGCTCCGGTCGGTCCCGGCCCTGTTCGGGGCGGGGATCGTCCTCCTGATGCTGTTTCTCGGCCGAGGCCTCCCGCGGGGGGCGGCGCTGGCCGGGGCGGCCCTGGCCGCTGTCTCCCCCGCCATGACCACTTACAGCCGGTTTTACATCCAGGAGACGCTTCTCGTATTCTTTCTCGCCGGACTCGTCGCGGCGGGGTGGCGGTACTCGATGACGAGATCCGGATGGTGGGCCCTGGCCGCGGGTTTTTACGCCGGGATGATGTTCGCCACCAAAGAAACGAGCCTCATCCTCTTCGGGGCCATCGCCGCGGCGCTCACGGTCGAACGTTTCATCAGGGGCCGCGGTTCGGCCTCGGGGCTCTATGTCGGGGTCGAGGGCATGGGGGAACGAACGGACCGGGCCCGCGGGCGTTTTTCTGTCGGCCACCTCCTGATCTTTTTGGCGGCCGCCGGGGCGGTCGCCGCTGCGTTATTCACCTCTTTTCTCAGCCACCCAGGAGGCCTGCTCGACGCGGTGAGAGCCTTCGGGACCTATATCGGCCGGGCCGGCGGGGCCGGCCTCCATGTTCATCCCTGGTCCTATTACTTGGGAACGTTGGCCTACTCACGGTTCGGCGCGGGGCCCGTCTGGAGCGAGGCGTTCGTCCTCGCCCTGGCCCTCATCGGAGGCTTGGCCGCATTCCTGCGGCGAAGAGAGGACGAGGGCCGGTCGCCGCTCCTGCGGTTCCTCTTCATCTTCACCCTCGTCAGCGCCGCGGTCTACTCCGCGATCCCCTATAAGACCCCCTGGAACCTTCTGCCCTTTTACTGGGGCGCGCTCATGCTCGCCGGCCACGGGGCCGGCGTCCTGCTGGCCGTGAAGGTCAGCCGGCTTCGCCTGGTCCGCCCCGCGATCGCGTTCCTCCTCGCGGCCGGATTCGCGCACCTCGCCTGGCAAGGCCACCGGGCCAATTTCGTGGATCATTCGGATCCGACCAACCCTTACGTTTACGCCCAAACAAGCCCGGACTTCCTGCGGCTCGTCGAGCGCGTGGAAGCGGCCGCAGCGACCTCGCCGGAGGGCCGTTCGATGCTCGTCAAGGTCGTCGCCCCGCCGGACGAGACCTGGCCCATTCCCTGGTACCTGCGGAGATACACGCGGATCGGTTACTGGACCGGGATCGAAGAGGCCCGGGAGCTCGGCGATGCGGAAGTGGTCATCGCTTCGGCCGCCTTCGCGGAGGAGATCGGCGAGCGGCTCGGGGACGGCTTCGCGCTGACCTACTACGGCTTGCGCCCCGAGGTCCTCCTGGCCTTGTTCGTCCGCCGGCCCCCTATTTTTTGAGGAGCGGGGCGTAGATGTTCATCTTGGGCGGGTCTTCGCCCGTGGCCCGGGAGGCCCAGAGGAGCCCGCGCTTGACGATCTCGCGGGCCTCGGGGACGTCGAAGTCCGCGGCCACGTGGCCGAGCGAGGTGTAGAAGACACGCCCCCGGCCGTACAGCTTCTTCCAGACGACGGGCATGACGACCCCGTCGATCCATGGCGCGTGCTCGCCGGAGAAGGTCGTCGTCGCCAGGACCTCGACCGCCGGATCGACGTGCATGTAGTACTGCTCGGACCTCATGTGAAAGCGCTTCAGGCCCTTGACGATGGGGTCGTCGGGCTTGACGATCTCCACGTCGTAGTCGATGATCCCGCCGGGGTGGGAAACCCACTGCCCGCCGACCATGAACTGATACTCGACGGCCGAGCGGTGGGCGTCGCCCAGACCGCCGTGCCAGCCGGCCAGTCCCACGCCGCCTCGGATAGCCGCCTCGAGGTTGCGCTCCTGCTCGGGCTTGATGTCCGACATCGTGAAGATGTGGACGATGAGGTCGAGCCCTTTGAGCTTCTCCGGATCGAGATAGGCGTCGAGCGTGTCCGAGATCTCGACGGTGAAGCCCTGGGTTTCGAGCCAGGGGGCGAAGATGTCGACGCACTGCTTGGGTTCGTGGCCCGCCCATCCGCCCCAGACGAAGAGGGCGGAGCGTTGGGTCTGCGGGGCTTCGGGGGGAGCGCCCCCGCACACGAGGAGCGAGACCATGGCCAGGGCGGCCAGGGCCAAGGCGGCATACGTTCTCATGACGGCCTCCGTTCTGTCCTGCCGTCCGGCGGCCCGGCCGCCGGACGCGGCTTATTCGAGGTCCCGGACCCAGATGTTCCGGAAGCGGACCGGGTCGCCGTGGTCCTGGAGGGAGATCGGCAGCCTGTCGGCGTGGGCCTTGTAAGGCGGGCGGGCCTTGTGGGCGGTCGGGCCGGTCAGAACCCGGCAGTCGTGGACGAGGATGCCGTTATGAAAGACGGTCATCCGGGCCGGCGAGAGGAGCCCGCCCTCCTTATCGAAGCGGGGCCGGCGGAAGACGATGTCGTAGGTCTGCCATTCCCCGGGCGGCCGGCACGCGTTGACGTCCGGCGGGAATTGGCCGTAAAGCGAGGCCGCCATCCCGTCGGCGTAGGTCGTATTGTCGTAGCTGTCGAGGACCTGGACCTCGTAGAGCCCCATGAGGAAGACCCCGCTGTTGCCGCGGCCCTGCCCCTCGCCCTTCGCCGGAAGGGGGGCCATCCACTCGACGTGGAGCTGACAGTCACCGAACGTCTGGACCGTTTTGATGGAGCCCGTCTTGGCGACGACCTCCATATAACCGTCGGCGAGCTTCCATCGGGACGGCTGGCCCTTGGCGTCGGTCCACTGGGCGAGGTCCCGGCCGTCGAAGAGGACGACGGCGTCCGCGGGCGGCGGAACGGCAGGGCCGGCCGGGCCGGGGGCCACGACCGGCGGCTGAGGCCGGTTCGGATCGTGGACGGACCAGTCCTGTTGGGACGAGCCCGCGCGGGCGAGAAGGACCGTGAAGAGAGCCGCGGCGATCGGCAGCGAACGTCTTCGCATCATAACGACCCCCTTTCCCTTCACAGGCTCCAGCCTGGCCGATATTCGAAGTGCAGGAACTCATTGGCCTCCGGGAGGTTCGTGAACTCCATCTTCTCGCCGTCCCAAAGGAGCTTCATATTGCGGTCCTGGAGGAGGACGGCGACATTGGCCAGGAGCATGGCCTCGGTCAGCGGGCCCGAATAGGCGAAGTCGGTCGTCGACTTCGTCCCCTTCTTGATGGCCTCGATCCACTCCAGCCGGATGCCGGGCGACCGCGGGATGGTCTTCTCCGGCCGCGCATATTCCTGCATCCTCGACTCGGGGACGAGCCGGGGGTTCTCGCCGTAGACGCCGCACATGATGAGGCCTTTGCTTCCCCGGAAGAGGACGCCACCGTCGTTATCGCCCATCTTCCGGCCGGGCTCGAGCTCGGGCGGGCGAGGGGGCATGAGACCGCCGTCCCACCAGGTCAGGGTCACGGGCCCCATCCCTTCGCGGGCGGCGAACTCGTAAGTGACAACCTCGGCCCAGGGATAGTAATCCTTGGTGAAGGGCGTCGAGGAAGCCTGAACGCTGATGGGCGATTTGAGCTTGAGAGCCCAGAAGGGCTGGTCGAAGATGTGGGCCCCCATATCGCCCAAAGCGCCCGTGCCGAAGTGCCACAGCCCGCGCCATTTGAACGGATGATAGGCGGGGTGGTAGGGCCGGAAGGGCGCCGGGCCGAGCCAAACGTCCCAATCGAGGGTCGAGGGGACGGAGGGGATCTCCTTGGGAGCGTCGATGCCCTGGGGCCAAATGGGCCGGTTCGTCCAACAGTGGACCTCGTGGACGTCGCCGATGGCGCCGTCCCAGATCCACTCGCAGATGAGGCGGGCCCCTTCGCCGGCATGGCCCTGGTTGCCCATTTGGGTCGCGACCTTGGCCTCCTTGGCGGCCTTGGCCAGCAGCCGGGCCTCCTTGATCGTGTGGGTCAGGGGCTTCTGGACGTAAACGTGCTTGCCGAGCTTGATGGCGGCCATGGCGATGACGGCGTGGGTGTGGTCGGGGGTCGTCACCGTGACGGCGTCGATGCCTTTCTCTTTCTCCAGCAGGCGGCGGAAGTCGCGGTATTTGGCGGCCTTCTCGTACATGGCCTTTTCGGCGGGCTCGAGGCGGTCGGAGCGCAGGAGCTTGGCCATCTGCTCGTCATCGACGTCGCAGAGAGCGACGACGTTCTCCGTGCGCACACCCCGGACATCGGAGAAGCCCATGCCCCCGACGCCGACGCAGGCGATGTTGACGGTGTCGCTCGGGGCCTTCTTTTTCTGGGTCGCACCGACGACGTGGCGGGGGACGACCATCATCCCGGCCGCGGCCGCGGAGGCCGCGCCCAAGAATTTTCGGCGGCTCCAGAGTCCTTGCCCGGTCACGGGAGTGTTCTTGGTGTCGTCCATGATCTCCTTCCTCTATGAGAGCGTTCCATGTTCATGGCTCCGGCGGCCAGGCCGCGCAGGGGCCCGGCCGAAGAGGCCCTGCGGGGCGTAAAGGGAAAGGGGTGATGAGATCGGGAAGCGGGGCGACGCGCGGTCCATGCCGGATACCAGAGTCGCTTATAGCACAACCGGTCGGGGAGGGTCAATTCCTTCCCTCCGCGAAAAAAAGGGAGGGCCTTGCGGCCCTCCCCGGGAGGATCCGTTCGTTCCCGATCCCGCTCAGAAGCTGTAGGTCAGCCCGACGACGGGGACCAGGATCTTCATTTCGTAGACGCCCGGCAGGTTGTGTTCCGCGGGCGCGATCGTCCGCTTCTGGCCCTTCAGATACTCGAGGGCGAAGTCGAGCTTGAGGGCGCCGGCCTTGTAGCCGATCCCGCCGATGACGCTGTTGAACGTGAAGCTGGGGACCAGGATGTTCAAGGTCTCGTCCGGGGCCGGGGCCGGGTCATAGTAATAGCCGGCGCGGACGGCGAGCTTGCCGAAGTCATACTCAATGCCGCCGCGGAGCTGGGTCTTGTTCGCCCAGTTGAGATGGAGCGTCCCCTCTTCTCCGAGGTTGACGGCCCAGAACGGGTCCTCGAACTCGAGATCGACCTGCTGGAGCTTGGCCCAGTTCGTGTACTGGGCGTCGAAAGTCAGGGTCAGTCCGTCGACGGGCTTGAGGGCCACGCCGCCGGCCAGCCACATCGGGCTGACCACGGACATCTTGGTGTTGGACGTGGTCGAGATGTCGATGCCCCCCAGATACGGTTCGAGCCCGTCGAGGTTCTCGATCTCGGTCGTGCCGGACAGCTTGATCTTGGCCTGCGTCCGGTAGGTGACGCCGAAGCTGATCCAATCGGCCGGCTTGACCAGGGCCCCGACGGTCGCCCCGAAGCCCCAGCCCTTGACGTCGAGGTCCTGCTGCTCGAAGTTGATCAGGGCCGGCACGGGCTTGATGGGGATGACCTGGAACGTCCCCCATTGATGGGTCTTGAAGAACCCGTAGTTGACGTTGAACGTCGCCCCGAGGAAGAACTGCTCGCTGACTTTGACCGCGATCGAGGGGGCGAGCGTCACCGACCCGATGAAGCTCTCCCACTTGTAAGCCCCGAGAGGCGGGCTGAACATCGACGGCGGGTAAGGGGAAACGAGGACGGCCTCGAGCCCCGTGTTGTCCCAGGCGGCGCCGAGACCCGAGAGGGTGTAAGCGCCGAGACCGACGACGATGTTCCCGCCGATCGGCTGGAAATAGCCGAGGATGCCGGCCGGGTAGTACTTCTTCTCGGTCTCCATGCTGTAGGAGCCCAGCGTGAATGTGGCCGACGGCATGAGGATATCGCCGCCCAGGCCGAACGTCGGCCGGGTCAGCAAGGCCAGGCCGGCCGGGTTCCAGAACACGGCCGTGAAATCGTCGGCCAGCCCGACGTACGCGCCGCCCATGCCCGTGGCCCGGGCGCCGAAACCGTTGAGGTTCAGGCCGTTGCCGTGAAGGCCCGTCGTCAGGGCCACGGCCAAGGCCGCCAACAGGAAGAGTCTGCTCGCTGTCTTCATCTTTACCTCCTATGTTTCCGGAGATTCTATCCTATCTCCGCAGGAATTTCCAGAGGGAAGTCAAGGAAGAAGAAAATATTTTTCCGCACCTTATTTATCAATAAGATGGGGGGCGGTTCCTGGAGATCACAGGGCCTTTCCCCCCGGATAAAGGGAAAAACGGCCCCGGGCCCTCTCCCCGCGGAGGGGGCCCGGTCGGGCTTTCAGAGCATTGGAGAGAAAGCGCGCTTGCCCCTCACTTCAGGTTCTTCTTGCAGAAATACCAGTCCCTGCACTCGGCGTGTTTTTCTTTGACCCGGGCCTCGGCGGCCTCCTGGGTCTTGGGGGGCGGGATGATGGCCATGTCGCCGGGGCGCCAATTGGCGGGGGTCGCGACGCCGTGCTTGTCCGTCGTCTGGAGCGCCTGGAGCAGGCGCAGGATCTCGTCCATGTTCCGGCCCGTCGAGAGCGGGTAATAAATGACGGCTCGGATGTTTTGCTCGGGGTCGATGACGAAAACGGCCCGCGAGGTCTCGGTCTTGCTCTCGCCGGGCATGATCATGCCGTAGAGGGTGGCCACGTCCTTGTTCAGATCGGCGATGATCGGAAAGGTGATCTTCCGTCCGAACTTCTCCTCGATGTTCCGGGCCCAGGCGATGTGCGAGTAGACGCTGTCGATGCTCAGGCCCATGAGCTCGACGTTCATCTCCTTGAGCTTGGGGTGGATCTCGGCGAAACCGAGGAATTCCGTCGTACAGACCGGGGTGAAATCGGCCGGGTGGGAGAAGAGGACGAGCCACTTGCCCTTATAGTCCGAGAGTTTGAGGACGCCGTGTGTCGTGAACGCCTCGAATTGCGGGGCGGGCTCGCCGATCCGCGGCATGCCCGTCTTTCCCTGGTTCTCGTTCATCATCGTGTTGTCCATCAAAGGACCTCCTTTATGATTTGGTTTTTGCGTTCGCTTGACAGCCGGCGCAGAGGCCGAAGAACCCGATATGGGCGTGAAGGACGAGGAAGCCCCGGGCCTCCTCCCGCCCGAGAGAGACGGCGAAGCGCCGGTGGACATCAACGACCTTCCGGCACTCGAGGCAGACGAGGTGGTGATGAGGAGCGGGCTCGGGGTCGAAGCGGCCTTTGCCTGGCTCGACGGCCAGCTCGTGGACCCGGCCTTCCCGTTGAAGCGCGCGGAGAGTCGAATAGACGGTCGAGAGGGACATCGTGGGGAATCGGGGAAGCAGGGCCTTGTGGATCTCCTCTGCGGACGGGTGGCCCGTGTTCCCTTCGAGATAGGCCAGGATGGCCAGCTTTTGGGGCGTCCGCCTTGTCCGCCCGCTGGCCTTGCCGGCGGTTTCTTGATTATTCATAATATTTATTTATAAATAAAAATTATAAATAAACGGGATCGGTTGTCAAGCCCTCCTTTCCCTATTCTCCGGCATCTTCCACTCCACGATGTGGAGCCGGTTTTACTTTTACGGGGCAAGCCGGTATGATTCGGTCATGGACACGGGCGCCCTCAACGAAGTCAGCCCCATGCGGGCCGTTCTTCTCAAGCATCCCCGGCAGGCCTGGCACGACCAGAAGAGCGTCTCCGCTCAATGGAAAGCGCTGGGCTACACGGCGGAGCCCGACGTCGCCCGGGCCTGCGAGGAATTCGATGCGTTCGCCGCGATCCTGAGAAGGCACGTTTCACAGGTCCGGTTCCTTCCCGCGGAACCCGCGACGGGTCTCGATTCGATCTACGTCCGGGATGCGGCCTGTCTCGCGCCGCGCGGCGTGGTTCTCGGCCGGATGGGAAAAGCCCTCCGAAGGGCGGAGCCTCGGGCCGTCGGGGCCTTCTGCGCCAAGGCTGAGTGGCCTGTCGCGGGCGCGATCGTCGAGCCTGGGACGCTCGAGGGCGGCGATGTCGTTTGGCTGGACGAGAGGACCGTCGCCGTCGGCCGCGGCTACCGGACCAATGCTGAAGGCATCCGGCAGTTCCGCGAGCTCGTCACCCCGGACGGATGCGAGGTCATCGAGGTCACCCTCCCCCACTGGAGCGGGCCGGACGACGTCTTCCATCTGATGTCCGTCCTCAGCCCCGTGGCGGAGCGAAAGCTCCTCGTCCATTCCCGCCTTCTCCCCGTGCCCTTCCGGGAGCGGCTGCTCGGTTCGGGCTTCGAGCTCCTCGAGGTCCCGGAAGCCGAATTCGGGACGATGGGCGGGAACGTCCTGGCCATCGCGTCTGGGATCTGCCTTGCATTGGCCGGGAACCCGCTGACCGCCGAGGTCCTGGATAAGGCCGGGCTCGAGGTCCTGACCTACGAGGGCCGGGAGATCTCCCTCAAGGGCGCCGGCGGCCCGACCTGCCTGACCCGGCCCGTCAGGCGATAAAGCCGGGGACATGTACCTCTGGTACTTGTCCCCCGATCAGGCCGGGCCGGGAAATTGACTTGTCCCCGGTAAAAACCTATACTGAATCGTCTGGAATCCTACCGAAGGACGTGACGATGGACCTCTTCGAGAAATGCAAGGGCTTCTACTCCGACCCGGCGGTCGCCCAGAAATACGGCTACCCGCTCAACCCCAAGACGGCCCAGGCCATGGGCATCTTCCCCTATTTCATCCCCATCGAACAGCCCGAGGGGACCGAGGTGGTCATCCACGGCAAGAAGTACATCATGATCGGCTCCAACAACTACGTCGGCCTGACCAACCATCCGAAGGTCAAGGAAGCGGCCATCGAGGCGATCAAGAAATACGGTACGAGCTGCACGGGATCTCGGTTCCTCAACGGGACACTCGATCTCCACCTCGAGCTCGAGGAGCGGCTGGCCAAGTACGTCCAGATGGAGGCCGCCCTGGTCTACAGCACGGGCTTCCAGGCCAACCTCGGCAGCATCCCGGCGGTCATGGACCGCGAGGACATCATCATCACCGACAAGGAGGTCCACGCCAGCATCATCGACGGCGTCCGTATGGCCAAGGTCCAGAAGAACGTCAACACGCGGTACTACAAGCACAACGACATGGCCGACTTCGAGAAGGTCATGAAGTCGCTGCCGCCCGATCCGGCCAGGCTGGTCATCGTCGACGGCGTCTTCAGCATGGGCGGGGACATCGCCCCCCTGCCCGAGATCGTGCCCATCTGCAAGAGGTACGGCGCCCGGCTGATGGTCGACGACGCCCACTCGCTCGGTGTCCTCGGCGGCGGCCGCGGTACGGGGCCCCATTTCGGCCTGCAGAAGGACGTCGACCTGGTCATGGGCACCTTCAGCAAGTCCTTCGCCTCGGTCGGCGGCTTCATCGCCGGCCCTAAGGAGGCCGTCCACTGGATCCAGATCTTCTCCCGGCCGTTCATCTTCAGCGCCAGCCTGCCGCCGTCCAACGCGGCCACCGTTTTGGCCTGTCTCGACGTCCTCGAGCAGGAGCCCGAGCGCGTCGAGCGCGTCAACAAGATCGGCGAGCGGATGAGGGACGAGCTGCGGGCCATGGGCTACAACATCGGCACGACCCAGACGCCGATCATCCCCATCATCATCGGCGATATGATGAAGACCATGCAGGCCTGGAAGGTGTTCTTTGAGGCCGGCATCTATACGAACGTGGCCCTGCCGCCGGCCGTCCCGCCGGAGCTGTCGCTGCTGCGGACGAGCTACATGGCGACCCACACCGACGAACAGCTCGATAGGGTCCTCGAGGTCTTCAAGAAGGTCAAGGACCTCGTCCACATCGAGAGCTAGCGGCGCCGACCCGCCGCCTGTTGGACCGTCGCGCGCGGGGGTGTTATTCTCTTCCCCGCCGGGATTTCCGAATGCGTTCTTCTCCCGATCCCGGGGATTTGGGATCACGCTGTGGCGATAGATATCCCCCTGAAGACCCCCAAAACCCCTCGATGGGGGGAAGAACGTTAACATTATGGCGGCGGCGCGAGTAGAACCATGCGGATGAACGAGACGGAGAAGGAGCTCGTGGAGATGGTTCTCGCCGGCCGCACCGAAGCCTTCGAGCCGCTGGTCACCCCTTACCGGCGGCCGCTTCTGGCCCTCGCCTACCGGCTGACCCGGGACCGCGAAGCGGCCCTCGAGGTCGCCCAGGAGGCGTTCCTGCGGGCCTTCCGCTCTCTCGGCCGCTTCGACGCGTCCCGCAGCTTCCGGAACTGGCTCTTCCAGATCGCAGCCAACGAGGCCCGCGACAGGATGCGGAAGTCGGTCCGGGAAAGGGCGGCCATGGAAGGCGCGGTCCACGACGTTCCGCGGCCCGCGGATCCCGAGGCGGGGCGGGACGGGCAGGAGATCCGCTCGGGTCTCATGGACTGCCTGTCCACGCTCAGTGCCCGGGAGCGGGAGGTGTTCGTGCTCCGGGACATCGAGGAGCTCGACATCCGGGAGACGGCCCGCGCGCTGGGGTGCTCGAGCGTGTCCGTGCGGGTCAACCTGTCCAAGGCCCGGCGCAAGATCCGCGACGCGATCCGGGCCCGTCACCCCCACCTGGAGGCAGGACGATGAATTGCCGGACAGCGAAAAGGCTGATGCCTCTCTACGCCGGGAGCGACCTTTCGGCGAGGCGGATGCGGTCGGTGGGCGCCCACCTGGACTCGTGCCCGGCCTGCCGGCAGGAGCTCGAGGAGTACCGGAGGGCCCTGGGAGTGGTCCGGGCGGCGGCGCGGGCGGAGAATGCACCCGATTGGAGCGACGGCGAATGGCGGGCGGTCGTGGCCCGGGCTGTCGAAGACGGGCAGGGCGGCCGGGAAAAGAGAGCGGCCGTTCGCAGGCCCATCCTGTGGCCTCGATGGGCCGTGGCGGCGGGAACGGCGGCCGCGCTCGTCGTGACGGCCGTGATGCTGCTCTGGCAGAACACCGGCATCCGGCCGGGGCCGGCGGCCGCTGTGCGGGCGGCGGGCGAGCGCGGATTGAGGCTCGCCGAAGATCCCCCCGCCCAGGACGTCGTTTCGGTCACTCTCGTCTCGCAGGAGACAGGGCTCCAGGTCGTCTGGTTCTTCCACAAGGATTTCGAATGGAAAGGAGACCAAGAATGAACAAAGGACTCGCATTGTTCCTGGCTTGCGCGTTGTCGTTGGGGTTCGCCGTGACCGTCCTCGCCGCTGAGGACGCCGCCCAGGCGAAAGAGGAGACGCCGAGGCCGGCGGTCAAGAAGGAGCTGGTCAGGCTGAAATTCGTCTCGGGGACGGACATCCTCGCCCTGATCCAATCGCTGATGGATCCCCGGTACGAACGCGTCTCCATGGATCAGAGCAGGAGGATCCTGACTCTGATGGCCACTCCGGAGAACATCGAGATGGCGAAGCAGGTCGTCCGCGAGGTCGACGTCAAGCCGGCCGACCTGCTCTTTACCGTCCAGCTCGTCCTGGGCTCGGAAACGGAAGCCGCGGGCGCCGATCCCATCCAGAACGATCCCCTCATCAGGGAGTTGCGCGGTCTGCTCCGCTATAAGAGCTATACGCTCCTCGACAGCTCGCTCGTCCGGGTCGTCAACAGGGAGAACGCCGAGGTGGTCATTGGACCCAAGGCCGAGTTCGAGTTCTCGCTCCGTCCGGAAGTCGCCGGGGACGCCAAGGCTCCGGTCATCAGGACCCAGTTCAATCTCAGGCAAAAGACCGTGCGGCTTGTGACCGGCAAGGAAGCGGCGGCCTCCGTGTCGGACCTGATCTCGAGCACGCTCAACATCAAGTCCGGCGAGAGGACCGTTGTCGGCGTCTCCAAGCTCGACGGGGGGGACAAGGGGCTGATCCTGATCATCTCGGGGAAGGTCGTCGACTGAGGCGTCGCATTTTGGGCCCCGAAAACGTGCTCGCAAAGCTGTTGCCGGGGCCGATTTCTTTATCTAAGCGACTGATATAACTAGATATCCTGTGGTCCGACCCCAAGGGATTTGAGCTTTTCGGAGATGTTCCGGTAGCCGGGATTCCAGTCGCGGATCTCGCGGTAGAGCGTCAGGGCCTTGTCGCGGCGCTCGCTTTGCTCCCAGAGCTCGGCAAGCTCGAACTCCAGAGCGAAATATTGGTCGGTCCCCATCTCGGCCAGGTCGAGGGCCTTCCGCAGCCATGTCTCGGCCTCTTCGAAATCCCTCTTCTGCCGGTGGCAGAGGCTGATGAGGCTGTAGGCTTCGATCGCGTATCTTATATCCTTGGCCGCTTTCGAGAACTCCTCGATGGCCTCCCGGTAGAGCCCCTGGCCCATGAACGCCACGCCGAGCTGGTAATAGGTCGCCGCGTCGTCGGATTTGATCTTGGTCTTCAGGTCCCTCCGGAAATCGGCGACGATCCCGGAGAGCTCCTTCTCGAGCGAGGCCATCTCCCCCTGGGACTGCTGCAGGTAGACGGCCCTCAGCATGCGCAGCTCCGCGCCGATCTGGTCCCTCAGCTCGTGATAGACCCTCTCCGCGGGCCCGGCGCCGCCGAAGGGGACGATGTCGGTTTCGGCGAAGAGCTCGGCCGTGCTGACCTTCTCGCCCTCGACGACCTCGCTCGCGAAGGGGCCGTAGTCCTTCTTCTTCTCAGCGGATCTCCGCTCGGCGCTCTTCTCTTTGATCCGGGACTCAAGAGCGCTCGTCCTCTCGATGCGCCGGCGGAGCTCCTCTTCATCGATCTGGGTCTTGATCTCATCGAGAACCCCGATCTTGGCCTTGATCCGGGGCTCGTCGGGGTACTTGAACAGGAGATTCTCCAGGATCCGGCGGGCGTTGCGGACGAGCCCCTGCTGGATATAGAGGTCGGCCTGGCCGAGCGTCTCCCGGATCGTCTCCCGGTCGGCGTCGGACAGGCCCGGGCTCTCGACCGCCGCCTTGTCATCGTCGGACAGGCCCATGTCCTTCTTGAGGGCCCGCAATTCCTCGGTGATCTCGGCGTCGTCCCGGCGGAGCTCATGGAGCTCCTGGAGGACGGCCAGGATCCTGTTCCGGTCGCCCTGCTTCCGGAATTCCGTGAGCATGGCCCGGCAGACGACCTCGAGCTTCTTCGCGTCGTCGGCGGACCTGTAGATCTGGGCCAGGCGCTCGAGGGCCGGCAGGTGCGGCTTCTGGGCTTCCAGGATCAGGCTGAGAAGGCCGATGGCCTTGTCCTCCCGTCCCTTTTTGAGGAGATTGTTGACGAGGGGCTCGAAGAGCCCGAAGGCCTGGTCGAGCTTGTCCTTGAGGATGAAGATGCGGCCCAGCTTGACCCGGGCGTTGACGTTCAGGGGATGAGCGGCCACGATGCGGCCGAACAGGTCCTCGGCTTTCTTGTATTCCCCCTCCTCGAAGAACAGGTTGCCGAGGATGTTGAGCACCTGGACGTCGTCCGGGGTCCGTTGCAGATGGTCCTCGAGGAGCTTGACGGCTTTCGCGGCCCGGCCCTGCCGCTTGTAAAGCTCGACGAAATCGACAAGGGCCCTCGGATCGCCGGGCTTGAGGGTGATGGCCTCGGCCAGGACCTCTTCGGCGTCCTCCAGCCGGCCCTGGCTCATCCGGAGCTCGGCGATCTCGGTGAGCTGCTGGAACGCCGCGTCGACGAAGCCCTTGTCCCTGTAAAGATCGGCCAAGGCCTTGCGGGCCTCGAGGTCCTCGGGGTCCGCCCGGACGATCTTCTCGTAGATGGCGATGGCCTCGGCGGCCTCGCCGGCCTCCAGGTGGCGGCGCGCGACCCCGATGGATACGTCCTTGGATTCGGCGGGAAAGCCCTGTTGGGCGAGCATGTCGGCGAGCTTGAGGGCCTGTTCGCGGAGATCGGGCTTGAGCTTGTGGACTTTCTTGGTGAAGGCCAGGGCCTGCGAGATGAGGCCCCGCCTCTCGTACTCCTCGGCCAACCGGGTGAAGAACTTGACGGCCTCGTCGGTCTGTTCGAGCTGGACATGGAGGTCGGCGACGATGTTGAGCGTCCCGATGTCCTGCGGGTCGGCGGCGACGAGCTTCTCGAATTCGGCGACGGCCTCCTTGAGCTTGCCGGCTTTGACGTGCCTCTCGGCCGTCTCGAGGACCCGGGCTCGATCGATGCGGGGGCTCATGGGCGGACGATCCTCACTCCCATTTGAACGTCCGCCGGTGAAGGCCGGTCGGGCCCTTTTCCTTCAGACATCGGATGTGTTCCCTGGTCCCATAGCCCTTGTTCCGGCCAAGGCCGTAGCCTCTGTAAAGGCCGTCGAGAGCCACCATCATGTCGTCCCGAAAGACTTTGGCCACGATGGACGCCGCGGCGATCGACCGGCATTTCCGGTCTCCCCCGGGGACGCCCATCTGACGATACTGTACATCCTTTATCGGGAAGCCGTCAACAAGCAGGATGTCGGGGGGGATGGGGAGGTTGCCGAGGGCCCGGCGCATGGCCAGATGGGTCGCCCGAAGGATGTTCATCTCGTCGATCTCCGCGGCTGAAGCCAATCCGACCCCGAGGCCCGGCGCCTCCCGGGCCAGGAACGAAGCCAGCTCCGCCCTTTTTGTCGGGGCCAGGACCTTGGAGTCGTCGATCTCGCGGACCGCGGCGGGCGGGCGCTTGAGGAGCCACTCGGGAGGCATCACGACGGCCGCCGCCACGACGGGCCCGAAAAGGGCCCCTCGGCCGACCTCGTCGACGCCGGCGATGAGCCGCAGGCCCTGCCGGAGGAGGATCTTCTCAAGCCGGAAGGTGGCCACGGCGAGCCGCGAGGGTCAGGACTGGTCCTCTTTGAGCCGGGCCTTCTTGCCCTTGAGGTCGCGGAGGTAATAGAGCTTGGCCCGGCGGACCTTGGCCTTGCGAACGACCTCGATCTTGCGGATCATCTTGGAGTGCATGGGGAAGACCCGTTCGACGCCGATGCCGAACGAGACCTTCCGGACGGTGAACGAGGCCTTCATCCCGGCGCCGCGCTTGCCGATGACGTCGCCGCGGAATACCTGGACGCGCTCCTTGTCCCCCTCCCGGATGATGACGTGGACCTTGACCGTATCCCCCACGTTGAAGGGTTCGAGGTCCTTTCTCAGCTGTTTATCCTCAACCACGTTGACCAGGCTCATTGAACCTTCCTTTCTTTCCGTAGTTCCTCTTCGGGATCCTCGTCACGGGGATCGGCGGCCCTCGTCTCCAGGAGGTCCGGCCGCACTCGGGCCGTCTTTTCGAGGGCCTTCCGGCGCCGCCAGCGGGCGATCTTCCCGTGGTCGCCCGAGAACAGGACCGGGGGGACCTTCAGGCCCCGGAAGTCCCGCGGCCTCGTGTACTGCGGGAAGTCGAGGAGCCCGTCGGCGAAGGAATCGTGCCGGACGGACCCCGCCTTGCCCACGACGCCGGGGACGAACCTTGCCACCGCGTCGACGACGACCACGGCCGCCGGCTCGCCCCCCGAAAGGACGTAGTCGCCGATCGAGATCTCGCCGTCGACGAGGTGCTCGGCGACCCGCTCGTCGACGCCCTCGTAGCGGCCGCAGATGAGGACGACCTGATCGCGCGAGGCCAGGCCCTCGGCCGCCGCGGAATCGAAACGCGAGCCTTGGGGCGAGAGGAGATAGACCCGGCAGTCCCCGTCCCGCCGGACGGCCTCCACGGCCCGGAAAATCGGCTCGGCCTTCATGACCATTCCTTCCTGCCCCCCGAAGGGCCGATCATCGACCTGCCGGTGCTTGTCCCGGGTGAAGTCCCGCAGGTCATGCACGGCGATCTCGACGAGCCCTTTGTCGAGGGCCTTCCCGACGACGCCCGCCGCGAACGCCCCGGCGAACATCTCGGGGAAGATCGTGATTATATCAAATCTCATTCAGGTCCAACAGGCCGGCCGGAGGGTCGATGACGATCTCCCTCGCGTCCGGATCGATCTTGACGCATATCCCTTCGGTGAGAGGGACATAGCGCTCCTTCCCTCCGCCGGCGACGACGAGCAGGTTCGATCCCCCGGCCGGCATGATCCCGGCCACGGTCCCGACCTCGACGCCGTCCTTCGTCACGACCCGGCTGCCGATCAGCTGGAAGACGTAATATCGGCCTTGTTCGAGGCCGGGGAAAACGCCCTCCTCGGCGAAGATCTCTCGCCCCGCCAGGGCGTCGGCCCGGGCCAGCGTGTCGACCCCGCGGAGCTTCAGGAAGAACGAATTCCGGTCCCGGTCGAGCGACTCGACCTGATATTCCTCAAAACGGCCGCTGTCATGAAGATGCACCTGGGACCCAGGGAATCCGGGCGGCGGCTGTTCGTAGAACCTGACCTTGAGGCGTCCGTCCTTCCCCTGGCTCCGGACGACCTTGCCGACGAGGACGAGATCAGCCCTTTTCAATGATCTCGAGATTGAATCTCCTCTTGAGCTTCATCCCCGCCGCGCCGAGGATGATCCGGATGGCGCGGGCCGTGCGGCCCTGCTTGCCGATCACTTTGCCGAGGTCTTCCTGGGCGACCTTGAGCTCGAGGATCGTGGTCTGCTCCCCTTCAAGTTGAGTCACCACCACTTTCTCCGGGTTGTCCACCAGCGATTTGGCGATCAGTTCCACAAGTTCTTTCACGGGGACCTCCTTTATGGTTATCCTTGTTGCGTGGTATTCGCGGGGGAAGCGCCCTTGCCGGCCCTCTCCAGCAAGGACCGCACGGTGTTCGACGGCCGGACGCCCTTGGCCAGCCATTGTTTGGCCCGAACGAGGTCGATCTTGACGGCAGCCGGTTCTTCCAGGGGGGCGTAGGTGCCCAGGGTATCAAGGGCCTGGCTCTGGCGGGGCTTCTCGGAGTCCATCACGACGATCCGGTAGGTCGGTCTTTTCTTCGTGCCGAATCTCATCAGGCGCATGGTGATCATGTGTTTTCACTTCCGTAGGCAGAGTAAAGTGCTGAAAAATCATACCGGAAATTCGGGGCCAAGTCAACAACTGTTCGGGCGCTTGACCGACAAAACTTCCGAGGGGATCCCGTCCGCGAGGGGACCCGGGGAACGGCCTTCGGACGGGCCCGGCAGGCGGAGATCCCGGGAGGAGGCCCGGCCATGGCGAACATCTATTACGTCGGGGATTGGGCGGTGCTGACGGGACCCGTCTTCGCCGAGACGCCGTTTCACCATTCCCCCAAGGGACTGGACATTTTCAACTACGGCCGCTGGCTCAAAGAGGCCCTGGAATCCGGGGGCCGGCATACGGTCACCTCGGTCCCCTCCTGGGATTTCTACAACAAGCTCGGCCCGGGCGGCTACGAGGCCGTCCTGGCCTCTCACGACGTCCTCATCTTCAGCGACGTCGATGCCAAGCTCTTTCAGCTGGCCCCGGCCTTCTTCGACCGCGAGAAGCTCGGGACCGGGACCCTGACCTATCCCGACCGCATCCGGCTGACCGTGGAAGCCGTCAGGGACGGCAAAGGGGCCCTCTTCCTCGGCGGCTGGTACTCCTTCACGGGCGAGTTGGGCAAGGGCGGCTGGGGGCGGACCCGTCTCCGGGAGCTCCTTCCCGTCCGTTGCCTGGCATTCGAGGACCTCGTCGAGAGCACCGAGGGCTTCGATCCGGAGCTGACCGCGGCCGGGGAACGGGTCTTCGGGGACATCAACTTCCGGACCATGCCGCCCATCCTGGGCTACAACAAGACCCTGCCCATCGCCGAGGGCCGGGTCCTCCTCAAGGTCCGCGACACGGAGGACCCTCTTGTGGCCGTCCGGACTTTCGGCCGTGGGCGCGTCCTGGCCTACATGTCCGACCCGGCGCCTCACTGGGGGTGCAATTTCATCTTTTGGGAGGATTACGCCGCCTTCTGGCACGCCTGCATCGATCACGTCTTGGGATCGAAGTGACGTCTCTCACCCGCCGCCGATAAGGCCCTCTTCCGGGCGGCCGCCAATCGAGGCCGACGCGAATGCCGGACGCGTCAGGCCGGGCTACTTGAGGCCGCCGAGCATCTTGCGGACCTGCGTTTTGCCCATCATCTTCCGCATCTCCAAGAACTGCTTGACCAGCTGATTGACCTCGTGGACGGGACGGCCGCTGCCCCGGGCGATCCGGCGGCGCCGGCTGCCGTCGAGCCGCCGGGGATCCCGGCGCTCGTCGGGGGTCATGGAATTGATGATGGCCTCGAAATGGGCGATCTTGCGGTCGTCGACCTGGACCTTGGCCAGGCCCTTGAGGGGCCCGACCTGGGGAAGATGTCCCAGAAGGTCGGCGAACGAGCCCATCTTCTTCATCTGGGCGATCTGCTTCTGGAAATCCTCGAGGGTGAACTCCTGCCGGCGGAGCTTGCGGGCCAGCTCCTCGGCCTCCTCCCGCTCCGCCCCCTCCTCGGCCTTCTCGATGAGGGACAGGATGTCGCCCAAGCCCAGGATGCGGGACGCCATGCGCTCGGGGTGGAAGACCTCGAGCTTGTCCGGCTTCTCGCCGACCCCGACGAACTTGATGGGCCGGCCCGTGACCGAGACGATGGACAGGGCCGCCCCGCCCCGAGCGTCGCCGTCGAGCTTCGTCAGGATGACCGACGTCAGCCCGATCCTCTCCTCGAAGGCCTGAGCGCTGCGAACGGCATCCTGTCCGGTCATGGCGTCCCCGACGAAGATCGTCTCGGCGGGGGCCAGGATATCCTTGACCATCCGGAGCTCGGCCATCAGGTCCTCGTCCACGTGCAGACGGCCCGCGGTATCGACGATCAACGGGTCGTACCCCTTGTTCGAGGCCGCAAGAAGGAGCTCCTTCAGGGCCTCCTTCGGGGCGGACATCCGGGCGGCGGTCATCTCATAAAAAGGAAGACCCAGGGAGGCGGCGATCGTCCTCAACTGGTCCTGGGCGGCCGGCCGTTTGAGGTCGAAGGAGACCAGCATGGGGGTTTTAGGGATGGCGGCCGCCCAGCGGGCCAGCTTGCCACAAGTCGTCGTCTTGCCGCTGCCCTGGAGGCCGACGAGCATGAAGACCGAGGGCGGCCGGGACGCGAACTGGAGCGGCTTCTGCTGCCCGCCGAGGATCCCGGTCATTTCGTCCCGGACGATCTTGATGACCTGCTGGGCCGGGGACAGGCTCCGGAGGACCTCCTCGCCCAGGGCCTTTTCCCTGATCCGGGCCTCGAAGTCCTTGACGACTTTATAGTTGACATCGGCCTCGAGGAGGGCCAGGCGCATCATCTTCAGGGCCTCGGCCATGTTCTTCTCGGTGACCGTGCCCTCGCCCCGGAGGAACTTCATCATCCTCTCGAGACGCCCGGAAAGCTGTTCGAACATCCCGGCCATCATAGGCCATGCGCCGCCCCCCGTCAAACCCTCCGGCGGCCCGGAGACCGCGATCCCCCCGCCTCGTCGGGCGGAGGTCGGCGCTTGACTTTTGGCCCGGATGCCGTTAAGGTAGAGGGACCTCCAAGGAATCGGTAATAACCCATGACAGACAAGAACAAGCCTCCGGCACCGCCCGACGAGAGCCTTATGGCCGCGAAGATCGACTACGACGAGATCCGCAAGCTCGTCGCCCTGCTCGAGGAGAAGAACCTCGCGGTCTTCGAGCTCGAAGTCGAGGGCCTCAAGATCAAGATCGGCCGCTCCGCCCCGGCTTCGGCCCCCCTGGCCATCGTCCAGACCCCGGGGGCCGCGCCCCCGGCGGCCAACGGCGAGCCGTCGGCCGAAGCGCCCCCGCCGGCCGTAGAGCCGCCGGCGGGCCAGCATCTGATCACCTCCCCGATGGTCGGGACCTTCTACCGGGCCCCCGACCCGACGGCCCCTCCCTTCACGGACGTCGGGGAGACGGTCAAGAAAGGCCAGACCCTCTGCATCATCGAGGCCATGAAGCTGATGAACGAGATCGAGGCCGACGTGGACGGGACGGTCGTCGACATCTTCGTCGACAACGCCAAACCCGTGGAGTTCGGCCAGAAGCTGTTCGCCATCGCCCCCCTGATCTGAGGCGTCATGATCTCCAAGATCCTCATCGCCAACCGCGGAGAGATCGCGCTCCGCGTCATCCGCTCGGCCCGGGAGCTGGGCATCAAGACGGTCGCCGTCTATTCGGAGGCCGACCGCCAGTCCCTCCACGCCCTGCTGGCCGACGAGAAGGTCTGCATCGGCCCGGCCAAGGCTTCCGAGAGCTATCTCAACATCGCCAACATCCTCAGCGCGGTCGAGATCACCGGCGCCGACGCCATCCATCCCGGCTACGGGTTCCTGGCCGAGAACGCCAAGTTCGCCGAGATCTGCAGGGCGCACGGCATCACCTTCATCGGCCCTCCCCCGGAGATCATCCGCCTCATGGGGGACAAGGACAAGGCCCGCCAGGCCATGAAGAAGGCCGGCCTGCCGATCCTTCCCGGGAGCGACAAGGTCATCGACGACCTGGCCGAGGCCAAGAGGATCGCCCAGAAGATCGGCTTCCCCGTCATCATCAAGGCCGCCGCGGGGGGCGGGGGCAAGGGCATGAGGATCTGCCGGTCCTCGGCCCAGCTCGAGGAGCAGTTCCCGATCGCCCAGGGAGAGGCCAAGGCCGCCTTCAACGATCCCTCCCTGTACATCGAGAAGTTCGTGTCCGGGGCCCGGCACATCGAGATCCAGGTCATCGGGGACAAGAACGGGAAAGTCACCGCGTTCGGCGAACGGGAGTGTTCGGTCCAGCGCAAGTATCAAAAGGTCATCGAGGAGACCCCGTCGCCGTTCATCGACGAAAAGATCCGCCGCCGGATCATCAAGGAGGTCGAGGAGGCGGCGGCCAAGGTCGGCTACCAGAGCCTGGGGACCTTCGAGTTCCTGGTGGACGAGAACCGGAAATTCTACTTCATGGAAGCCAACGCCCGGGTCCAGGTCGAGCACCCGATCACGGAGATGGTCTACGGCATCAATCTCATCAAGGCCCAGATCAAGTTCGCGGCCGGCGAGAAATACAGTTTCCCGCAGCCCCTCGAGATGCGCGGCCACAGCATCGAGTGCCGGATCAACGCCGAGGACCCCAAGACGTTCGTCCCCTCGCCGGGGAAGATCGATTTCCTGGTCCTGCCGGGAGGCGAAGGCATCCGGGTCGATTCGGCCGCCTACGGCGGTTGGGCCGTGCCCCCCGACTACGATTCCCTGGTGGCCAAGATCATCGCTTACGCCCCCAGCCGGGAGCTGGCCATCCGGAAGATGAGGGCCGCCCTGGAGATGACGACCATCGTCGGCATCAAGACCAACATCCCCCTGCACCTGTCGGTCCTCGCCGACACGGATTTCCTCGCCGGAAAGTACGACACTCAATTCATGGAAGGCCACTTGGCCAACCAGGCCGCCGCCAACGGCTCCTGATCCCGATCGACGGCCGGCCGGTCCTCGCGCCGGAAGACCGAGACTGTGAACGCCCCCCCGTTGTCCTTGACGACATTCTCGTTGACGCCCAGGTAGAGGCGCCCCCGGATGGGAGCCCGGATCTCGCCTTCGGCCCCGATATGGAAAACGGCGACGATCTCGTCCCGGATCTCTTCCCCGGTGTCCTCGTCCACCCGGACGGAGATGAGCTGGGCGACCTTGCCGATGAGCGAGCCGATGTTCCTGTCCTGGAGCGGCTGCTGGACGGTCATGAAGTCGAGGCCCTCCGGGCCGCAATCGGCGGCCGGATTCCCGCGCTGGAGGGTGATCCGGCCCGTGGCCCGGAAGGTCCAGGCCTCCCCTTGGAGGACGTCGATCCCCGTGTCGACCCAACCGGCGTCGGCCGGGACGGCGAGTGTCTTGACGAGCCCCTCCTCAACGACCTGGGCCCAGGCCGCGACCGCTCCCAAAGCCAATACAAGGACCCTAAGCCGTCCCATTCGGCACGTCCTTTCCCGGAACCCTCCGGCCTTCGGCGAGGACCTCGAGCACGGCGCCGTGGATCAGGCCGTTGGTGGCCGCGATGCCGGGCGCCGCGAGCTCGAAATCCCGCCCTTCGAGGTCCGTGACGCGCCCGCCGGCCTCCGTCACGAGCAGCGCTCCGGCGGCCACGTCCCAGGGATTGAGCTTGAGCTCCCAGAATCCGTCGAACCGGCCGCAGGCGACATAAGCCAGATCCAGGGCCGCCGACCCGCAGCGCCGGATGGCCTGAGCCCGGACGATGAACCGGCTCCAATGGTCCAGGTTGTTGACCGAGCTCGTCCGGATGTCGTAGGGGAAGCCCGTGGCCAGAAGGCTCCGGCCCAGGTCGGCGACGCCGGAGGTCCGGACGGGGGCGTCGTTGAGAAAGGCCCCCCGCCCGGCGGCGGCCCGGAACATCTCCCCCCGCATGGGGTCGTAAACGAGCCCGAGCACCGCCCGGCCCTCGCATTCAAGGGCCGCGGAGACGCAGAAGACCGGGAAGGTGTGGGCGTAGTTCGTCGTTCCGTCGAGCGGGTCGATGACCCACCGGTAGGCCGAGGAACCCGCCCGCGACAGGCCTTCCTCGGCCAAGAAGCCGTGGTCGGGGAAGGCGGCCGACAGGCGGTCGACCAGGATCCCCTGGGAGCCGGTGTCAAAGGCCGTGACCAGATCGACCTCTCCCTTGAACGCGGCCTCCGCCCGCCGGTCGAGGTTCGACCGGAGGTACGAGCCGGCCTCCCGGACGGCGGCTTCGGCGACCTCCCGGAATCTCTCGACGTCGTCCATCGGGGGCTATCTTAGCACAGGGACGGCCCATCTCCCAACTCGTCGGACGGAGCCCTGAACCATTCCCGCCGGCTTTCGTAGTATAATGAGGTCTTCGGACCTGGAAGGCGGATGTCCATGACAGAGAAGAACGGTTTTTTCCGCAAGCGCCGGAAGGCCCTTATCGCTCTTGGGGTCCTGCTCGTCATCGCCCTGATCGTCTTCGCCAACCTCCGATCGCAGAGGGAGAAATCGGTCCGGGTGACCGTCGAGCGGGTCAAGCGCCAGGACCTGACGTCCCTGGTCTCCGCCTCCGGCGAGATCAAGCCTAAGAAGAATGTCAACATCAGCGCTCAGGTCCCCGGCCGGATCGTCAAGATCGGCGTCGTCGAAGGCCAGGAGGTCAAGGCCGGCGATTTCCTGCTCAAGCTGGACTCAACGCAGTACGAGGCCAACGCCGACCGCGACCGCTATTTCATCCGCTCGGCCAACGCCGAGCTCATCCAGGCGGAGGCCCGTCTCCAGAGGGACACGAACTCCTACGAGCGGCTCCGTCGGCTCTACGAAGAGGACCTCATCTCGAAGGATCAGCTCGAGGCCGCCAAGGCCCAGTTCGATATCGCCAGCGCCCAGGTCAACTCCATCCGCTACCAGATCAAGCAGGCCGAGGCCTCCCTCCAGAGCACCCTGGACAACCTGAAGAAGACGATGTTCGAGTCCCCCATCGACGGGGTCATCACCAGCCTGCGGGTCGAAGAGGGCGAGGTGGCCATCATCGGGACCATGAACAACCCCGGAACGGTCCTGATGACCATCGCCGACCTGTCCGTCATGGAGGTCGAGGTCGAGGTCGACGAAACGGACGTCGTCGGAGTGGCCATCGGCCAGACGGCCAAGGTCCGGGTGGACGCCTACCCCGAGGCGACCTTCCAGGGCCGGATCACCGAGGTCGGCAGCTCGGCCCTTCAGCGGACGGCCGTCGGGGCGTCGACCCGGGAGTCCAAGGATTTCAAGGTCGTCATCACCCTCGAGGACCCCGGCCACCGTCTGAAGCCGGGATTGTCGGCCTCGGCCGATATCGTCGTCGCCGAAAGATCGGGCGTGCTGGCCGTGCCCATTTCGGCCCTCGTCCTCCGCGATCGGGAAGGCCCCGGCGAGGGACGGTCCGCCGCCCGCCGGGAGGAAGAAGGCGTCTACGCCGTGGAGAACGGACGGGCCAAGTTCGTCCCCGTGGGCAAAGGCATCATGGGCGGGATGATGATCGAGATCACCGCGGGCCTCGCCGAGGGCCAGGAGATCGTCAGCGGGCCCTACGCGTCCTTGCGGGAGCTCAAGGACGGCACCCTTCTCAAGTTCGAGCCCAAGAAGGATTCCGCCGCCCGATGACCATCGCCGATCCGATCCTCATCTCGGCCGAGAGCCTCAGCAAGGTCTATCGCCTCGGGCAACAGGACGTCGAGGCCCTGCGGGACGTATCCCTGACCATCGCCCGCAACGAGTTCCTGGCCATCATGGGCCCGTCGGGATCGGGCAAATCGACCCTCATGAACCTTCTCGGGTGCCTGGACACGCCGACCTCCGGCACCTACCGCCTCAACGGCAAGCTCGTCAGCGCCATGAGCGAGGACGAGCTGGCCTTCGTCCGGAACCGCGAGATCGGTTTCGTCTTTCAGGTCTTCAACCTGCTGGCCCGGGCCTCGGCCTTCCGCAATATCGAGCTGCCCCTCGTCTACAGCGGCGTGAAGAGGGCCGAGCGCGAGGAGAAGACCCTGAGGGCCCTCGAAAGGGTCGAAATGACGGCCCGGATGGCCCATAAACCCTCGGAGCTGTCGGGCGGGGAGCGCCAGCGGGTGGCCATCGCCCGGGCCTTGGTCAATGAGCCGTCCCTCCTGCTCGCCGACGAGCCGACGGGCAACCTCGATTCGCGGACGGGACGGGAGATCCTGAACCTGTTCCACCGGATCCACGAGCAGGGGAACACGATCATCATGGTCACCCACGACCGCGAGGTCGCCGAGCAGGCCCAGCGCATCATCCACATCCGCGACGGGCGGATCGAAAAAGACGAACGGAAAGGAGGCCGGACATGAGTCTCTTCAAGCGCTTGGAAGGGGTCTTCACGGCGCCCCGGCAGGTTTTCGAGGCATTGGCGGAAAGACCCGTCTGGGTCGACGTCCTGATCATCATCCTGGCCCTCCTCATCGCGTACTCCCTGGTCGTCGCCCCGTACGCCCAGAAGGACCAGCTCGAGCTGATGCGGGACAACGTCAAGCTCCGGGAGCGGATGGGGGACGACGCTTTCGAAAGAATGATCGACAACATGGAGCATCCGTCCCCGGGCCGGTTGATCGTTCAGAACTTCGTGACCATGCCCCTCTTCACCTTCGCCGCTCTGCTCCTCCAGGCGCTGTTCTTCATCGTCTTGGGCCGTTTCGTCTCGACGCACGGACGCTACGTCCAGGTCCTGGCCGCCCTTGTCCACGCCAGCCTCATCGACAAGCTTCTCGGCAACGCCGTCCGGCTGGCCGTGGTCCTGGCCCGCAAGTCCGTCATGCAGATCTCCACGAACCTGACGGTCCTGTTCCCGAAGATGGAGGTCACATCGACGGCCTACGCCGTCCTCGGCCAGGTCGATCTTTTCCAGCTATGGATGTTCGGCGTCCTGGCCTTCGGGCTGGCGGCGATCTTCAAGATCGAGCACAAAAAAGCTCTCGTCCTGTCCTACGGCCTCTGGCTGCTCAAAGCCCTCATCAATATCCTCCTGGCCGTCATCGGCATGAGCTTCCTCCGATAGGACAGGCCCGCCGTCGTTTGACACGACGGCGGTCCCCCGATACAGTAAAGCCATGGACGATCTTGCGATGCGGGGGGACCTTGCGGGCACCCCGTTCGCCCGCGTCCTCGCCGGGATCGGAAAGCGCGGGCTGACGGGCCGCCTCCTGGTCCGGGGCCCGGAGGGGAGCAGGACCTTCTCGTTCGATCGGGGGACCCTCGTCCTGGAATCCGGAGCCTTCGACGAGAAGGCGCTGCTCCGGTTCCTCCTGACCACGGGCGAGGCCGACCTCATCGGCCTCGATCGCGCCGAGGAAGAGGCCCGCCGGACCGGCTCGGGCCTGGTCCGGGCGCTGGCCGAACAGGCGGGCCTTCCTCCGGCCCGGCTCTGGCCGTCCTTGGCCTCTTTCCTCAAGGACGAGGTTCTCTCCCTTTTCGATCGCGAAGACGCCGAGTACGAGTTCCAGGAAACCGCCGGCCTTCCAGGCCGGACCCTTGTCGGGGATCTCGATGTCCCCGCACTGGTCCTGGAGGGCGTCCGCAAGATGGCCAACACCGGCCTCATCGCCCGGCACCTTCCCGCGGCGGACGTCCCCCTGCGGCGCGGACCGACGGCCCGGCCCGAAGGCCTGGACCTGGCCCTCCATGAGCGTTATGTCCTTGGGTTGCTGGATTGCGGGGCGACCCTGGCCGAGCTCCTGGACGCGAGCGATATCGGAGAGGAGCAGACCCGCAGGGCCCTGTTGGCGTTCCTTTGCCTCGGCCTGGCGGGCGCCGCGCCCCCGAAGCCCAAGACCTGGCGGCCGGCCGCCGACCGGACCCCGGCCGAGATCGACAGGCTGTTCGCCGATTTCAACAACCGGTGCTCCTTCATCCTCAAGTATGTCTCGAAAGCGGTCGGCCCGGTGGCTCTGTCCATCATCGAGAGATCCCTGGACGAGGTCCGGGGCCGGCTGGACTCGGTCTTCCAAGGCCTCGAGCTCCGGCCCGACGGCCGCATCGAGCTCCGGTCCTCCCTGCGTGTCAACATGACCATCGGGGGCGAGGACATCCGGAGGAGCCTGCTCGGGAGCATGGACGAGATCCTGATGGCCGAGGTCCTGGCCGTGAAAAGGACCCTGGGCCCCGCCGACGAGGCGGCCCTCATCCGGAGCCTCGAGAAAATGGGAGAGGGCGCGTGACGCGGAAGCAGCTCTTGGCCATGCTCGTGCTGGCCACCGCCCTCGTCCTCTGGGTGCTGATCAAAATTGTCCTCTGACGTCCGCCGCCTCGTCATCGTTCTCGGCCCCACAGCCGTGGGCAAGAGCCGGGTCGCCGTCGATCTGGCCCTCCGGTTCGAGGGCGAGGTCATCAACGGCGACTCCGTCCAGGTCTACCGGGGATTCGACATCGGCACGGACAAGCCGGGCCCCGAGGAGCAGCGGGGGGTCCGTCATCATCTCGTCGATATCGTCGACCCGGTCGTCCAGTTCACGGCCGCGGATTTCGTCCGCGAAGCTCTGGAGGCGGCTCGGGAGATCGCCGGGCGCGGCCGTCTGCCGATCGTCGCCGGAGGCACGGGCCTTTATCTCAAAGCTCTGCTCGACGGCCTGTTCCCCGGCCCCGGCCGCGACCAAGCTCTGCGGGACGCCCTGGAGGCCGAGGCCCGGGAGCATGGTCTCGAGCCCCTCTTCCGGAGGCTCGCGGCGGTCGATCCCGAGTATGCCCGGAAGATCGGGGAGCGCGACCGCGTCCGGATCGTCCGGGCCCTCGAGGTCTATGAGGCGACGCGCCGCCCCTTGTCCGAGCATTTCCTGCGGACCGAATCGCCCGTCAAGGGGATTGACGTCGTCAGGATCGGCCTCCGGCTCGACCGCCAGACCCTCTTCCGGCGGATCGAGGGCCGCGTCGATCGGATGTTCGAGAAGGGTTTGGTCGACGAGGTCCGGGGACTCATCGAGCGCGGTATCCCCGAAAGCGCTCCCCCGTTCCGGGCCCTCGGGTACAGGCACGTCCTCAAGCACCTCCGCGGCGGGATGACGCTCGAGGACACGATCGCCCAAACCAAGCTGGACACGCGGCATTACGCCAAGCGGCAGATGACCTGGTTCCGGAAAATGGGCGGCGTGGCCTGGTTCTCCCCCGACGACGGGCCCGGCCTTGAGCGGGAGCTGGCAAAGCCGTTACAATAAGGATATGGAACGAGCCATCCTCATCCACGTCGCGACGACCCGGGAGGAACGGGACGGCGGCGAGGACTCCCTCAAAGAGCTGGCCGGATTGGCCGGGGCCGCCGGGGCCGAGGTCGTCGGGCAGGTCACTCAGGCCCGGGCCCGGATCGATCCCCGGTCCTTCGTCGGTTCGGGAAAGGCCGGCGAGATCGCCCGGTTGAGAAAAGAGCTCAGGGCCGACCTGGTCATTTTCGACCAGAACCTCAGCCCGACCCAGCAGCGCAACCTCGAGGACAAGATCCGGGCCAAGATCGTCGACCGGACCCAGCTCATCCTGGACATCTTCGCCCAGCGGGCCCGGACGAACGAGGGCAAGCTCCAGGTGGAGCTGGCCCAACTGATCTACCTCCTCCCCCGCTTGAGGGGCCGGGGGCTCGGCCTGACCCAGCAGGGCGCCGGCATCGGCACCCGCGGCCCCGGGGAGAAGAAGCTCGAGGAGGACCGCCGGCGGATCACCGACCGGATCACGAAGATCAAGAAGGACATCGCCGGGCTTCAGAAGAGGCGATCGAGCCAGCGCCAGAGCCGCCGGCGAAGCCCCGTGCCGACGGTCTCCCTCGTCGGGTACACGAGCGCCGGGAAATCCACCCTGTTCAACCTTCTGACCGAAGAGCGCCGCTATACATCGCCGAATCTCTTCTCGACCCTGGACCCTCTTCTCCGCCGGGTGTCTTTTGACGACGGAGCCTACTTCTTCCTGTCCGACACCGTCGGGTTCATCCGCAAGCTGCCCGTCGAGCTCGTGACATCGTTCCGGGCGACCCTCGAGGAGGTCGGCGAGTCGGATTGCGTCTGCCACATCATCGACGCGTCCTCCCGGGCCGGGGAGAGCCGCGCGGCCGCCGTGGAATCCATCCTGGCGGACCTCGGGGCGAGCGGCATCCCGGCGCTCAATGTCCTCAACAAGATCGACCTTTTGCCCGACGACGAGCGGGCCGCGCTGCTCCGACGGAACGGGGACCCCCATTCCCGGTCCCTGGCCATCTCGGCGAGAACGGGCGAGGGTGTTCCGGACCTGCTCCGGAAGATCCGGTCGATCGTTTTCGGCGACTACAGGCTCTACACGATCCGCGTCCCCAGGGAACACCCCGAGGTCACCCGCTCGCTGCCGGCGAGATCGCTCGTCCTCAAGAAGCGCGAGAGCGACGGGTTCCTGGAGTTCAGGGTCATGGCCGAGCCGGCGGGGATCGTCAATTTCCTCCCCTATCTCGAGAAAGGAGAAGACCCGTGGTGAAAAAGGGCCTGCCCCTCGTTCTCGCCGCACTGGCGGCCTGGTCCTGCGCGACCGCGCCGCCCGCCCCGTCTTCGTTCCATATCGAGGACCTGCCGACGGACGTCAAGGCTCGCCTGACCCTCGACGAGAGGATCGCGGCGAACGAAGCCTGGCAGCACCTCAGGGCCGGGCGGACCGACCGGGCCCGCCGGCTGATCGCCGGGCTCGGGCCGGGCAGCCTCGTCCACGCCGTGGGTCTGGGGTACGTGAGCCTCCTCGAGGCCGATCCAGGGGCGGCCGAAACGAGATTCCTCACCTCCCTCCGCGAAGTTCCCGAGATGACGCCGGCCCGTGCCGGTCTGGCCCAGATCTATTCGGGCCGGGGGGACAGAGAGAGGGCCTTCCTCGAGTACCGGGAGATCCTCAAGCTCGAACCGGACAACCGCTGGGCCCGCCCGCGCCTCGAGGCCCTGCGAGAAACGCTGACGCGGGGGCTCTTCGAAGAGGCCGCGGCCGCCAAAGAGAGCGGCAAGCTCGAGGAAGCCCGGACCGCGTTTCTCAAGGTCCTCTTCTACGACCCGGACTCCCCGACGGCCCATTACGAGCTGGCCTTGATCTATCTCCAGGAAGACGACAAAGAACGCGCGGTTGTGCACTTCGAGGCGTTCCTCGAAAAAAACCCGGAGGCGACCGAGCAGCGACGGCGGCTCCTGCGGGCCATGGCCGACGCCGCCTTCGACCATGAGGAGTTCGGCAGGAGCCTTGACCTTTACGAAAAGCTCGGCGAGCTCGAAGACCCCGATCCGCAGACGCTCCAGCGCATCGAACAGCTCAAGGCCCGGCTGGGCGTCTATGAGCTGCCGAGCCAGTACGCAGCCATCCCCGCATTGGACGCGATCGCCAGAGAGGACCTCGCGGCTCTCATCGGGGTCAAGTTCAGGGACGTCCTCGACGCTCCCGGCCGCCGGACGAGGATCGTCGTGGATATCGCCACGTCCTGGGCCCAGAAATACATCGTCGATGTCGCGTCCCTGGACCTCATGGCCGTCTTCGACAATCACACCTTCCAACCGCGGCGGACCGTCAACCGGGCCGAGCTGGCCGAGACCGCGGTCCGGCTCATCCGCTTCCTCCGATCGAAGGGCCGCCGCTTCGTCCCCCTCATCGAAGCCCACAGGATCCAGATCTCCGACGTCACCCCGGAGAATTTCTACTACCCGGCCATCGTCGAGGCCCTGTCCTATCAGATCATGGCCCTCGATCCGCTCCGGAGATTCGAGCCCGAGCGGACTGTCACGGGGCGCGAGGCCGCCCGCGTCATCGACATCATCCACGGGCTCGCCAGGTAGCGTCCGGGAAGAGGAACGCGATGACCGAAGCCGAACAAAGAGAAGCCGCCGCGCCGACAACGGAACGGGAGCCGGGATTGCTGACCCTTCCCAACCTCCTCTCCTTATCCCGCATCCTGTTGACGCCCGTTTTTATCTGGATGATGGTCGCCCGGAGGCCCTGGGGGGCGTTCGTCGTCTTCCTGGCCGCAGGGGCCACGGACGCCCTCGACGGCTTCACGGCCCGGCTGTTGAAGCTCAGGACGACGGCCGGTCTGTGGCTCGACCCGGCCGGCGACAAGATCCTGCTGACAGCCGCCTTCGTCGTTCTGTCCATCCCGGGCCTCAGCCGGCCGAACGCGCTCCCCCTGTGGCTGGCCGTCATCTGCATCGGCCGGGACGTGGCCATCGCCCTGGCGGCCCTGGTCATCATCCTGCTGCGCGGCAAGCGGACCTTCAAGCCCTCGCTCGTCGGCAAGATCAGCACGATCTGCCAGGTCCTCGTCCTCTACGTCGTCCTTTTCGCCAACGCCCTGGGCCGCTCGCCCGGGTTCCTCCCCTGGCTCTACTACCTGACGGCGGGACTGACCTTGGTGACCTGGGTCCAGTACGGCTCTCGCGGGGTCGCCATGCTCCGGCGGACCGGAGCATAAGCGCCCTGCCCCCGGCCCCGCGGATCTGCCGGCGATATGCTTTGTCGATGGATATCCCCCCTGGCCCGCCAAGCCCCCGGGAACCTGTCCCGACGGTTCCCCCGTCGGCGGCCGACGGGACCCCCTCCGCTATGGGGGTCTTCAGGGGGATATCCACCGCCATCGCTTGATCCCCTGGATCCGCGGAGCCGGGGGAAGGGCTGAAATGCGAGGCCGGGGCCTTTGCTTTTTTTGCGCTCCGTGTTAAGATTCCCGCCAACGTCGCTGCCGCGAGGAGCCCATCGATGCTCGATAAACAAACATTCGACAAGTTGGCCAAGAGGATCGACCGTTTCCGGGACGAGATGATCGACCTCCAGATCCGACTCTGCGCCATTCCGGCCATCGCCCCGGCCAGCGGCGGAGAAGGCGAGGCCGCCAAGGCCGAGTTCCTGGCCGGCTTCCTGAATGACAACGGCTTCGAGGACATCACCCTCATCAAGGCGCCTGACCTGGACGCGCCGGCCGGATACCGGCCCAACCTGCTGGCCTATTACCGGGGTAAGAGCCGGGCCCGGACCGTGTGGGTCATGACCCATACCGACGTCGTCCCGCCCGGCGACCTCTCCCGGTGGAAGGGCGACCCGTTCAAGGCGTGGGTCGAGAAGGGCCGAATCTACGGCCGGGGCGTCGAGGACAACCAGCAGGACCTCGTGGCCTCCCTGTTCGCCGTCAAGGCCTTCCAGGCCGAGGGACTCCGTCCCGCCACCGACGTCGGCATCGCCCTGGTCGCCGACGAGGAGACCGGCAGCTCGAAAGGCATCGATTACGTCGTCAAGACGCAGGAATGCTTCCGCAAGCAGGACCTGATCATCGTCCCGGACGCGGGGGACGAGAAGGGCACGATGATCGAGGTCGCCGAGAAGAGCATCCTCTGGCTGAAGTTCAAGACGGTCGGCAAGCAGGCCCACGGCTCGACGCCCGGCAAGGGCATCAACAGCTTCAAGGCGGCCTCCTTCTTCATCACCGCCCTCGACGGGCTCTACAAGACCTACGCCGGTCGTGACGGATTATTCGATCCGCCCATCTCGACCTTCGAGCCGACCAAGAAGGAGGCCAACGTCCCGAACATCAACACGATCCCGGGCGAGGACGTCTTCTACATGGACAGCCGCATCCTGCCGAAATACCCCGTGGCCGATGTGGAGAGGACGATCCGCAAGCTCGCCGCCCAGGTCGAGCGGAAGTTCAAAGTCAAGATCACGGCCGAGGTCCAGCAGAAAGCCCCGGCCGCCCCGCCGACCCCCGTTCAGGCCCCGGTCGTCCTGGCCCTTCAGAAAGCCGTCAAGGCCGTCTACCGGAAAGAGGCCAAAGCCAAGGGCATCGGCGGCGGGACGGTGGCCGCGGTTTTCCGTCGGGCCGGCTTCCAGGCCGCCTGCTGGTCGAAGCTCGACGAGACGGCCCATCAGCCGAATGAATATTGCATCATCGACAACATGGTGGGCAACGCCAAGGTCTTCGCCCACGTCTTCCTTCAGGATTGAGACCGCGGGCCGCTCGGGCCGCGCCCGTCAGGCGTGGACGCGCTGGACGCGTTGGGCGATGCGGATCGTGTTGAGGTGGATGTCCACGGTGTCCTCGATCTCCGACGCATAGCCGCCGCCGAGGACGATGGCGACCGGGATCCCCAGCCGTCGGGCGTGGACGAGGACGATCTTGTCCCGTTCCTTCAGCCCGGTCTTGGTCAGCTTCAGTCCCCCCAGCCGGTCCTTCTCATAGGGATCGGCGCCGGCCAGATAGAGGACGAGGTCGGGCCGGAACTCCTCATAGACGCGCGGGATGTGGGCCCGGACCGCCTCCAGGTACGTTTCGTCCCCGTCGCCGGACCACAGACCGACGTCCAACGAGCCGGCCGGCTTTTCGGCGGGATAGACGTCCATTTGATGCAGGGAGAAGGTGAACACGTCGTTCCGCCCGGCGAAGGCGGCCGCCGTCCCGTTCCCCTGATGGACGTCCATATCGACGATCATCGCCCTCCGGATCCGCCTCTCCGCGATCATCCCGGCCACGGACACGGCCACGTCGTTGAGGACGCAAAATCCTTCACCGTGGTCCGGGAAGGCGTGATGGAACCCGCCCCCGATATGGACGGCCAGGCCGTCCTCGAGGGCCTTGCGGACGGTCAGGATGGTCCCGCCGACGGCCAGCCGGGCGAACCGGACGAGCTCCGGGCTGAAGCGCATCTCGAGGGCCGCGACTTCCGCCTGATCCAGGTCGCCCGCCCGCAGCCGCTCAAGGTACCTCGGCGTGTGGACGAGACGGACCTCCTCGTCCGTGGCCGCCCGGGACCTCAGGAAGCGGTCCTTGCGGGCCCCCATCATGAGCAGGTTTTCGTAGATCAGGCGGTACTTCTGGAGAGGGAAGACGTGCTGGCCGATGTCGACCATCCAGGAGTCCCGGCTGTAGACGAACTTGAAAGGGAAGCGCTTCCCGAAGAGGACCCGGAAGAGGTCGGCCAGATCGCCCATGAGGGCCGTAGCTTATCAGATTTCGCCGGGACGGTAAACACACCGGCGTCCGCGGTCAGCTCTTGCGGACCGGTTTCCTCTTCGGGGCCGCCGGCTTCGCCGCCTTGGCCTTGGACGCGGCCGCTCTCTTGACCCGGCCGGTCTTTCCGGCGGGAACGGGGTGGGCCAAGGCCGCACGGGCCGCGGCCAAGCGGGCGATCGGGACGCGGAACGGCGAGCAGCTGACGTAATCCAGGCCGATGAGGTGGCAGAACTCGATGCTCGAGGGGTCCCCCCCGTGCTCGCCGCAGATGCCGAGCTTGATGCCCGGCCTCGCCCGGCGGCCCTTCTCCACGGCCGTGCGCATGAGCTGGCCGACGCCCGTCCGGTCGATGACCTCGAACGGGTCCTTGGGGTAGATGTCCTTCTGGAGATAGGCGAAGAGGAAGCGCCCCGCGTCGTCGCGGCTCAGGCCGAGCGCCGTCTGGGTCAGATCATTGGTCCCGAAGCTGAAGAACTCGGCCTCGCCGGCGATCTCGTCGGCGGTCAGGGCCCCGCGCGGGATCTCGATCATCGTCCCGACGAGGTACTTGAAGCGGACGCCCTGTTCCTTCATGACGGCCTCGGCGACCCGGCGGACGACGCGGGCCTGGTTCTCGAGCTCCTTGACGTGCCCGACGAGCGGGATCATGACCTCGGGTTCGACGCCGATGCCCTTCTTCTTCGTCTCCGCGGCGGCCTCGAAGATGGCCCGGGCCTGCATCTCCGTGATCTCGGGGTAGATGATGCCCAGGCGGCAGCCGCGCAGGCCGAGCATGGGGTTGAACTCGTGGAGGGACGCGACCCGGTCCCGGACCTTTTCGTAAGGGATGCCCATGGCCTCGGCGAGTTCCCGCTGGTCCTTCTCCTCGTGGGGCAGGAACTCGTGGAGCGGGGGGTCGATCGTCCGGATGGTCACCGGCCGCCCGTCCATGACCTCGAAAATGCCGGCGAAGTCGCGGCGCTGGAGCGGCATGAGCTTGGCCAGGGCGGCCTTGCGGGCCTCGAGGGAATCGGCCAGGATCATCTCCCGCATCGGGCCGATCTTGCCCTCGCCGAAAAACATGTGCTCGGTCCGGCAGAGACCGATGCCTTCGGCGCCGAAGGCCACGGCGTTGCGGGACTGGTCGGGCTGGTCGGCGTTGGTCCGGACCTTCAGCGTCCGGTACTTGTCGGCCCACTTCATGATCTTGGCGAAGGTCCGGTAGACGGGAGCCTCGGACGCATCAAGGGTCCGGTCGATGAGGACCTGGAGGACCTCGGACGGACGCGTGTTGACCCGTCCTTCTAGGACCTGGCCGGTCGTGCCGTCGATCGAGATCCAATCGCCCTCCTTGAGGACCTTGCCGTGGACCGTCACGGTCCTCTTGCCGTAGTCGATGGCCAGCTCGCCGCAGCCGGCGACGCAGACCTTGCCCATCTGCCGGGCGACGAGGGCGGCGTGGGAGGTCATGCCGCCGCGGGCCGTCAGGATGCCCTCGGCGACGCTCATGCCTTTGATGTCCTCGGGGGAGGTCTCGATGCGCGTCAGGATGACTTTCTCGTGGTGTTTGGCCCAGAGCTCGGCGTCGAGGCTGTTGAAGACGATCCGGCCGGTGGCCGCCCCGGGCCCGGCGTTCAGGCCCCGGGTCAGGAGCCGGCCGCTCTTGACGGCGGCGTCCTTCTCGGCGGGATCGAACACCGGCCGGAGGAGCTGGTTGAGCTGGTCGGGCTCGATGCGCGTCAGGGCTTCCTTTTCGTCGATGAGCCTCTCGTCGACCATGTCGACGGCGATCTTGATGGCGGCGAAAGCCGTCCTCTTCCCGGTCCGGCACTGGAGCATGAAGAGGCGGCCCCGCTCGATCGTGAACTCGATGTCCATCATCTCCCGGAAATGCCGCTCGAGGATGTGCCGGATGCGCTCGAGCTCGGCGTAGGAACGGGGATCGTCCTTCTTGAGGTGGGTGATCGGCAGGGGCGTGCGCGTTCCGGCCACGACGTCCTCGCCCTGGGCGTTCATGAGATATTCGCCGTAGAAGACGTTCTCGCCCGTGGCCGCGTCCCGGGTGAAGGCGACGCCCGTGCCGGAGTCGGGGCCCATGTTCCCGAAGACCATCATCTGGACATTGACGGCCGTGCCCCAGGACTCGGGGATGTCGTAGAGCTTGCGGTAGGCGATGGCCCGCTCGTTCATCCAGGAGTTGAAGACGGCCCCGATGGCCCCCCAGAGCTGCTTCATGGGGTCGTCGGGGAAATCGTGGCCCGTGCGGTCCTTGATGGCGGCCTTGTAGCGGGCCACGAGGTCCTTCAGGTCGTCGGCGGTGAGGTCGGCGTCGTCGTGGACGCCGCGCTCGCGCTTCTTCCGCTCCATGATCTCCTCGAACGGGTCGATGTCGTCCTTGTCGACGGGCCGGAGCCCGAGAACGACATCGCCGTACATCTGGACGAAGCGGCGGTAGGAGTCGTAGACGAATCGGGGATTGCCGGTCTTGGCCACCAGGGCGGCGGCCGCCCGGTCGTTGAGGCCGAGGTTGAGGACCGTGTCCATCATCCCGGGCATCGAGGCCCGGGCCCCGGAGCGGATGGAGACGAGGAGCGGGTCGGCGGGGTCGCCGAGCTTCTTGCCGGCCGTTCGCTCGAGCCGGGCCAGGTTCTTGACGATCTCCTTCTTGACCGCTTCGGGGATCCGCTTCCGGTTCCTGTAGAACAACCCGCAGACATCGGTCGAGACCGTGAAGCCCGCGGGGACGGGCAGTCCGAGGCCGGCCATCTCGGCCAGGTTGGCGCCCTTGCCTCCCAGGAGGTCTTTCATGCCCTTATGGCCCTCGGCGACGCCGGGACCGAAGAAATAGACGTGTTTTTTAGCCATGGCTCAACTCCATCGTTCGGAACGATCCGAAAAAGTTCAATAGACTATACACGGAACGGCCGGAAAATTCAATCGCCGGGGGTCTTCGGGCGGGGGGCGAACAGGACGCAGAGGGCCATGTAGAGCATCACAGCGTCCTCGAGGATGAGGCCGGGCCCGGCCTTGCGGCTCAGGGTCCCGAAACAGCCGCAGTCGACATCGAGACCCCGGAGCATCGTGACGGCGACCAGGACGATGAAGACGACGAGCAGGACGGAGACGATCGCCGCTCCGGCCCGCTTCATCAGGCCGGAGGCCAGGAACAGGCCGGCGAAGATCTCGAGCCAGGGCAGGAAGACGGCCACGAGGAACGACAGCGATTGCCCGACGACCCGGTAGCCCCTGACGTCCTGGGCGAAACCCAGCGGGTCGAGGACCTTGACGATCCCGGAGTAAATGAACAGCCCGCCGACGGCCACCTGGAACAGGACGAGGACAACGCGGTTCCTGATCACCGGTCTCGCTCCACGGGCAGGCCGGCCCGGGCCCACTCGTCCCACCCTCCCGAGAGGACCCGGAGGTCCCGGAAACCCCGGCCGTGAAGGGCCTTGGCCAGTTCCAGGCTCGACCGGCAGTCGCCTCCCTCGCAGTAGACGACCAGGGTCCCTTCCGGCGGCAGGGCCAGGAGCTCCGCGGGCAGTGGGGCCGCGGCCGAATCATAGGGGACGTTCATGGCCCGGGGGACGTGTCCCTCACGGAAGAAGAACGGCTGCCGGGCATCGACGAAGGCTGCGGCCGCTTCGGCGAAGAGATCCTCGGCCTCGGCCAGCCCGATCATGCGGACCCCCGGGAAGTCCTCGCGGAGAAAGAACGCCTCCCGGAACTCTCCCCTGGCGAACCTCTGAAGGAGGGGGAAATGGAACGCGGTCGCCACAAGGGCCGCGAGGGCCCCGATGGCCAGCATCTGCCGGACGAGGGCTCGGACGTCGCTCCCGGTCACGGAAAGAGACCCTGGTATCGTTCGAGCCCCGCCCGGAAGACCCGGAGGGCCTCGCGGAGGTCGTGCTCGTTGAGGACGTAGGCGAAGCGGGCCTCGTTCACTCCCAGTCTCGGCGTCGAGTAGAATCCGGGCGCCGGGGCGATCATGACCGTCTTCCCATCGAGCGAGAACTCCTCGAGCATCCAGACGGCGAAGTGCTCGACGTCCCTGATGGGCAGGCGGACGATGACGTAGAAGGCCCCCTCGGGCTTGCGGATAACGACCCCCGGGATGGCTTTCAGGCCCTCGTAGAGGATCTCCCGCCTCTTCGCGTATTCGTCGCGGACCCCCTGGAAATATTCCATGGGCATGCGGTAGGCGGCCAGGGCGGCCATCTGCTCGACCGACGGGGGGCAGAGCCGGGCCTGGGCGAACTTCAGGGCCGAGGCGTAGACCGCCCTGTTGCGGGTGACGATCATGCCGATGCGGGCCCCGCAGCAGCTGTAGCGCTTGGAGATGCTGTCGACGACGATCGCCCGCTCCCGGATGTCCTCGTATTCGAGGATGCTCTTATGGCGGAGGCCGTCGTAGGTGAATTCCTTGTACACCTCGTCGCCGATGAGAAAAAGGTCGTGCTTCTTGACCAGCCCGACGACCCGGTCCAGCTCCTCAGGGGTGTAAACCGTCCCCGTCGGGTTGTTCGGCGAGCACAGGAGGACGGCCTTCGTCCGGGGCGTGATCTTGGCCTCGAGGGCCGCGGCCGGCGGAAGGCGGAAGCCGTCCTCGACGCTGAGCGGCAGCGGCGCGATGCGAACGCCGGCGAACGAGGCATACCCGTTGTAGTTGGTGTAATAGGGCTCGGGGATGATGATCTCGTCCCCGACGTCGGCGACCACGGAAAAGGTGAAGTGGATGGCCTCCGAACCGCCCAAGGTGATGAGGACCTCGTCGGCGCAGAGGGAGATGCCGTAGTTGCCGAAGTAGCGGGCGACGGCCTCCCGGAGCTCGAGGAAGCCCTGGGCCGGGCCGTAGCTCAGGACGGGCTGGTCCCAGTTCCGGAAGGTGTCGATGACCGGCTGGGGAGCGGGGATATCGGGATCGCCGATGTTCAGGTGAAAGATCCTGATCCCCTTGGCCTTGGCCCGATCCGCATAGGGCTTGAGCTTGCGGATCGGGGACGCCTGGATGTCCTGGGCTCTTCGGGATACGTCCATGGATGAGTCCTCCCTCGACGGGATCGCGTATGACGGAGCCTCATTATAGGCGAACCGCCCCTCCCCGCGCAACAGCTGTCTCCGGCGTCCCCGGCGCGCCGGGCTCAAAAACTGAATCCGGCGACGAGCTTGCAGCCGGCGTACCGGAACGACAGGCCGCTCCACGCCGGCCAAGGAGGCTCCTGTCTCTCCCGGAGGATGATGCCCGGCCGGCCGCCGATCTCACGGTCGCCGAAGGAATAGCCCAAGCCCACGGTCAGGGCCGTCCTCCGGACCGTGAGCTCGGCCCCCGTGAGGAGGTGATAGATATTCCAGTCCGTCAGGGACAGGTTCGTGACCGTCCCCGGCTCGCGGGCCGACCGGTCGGTGGTGAAGCTCCCGTAAGCCTTGACGTTCGGAGCGACGAGAAGCTCGATCCCGAGGCCCACGTTCAGCACGGGCGCGAGCTCATGGGTCACGGCGGTCGCGATCCTTTCGCCGGAACTCTGGGCCACGAAATCCCCGGAGTCGACAACGACGAACTCCCCCGAGCCCCCGAACCACTCGGCGCTGGCGTAGACGCGGAGGCGCCGGAGCTTGAAGGTCGTGCCCACGGCCAGCGAAACGGGCGTCCGGAAATTCGAGCCGAGGCCGGTCCGGTAATCGGCGGCCAGGAGATCGTCCCCGGTCCCGTCGCCATCGATGTCGACGCCCACGACCGAGACGTTGACGCCGGTCGTCCCCCGCCCGTAAAGCTTGAGGCTCGGGGTCGTCAGGGTCAGGCCCAGGGTGAAACTCTCGAAATCGAAGGCCGCGCCGATCTTCCAGAGAACGCGGACGTTCTGATAGCGGTATTGCCGGGAGCCGAAGGACAGGGCGATCCTGCCGTCGGCGCCGAGGGCCTCGACCATCGACTGGACGCCGGCCCGGTGGGTTCGGACCGTGAGGTACTGGCTGACGCCGATCCCTATGCCGTCTTCGACCCGGTAAGCCCAGGTCAGCCCGAACCACGGCTCCGTGAGCTTCTCCTCGATCCGGAACTCGGAAGCCACCGTCTCCGGACCGGGCACCGCAGGCAGGACATCCCTCGTTTCCACGGAGGAGAACGCCAGCGCCAGCTTGACGTCCTGACGCGACAGGAAGGAATAGCCCAGCCAGTGCTTCCCCAGGCCCTTGAACTTGAACCTTCCGGCGACAAGGGAGGGGGCGGGGCCCAGGTTCGACGAGTTGATGTTGACGCCGCCCGCGCCGTGCCGGGTCAGGGAGACCCGGGGATAATGGAAAAGCTTGGCCGCCATCAGGGTGTCGGGGTCCTCAATGAGACTCAAGCCGCCCGGGTTGTAGTAGGTCCCGCTGAGATCGAGAACGCTGCCGATGACGGCCCCGCCGAGGAGGGTCGCCCGGGTCCCGTATTGATATGTCCAGTAGTGGGCGTCCTGGGCATGTGCGGGACGGCCCCCGCCCAGACCGCCGGCGGCGCAGAATACGGCGACGAGGAACGCCGTCGCTGGAGAGCATCGCGGCCGGGCCATTTTGCGCCCTTTTTATATGCGAATTCCATTCCGTGAGTCAACTCGGAGGGTCAGGTGAGATTCCGGTTGCCAAGGGGGCCGTGTTTCTGCTATTTTAGCGGGCGGACCGAAACCCCTGACCCTCATGCCCATCGACAGGAACGCCCGCCTCCGCGAGACCCGGAACTGGGGGGATTATCATCTCCTGGTCATCGATGCATCGGCGCTCGGCCTGAAGGCCCGCCCCGGGCAGTTCGTCATGATCAAGACCGCCGGCGGCCCTGTGCCCCTGCTCCGCCGCCCCCTGAGCATCCACGACGCGGGGCCGGGCGGCATCGAGCTGTTCTTCAAGGTCGCGGGCCGGGGGACGGCGCTGCTGGCCGGGATGAGGCCCGGAGACCCGCTCGACATCGTCGGCCCGCTAGGAAAGGGCTTCTCCATCCCGGCCGCCGTCGCCGGCCGGAGCGTCTTCTGCGTCGGCGGGGGCCGGGGCATCGCCCCTCTTTACTTCCTGGCCCGCGAGCTCGCGGCGGCGGGTGCCCGCGTCACGGTCTTTTACGGAGGCCGGACGGTCTCCGACATCCCCCTCGAGGACAAATTCGCACAGGCCGGATGGGAGGTCCAGTGCTCGACCGACGACGGCAGCCGCGGGTTCGCCGGGCTGGTCACGGGGCTCGTCGAGCGGGAGATCTGGCGGGCCCGGCCCGACCGCCTCTACGCCTGCGGCCCCGATCCGATGATGAAGGCCCTGGCCTCCCTGGCTGCAAGCGCCCGGGTGCCGGCCGAGTTCTCCCTGGAAGCCGTCATGGGCTGCGGGTTCGGCGCGTGTTGGGGATGCGTCCACCGCATCAAGTCGGAAGACGGCGCCGGATGGACGAAGATCTGCGAGGAGGGGCCCGTCTTCGCCGGGGACCGGATCGTGTGGGAGGATTGACGGACATGACCGACCTCACCGCGGACTTGGGTTTCCTCAAGCTCAAGAATCCCGTCCTGGCCGCCAGCGGGACGTTCGGTTACGGGCTGGAATTCGAGCCCTTTCTCGACCTCGGAAAGCTCGGCGGATTCGTGGTCAAAGGCCTCTACTACGGCCCCCGCGAGGGGAATCCCCCGCCGCGGCTGGTCGAGACGACCGGAGGTCTCATCAACGCCATCGGCCTCCAGGGCATCGGGGTCGAGGCCTTCGCGGACAAGGTCCTGCCGAAGCTCCGGGGCCTGGACACGGCCGTCATCGTCAACGTCTGCGGCGCGGACGACGACGAGTACGTCGCGGTCGTCGACTTCCTCGACGCCCGGGAGGGGATCGCGGCCTACGAGCTCAACATCTCCTGCCCGAACGTCAAACAGGAAGGCCTCTGCCCGGCCCTGTCGGCCTCGTCGACCTCGCGCCTCGTCAAGCGGGTCAAGGCCGCCTCGAAGCGCCCGGTCATCGTCAAGCTCTCGCCGAACGTCACCGACATCGTCGGGATCGCCCGGGCCGCCGAGGACGCCGGCGCCGACGCCGTCTCTCTCGTCAACACCTTCCTGGCCATGGCCGTCGATCTCGAAACGCGCCGGCCCAAGCTGGCCAACGTCTTCGGCGGGCTGAGCGGCCCGGCCATCAAGCCCATCGCCCTGCGCATGGTCCATCAGGTCGCCTCGAGGGTCCGGCTCCCGGTCATCGGCATGGGCGGGATCATGACCGGGGCCGACGCCCTGGAGTTCCTGGTCGCCGGAGCCTCGGCCGTCCAGGTCGGGACGGCCAATTTCGTCGATCCGGACGCGGCCGTCCGCGTCCTCCGGGAGGTCGAGGACTGGTGCGCCGGGCACGGCATCGCCCGCGTCCGCGACGTCGTCGGGACGCTCCGGACCGCATGAGAGGATCCAGCCATGAATGACACGAGCGCCGGACGGATCATCATCGCCCTGGACGTCAAGACCAAGGAGGAGGGCATCGCCCTCGTCTCGACGCTCCGGGAGGCCCGCATCTTCAAGGTCGGACTGGAGCTGTTCACGGCCGAGGGCCCGGCCCTGTTCAAGAAGCTCAAGTCCCTGCGCAAAGAGGTCTTCCTCGACCTCAAGCTCCACGACATCCCCAATACCGTGGCCGGCGCCGTCCGCTCGGCCGAGGGCCACGGCGTGCGGATGATGACCCTTCACGCGTCGGGGGGGCGGGAGATGATGGCCCGGGCGGCGGAGACGGCAGGCCGGCTCGCCGAGGAAACGGGGCGCCCCAAACCCCTCCTCCTGGGCGTCACGGTCCTGACCAGCCTCAGGGGAGCCGACCTCGAGGAGGCCGGTATGAGCGGCGACGTCGCCGGCCAGGTGCTCCGTCTGGCGGGGCTGGCCAAGACCGCGGGGCTGGACGGGGTCGTCTGCTCTCCGCAGGAGATCGAGGCCCTCCGTCGGGAGTTCGGCAGGGACCTGGTCATCGTCACGCCCGGCATAAGGCCCGCCTGGGCGGCGGCCCAGGACCAGAAGAGGATCATGACCCCGGCGGAGGCCGTCGACAAGGGAGCGGATTACCTGGTCATCGGGCGGCCCATCACCGGCGCGCCCTCGCCGCGGGAAGCCTTCCTCCGGGTTGCCGAAGAGCTGGATTAGAACGCGGAGAAGCGGACCGCGAAAATGGCTCCCAGGATCAGGCCGAAGACCACGTAGAGACCGATGGCCACGACGATGCTGACCCCGAGGTAGGCCATGACCTTCTCCTTGGGCGTCTCCATCATCGGCGTCTCGAACCCGAGATACAGGATGTAGAGCCCGTAGAGGCTGGCCAGAATGCCCAGGACCCCGAGGACGGGAATGATGTAGAGAACGCCCGCCACCCAGCCCGGGGTCATGGAATAGACGGACAGCTTGAGGGCGCTCGTCATGTTCTGCGAAGAGGCGAAATTCGGGGCCAGGGCGTTGATGACCAGGGCGAAGAGATAGACGGTCGCCAGGGCGAACACGTACGTGAAGACCGCATAGCCGAGGGCCCGGCCGATGTCCCACTTGTAGAACCCGACGAACGGGATGCGCCGGCCGATGAGAACGTTGCCCAGGAACTGGGCGACGGCCGGAACGGCGGCCAGGACCATGACATAGGACTTATAAAGGTCCGCCGCCGTCGCGGATTCGCCTTTGATCTTGACCCATTCCTCCTTCGGCTTGAGCAGGATCCCTTGAACTCTTTGGACCCGATCCATGGGGGCCTCCTTTTATGAAGTACCCTCACTATATGGATTTGCCGGGGACGTGTCAATGCGGCGGGGGCTCCGCCTGGGCCGTCGCGGGGGGAGAAAAATGGAGGCGCGGGTCGGACTCGAACCGACGAATAAAGGTTTTGCAGACCTCTCCCTTAGCCTCTTGGGTACCGCGCCCTGATCGTCATGCGTCCCGAACGAGAGAGAATGGAGCGGGCGATGGGACTTGAACCCACGGCCTTCTGCATGGCAAGCAGACGTTCTACCACTGAACTACGCCCGCCCGGACAGCCTTGTAAGGGAAGGCACGGGCTAAACTAGCAGAATCGGCCCCGACTGTCAACCGCCCAGAGGCCCCGGAGGCCCTAGCGGACGGCGATGAGCTGGACTTCCTGACCGATGCGGACCGCGTCCCGGGCCGAGAGGATCTTGACGGTCGAGGTCGCCCCCCGGACGTCGATGATGATGGCGCTGGCGATGGCTTCCCGGGGCAGGTCGCGGCGGGCCCGTTCGAACACGTTGATCCGGTCGCCGATCTGGACGCAGTGCTGACGCCCGAGGCTGATCGAGGCCCATTGTCCGGAGGCCGCGATGTGGAAGTCGTGCTCGACGTAGACGACCTTGCCGGTGATCCCGGCGTTCGGATCCAGGTCCCCGAAGCCCTCGTCCTTGCCGATCTCCCCTTCCTCTTCCTCGAAGGGCAGGAGGAAATCGCCGACGCGGACAGGCCCGCAGCCTCTCTCCAGACGGGCCGTGGCCATCGTCTCCTCGAGCCGGACGACCCGGGCCCGGGCGTGCCGGCCCGTCACATAACCGTAGGGAGCGATCTTCTCTCTCAGGCCGACGACAAGGAACAGCTGCCCGATCTCGAGCCCGTGGGCCGCTCCGTGATCGATATAGACGAGGTCCGCATCGCTGAAGATGTTTTTCTCGTTCATCCGCTCGGCGCCGATGATGCGGATCTCGGGCATCGGCTTGCCCTCCTCGAGCATGAAGTAGGAGCAGTAGAGGTCCGAGTCCGTGATCAGCTGGTAATACTCGTCGAAGATCTTGGGCTTCGCGATCTGGTCCTGGGCGAAGGGACGGCCCGGCGCGAGAAGAACCAGCCCGGCCAGGGCCAGGGACAAAAGACCCGCCCACCGAAACGTCGTGTTGTTCATGATCCTACCTCTCGGCCGATGGTGTTCCACTTGGCGGTATTATAGATACGGGCGCTCGCGGCTGTCAACACAAAGTTAGCGGGGACCGTTAGACAAACGACCGCCAATCGCATACAATGAGTCCTTCCATAGGGTTAGTCGTGGCGACGGAGCGGATGTCCAAAAAAATCAGGGTCGGGCTGATCTTCGGGGGAAGGTCGGCGGAACACGAGATCTCCCTCCGGTCGGCGGCGGCCGTCCATGAGAACCTGGAGAAGGCCGGCTTCGCCGTCCGGTGCATCTACATCACCCGGGACGGGCTCTGGAAGTCCGTCAAAGCCCCGTCCCTCGACCCCGGGAGGCTCGCCCGCGGCCGGGCCTTTCCGTTCCTCCCCTGGAGGGCGGAGGGGGCCCCGCCGGTCCCCGGGATCGACATCTATTTCCCCGTCCTTCACGGGCCCTACGGGGAGGATGGGACCATCCAAGGACTGCTCGAGATGGCTGGCGTTCCCTATGTCGGGGCGGGGGTTCTCGGCTCGGCCCTGGGCATGGACAAGGCCTCGGCCAAGTCCGTGCTTCGGGAGCGCGGCTTCCCCGTCCCGCCCTGGCTCACGGTGGACGAAGCGGCCTGGAAGAAGGACCCGACCGGCGTCCTCCGCAGGATCACTGCCGCCCTGCCCGTCCCGCTGTTCGTCAAGCCTTCCCGGCTGGGTTCGAGCGTCGGCATCACCAAGGTCAAGGAAAGAGCGGACATCGGGCCGGCCCTTGAAACCGCCTTCCGTTACGATGCCAAGGCCCTCGTCGAGAAGAGCATCTCCGGCCGGGAGATCGAGTGCAGCGTCCTCGGCAACGAGGACCCGGAGGCCTCCCTACCGGGAGAGGTTATTCCCCATCGGGAGTTCTACGATTACCGGGACAAGTACCTCGAAGGCAAGACCCGGTTCGTCATTCCGGCCGTCCTCCCCCGCCGGACGACCGACCGCGTCCGCCGGCTGGCCGTCGAGGCCTTCCGGGCCCTGGACGGATCGGGGCTGGCCCGCGTGGACTTCTTCCTCGAGAAGGGGACCAACCGGCTGTACATCAACGAGCTCAACACCATCCCGGGCTTCACCGGGATCAGCATGTTCCCCAAGCTTTGGGCCGCGACCGGCTTATCCTTCCCGCGGCTCCTCCGCAGGCTCGTCGAGCTCGGATTCGAGCGCCACCGGGGCCGCAAAGCCTGCCTCCGGAGGGACGATTGATGCGGATTCTGGGCATCGATCACGGCGACCGGTTCGTCGGCCTGGCCCTCAGCGATCCCCTGATGATCACCGCCCAGCCCCTCGGGACCTACGAGCTGACCGGCCACGAAAAGACCGACCGCGAGTATTTCCAGAACCTCGCGGTCCGTCACGATGTCGCCGAGATCGTCGTCGGCGAGCCCCTGCGCATGGACGGAAGCTCCGGGACCCGGGCCGGCAAGGCCCGGGAGTTCGCGGCCTGGCTGCGGAAGGCCACGGGAAAGCCCGTTGTCTTCATGGACGAGCGCCTGACGACCAAGCAGGCCGGCCACATCCTCCGCGAGGAGAACCTGCGCGGCCGGAAAAAGAAGAGCCGGGAGGACCAGCTCTCGGCCGTCATCATCCTGTCGACGTACCTCGAACGGAAGCGGACCGAGAAGGATGCCGGTGAGACCGATTAGGGCGGCCTTGACGGCCGCCGTCATCGCCCTCCCGGCCCTCGGGACTTGGATGATGCAGGAAATGTCCCGACCTTTCCCCGGCCCGGGCGCCGGCGTTCTCATCGAGGTCGAAAGGGGCCTCATGGCCCGCAGCGTCGCGGAGAGCCTCCGGGAGAGAGGCGTCATCCGCAGCGCCCTGGCCCTGAGGATCGCTCTCGGACTTTCAGGATCGGGGCCGCGGATCAAGGCCGGGGAATACGAGTTCTCCTTCCCTCTCCCGGCCAGGGAAGCCCTCGGCCGGCTCATCGAGGGCCGGACCTATCTCCACCCCGTGACGGTCCCCGAGGGACTGACCGGGATGGAGATCGAGGGGATCCTCAAGGCCCAGCTGCCGGCGGGCGGGAATGCGTTCCGGGAGGCCTTTCTCAAGACCGATCTGATCTCCGACTGGGACCCCGCGGCGACGGACCTCGAAGGCTATCTCTTCCCCGACACCTACCGCGTCCCGCGGAAAGCCACGGCCGCGGACATCGTCGCGGCCATGATCGCCCGGTTCCGGGCGGTCTTCGACGACGCGCGGAGGGACAGGGCCGCGGAGCTGGGCCTGAGCGTCCGCGAGGTCGTCACCCTGGCCTCGCTCATCGAGGAAGAGACATCGCTCGCCGAGGAGCGGGCGCTCGTGTCGGCCGTTTTTCACAACCGCTTGAGGATCGGCATGAAGCTCGATTGCGACCCGACCGTCATCTACGCCCTCAAGCTCGAGGGGCTCTACACGGGACGCCTCCTCCTGCGCGACCTCAAGTTCCCCTCTCCCTACAACACATACCTCCACCCGGGCCTGCCGCCGGGTCCGATCTCGAATCCCGGAGAGCCTTCGCTCCACGCGGCCCTCCACCCGGCGCCGGAGAATTATCTCTACTTCGTGTCTCGTAACGACGGAAGCCACCGCTTCAGCCGGACGTTCGGTGAGCATCTGGAGGCCGTCAGGGAGTACCGGGAGTTGAAAAAAAGATGAAATTTGATATATTGACGCCTTCTTCCCGCCCGCGTGTGGATCGCACGGGATGCAATGAAAGGCTGTAAAGAACTTTTACGCATCCGGCGCTTCCTTGCAGCGCGACTGAGGAAGCCGGCCCTGAAAGTTGGCATGTTAATTGCTTTATCAGGGGTGGAATGGAGAGAAGAATTTCCAAAGGAGGAACAATGAGAATCACCAGAACGGCCGCTGTCGTCATCGCGATCATCGCTTTCAGCGTCCTCGCCGGCTCGCTCGAAGCGGCACCCGCGGCCCAGAGCAAAAAAGCGGCCGCCAAGGCCGAAACCAAGTCCTCGATGCCCAAAGAGGTCATGGCCCTCATCCAGGAGGGTCTTGTCACCCGGCAGGGCCGTCAGGACATCCCCTTCGCGATCTTCAAGAGCCTGGCTCTCCCCGCCCAGGGAAGCCATCTCTATCCCGTATTCTTCTTCAAGGCCAAGAACAAGGACATCGGATATGTGCCGTCGGCGGCCGGCTCGGGCGATATGGAATCGACTCTCAACGTCTTCTTCGAGTTTTTCGAAGCGGCCGAAGGGGCGGCCCCCAAGCCGATGTTCGGCGGACGGGCCCTGGCCGCCCTGAGGACCGACGGCGCCGGCTACGATCCGGAAAAAGAGGATTGGTACACTCTGGGCTTGGCCGTGCCGCCGGGGAAATACACCCTGGCCCTGGCCCTCACGACCCCCGACATGAGCAAGATGAGCGTCGCCTACCATGACATCGCCCTTCCCGGGCCCGAGGTCTTCCAGACCGCGCTGTGGCCGACCAAGCCGGGGATCCTGGTGAGCTTGGACCAGGTCGACCAGGACACGCGGCCGACCGTCCACCGGGGTCACTTCACCTGGGGTTCGGTGAGGTTCGTCACCAACGAGACCGGACAGATCTCGGTCGGGGAGAACCTCGAGGTCTATTTCTTCGTCCTCGGCGCGGCCGTCAAGGACCCCGCCGCCCCGCGGCCCGCCAACGAGCTCGAGATCTATTTCGAGGTCCATGACGAGGCCGACGAGCCGGCCATCAAGTGGACGCCCCTGACCGCCGAGGCCTACTTCATCAACCAGCCCCTGCCCCTCGTGCAGACCCTCCAGCACAAGGAGGACGACAAGGTCGTGAAAGAGGAAAAGAAAGCCCTGGAGGCGGGCAAATACGCGCTGGTCATCAAGATCGAGGACAAGGTCTCCGGCAAGAAGGGCGAAGCCCGGATGCCCTTCGAGATCAAGTAACCCCCCTCCGTCAGCCCAGGGACCGCCCTTTGCGGGGCGGTCCCTTTTATTTTTTCAAGAACTCCAGCAATTGACGGGCCACCCCCGCTCTCTCGTGGTCGGGGGCGACCTCGAGGAATTTCTCCAGCGCGGCTCGCGCTTCGGCGGTCTTGTTCTGGCCGATGAAAATCGTTCCCGATTGGTAATAGGCTTCCGCGTAATCCGGCTTGAGCTCGACGGCCTTCTGGAAATGGGTCAGGGCGCCTTCCGGGTCGCCGGTGCTGATAAGGCAGGCGCCGAGATTGTAATGGGCGTCGGGGTCGTCCGGGCTCAGGGCGACGGCCTTCTCGTAGTAGGGCTTGGCCTCGGCGAACAATCCCGACATCGCCAGGGTCTCCCCCGTTTCCTTGTTGGCGCTGTAGCTTTCGGGATTGAGCTCGGCGGCCGAACGGAAAGCGGCCAGGGCCTCGTCGGTCCGGCCCGCTTTCTTGTAGGATAGTCCGAGATTGAGCTTGTATCCCCAGTTGGACGGGTCGAGCCGGACGGCCTCCTCGTAGGCCTCGGCCGCCTCCGCGAACTTGCCGCCCGCGTAAAGCTTGTTGGCCCTGAGGAACTGCCGGTCCGCCTCGGAGATGGTCTTCTCGAGGGCCGCCTCCATGGGCTTGAGCACGACCTCGACGGTTTCCTCCCCCGCCACGCCGACCTTGACCTCTTTGGAGCCGGGCGCGAAACCGGCTTTCTTGGCTGTCAGCAGGTAGTATCCGGGCATCAAGCCGATCTGTAAAAAGCGTCCCTGCTTGTCGGTCCTGAGATCGTAACGGGCGCTGGCCGTCCGCTGGGAAACGATGGCCACCTCGGCCTTTTCCAGGGGATTGCCATCGGCATCGACGACCTTCCCGGAGATCCGGCCCTGATATTGGGCCCAGGAGGAGGTCAGGCAAAGGGACAGGACCGCGGCGAGGGTGAGCGTTCTCTTCATCATTCGAAAACTCCTATCAGATATCGCGACGTTTCCGGGCTTTCTCTTCGAGCTCCTTGACCACCGGCTGATCGGGGACGAGCGCCAGCGACCGCTGGAGAAGGGGCAAGGCCTTATCCGGCCGTCCGAGGGCCAGATGGCATTCCGCGGCCAGGTTGAGGACGGGGACCTCGGTGGCCTCGGCCAGGATCTTGTCCAGATAGACGAGGGCGGACTCCCATTCTTTCAGACCGGCATACGCGAGGGCGATGACCTTGGCCGTCTCGCGGCCCGGCAGGCGTTCGTAGAGGGAAACAGCCTGGGCCAGCGACTCTTCCAAGCGCCCGAGGCCGAAGAGGGACTTGGCCAACATCAGCCGGGCGTCCGGATCATCTCTCGCCTGGAGGGCCCCCTCGAAGGCCGCCCGGGCCCGGTCGTGGTCCCCGGCCAAGAAATACTGGACGCCCAGAGTCTTGAGATGTTCGGGCCCGGGAAACGGACCGTGGAGCCGGGCATAGACCCAGGGGGCGACGGGAACGGGCCGGGCGAGGAGAATGAAGTTCTCTTTCTCGGTGAGGATCTTCCGGCCTTCGGCGTCCAGCGCGGAGACCTCGGCCCGATAATAGCCGGGCCGGATGCCGGCCAAGGGGACCTCGCCCGTCACGACAACGGTCCCGACGGCGCCCGAGGCTTCGGCCGCGGAGAGAGGGAAAACGCCTGCGCTCCGGCCCTCGTCGAGCGAGACGAGGTCGAGGACGAAGGTCGCCCGGCCGCCATCGGCGGCGGCGAGGTCCCAGGCCTGAAGAAAAACGCCCAGCGTCTCGGCCGTCAGGAACTCGTTCCGGGCGCCGACGAGATACTCGTGGCCGTCGAAGACGAAGGCTTTCGTGTTCTTCCGACGGGCCTCGGGAACGGCCGTCCGGGCATGATAGAGCAAGGGAGCGCTGAGCCCCGGCCGGCCCTCCTCGGGGACCGTCAGCCGGGCCTCGAAGGACGTGAAGTCCCGGGCCGTCTTGTTCTTCAGCAGGAAGAAGACCCGGACCGGGCCGGGGATGACCGGCAGGAGGTCCTGGAAGGCGAACCGCCGTCGCTCGTTGGCCTTGTACTGCTCGGGTGTCAGCCTCAAGGGGATCTCCTCGGTCCTCTCGAAGAGGGCCGCTCCCCGCTCGTCCTCGAGCCTGAGCACGAGCTCGAAGGAGGCATGGACCGAGCTCCCCTCGCTGGCGAAGCTCATTCGTTCGGGCTCGATGGTCCAGTGGAGGAAAGGCTGGCCGCCCTCGCGGAAGAGCTTGAGCTGATGGGCGCTGTCAAAATAGTTGTCCAAGTACTCGGTTTCCACGTGGTCCTTGAACGCCAGATAGTTGCGGGCGTAGCCGTCGGCGAATTTCTTCTCCGGGAGCCGGCGGATCGAGGCGATGATCGTGTCGGACGAGAACGACGATGAACCGAGCGGCGACTCGCCGGGCAGATAGCTGAGAGAGGCGTTAGCCAGCTCGCCGTTGATCTGCTTGAGCGTCCGATGGGCCCCCGATCGGTCCGTGGAGCCGCTGGAGAGAGAGGGGATGATAAGGGCCTCCGGCCCTTGGGGCCCGGGGGAGTAGAGGCGGAAGTCGCCGATCCCCTGGGGCTGGTAGAAAATGAGATAGAAGTAGCCGGGCAGGCCGTACTGCTCCTCCCCCTTGCAGAGCCACAGTTCCAGGGGCCAGATCTGGGATTGGGTCGTGAACTGGTGCCTCTCCCGGGGCGGCCCGAGGAGCACGTAGAAGTACCCGCGGTCGGTCTGGCTGCCGCGCTTGTGCGAGCCGATGCCGAAATAGGTGTCGGCGAAGCGGATCCGTTCGTAATACTCCTTCCGGAACTCGTTCTCCGCCGTGTCGGGCGACGGGTCGCGGTTGCGCCAGAAGAAACGGATGAAGGTCTCCCGCTCCTGAGGCGTGGCGAGCTTCAGGAAGACGTCCCGCTCGACGCGGGTGATGATCGGGCCGACGTCCTCGAGCCAGAGCTTGTGCTCGGGAAGCAGCGCTCCGCCCTTTTGGGCCGGATGCCCGATCGCAACAAGGAGCGCGACGGCGACGACCGCCGCCGCTCCCGCCGTCCGCCTTCGCTCATCCGTCATCCCGGTATCACGATAGCACACGCCCGAAGAAGATTCAAACCGCCCTCCCGCGACCTGGGCTACGGCCGAATCCGCAGACGAGCGGCGGATGACGCCGAGAAAAACGCCGAGAAAAACTCTTGATTCCATCCAGAAATTTGGATTATAATTAAAAAAATGAGAGGGTTTTTCCCTCATGACAGACGTGACCCATGTTAGTAAGCCATCTTGTATCGCCGGAAAGATTGGCATTGAAATTGCTGATCGAATGAACATGAGATTATTGGGCCAGGAGGTGAAGATCCACAGAGCACAATCAAAGGAACGATCATCCCAGCCATCGGAGCTATCCAACCCATCGCCTGAAAGGAGGCATATATGAAAAGGAATCTTATCTTCTTTCTCGCTGTCGCCCTCCTCTGCACACCCCTGGTCTTCTCCCAGTCCCGGGAAACCGGGGCCATCCGGGGGTTCGTCCTGGACGAACAGCGAACCCCTCTGCCCGGCGTCAACGTCACGCTCGCAAGCCCCAACCTCATGGGTGTGCGGACGTTCGTCACCGACGCCAACGGCGAGTTCCGCTTCCCGGCCCTGCCGCCCGGGGACTATCGGGTCACGGCGGAACTCCCGGGCTTCGTGAAGGTCGTCCAAGAGAACGTCCGTCTGGCGACGACCACGACGCTGACCTTGGACCTGGTGATGAAACCGGCCACGTTAGAGGAGGAGATCACGGTCATCGCCCAGTCGCCGACGATCGACGTCAAGTCGACCGAGACGGCCTCGGTGACCCTGAGCAACGAGATCCTCAGGAACATCCCCTACAACCAGTTCACCGCCGACATCGTCAACCTGGCCCCCGGCGTCATCAACAACGTCGCCTACGGCGCCTCGGTCAACACCGGCATCGCCTACTCCATGGACGGCGTCAACGTCGCCGACCCCGAGGGCGGCTCGGCCTGGGTCTTCTCGGACCACAACATCATCGAGGAGGCCAAGATCATGGGCGTCGGCCTGCCGGCCGAGTACGGGAACTTCACCGGGGTCATCTTCAACCTGGTGACCAAGTCCGGCGGCAACGAGTTCTCGGGCCACTTCGAGTTCAACTTCCAGGGCTATCGCGACGACTCCAAATTCTGGCAGGCGACCAACACGGCCGCCTACCTCGAGGACTTCCCCGAGCTGACCTCCCCGACGTCCAAGCTGATGGACATCAACGGACACCTCGGCGGCCCCATCGTCCGGGACAAGCTCTGGTTCTACACGGGCGTCCAGTTCTACCGGACCCAGAACCGCCCGACCGGCTTCCCGGAGGACGTCGACTACAAGCAGCCGAGGTTCTTCGCCAAGCTGACCTCGCAGCTGGCCCCGACCCTGAACATCAGCGCCGCCTTCCAGACGACGGCCTACCAGGGCCAGAACCGCGGCGCCAGCTCGACGACCTCGCCCGAGGCCTGCGTCACGCAGGACTCGCCGGACTGGCTGGTCAGCTTCAACCTCAACAAGATCCTCAGCGCCAAGACCTTTTTCGACATCAAGACCAACTACTTCGAGGGCCGGTACTATCTCGATCCCGAGGTCGGATTCGATGCTTACGCCCACTTCAGCCTCGATGACAACAAGCTCTATGACAGCGCGGGGTACTACTACTATGCCGACCGGGCCCGGTTCGGGACCAACGCCAGCCTGACGCATTACGCCGAGGATTTCCTGGCCGGCTCCCACGATTTCAAGTTCGGGGCCGAGTTCGAGCGGTCCATGGCCCGCAGCCGCTTCGGCTACACGGGCACGGGCGGCCCTCTCGGCAACAACATCTACTATATCGACTACTTCAGCTACGGGTACACGGGCCCCTATCTCGCCTACCAGTACGAGGGTTACGACACGAACACCCGTTATACGAGGCTCGAGGCCTTCGTCCAGGATTCCTGGCAGCTCGGCAAGAGGCTGAACATCAGCCTCGGCGTCCGCTACAGCATGAACTGGGGCGACGTCAAGGGCGTCAGCGGCGCCGTCTACAAGACGAACCGGCTGGCCCCCCGCGTCGGCTTCACCTTCGACATCCTGGGCGACAAGACGACCATCCTCAAGGCCCACTACGGCCATTTCACCGAGGCCATGCTGACCGCCTACCACGAGAAGATGAACCCGATATCCAATTTCAAGGATTACATCGGGTATTACTACGATCCCTACGATGAGGAGTGGTACGAGTGGCTGCGGATCACGGCCCCGCCCTACACGATGGACCCGAACATCAAGCACCCCTACATGGCCCAGTGGACGGTCGGCATCGAGCGCGAGCTCTTCCGCGACAGCTCGTTCGGCGTCACCTACATCAACCGCAAGTGGAACGACATCATCGGCCGCTACGACCGGGCCGGCGAGTACGTCACCCGCAGCTATTACAGCTCTTATCTCGACCAGACCTTCACGATCTACGAACGGACTTTGGCCACCCGCGATATCTATGACTACTACATCACGAACCTCAGGAAAAGCCCCGAGTTCCCGAACATCCTGACGGACGTCTACCGGAAGTACGAGGGCGTTCAGGTCGACTTCAACAAGCGCTTCTCCCACCGCTGGCAGCTGCTGGCCTCCTACGTCTATTCGAAGGCCACCGGCACGCGCGACAACTCCTTCGGCAGCGACATCGGCTGGGGCGCCAACCCGAGCGATCCGAACAACTACATCAACGCCGAAGGGCGTCTGACCAACGACCCGACCCACATGATCAAGGTCCAGGGCACCTACGTCCTGCCCTTCGACATCAGCTTTAACGCCTACTACCGCGGGATCACGGGCAACACCTGGACGACACGGATCCGGACGAGTCGCTTTAACCAGGGCCGGATCACCTTCCTGGCCGAGCCCCGCGGCGCGAACCACTATCCCATGCAGCACATCCTCGACCTCAGGTTGGAGAAGATCTTCACCCTGGCCGGGAAGTACCGCCTCGGGCTGATGGTCGACGTGTTCAACGTCTTCAACGCCGACACCATCACCTCCTGGGGCACGCGCATCGGCTACGATTGGATCCCCGGCGATTACGCCTCCACGGACGGCCACGAGCTCTACGGCATCGTCCGGCCGCGCCAAGCGCGGGTCGGCGTCCGGGTCATCTTCTAGCCTCTCCCCCTCTCGAAACGCAGACGCTCGAGGGCGGCGGGACATCCCGCCGCCCTCTTTTTTCACATCCTTCCGCGGTGTGATAAAATCGTCATATGACCGCCCGAAAAAGGCCCCGCTTTGCCGCCGCGGCCGCCGCCGTCCTTCTTCTGGCCGCCGCCGCGCTCTTCCTCGTCCCCCGCCGCGGCGAGTTCGGACGCCTCCGGGGCGGCCGCGACCACAATGTCATCCTCATCACCGTCGACACCCTGCGCGCCGACCGCATCGGCTGCTACGGGTTCGAGCGGATCGAGACGCCGGCCATGGATCTGTTCGCCGCCCGCGGCGTCAAGTTCGAGCGGGCCTACGGTCCGACGCCCCTGACCCTGCCGTCCCACACCTCGCTCATGACCGGCACTCTCCCGACCCACCACGGCGTCCGCGACAACGGGGGCTTCGTCGTCCCCGAGGAGCTCACGACCCTGGCCGAGCTCTACAAGGCCAAAGGCTACGCCACGGCCGCGTTCGTCGCCGCCTACGTCCTCGACTCGAAGTGGGGCCTCGACCAGGGCTTCGACCACTACTTCGACCGCTTCGACCTCGGCCGCTTCGAGCGGATCTCGCTGGGCTCGGTCCAGCGCCCCGCCGACGAGGTCCTCGACGAAGCCCTGCCCTGGATCGAGGCCCACAAGGACGGTCCGTTCTTCGCCTGGATCCACCTCTACGATCCCCACACGCCCTACGAGCCGCCGCCGGAGTTCGCGGCCCGCTACCCGAACAATCCCTATCTCGGGGAGATCGCCTTCACTGACAGCCAGCTCGGCCGGCTCTGGGACTTCCTGGCCCGCCGCAACCTCACCGACGACCTGTTCCTGGTCTTCGCCTCCGACCACGGCGAGAGCCTGGGGGAGCACGATGAGAGCACCCACGGCTTTTTCGTCTACGAGGCGGCCATCCACGTCCCGCTGATCTTCGTCACGCCGTTCGAACGGTTGCAAGGCGTCTCCACATCGCAGGTCTCGAGCCTCATCGATGTCCTGCCGACCCTCTGCGAAATGTCGGGCCTCGCCGTCCCCCAGGGAGTCCAGGGGCGGAGCCTCGTCCGCCACTTCTTCAGGCCGCACAAGACCGTCCGGGCGCTGGCCTACGCCGAGAGCTTCTACCCGCGCTTCCACTTCGGCTGGTCCGAGCTCAAGAGCGTCCAGGACGGTCGCTGGAAGCTCATCATCGCCCCGGTCCCCGAGCTCTACGATCTCCGCGCCGACCCCGGCGAGCAGCGCAACCTCGTCTACCTCGAGAAGAAGGCCTTCGCCGGCCTGAGCGCCGAGGCCGCGAGGTTCATCGAGGAGGCCGGCCGCAACGCCCTGGAGATCGACTTCAGCCGGATCGACGAGGACACCCGGGAAAGGCTGGCCGCCCTCGGATACATCGGGTCGTTCACCGATACGTCGCGGCATAAGGACCGCGTCCTGGCCGATCCCAAGGACAAGATCGGCATCTTCAACGAGCTGTCGAGGGCCCGGGAGCTCGGCATGAGCGGAAACCCCGAGGAGGGCGCCCGCATCATCCGGTCCATCATCGAGGAGGACCCCGATATCGCCAGCGCCCATTTCTCCCTCGGCAACATCTACTTCAAACAGAGGATGTTCCCGGAGGCCGTCGAGGCCTTCAAGAACGCCCTCGACCTCAAGCCCGACGACTCCTTCACGGTCATCAACATCGCCAACGCCTACCTGTCCATGGGGCGATTCGACGAGGGCGAGGATTTCGTCCTCGAGTACCTGGACAAGGGCTTTGCGGACCCCCAGCTGTACTATCTTCTCGGGAACCTGAACGTCACCAGAAAGGATTACGACAAGGCCCTCGGGTACTTCCGGGAGTCGTTGTCCCGCAACCCCGACTCGGCGGCCTCACACAACGCCCTGGCCGCCATCTACATCATCCAAGAGGATTGGGCCCGGGCCGAGGAACACATCCGGTCGGCCCTGGCCCTCATGCCCCAGCTGACCAACGTCCGATACAACCAGGCCCAGATCTTCGAGGGCCGGGGAGATCTGCGGGCGGCCGCCGAAGCCTACCGGGCGGAGCTCGCCTCCTCGCCGAAGCACTTCAAGGCCCTGTTCAACCTGGCCCGCGTTTACCGGAAGATGGGCCGCGTCGACGACGAGCGGGAGGCGCTCGAAGCGGCGGCTGAGGCCGAGCCGGACTTCCCCCTGACCTACTTCTACCTGGCCCGCATCCTTCTCAACCGGGGCGAGGACTACGCGGGGGCGGTGGCCCTGGTCAAGAAGGGCCTCGACCTCAAGCCCGACAAGCCCGATACGGCCCTGGGGTACTTCCTGCTGGCCGACCTCTACAACCGGCTGGGCGATCAAACGCGGTCGGAGGACTACGCGCGCCGGGGTCAGGCCTTGGCGGCCGGGACGGCCGGGCGCCGCTGAGCGGCGGCGGTTCGTCCGGACAGCCCTCCGCCGGACAGCCCTTCGGGTTTCCGCACCTCGCGCGCGAAGGGCCGAAAAGGCTTGCTTTCATCCCCCGCTTTTTTTAAACTGGTCCCTTCATCATGAGGTTCCTCGCCGACCTTCACATACATTCGAAATTCTCGCGGGCCACGTCGCGGGACATGGTCCTCGATTCGCTGGCCCGTTGGGCCCGCATCAAGGGCCTGTCCCTCCTGGCGACGGGGGATTTCACCCATCCCGAATGGCTGTTCCTCATGAAGGAGAAGCTCGAACCGGCCGGCAACGGCTTCCTCCGGCTGAAGAACGGCGGCCCGCCGCCGGAGAGCTCCCCGTTCCAGGGCCTGCCGTTCTCGCCCGCCGACGTCTCGTTCATCCTGTCGACGGAGCTGAGCTTCATCTACTCCAAGGGCGGCAAGGTCCGCAAGATCCACGTCATGCTCCTGGCGCCCGACTTCGAGTCCGTCGAACGGATCAACGGCCGCCTCCAGGCGGTCGGCAATCTGGCCTCGGACGGGCGGCCCATCCTGGGCCTGGACGTCCGTCTGTTCTGCCGGATGGTCGCCGAGACCTGCCCTCGCTCCGTCGTCATCCCCTCCCACATCTGGACCCCCTGGTTCTCGCTGTTCGGGGCCAACTCGGGATTCGACTCGATCGAGGAATGCTTCGAGGACATGACCCCGTTCATCTTCGCCCTCGAAACGGGGCTGTCGTCGGACCCGCCCATGAACCGCCGTCTCTCGGCCCTCGACCGCTACGCTCTGGTCTCCAACTCCGACGCCCACTCCCCGTCCAAGCTCGGACGGGAAGCCAACCTCTTCGACACGGAATTCAGCTACCGGGGGCTCGTCGACGCCCTGCGGACGAACGACCCGGCGAAGTTCCTGTCGACCATCGAATTCTTCCCCGAGGAAGGCAAATACCACTTCGACGGGCACCGCAAGTGCGGCGTCGTCTGCTCGCCGCGGGAGAGCCTGAAGACGAACGACATCTGCCCCAAGTGCGGCAAGCGCCTGACGATCGGCGTCCTCCACCGGGTCGAGGAGCTGGCCGACCGGCCCCCCGGCGAGGCGGCCCCCGGAGGCATCCCGTATCGGAACCTCATCCCGCTCAACGAGGTCATCGCCGAGGCCATCGGAAAAACGGCGGAATGCCAAGCTTCCTGGGACCTCTATTTCAAGTACGTCCGCGAGTTCGGGGACGAGTTCCGGGTCCTGACGGAAGTGCCCGTGTCCGACCTGCGGCGGGTCGGGCCGGAGACGGTCGGCGAGGGCATCGACAGGATGAGGAAGGGGCGGGTCAAGATCACCCCCGGCCACGATGGCGAGTTCGGCAGGATCCGCCTGTTCGATGACGAGGCCCCCGCGGGCGCCTGCGACACCCAGCTGTCCTTGTTTTGACCCCTCAGGCCCGGGCGGCCTCCTTGACAACCTTCCCCCCGCCACCTATATTAGGGGAGGAGAGAGGACCGATGGAAATCGAGATGAAGGTCAAGGGGCTGGTCGTCGACCCGATCTCGAAGATGCCCATCGTCGTCCTCGAGAACCCCCGCAACGAGCAGATCCTGCCCATCTGGATCGGGGTCTTCGAGGCCAACGCCATCGCCCTGACCATCGAGAACGTCCCGACCCCCCGGCCGATGACCCATGACCTCCTCAAGAGCTTCCTCGACAAGCTCGACATCGCCATCGAGAAGATCGTCGTCAACGACGTGCGCAACAACACTTTCTACGCCATGATCCACTGCCTTCGGGAGGGCCGGCCCCTGGTCATCGACTCCCGCCCCTCCGACGCCATCGCCCTGGCCCTGCGCATGAGCTCGCCGATCTACGTCGAGGAGGAGGTCGTCCGGAAAGCCAACGGCCTGAAGTTCGACGAGGGCGGCGAGTCCTCCGAGCGGCTCTTGAAGTGGCTCGAGACCCTCGGACCCGAGGACTTCGGCCGCTACAAGATGTGATCAGGTCCTCAGCCGGAAGAACCCGGCCGCACCCGCCAGCCCGAAGATGAGGTTGGCCCCCCACGCGGCGAGCCACGGAGGCAGGACCTCGGTGTGGCCGAGGCTCCGGAAGACGGCGAATGCCCCCCAATAGGCCATGGCGATGACGACGCTCGCCCCGATCCCGGTCAGCGTCCCCTTCTTGCCCATAGAAAAGGCGAACGGCACGGCCAGGAGGGCCATGACCAGGCTGACGAACGGGAGGGCGGTCTTCTGGCCGAGCTCGACCCGCAGACGGGTCGCCCGGAAACCCATGGCCCGGACCTCAGCGGTATAGTCCCTGAGCTCCCTCCAGGTCATCTGCAGGGGGTCCCGGCGGGCCTTGAGGAAGGCCGTCCGACCCTCGCGCGTCGCGATCTCCCCCGTGTCCCGGCGGACGAAGGCGGGCCCGTCCCCGCCTTCGTAGTCCCGGGAGAAGCCCCGCTCGAAGCGGAACACGTCCGAGGAGAGGGTCGCCTTTTCGGCGAACGTCCTCCGGCGGAGCGACCAGCCGTCGATATCGAGGTCGAAGACCGAGAGGCGGCTGAAGACGGAGGCGGCCGGGTCGAAATAGTCGTAGTGGTAGATCCGGTCCCCGTCCCGGCCCAGGATCCAGTGCCGGTTGAGATAGCTGTAGCTGCGGGGCGGCAGGTCCGTGATCCGGCTCCAGGCCGCCTCCGATCTCGCGTGGGCCGCCGGCACGACCCGTTCCTGGACGAGGAAGGCCGCGCCGCTCGCCAGAACAGCCAGGGCCAGGACGGGAAGGGACAGGCGGTGGAGGCTGATGCCGCACGATCTGACGGCCAGCGTTTCGTTGGACCTGGCCATCAGCCCGAGGCTGAGGAGCGCCGTGGCCAGGACGGCGACGGGGAGGACGAAGGCCAGGAACTCGGGGAGCCGGAAGCCGACATAGGCGACGAGCAGGCCGAGCGGCTTGCCGCGCCGGAGGACATCGTCGAGACGCTCGAAGAACATGACCAGCGCCGTGGCCGCGAGCAGGCCGGAGAAGATCAGGGCCAGGATGGCGGCGAACTTCCGGGCGACGTAGCGGTCGAGGATGTCGGGAAAGGGGAGGCCGGGGAAGCGGATATCGCCGCCGCGGCGGCCGGCGGCGGGGGCCGCGGGGAGAGAGACGGGCTCCTCCTTCGGCGGCTTCGACAGGAGGCGGGCCAGGCTGTCCCACCCGGGCCGTTCGCGGTCCGCCCGGAGAAAGAGGACCAGGCCGGCGGCGGCCAGGACGATGTCGGGCCCCCACATGCCGAGCCAGGGGCCGAGCTTTCCGTCCATGGCCAGCTTCTCCCCCGCCGTGAGCAGGGCGTAGTAAAGAAGGATGACGAGCATGCTCAACGAAAAGCCGCCGACGCGGCCGGCGCGGCCCGTCCGGATGCCGAGCGGCAGGCCGAGGAGGACGAAGGGGAGGCAGACGAAAGGCAAAGAGAACTTCTTGTGGATCTCGATCGCGTGGGCCCGGACCTCGCGCGGCGGGCCGCCGTCCGGCAGGGCCCGCAGGGCCGCCAGGTCTCGGCGGAGCTCCACGATGTCCTTCTCCCGGACCCTCTTCTCGCTCGAGATCGAGGCGAACAGGCTTTCGACGGGGATCTCCTCCTCGAGCTTTTCGAAGGCGGTCAGGCTGTCCTTCTCGGGCTCGGCCGGGGAGGCGGAGTAGACGAGGCCATCGGCGAGCTCGAGGAGGGCCCTCTTCTCGTCAGGGAAGAGCCGGATCCGGCCCTGGCGGGCCATGACGACCCGCTGGTCAAGGGGATCCCGGCCGAAGAAGGCGAAGACGTTCCGCCACTCGCCGTCCCGATCGACCTCTTGGACGAGAAAGACCATGTTCGGGACGGTCTCGTTGAACTCCAAGGGGTGGACCTTGAGCCGGACCCGGGCCAGGACCGAGTCCGTCATGGCCAGGACCCATCGGTGGTTCGCCCGGGGGGCGATAGAGAGGGCGAGGGCGGAGGTGACGGCCCAGCCGAAGAGGGCGAAAAGGAGGACGGGCCGGGCCAGGCGCCGGGCGCTCATGCCGAGGGACCGGAGGGCGACGATCTCGGAGTCGGCGGACAGACGGGCCAGCCCGGCGAGGATGCCCGTCAGCACGGCCATGGGCACGGCGAAGGTCAGGATGGACGGCAGGAGCAGGCCGAGGATGCGCAGGGCCTCCCCGGCGGGCACGCCCTTGTCGATGAAGAGCTCGGCCAGGAGAAGGACCTGGTTCATGAGCAGGACGAAGACGAGCAGGAGCAGGCCGACGAGGAACGGCGGGACCATCTCGCGGAAGACGTAGCGGTCGACCGTTCTAAACATGCGCGTATAGAATATCGCAAGAAGGGGTCAAATCTCCATTCATTAAATATTCGCCAATATGCCTCATCCGGCACGCGTAAAACTTAATGAATGGAGATTTGACCCCTTCTTGAAAAAAAAAAGCCCCGGGCGCGGGGCGCCCGGGGCTTCCGCTTCATTCCGAGCGGGGGATCAATACATGTCGCCGGGGGGCGTCGGGTACTTGGGCCCCTTCTCTTCTTCGGGGAGCTCGGCGACGAGGCCTTCGGTCGTCAGCAGCAGGCCGGCGATCGAGGCCGCGTTCTGGAGGGCGATCCGGACGACCTTGGTCGGGTCGAGGATGCCGCTCTTGATCATGTCCTCGTACTTCTCGTTCAGGGCGTTGAAGCCCATGTCCTGCTTGAGCTCCTTGACCTTCTCGACGACCACGGAGCCTTCGTAGCCCGCGTTGGCCGCGATCTGGCGGAGGGGCTCCTCGACGGCGCGGCGGACGATCCGGGCGCCGATCTGGAGATCGCCCTCGAGCTGGAGCTTGTCCAGGGCCTTATGGGCGCGGAGCAGGGCCACGCCGCCGCCGGGCACGATGCCTTCCTCGACGGCCGCCTTCGTGGCGTGCATGGCGTCCTCGACCCGGGCCTTCTTCTCCTTGAGCTCGGTCTCGGTGGCCGCGCCGACCTTGATCAGGGCGACGCCGCCGACCATCTTGGCCAGCCGCTCCTGGAGCTTCTCGCGGTCGTAGTCGGACGTCGTGTCCTCGATCTGGGTCCGGATCTGCTTGATCCGAGCCTGGACGTCGGCCGTCTTGCCGAGGCCTTCGACGATCGTCGTGTTGTCCTTGTCGATGACGACCTTCTTGGCCTGGCCGAGCCAGTCGATGGTGACGTTCTCGAGCTTGACGCCGATGTCCTCGGTGATGACCTTGCCGCCGGTCAGGACGGCGATGTCCTCGAGCATGGCCTTGCGGCGGTCGCCGAAGCCGGGGGCCTTGACGGCCGCGCACATGAACGTGCCCTTGAGCTTGTTGACGACGAGGGTCGCCAGGGCTTCGCCCTCGACCTCCTCGGCCACGACGAGCAGGGGCCGGCCGGAGCGGGCCACGTTCTCGAGCAGGGGCAGGAGCTCCCGCAGGTTGCTGATCTTCTTCTCGTGGAGAAGGATGAGGACGTTCTCGAGGACGCATTCCATGCGGTCGGCGTCGGTGATGAAGTAGGGCGACAGGTAGCCGCGGTCGAACTGCATGCCCTCGACCGTCTCCATCGTCGTCTCCAGGCCCTTGGCCTCCTCGACGGTGATGACGCCGTCCTTGCCGACCTTGTCCATGGCCTCGGCGATGATCTTGCCGATGGACGCGTCGTTGTTGGCCGAGATGGCCCCGACCTGGGCGATCATCTCGCCGCTGACCTCGCGGCTCATCTTCTTGATGTCCTTGACGACCTCCTCGACGGCCATGTCGATGCCCTTCTTGATGAGCACGGGATTGGAGCCGGCCGTCACGAACCGCAGACCTTCGCTGTAGATGGCCTGGGCCAGGACGGTCGCCGTCGTCGTCCCGTCGCCGGCCACGTCCGAGGTCTTCGAGGCGACTTCCTTGACGAGCTGAGCGCCCATGTTCTCCCACGGGTCCTTGAGCTCGATCTCCTTGGCCACGGTCACGCCGTCCTTGGTGCTCGTCGGTGAGCCGAATTTCTTGTCGAGGACGATGTTCTTGCCGCGCGGGCCGAGGGTCGCCTTGACGATATTGCTGAGAATGTTGACGCCCTTGAGCAGGGACTGTCTTGCTTCGTCTCCAGCCAGGATCTGTTTTGCCATGGTTCCTCCTTGTTATTTACCGATGACGGCCAGGATCTCTTCCTCGCGGACGATCACGAGCTCGACGCCGTCGACCGTGACCTCGGTGCCGCTGTACTTGCCGATGAGGACCCTGTCGCCTTTCTTCACGGCCAAGGGGATGGTCTTGCCCTCGTCCGTGACCCTGCCCTGGCCGACCTCGATGATCTCGGCCTCCTGGGGCTTCTCTTTGGCCGTGTCCGGGATGATGATCCCGCCTCTTTTGACTTCCTGTTCCTCGAGTCTCTTGAGGAGCACTCTGTCATACAGAGGGTGAACTTTCATTAAAAACCTCCTTTGTGTGATGTTGAAAATTAGCAGTCAATAAATGTGAGTGCTAATAATATAGGATTTCCGGTCGATTTGTCAAGAGGGAATGGGCCAAAATATTAGCAGTCTATATAATTGAATGCTAATATTTCTTCTTGATTTTCAATATTTTAGCTCTATTGTTGAGCGTATTCCGATGAATTCCCAGGACTTTGGCCATCTTGGTCTTATTGCCCTCGCATTTCTTGGCCGTCTGCTCGAAAAAAACCTTTTCGAACTCCCGCAGGGCGTTCTTGAGATCAATCTCCTTGTCAACCATTTCCTTGACCAGGGATTCCAGCTTCTGGTGGAGGTTCGGCTCGCTAGATCTTTTGTCCATCTTTCCCTCCACGCTTCACGATCTCTTTATACGAGGAATCGAACTTCTCTTTCAAGTCCTGAGGAATGAGGTTGACGGCGGCCCGGGTGATGCCGAAACACAAAGGCGCCAGCCGGGACCCTTCGAGGGCCGGCCGCTCGACGTGGAAAGCCAGCAGGGCGAAGACGAGGATCCCGCAGATCAGGACGCCCTTGAGCAATCCGAAGGCCCCTCCGAACAGCCGATTGACGAGATCCAAAGGGCCTTTCATGGCCTTCGTCAGCAGCCATCCGACGAGCCCGCCCACGGCCAGCACGGCGGTGAAGACGGCGACGAACCCCAGGAAGTTCGCCAGCAGGTCATTGTCCATGAACCGGCGGAAGACCGCGGCGGCGGCCCGGTAGTTGAAGGCGGCCAGGACGAGCCCGGCGACGACGGCGATGAGGCCGACGACCTGCCGGACGAGCCCCCGGACGAGCCCCCAGACGGTCGTCGTCACCAACAGAACGGCCAGGACGATATCGAGCCAGTTCATGCGGACTTCCCCCCCTTCGCCCTCAGGCGCTCGACCATCCCATAATCGCCCTCCCGGAGGGCCCCGAACGCGACGTGAGGTTTGATGCGGCCGTGGAAGTCCGAGCCTGCCGTGGGCACGAGGTCGAGGTCCGCGGCCAGGCCCCGGTAGAACGCGACCTGAGCGGCCTCATGATAGAACGTGTAGACCTCCATCCCGACGAGCCCGCGGTCCTTGAGAAGGCGGGCGTCCTCGGCGGTCGTCTGCTGGAAATAGGCCCCCGGGTGGGCCAGGACAGGCACACCCCCCGTCCCCGGGACCATATCCAGGACCTCGAGGAGGCCGATGAACCTCTTCGGCACATGGGCGGCCCTGCCCTCGGCGAAGTATTCCTTATAGAAAAGGTAGGGAGCGATGGCCCGGTTCTTCTTCCGGTAAAAGAGCTCGAGGTCCGGGTTCTTGGCGTTCTCGGGATTGTCGAGGAGGATCTGGGCGATCTTGACCCCGAGCGGGGCCGCCCCGTTGGACCCCTCCAAAACCTCCTCCCACGTCAAGGCGAAGCCCAATCCCCGGGCTTTCTCGACGCGCTCGCGGGCTTCGTCCATCCGGCAGCGCGTCTGGCTGTCGATGATCCGGGCGAGAGCCGGGCTGTCCCGGTCGACGAAGGGCAGGAGGAGATGGAACTCGCGGCCGCCGAAAAGGGTCGTCACCTCGATGCTCGGGATGACCTCGATCCCGGCCTCCCGGCCGAGTTCGACGGCCTCCGGATAGGCGGCCACGGTGTCGTGATCGGCGATGGACAAGGCCCGGAACCCCTTCGCGCGGGCCATGGCGATCAGCTCGGCCGGCGAGAAATCCCCGTCGCAGCTCCGGTTGGAGTGGACGTGGAAATCGACCCGGCCGCTCATGCGAGGTCGTGGCGGCCGGTCAGGAGGCGGTAGATCTCGAGGTACTTCTCCGAGGTCTTGGCGACGATCCCCTCCGGCAGGGGGGGCGGGGGCGAATTCTTGTCCCAGCCCGTGGTTTCCAGGTAGTCCCGCACGAACTGCTTGTCGAGGCTCGGCTGGGGCCGGCCCGGCTCGTAGTCCGCGAGCGGCCAGAAGCGCGAGGAGTCGGGGGTGAAGATCTCGTCGACGAGGATGAGCTCGTCGCCGGCGAGCCCGAACTCGAACTTGGTGTCGGCGATGATGATGCCTTTGGAGACGGCGTAGAGGGCGGCCTTCTGATAGAGCTCGAGGCTCACCTTGCGCAACTTTTGGGCCAGCTCGGCCCCGGTGATCTTCTGGACGTCCTTGAAGGAGATGCTCTCGTCGTGGCCGTGCTCGGCTTTGGTCGAAGGCGTGAACAGGGGCTCCTCGAGACGGTCGGATTCCTTGAGGCCCTTGGGGAGCTTGATGCCGCTCATCTTGCCTGAGGCCTTGTACTCTTTCCAACCGGAGCCCGAAATGTAGCCCCGGACGACGCACTCGACGGGGATGACCTCGGTCCTTTGGACGAGCATGGACCGCATCTCGAGGATGTCCTTGTGGGGAAGCAGCGCGGAGGGGAAATCCTTGACATCGGTCGCGATGAGGTGGTTGGGACAGACCAGACGGACGAAATCGAACCAGAACTTCGAAAGCTGGGTCAGGACCTTCCCCTTGTAAGGGATGAGGGACGGCAGGACCCAGTCGAAGGCCGAGACGCGGTCCGTGGCGACGATGAGCAGACGGTCGTCGACCTCGAACACGTTGCGGACCTTCCCTTTCTTGTAGAGGGGAATGCCGGACAGTTCGACATCACCGATCGGGCGTTCCATGGGAGTCTCCTTTGTGGTCCCCTTAGGATAAAGGAATCGTCCCCAAAATGCAAATGAGCGAGGCTCGCGACGTTCCTCTCGCGGCGCACCCCCGTCCGTGCTCACCGCCCCGAAGAGCTCTCAAGCATCGGCGGCTGCGCGCGGGCGGGGGGCCCCTCGCCGCTGCGTCACTTCGCTTGCCTCGCGTGACCGGCGTGGGGTGCCGGGAGGAGGCCGATGAAATTGATCATCCGGCGCTCCTCGCTCCGGTCGCGGCGGTAGGAGAGCAGCGACAGCTCGCAGTGGGTGCAGGCCGTCCCGGTGTCGAGGATGGCCTCCCGCTTCAGGCCCAGCCCTTCGAGGAGCCAGGTGTTGGCGGCCCGCAGGTCGAGCAGGTACCTGCCGCGACCCCCCGGGCACTCGGCGAGGATGTCCTCCGGGAAGCCCGCCCGCAGGAACACGGTCCGGACTTCCGGGCCGACCTCATAACAGGTCGAGCCGATGCAGGGGCCGATCGCGGCCAGCAGATCGCCGGGGACCGCGCCGAAGTCCCTCTCCATGGCCCTGACGGCCTTCTCGAGAACACGCTCCGCGGTCCCCCGCCACCCACAGTGGACGGCCGCCACGGCCCGCGTCCGCTCGTCGACGAGAAATACCGGCAGGCAATCCGCCGTCCGGACGACGAGCAGCAGGCCGGGCACCCGCGTCATCAACGCGTCGCCTTCGAGGCGGCCTTCGGGCGCCTCGTCGATCCGGTGGACCGCGTCCGAGTGGACCTGTCGCATGATGACCGGCCGGAAGCGCTCGAACTCCGCCGCCGCCCTTAGATCCTCCTCCTGCCAACCGGCGGTCCCGAATCCGTGGACAAGCCAAGGGAGGTCTGAAAGCCTGGGGATCGTCAGATAGGGACGGGACTCATCGCTCATGGTCTCAGTATATCCGGAAAAGACCGCCGGGCCAAGGCGCCGGCCCCGTCGACCCGCGCTTGTCATTTCCCGTTCGTCCTCGTATGATGAAGGGGCAATGCCCTCGAAGGAAAGTTCGATGTCTCTCGCCGTCATCCTCATCCCATCAGCCGTTCTCTTCCTCTCCTTCGTTCTCTTCGGGGCCCTCCGTCTCGAGGACCGGGAACGCCCCCGGGCCAGGGAGTTCGGCCTCCTCGTCGGAGTTCTCGATCCCGGCCCGCTCAACGCCATCACGGACGTCGCCGGGGTCCGGGTCGGCCATGTCACGATCATTCAGGGCCGGGACGTCCGGACCGGGGTCACGGCCGTTCTGCCCCACGGCGGCAACATCTTTCAGGACAAGGTCCCCGCCGGTATCTCCGTGGCCAACGGCTACGGCAAGCTCACCGGCGTCACCCAGGTCCGCGAATTGGGGACGCTCGAGACCCCCGTCGTCCTGACCAACACCCTGAGCGTCTGGACGGCGGCCGAGGCTCTCGTCGACTGGACGCTCGGTCTTCCCGGCAACGAGCGGGTCGGCTCGGTCAATCCGGTCGTCGGCGAGACCAACGACGGCTGGCTCAACGACATCCGCGGCCGGCACGTCACCAAGGCCCACGTCCTCGAGGCCGTCGGCCGGGCCGCCGAAGGGCCGGTCGCCGAGGGCGCCGTCGGGGCCGGCACGGGAACGACTTGCTTCAACTACAAAGGCGGCATCGGGACGGCCTCCCGCCGCCTGCCGGCCGTTCGGGGCGGCTGGACCGTCGGCATCCTGGCCCAGACGAACTTCGGCGGCGTCCTGACGCTCGGCGGACGGCCCGTCGGCCGCCTCCTCGGCGAAAAACCGGGTCCCGAGGAGGCTTCGGGCGACGGCTCGTGCATGATCGTCGTCGCCACCGACGCTCCTCTCGACGCCCGGAGCCTCGAGCGCCTGGCCAAGAGGGCCCTGCTCGGCATCGCCCGGACCGGTGGCTATTTCTCGAACGGCAGCGGCGATTACGCCCTGGCCTTCTCCACGGCCCCGGAGGTCCGCGTCCCCCACGACTCCCGGGACCGGTCCCGCACGGCCGCCCTGCTCCGCGACGAAGCCGTATCGCCCCTCTTCCAGGCCGCGGCCGAAGCCGCCGAGGAGGCCATCCTCAACTCCCTGTTCAAAGCGGTCCGGACGGAAGGCCGCGACGGGCGCGTGGCCGAAGCCCTGCCCCTCGACCGCCTGCGCGGGATCCTGAAATGAGCCCTCGCCGGCTGAAGACGATCGGCGTCCTGGGGGGAATGGGCCCGGAGGCCACCGGCTATTTCTACGAGCGGATCATCGCCAACACCGCGGCCGCCTCGGACCAGGACCACGTCCCCATCGTCGTCGTCAGCCTGCCCCGGATCCCGGACCGGACCCAAGCCATCCTGCACGGAGGCCGAAGTCCCCTGCCCGCGCTCCTCAGAGGGGCGGAGGCCCTGCGCCGGGCGGGGGCCGACTTCATCGTCCTGCCCTGCATCAGCGCCCATTACTTCCGGCCCGCCCTGGCCGCGCGATCCCCGCTCCCGGTCCTCGACCTCCTTGACGAGACCATGGGCGCCCTCCACCGGCGGCGGCTTGCGGACGTGTCCATCGGGCTCATCGCCACGACCGGGACGGTCCGGTCGCGGATCGTCCACGATCGGCTCGAGCCGGCCGGCTTCCGTGTCGTCACCCCGTCCGCGGCGGAGCAGAGACGCGTCATGACCGCGATCTACGGGAAGCGGGGCATCAAGGCGGGATTCACGTCGGGCCCTCCCCGCGAGGCCCTGCTCGCCGTCGCCGCTGCGCTCGTCCGCCGCGGCGCCCGGGCCATCCTCGCCGGCTGCACCGAGGTCCCCCTCGCCGTCCGCGCCGCGGACCTCTCCGTGCCGCTCATCGAGCCCATGGACATCGGAGCCCGGGCCGCCGTCCGGCGCGCCGGGGCCCGTCTGCGCGATCCCGCGCCGAGTTGACATCGGGACCCCAATCCGGTATAAAAGTGCGGGATTTTTCGCCCGGTGAGGAGGTGAGTTTTATTGGCTTTTGTCATTCTTGACGAAGGTGAAAGCCTGGAGTCCGCTCTTCGCCGTTTCAAGCGGCGGGTCCAGCAGGAAGCGATCATCAAAGAGATCAAGAAGCACTCGGTGTACTTCAAGCCCGGCGAGAAGCGCCGGATGAAGGAAGCCCAGGCCCGCAAGCGCATGAGGCGGCGGATCAAAAGAGAGCGCGACATCGATTATTGAGACGGCCTCTCTCCCCGGTGTGTGTTCCTCCTCATCCTGTTGCCTGACGGCGGCGCGCCCGCGAGGGGCGTTGCCCATTTCTTGAAAAGGGAGCCCGGCGACGCACAAACCCGACTGGCTCAAGGTCCGGCTGCCCTCCCACAGGAACTTCTTCCTGGTCTCGGAAATCCTGAGGACGGGCGGCCTCCACACGATCTGCGAGAGCGCCCGCTGCCCGAACATCGGAGCCTGCTGGGAGCGGAAGACGGCGACGTTCCTCGTCCTGGGGGACGTCTGCACGCGGAACTGCGCGTTCTGCGCCGTGGCCAAGGGCCGGCCCGCCCCGCCGGACGCCGATGAACCCGGCCGCGTCGCCGGGGCCGTGGCTGCCCTGGGCCTGGCCTACGCCGTCGTGACGTCCGTGACCCGCGACGATCTTCCCGACGGCGGCGCGGCCCATTTCGCCGCGGCCGTCCGGGCCATCCGGGCGAAGAGCCCGGGGACCCGGGTCGAGGTCCTCATCCCCGATCTGCAGGGCGACCCGGAAGCTCTCGCCGGGATCCTCGAAGCCATGCCCGACGTCCTCAATCACAATCTGGAGACCACGGAAGCCATGTACCCGGCCATCGGACGGCCCCGGGCGAACTACCGGAGGTCCCTGGAGGTCCTGACGGAGGCCAAGAGAAAGGGCGCCACGACGAAATCCGGGCTGATGGTCGGGCTGGGCGAACGGGAGGAGGACATCCTCCGGACCCTCGCCGACCTCCGGCGGGCCGGATGCGATCTCCTGACGATCGGCCAATACCTGAGGCCGCGGGCCCTCAATCTCCCGGTCGCGAGATACTACACGCCCGCCGAGTTCGCCTCGCTCGGCGCGGCGGCCCGGGCGGCGGGGTTCGCGGAGGTCATGTCCGGGCCGCTCGTCCGGAGCTCTTTCGAGGCCGCTCGCATGCACCGGACCGTTCGAGAAAGGGAAGGCCTTCCATGCGGTACCTGATCTTCACCGACATTCACGGCAATCTCGAGGCGCTCCTGGCGATGTTCAAAGCCATCCAGAAAAAGCGCATCGACCACTACATCTTCCTCGGTGACCTCGTCGGGTACGGGGCCTCGCCCAATGAGGTCATCCAGAAGATCGCCGCCCTCAAGCCGCTGGCCATCATCCGCGGCAACCACGACAAGGCCGTCTCGGGCCTCGACTCCGTGCAGACCTTCAATCCCATCGCCGCCTCGGCCATCTTTTGGACCAAGAGGAACATCACATCCAAGAATCTCGATTTTCTGACCCGGCTCGAGCAGGGCCCGAAGGTCCTCGACGGCACGATCACCATCTGCCACGGCGCGCCGTTCGACGAGGACTACTACATCTTCGGCGAGTTCGACGCCGCCGAGGCCTTCCAGCACCTCCAGACGCCGATCGGCTTCTTCGGTCACACCCACTTCCCCTTCGTCTACAGCCACCTGGAAGGGGCCGTCGAGGTGACTTTTCTCGAAGGGCAGTCCAATGAGGTCCGCCTCGAGAAGGGGGTCAGCTACCTCATCAATCCGGGCTCAATCGGCCAGCCCCGCGACCGCAACCCCCGGGCGGCCTTCGCCATCTACGACTCCGAGGCCCGGACCGTGAGATTCCACCGCGTGGAATACGGCATCGAGGAGGCCAAGAGGAAGATCCTCGGCGCGGGCCTTCCCCCGGCTTTGGCCGAAAGGCTCAGCCTGGGAATCTAGACTCTTCCGGCAGTCACTCCCGCCGCCGGAACAGGCGGTCGCCCAGCGTTTCCCCCAGGAAGAACTTGAAAAAGAAGACGTAGAGGAGCCCGAGGACCGCGTAGAGGAGGAGCATCGAGCCGGACATCGCGCCCAGGATGCCGAACAAGGTCGTGCCCACGGCGCGGGCCGCCAGCCAGAGCGCGGCGAGCCAGAAGACCCCGACGAATAGGGCGTCGAAGACCTTGGACTTGAGGATGGCGGTGATGTCGAAGGGGAGGCGCTCGCTTGGCGGTTCCCGTTCCTCGGCAGCCTCGGCGGCCCCCCGCTCCGCGTCCTCGGAAGGAGCGGCGGCCTCCCGGCGGTCGGCTCTCAGGAACCCGCGGGGCGCCTCTTCCTCGGCCTCCTCCTCGACGGCCTGTTCCTCCGCCGCCTCTCCCGTGAAGGGCTTCTCCTCGTGTTCCTTCTCGAGCTCCATCTCGGCGGTCTCGTCCGTGACCGCGCCGAAAGGCAGAACGGCCTGGGTCACTTTTTCGGGAAAGCCGATCGTCGAGTCCGAGGGCTTTTTCCGCGGGAAGATCTCCTGCTCTCCGACCTCCCAGGGGCCTTTTTCTTCATCTTTCGAGAGCGTCGGCTCGCCGGTGTCCTTGACGTCCGAGAAGGCGGGCGCGCCTTTCATGGCGCTGGCCCAGGGCGGCAGGGTCCCGGTCGGCTCCCGGGTATCCGCTTGCGGCGTTCTGTTCGCGGACTTGGTCTCGGCCAGAGCTTCGAGGAACTGGTCGATCTTGTCTTTTCCGAGCTCGACGGTCTTGCCCATGCTCTCGAGCTCGATCGTGTCGAAGGTGGGCGGTATTGGGCCGGCGGCGGGCGGCGCTTCGGATTCCGGGCCAGGCTCCGTTATCGATCCCGGCTCATGCGGCGTCATCGGCGGCGTTTCGCCCGGGGCTTGCTCCTCGGCTTCGACCGCGGCGAGCTCCCGGGTCTCCTCATCGGGCGGCGGTTCCGTCCCTTCCCGGGGCGGCTCTGCGTCCGGCCCGGTCTCTTCGGCGTCGGGAGCGGCCTTGAGGAAGCTCTCGCCGGCGTCCGCCGTGAGCTCGGCCTCGTCGAGGACGATGACGTCGCCGCCGACTTCGTCCTCGTCTTCCCCGTCCTCTTCCGGCTCCTCGCCCTTCTTGCTCACCTCCGGCTCATCCAGGCCGGAGGCCTTCTCGGTCTCCTCTTCGATGAGGTCCTCGAGGTCGATCTCTTCGGTGCCCTCGAGGGCTTCGTCGGACAGTTCCTCTTCGGGCTCCTCGTCGCCGGAGATTTTTCCCTCCTCCGGCTCGTCGATCCCGTAGTCCTTCTCCTCGGTCTCGGCGTCGATGATCTTCTCGCCGGGGATATCCTCCTCGATCTCCTCGTCCTCCGGGAAAAGAAGCTGGGTCCCGCAGTTGTTGCAGTACTTGTCGGTCTCGTCGGTGATGGCGTGGCAATAGGGACAGCGGGTGATGGCCATTACCCATATTTATATGGAGAATCCCGGGCGATGTCAATTGAAATGACAGCCGGTTTCCCGTATGCTGGGCCTGGAGAAAAACGATGCCGAAAACGACCTTCCGGACCGCCCTCGTCACCGGCGCCTCGGCGGGGATGGGCGCCGAGTTCGCCCGTCAACTGGCCGCAGCGGGGACCGACCTCGTTCTCGTCGCCCGGCGCGGGGAGAAGCTCGCGGCCTTGGCCGAGGAGCTGGGAAAGGCCCATCGCATCGGCGTCGAGGTCCTGCCGGCGGACCTTTCGACCGAGGACGGCATCGCCCGGGTCGAGCGCCGCGTCGGCGAGCTCCCGGCCCTCGACCTCCTCGTCAACAACGCCGGGTTCGGAGGCAAGGGGGGCTTCGCCCGAGGGGCTGTCGCGGATCACATGGCCATGGTCAAGGTCCAGATCGACACGACCGTCCGGCTGACGCGGGCCGCCCTGCCCGGGATGATCGAAAGGGGGCGCGGAGCCATCATCAACATGGCCTCGATCGCCGCCTTCTCCCCTTTCTCGGGGCCCATGTACAGCGGCACCAAGGCCTTCATGGTCATGTTCTCGGAGAACCTCCAAGGCGAGGTCATGGACAAGGGGATCTTCGTGCAGGCCCTCTGCCCCGGCATGACCCACACGGAATTCCACGAGGTCGCCGGCATCGATAAGGCCATCGTCCCCGGCCCCCTCTGGATGACCGCCGAGAGGGTCGTCCGCCTCTCACTCCGGGCCCTCGGGCGGAAGGGCGTCATTTGCATCCCCGGCCTCAAGAACAAGACCATCGCCTTCCTGATGCGCTGTCCCCTGACCCTGGCCGCCGTCCGGGCCCTCGGCCGGACCCGCATCATCCGCAAGAAGGCCGGCCGCTGAAACGGACCTCCCACTTCAGGTTCAAGGACATCGAGGATCCGAGATCAGTACTTCTTTCCGACCGCCAGTCCGAAGAAGGAATTGTCGGGAAGGAACAGGCCGGAGAAATACGCCTTCTTTTCGGTATCCTCGTAGACGACGGTCCAGGTCTCCCCTTGGTCGGTCGAGCGCAGGATCCGGTGCTCACCGACCACGACACACATCCCCAAATTGGATATGCGGACATCGCGTAAGGCCGTTCCGCTATAATAGCCTTTTAGAGTCCAGGTCGCGCCGTCGTCCGTGGACTTGTAGATATGGCCGCCTTCGGCGACGGCCAGCCCATAGCCGCCGTTGGCCGCCTCGTCGTTGAAGTAGACCGCGTTGAGATCGGTCCCGGTCGGGACCTGCTGCACGGTCCAGGTATCGCCGGCATCCACGGACCTGACTACGGTCCCGTCGGTACCGACGGCGACGATGAACCCCTCATCCTCGAGGAAGGCCCCGAAAGTCCTGACATCCTTCAGGTCCTCCGTCGTCGGGGACACGAGCGTCGACCAGGTGTCCCCCGAGTCCTCCGAGCGGATGATGACGCCGCCGTCCCCCACCGCGAATCCGACGAGAGAGAACCATCCGTTGTCGTCGAAATCCACGGCTTTGAGGCTCGCGGTCGTATGAGAATCCCTCTGGAGCCACCCGGCGCCCCGGCTGGTCGACAGGAATACGGCACCCTTGTCGCCCACGGCCACAGCCCAATTGAGGAGCGGCTCGCCCTCGAGACCGTAGATCACGTCGGTGTCGGCATAGCCGCTGAGGACCAGGTTCCAAGTGTCGCCCCAATCCAGGGTCCTGAGAATGACGGCGTTCCCGTCGCGGTCGGACCCGGAGGCGATAAAGACAACCTGGTCGTCGGCGTCCTCGATATATTCGACAGCGGCCAAAACGGACGATTTTTCCTCGTGGTAGCCGTTCCCCCAGGTCAGTCCGCCGTCATTGGTCTCCAGAATGTACCCGCGGGCCGGGCCGGGGCCTACGCCGCCCCCCCCTTGTACCACCGAAATATCCTCGCAGCCGCCGAGGGCCAGGAACGCCACGAACAAGCCGGCGCAGCCGAATGAGCCGAGGACCGTAGAACTGACGCGCTTCGACATAATACGCCTCCTCCCGTAGCCTGAGATCAGCGCTCGCGGATGAACAGCTCGCCGTCGATCGACAGCCCCCCGCCCGGAACGACCTGCAGCGTGTAGCTCGCGGTCTGCCCGGAATCGAGCTGGACGATGAGGGTATTGCCGTTCAGGCGGTACTGCCCTGTAACCTTGGTCGTGGGATCGACATCGGCGGGCAGGTTCGGCAGGTAGGTCGCCGCCGTGTATTCGAACCGACCGTTGGGATAGAACGTGACCTGTTTGCTCGAGGATCCCCGTGTGATGTTGCTCCGGTCATAGAACGACCAGGTCCCGATGATCGCCGTGGCCAGCTCCGAGCCCGAAGCGGACGGAGCCGGCCGCAGCCCGGTGAAGACGGCCCGGCTCTCCTTCTCGACTTGGGCGGCGCGCTCCGAGCGGGCCCCGCCGAGGACCGCGTAATAGATGCGGTCCTTGAGCAGGATCCCGTGCCACCACGAGACCGGGCCTGCCGCCGATTGGCCCCGATAAGCGATCTCAGCCGCGGGCAGCCCTCCGAGCTGGATAAAATTCGGCGTACCCACGGGTTGAACCCCGGGCAGAAGCTGCTGGCAGACCAAGAGCATCGCCATCTGCGCGAGCTCCTGGATCGTGCCGGCAGCGGCCGGGCCCGAAGTGACGAGGATGCGATCCTCACCGCCGGCCGGGGGCTCGAAGACATAGACGGTCGTGCCGCCGAGCATCATCGTGTTCACCCCCCAACCGGCAGGGATCGGACACGTGAAAGCGCCGTCGGGGGCCCGGAATTCCTGCCCCGTACCGGAGCCTTGGGCCGCCGCCAGAAAGAGGCCGAAGAACGACACCGAAACCGCCAATAAAACTGGAAAACATATGCGCGCCGAGGTCCCCATGATACCTTCCTCCCTGTTCACCCGAGTTGAGAACTAAGTAGCGCAGGCTGGATCGAATGTCAAGCGAAATGACCGATCGGGCAAGCCGGATCGGGAAATAGGGAGATCGCCAGGACCCTTACCCATGCGTTCCTGTCTGGGAGAAGCGCGACGAGCTGGGATTGATTGACATCTCATTTCAATGCTGTAAAATACGGAATTGCGGGCGATTAACTCAGCGGTAGAGTGCTACCTTCACACGGTAGAAGTCAGAGGTTCAAGTCCTCTATCGCCCACCACTTTCTTATCAGCTGCTCGTCCCCGGCCTTTCCAACACCAGCTCGAGGATCTTCTTCGCGTCCATGAAGGCCTTCGAGCCCAGGCTTAATCGGAAGGAAAGAACAATTCCCGGAAATCCTTCTTGATCCTGCCCTCGGTCGTCTCATTCCTGAACATGCGGATCTCGCGCAGAGGGCAATTCCGCCGCGAATCCCCGATCCATGGACAGGACTGAGAGATAGACGAGAAATGCTAAGAACTCTCCTAGCGCCGCCGTTGCGAGAACAGCCATTCGGGGAGGGCCGGTTCCGTATAGGCCCAGCGTGCGACATTATGACCCACCCCGGGGTATTCGGTGGAGAGAGGCTTGCCGCCGGCCTTCCGCCGCGCCGCGATGCGCTCCCGTGATATCTCCACCGGAACCGATTCGTCCGCGGCCCCGTGAAAGTTCCACACCGGCAGACGCGGGTTCTCCGCGCCGGATTCCGCGGTCGGTCCGCCGCAGCAGGGCACGGCGGCGGCGAACAGGTCCGCCCGGTGGGCCACCATATGCCATGTTCCGGCCCCGCCCATCGAGTTGCCGGTGACATAGATGCGGCGCTCGTCGATCGCCAGCTCACGCCGGAGAGCGTCGACGATGTCCGCGGCGGCGGCCGCGCCTTCGCCGAAACCCGGGACGAGACCCGCTTGGCCGGGCTGTCTATCAGGATCGTAGCGAAGCCAGCGGCGGTCGGTCTGAGGCACGACGACATAACACGGATGCCGCAGCTGCATCTCCGGCAGCGCCCATAGGAGCACGCCGAAGACGTTGGAGCCCTCGAGCTGCTTCCGATTGTCGTCGCCTATCCCGCCTGCTCCGTGGAGATAGAGGACCAAGGGCAGCTTGCCCGCGGCCTCGGGGCGAAACAGCCGATACGGCATGGCCCAGCCGTTAAGCGGCCTGTGCCTGCGCACCTCGAAGCGTTCGGCCAGGCCGGGCGCTTTCTTTTCGAACGCCTCGATGAGCGCCAACCGTTCGGCGGACAAGGGCTCGCCAGGGGCCAAAGGAGGTCTGGGATCCGACCGGCAGGAGGCGCCCAACGGCCAAGTCACGGCGAGGAGGAGGAGTTCGCGGCGGGTCCAAGATACTCTGGACCGGTCCTCCCTGTTCCCGGCACGGCCCCACATAGACTCCATGACCGCCTCCCCCGCTCTGAGGCAGGATTTTAGCACCGCATGAAGGCCCGGTCAACCGCTGCTCGATCCCCCCATGGCCGATCGTGCCCAAGCGCCATGAAGGACTTCGATCGGGCGGCAGGACCGTGTTCTCACCTTATCCTCCGATCTGCCCTTGACATACATAGAAGTATTATGTATAGTTGTTCTAGGTAAAGTGAGATGGCGGCCATGAACATCGACAAGGACCTCGTGGCCGCCTCGGCCACGCCGCTCGTCCTCGCCATCCTCAGCGAAGGCGAAAGCTACGGTTACGCCATCATCAAGCGGGTCGCCGAACTGTCCAGGGGCGAGATGGAGTGGACCGACGGCATGCTCTACCCGCTCCTCCACCGTCTCGAGCGCAACGGTCTCGTCAGGGCGTTCTGGGGCCGGTCGGAAGCCGGCCGGCGGCGCAAGTACTACCGGCTGACACCGGCCGGAGCGGAGCACCTCGACCGCCAGCGCCGCCAGTGGCAGATGGTGCACCGAACGATGCGGGGCATCTGGCGCGCGGCCGTCGATCCGGCGGAGCAGCCGGTCTGACCGGCCTCGAGAGGAGTGATAACATGACCGACAAGCCGACCTTGGAAGAGCGCATCGGCGACTGGCGGCGGTACCTCCGGAGACGGCAAGCGGTCCATTCCGCCGACGTCGAGGAGCTCGAGGACCACCTGCGCGCCCAGATCGACGCGCTGCGCACCGCGGGCCTGAACGAGGACGAAGCGTTCCTCGTGGGCGTCAAGCGCCTGGGCGATCTGGATGCTCTGGCGCGCGAATTCGCCGTCGAATATTCCGAACGCCTCTGGAAGCAGCTCGTGGCTTCTCCCGGGAAAGACGCATCGTCGCCGGCCAAACCGCGCGATGCCGCCGTGGCCGTGGGATTGGCGGTCGCCGCGGCCGCGGCCATCAAGATCCCCGAGCTCTTCGGCTTCCGCATTTCGGGACCGTCGGCCGACCTGCCGTTCTACCTTCGCAATCTCAGCCTCTTCGTTCTGCCGTTCCTGGCCGTATTCTTCGCGCTGAAACGCGGGCTGTCTCGGGCCAAATGGCCTTGGCTCACCCTTCCGTTCGTCGCGGGCGGGCTCGTGGCGAACATTTGGCCGTTCGGACCCGAAAGCCACACCGGGATGCTGACCGCGATCCATCTCCCGGTCGCGCTGTGGCTGATGGTGTGTTACGCGTACGCCGGCGGCCGGTGGCGCGGCCATGATCAGCGCATGAACTACGTGCGGTTCTCCGGCGAGTGGTTCATCTACTACACGCTCATCGCCCTCGGGGGAGGGGTTCTCATGGGCCTGGCGAGCTTCATCTTCGAGACCATCGGCCTCAACGCCGAGCGGGCGCTCGCCGGATGGGTCCTGCCGTGCGGCGCGATGGGAGCGGTCATCATCGCCGCGTGGCTCGTCGAGCACAAGCAGAGCGTCATCGAGAACATGGCGCCCGTGCTCACGTGGATCTTCACGCCGCTGTTCACGGCCCTGCTCCTCGTCTTCGTGGCGGCCATGATCGGAACGGGCGGCGTCATCAAGGTCGAGCGGGAAGTCCTCATCGGGTTCGACCTGCTCTTGGTCGTCGTGCTGGGCCTGCTCCTGTACGCCGTTTCGGCCCGCGACCCGCAGGCGCCTCCCGGCCGATTCGATGTGCTCCGGCTCCTCCTGGTGGCCAGCGCTCTCGTCGTGGACGCCCTCGCTCTGTGGGCCATCGCCGCGCGCATCTCCGAATTCGGCTTCAGTCCCAACCGGACGGCCGCGCTCGGGCTGAACCTGCTGCTTCTCGTTAATTTGGGTTGGTCGGCCGTGCTCATCACCCGCTTCCTCGCCGGCCGCGTCCCCTTCACCCGCCTCGAGCGCTGGCAGACCGCCTATCTGCCGGCCTTCGCGGCGTGGGCTTGGCTCGTGACGGCGCTCTTCCCGATAATTTTTAAGTATCAGTAGCATCGCACCACGAAGCCAGTCCCCCACGCCGCCCGGACCTATTTGTGATGGACTGTCTTCTCGAGGCCTTTTCCGATAAAATGAATACAGCCCCAAGGCGAAGGGTGCGTCTCGTCTCAGTATCCCGAATGACTGGGAAAGGGGCGGCCCCGCCGGAGGCTCCGACCCCAAAACAGGAGGGACGATATGAAGATCGCCTATTTCCACGCCTCGAAGTACGGGAACGGGATCAAGGTCGCCGAGGAATTCAAGAAACAGATGGCCAGCCGGGGCGTCACGGTCGACGTCCGTCACATCCGGGACGCGAGCCCGAAGGAGATGCCGCCGGCCGACCTCTATGTCTTCAGCTCGCCGGGGCGCATGGGCAAACCCCGCGGGTGCGCGCGCCGCTTCCTGAAGAAGGCCGCGCTGCCGCCGGGAACGAAGTACGCCATCCTGACCACCGAGGGCGCCCCCCGGCCCGACAAGAAGACCGGCCGGATGCCGACCGAAGAGGAGCAGGCCAAGTGGCAGCGGGTCATCCCCATCATGAACCGGATCCTGCAAGAGAAGGGCCTGGTCAAAGTCGCCGAGGGCAAGGTCCTGGTGACCGGCATGAAGGGGCCGCTCGAGGAGGGCTGGCAAAAGAAGGTGGAGGACTACGCGGCCATGATCCCCGTCCTGCCCTGACGGCCCGCCCCTCTTCCATTGACGACGAGGCCGGCCGGGTGTCCGGGTGTAAACGGCCCGGAAATCCTGTAAAATCATCCGGGCGGACGCCATTCCGCTCCCCGGTCGGACCGCCGTTCAAAGCGCGACGCCGCGGCGGCGAAAACCTGAAAGTCCCCAAGGGAGGCACCGAAATGAAAAGCGACACCGGCCAAAATAAAAAAGCCTTTGACCGGAGAAGCTTCATCCTGGGAGGAGCGGCGGCCGCGGCCGCGGGCTTGACGGTCCTGGGCCCGAAGGCCGTCTTCGGCCGGGACCCGGCGCCCCTGCCAGCGGTCGGCACTTGGCCGTGGCCGGACAAGGGCCTGGATCCGGTCAAGATCGCCAGGGCCTCGACCGAGGGCCTGAGCGGCTGCGCCGTCGTCTCGTTCGGGCTGATCGTCAACGGCTTGAGGGACGCCCTGCCGGGATCGGTCTGGGCGACTGTTCCGCTCCAGATGGCCTCGTTCGGCAACGGCGGCGGACCGTATGGCTCGGATTGCGGGGCGCTGATCGGGCCGCTCATGCTGATGAACCTCGTCGGAGCTCCGCTGAAGCTCCGGCAGGAGTTCTACAAATGGTACTGCGGATTCCCCTTCCCGACGATCGAATGGGACGACCTTTATCCCTTCAAGAAGACCGTCCAGACGGTGTCGAACTCGCCGCTGTGCCATCAGTCGCGGGCCATCTGGGACGGGCTCTACTACCGCGAAGTGTATGACGGCAAAAACTACGACAACACCCGCTGCGCCAAGCTGCCCCGCGATTGCACCAAGAAGGCCGTCGAGCTCATCAACGCCTGGAAGGATGACGGGTACCGGGGTTCATGGGCACCCGACGACAACGCCAAGGGGTGCTACGACTGCCACACGCAGCTCGCGAAAGACCGGATGCGGGGCGCCCTCCACGCCGGCAAGCAGGACTGCACGAAGTGCCACACGGTCGTCACCTCGCACGGCAAGACGAGCCCTAAGAAGTAAAGGGCCTGCGACGGCCCAAGTCAAGCCTTCGAAGAGGGGGTCAAATCTTCAATCGTTAAGTTTTCGCTTTTATGGCTCTTTCCGCAGCTACAAAATTTAATGATTGAAGATTTGACCCCCTCTTGGTTCGTTGACCGGCCCGGGGGCCTATGGTACATTGGCAATCCGTCCGCGGTCACCACTCCTTCGAGGTGCGGGCCGCCGGGCGAGCTGAGGGTTGAGAGGTGTCCGTGACCTGGGAAATGGGTCTGGTCTTCATCTTTTTAGCGGCCACGGCCGTCCTTTTCAGCTTGGAGAGGCTGCGCGTCGACGTCGTCGCCATCCTCATCATGCTGGGCCTGGCCTGGGCCCGCCTGGTCACTCCCGCCGAGGCCTTCTCGGGGCTCGGTAGCAACGCCGTCATCGCCGTCATCGGGGTCATGATCATGAGCGTCGGTCTGGACCGGTCCGGGGCCATGAAGAGCCTGACCCGCCTTTTGATGAAAGCGGCCGGTGCGAGCGAAAGCAAGCTCCTGGCCCTCGTCTCCTCGGCCACGGCCGCCCTGTCGGCCTTCATGCAGAACGTCGGCGCCGCGGCCCTGTTCCTTCCCGCTCTGGTCAGGATGTCGAGGTCAGGGCGCTTCAGCCTGTCCCGCCTGCTCATGCCCATGGGCTTCGCGGCCATCCTCGGCGGCATCCTCAGCATGGTCGGCTCCGGCCCGCTCATCATCCTCAACGACCTCCTCAAGCAGAACGGCCTCGAGAAGTTCGGCCTGTTCGGGGTGACCCCCATCGGGCTCGTCCTGACGGCCGCGGGCATCGGCTATTTCCTCGTCTTCCGGCGTTCCGTCCTGCCCGACAGGGAAAGCCCCCGTCCGCCGGGCGCCCAGCAGAAGCTCATCGAGACCTGGAAGCTGCCGCAGAGCGTTCATTACGCCGCGGTCCCTCCGGGCAGCCGGATCATCGGGTTGACCCGCGAGGAGACGGGGCTCGGGACGGCCTATCCCCTGAACCTCCTGGCCATCCTCGAGGGCCGGTCCGTTCTCCACGCCCCCTGGCGGTATTCCCGCTTCGCGGCCGGCCAGACCCTGGTCCTGCTGGGCAAGCGCGAGGATGCCGAGCGGTTCGCCCGCGACCTCGGCCTCGAACCGGCCGGCGACCGGGAACAGGTCCAAGACCTTCTGTCGACCCTCGGCAGCGGCTTCGCCGAGGTCATCCTCCCCACCCGCTCCCGCTACGCGGGCCGGACCCTGCGGGAGATGGCCATGCGCAAGACCTTCGCCGTCGAGCCCATCGCCCTCCTCGGCGGCGACGGCGACCCGCGGCATGATTTCTCCGACCGGCCCTTCAAGGCCGGCGACACCATCGTCGTCTTCGGGCCGTGGGAGAACATCCGGGCCATGGACGACCGGCGGGACTTCGTCGTCCTGACCCCCGTCGAAGGCGCGGCGCCCGGCGTCCCGCGTCCGCTCAAAGCTCTCCTTTGCTTCGCCGGGGCCATCGCCCTCATCCTGGCCGGCTTCTCCATCCCGCTCGCGCTCTTCTCGGGGGCCCTGGCCATGGTCCTCGTCCGGGTCATCTCCATCGACGACGCCTACCGGGCCGTCGACTGGAGGACGGTCTTCCTGCTGGCCGGCCTCATCCCCCTGGGAATCGCCATGGACAAGACGGGGGCCGCCGCCTATGTCGCCGGGCAGCTCATGCACGTCCTCCATGGATACCACCCTCTCTTTCTGCTCGCGGCCGTCGCCCTCCTGTCGACCGTCTTCTCGCTGTTCATGTCCAACGTCGCCGCGGCCGTCCTGCTCGTGCCGCTGGTCATCAACATGGCCAAGCTGGCGTCGCTCGACCCACGGATGCTGGCCCTGCTCGTCGCCGTTTGCGCCTCCAACTCGTTCCTCCTGCCGACCCACCAGGTCAACGCCCTGCTCATGGGTCCGGGAGGCTACCGGAACGCGGACTACCTGCGCGCGGGCGGGATCATGACAGCTCTCTTCCTCGTCCTCGCCGTGGGGACGATTTATCTATTCTATTTCTAGCACACCAAGGAGAAGCGCCATGATCGTCCATCAATTCTTCGTCAAGGGCATCGCCCACAGCTCCTATCTCATCGGCGGCGACGAAATCTGCGCCATCGTCGACCCCCGGAGGGACGTCAACGTCTACATCGATGCCGCCCGCGAGCAGGGGCTGAGGATCACCCACATCCTGGAGACCCATCTCCACGCCGATTTCATCTCCGGGCACATGGATCTGGCCCGGATGACAGGGGCCCGCATCTACGCCCCCCGCAGCGCCCGCTGCCGGTTCGACCACGCGCCCCTCGCCGAGGGGGACGCCTTCCGCCTCGAGCACATGCGCTTCTCCGTCCTCGAGACCCCGGGCCACACGCCCGAGCACATCAGCTACGTCGTGACCGACACATCCCGCGGCAAGGACCCGGCGGCCGTTTTCTGCGGGGACACCCTGTTCGTCGGCGACGTCGGCCGGCCGGACCTCTTCCCGAACATGGCCGACGAGCTGGCCTCCCGCCTCTACGACAGCCTGTACGGAAAGCTCCTCGATCTGCCCGACTTCTGCGAGGTCTATCCGGCCCACGCCGCGGGCTCGCTCTGCGGCCGGGCCATCGCCGCCAAGCGAACGAGCACGATCGGCTACGAGCGGCGATACAACCCCGCTCTCCAGATCTGGGACCGGAAAAAGTTCATCAAATCGCTGACGACCGATATGCCCGCGGCCCCGGACCATTTCGCCCGTTGCAGCGAGATCAACCGCCGCGGCCCGGCCGTGGTCGCCGACCTGCCGCCTATGGAAGCCTGGGAGCCGAAGATCTTCGCCCGCAAGGCGAAGGCCGGAAACGCCCTCGTCCTCGATATCCGGCCATTCCAGGCCTTCGGCGGCCGGCACATCCCGGGCTCGGTGGCCCTGGACACGGGAGGCAACTTCTCGACCTTCGCCGGCTGGGTCCTGCCGCCTCAGGACGACATCCTTCTCGTCGCCGAGGATCGGGCCCAGGCGGAGGACGCCGCGGTCTGCCTGCGGCGCGTCGGCATCGACCGCCTCAAAGGGTTCCTCGACGGCGGGATCTTCGAGTGGCTCAAGGCCGGCCTGCCCTCCGACGGAGTGCCTCAGATTTCGGTCCATGAGCTGCACGGGATGGTCAAGAAAAGAGAAAAGATGACACTCGTCGACGTCCGCTCCGCCGGCGAGTACGCCAACGGTCACATTGAAGGCGCCGTCAACATCCCCGCGCCCGACCTGAGGACGAAATATCGGGGCTTGAAGAAGGACCGCCCCATCCTGCTCATCTGCGGGACGGGACACCGCTCGAGCCTGGGGGCCAGCCTCCTCAAGAGGCGCGGCTTCAAGGATGTCCGGAACGTGGCCGGGGGCATGACGGGCTACACGGCCGCCGGCTATCTGAAATAGCGCACGGAACGTACGCATCGGAAGAAGGAGGATACGGCATGGAGTGGCTGACAATGACACGGTGGTCCCCCTATGCGGCGGGGATCGGCATCGGCATCCTGAGCTGGCTGACCTTCGTCCTGTCCGACAAGCCCATCGGCTGCTCGGCGGCTTTCGCCCGGACGAGCGGCATGATCGAACGGCTCCTGCGGGGGAACAAGGTCCTCGAGAAGGCGTACTACAAAGAGTTCGCGCCGCGAATCGACTGGGAGTGGATGCTCGTCTTCGGCATCGTCCTCGGCGCCTTCACCTCGGCTCGGCTTTCGGGGCAGTTCAAGCTCGACTGGGTCCCATCCGTCTGGGCGGCCGCGTTCGGACCTCAGCCCGTGACGAGGGCCGTCGTGGCCCTGCTCGGCGGGGTCCTGCTCGGGATCGGGGCCCGCTGGGCCGGGGGCTGCACGAGCGGCCACGGCATCAGCGGGACGCTGCAGCTCGCCGTCAGCAGCTGGCTGGCCGCCATCTGCTTTTTCATCGGCGGGATCGCCGCGGCGCTCTTCATCTTCCGAGTCCTGGGCTAGGGAGGAGCGCGCCATGTTGACCAAACTCCACACGAACAAGGGGTCGCAGCTCGTCCTCGGCCTGGCCGCGGGCTTCGTGTTCGGCTTCCTGCTCGAGAAGGGGGGCGTCGCCCGTTACGACGTCATCATCGGCCAGCTCCTCCTTTACGATTTCACGGTCGTCAAGATCATGTTGTCGGCCGTCGTCACGGGGATGCTCGGCGTCCACCTCCTCCGAAGCCTGGGCCTGGCCCGGCTCCATCCGAAGCCGGGGTCGTGGGGCGCGACGGCCGTCGGCGGCCTGATCTTCGGTCTGGGATTCGCGACCCTCGGCTACTGTCCGGGGACGATCTCCGCGGCGGTCGGCCAGGGCTGGCTGGACGCCCTGGTGGGCGGCCTGGCCGGCATCATCATCGGGGCGGGCGTTTTCGCCTCGATGTACCCGAGGCTGAGGGCGGGCATCCTGGCCAAGGGGGAATTCAAGGCCAAGACGTTCCCCGAGCTCTTCAAGGTCGGCGCCTGGGCCGTCGTCGTTCCCGCGGCGGCGCTCATCGTCGCCTTCCTGTATTGGCTGGAAAGCCGGGGGCTCTAGCGATGCGGGGCGCTCGGACTTGAGGGAGGGGAGGGAAGCGAGATGATCAAGATCTTCCATTATCTTTACGTCGGCATCGGGACGATCGGAGTCGCGGTCATCACCTGGGGCGTGATCCTGGTCACGTTCCGCCTCCTGCGGGCGGAGCTAGGCCGCCTCAAGGGCCGCAGGATCTGCAGGGAGCGGGAGGTCCTCCGCCACCAGCTGGGCTCCTACCTGCTGCTGGGGCTGGAGTTCATGATCGCCGCCGACATCATCGGGACCATCACCCACCCGACGATCAAGGACATCGCCATGCTGGCCAGCATCGTCGTCATCCGGACGATCATCAGCTACTTCCTCGACCGCGAGATGGCCGACTCCTACTTTTGTAAAGACGGGGTCGGACCTCAAAATTCTGTTTAGTTTGAACAACATAGCCTAGTTTCCGGGCCCCGCATCAGTTTGGGGAGCCCGCAAAACCGTCATTTTTGGGCCCGAAAACGTGCCGCTCGGAACCGGGGATAGCGGGCCGTTTCACTCCAATATCTTGAAGTATTTGTATACCGGATAGGTGAAGCCCCGGCCGTCGGCCCCGGCCGACTTGAAGAATTCGTCGAAGACGCCCCAGCCGACGAAGCCGTCCGCCGCCTGAGGCTCGAGGCAGTAAAAGGCCACGTTGGCCAGGGGCTGGGCCAGGTCGACGTGGAAGGTCCCGGCCGGGAACTCCCTGCCGGTCGACGGCGCGAAGCGGCCCTCGAGCTTGACCATCGAATAGCCGGCGCTGCGGGCCCGGTCGACCTTTTCGACGGCAAACTCCTCACCGGAAGCCCGGACGGGCTTGCTCAGCGTCTCGACCCTGACGCCGTGGATGCGCAGCTTCTCGGCGATATCGGCCAGCTCGGCCGGGATGAGGTAGCCGCGCGGCACCCGGGCCTCGACCGTGCCCACGGGCTTGCACAGGAAATCGACGCCGCGGACGAGCTCCGGCGCCTCGAGCATGTGCGGCGCGATCCCGCCCCGGACGCTCGTGCCCGGGATAAGGGTCGAGACGTTGCGCTCCTTGTACATCAAGATATCGACCTTGCCGTAGGACCCGTAGGTCCCGGCGACATAATTGCGGAGCTCTCCGGCGCCGGCCTTGGCCTTGACCCTCTCGACAACCTCCCGGTCGGCGGCCCGGCAGACCTCCTGCATCTCCGCCCCATGGGCCGCGACGTATTCCAGGACCCCGGCGATGAGCGCGTAGTGGGCGTAGATCCGCCGCTCGAACGACTCGTGCCCCGGCGTCTCGGCCAGGATGGCCATGCGGTTGCGCAGGCCGTAGGCGTTGGCCACGAACTTGGCCTCGGTCGTCCACATGGCCCGCTCGTGGCTCCAGACGGTCGGCGGCCAAGCGTTGTCGGTCCCGCAGTGGGTGAAGACCTCGAGCCCGAACTCCTTGCGCACGGCCTCGCGGACGGCCGGAAAGAGCTTGTCGAAGACATATTCGCGCGGCCCGGGATGGGCCGTCGGTACCGTGCACGTCGCGTACCCGACCGCGTAGCCGTGCTGGACCCGGCCCATGAGGTGCCCGTCGTAGACGAGGACCGGGTCCCAGCGGTTGAACACGGTCCGGTAGAGACCGGCGATCTCGGCCGTCTCGACCCGCACGGCGTCGCGGTTGAGGTTGATGTTCTGGGCGTTCGTTCCCGAGCCGAGCAGATGGGGCGTCCCCTCGTTGAGGGCCAGGGTGTCCGTCCCATCGACGTTGAAGTTCGGGCAGGCGATGATGATGAGCTTGCCGAGCAGGCCCCGTCGCTTGCCGAGCAGGATGTCGCGCATGAGCATCATCAGGGCTTCTTTGGCCTCCGGCTCGTAGGCGTGGATGTTGCCCTGGAGATAGACGACGGCCTTGCCCGACTTGGCCGCGTCCTCGGGCGTCGTCACCCTAGGCTCGGCCATGACCACGGACACGCCGGTGCGGCGCAGGCTGGTCGTGAACATGTTGATGAGGAACATGTTCCCGCTCGACCAGCGAAGTGTGTTGATGAACTCCAACACCTCAGTCGACGATGCCGTCCGTGTGAAGCCCGTCCTCTCGGCGACGGTCCGGAGATCGGCCGGCCATTCTCCGTTCCAGCCGCCGGGCACGGAATCGCCCCAGTAGATCTTCCGGTCGCCCGCCTGGGCGGCCGGCGCGCGGCCCGCGCCCGCGATCAAACCCGCGACCAACGCCAAAGCCGCGACGAACGCGCCGGCATACACCGTCTTCTTGCCCATTTCTTCCTCCTTGGAGTCGGACGCCTGCATATTAATTCAACGTCCAGAGGGGGTCAAATCTCCACTCGTTAAATAACGGCTTCCAATGGGCCTTTTGTCAGCGAATATTTAATGAGTGGAGATTTGACCCCTTCTTTTCCTTTATAATGAGAACAGCGCAACCCAACCGAGGAGAGCACCATGGACATCAAGGTCGTCCCCATCGACAAGCCGGAGGACATGAACTTCATCCTCGGCCAGGCCCATTTCATCAAGACGGTCGAGGACCTCCACGAGGCCGTCGTCACGGTCGCCCCGCACATGAAGTTCGGCATCGCCTTCTGCGAGTCGTCCGGCCCGGCCCTGGTCCGCTCGTCCGGCAACGACGAGGCGCTCATCGCCATCGCCGTCAAGAACGCCGCGAACCTGGCCGCCGGCCACTCCTTTCTCATCTTCATGACCGGCGGCTTCCCCGTCAACATCCTCAACGCCGTGAAGGGCGTTCCCGAGGTCTGCGGCATCTTCTGCGCCACCGCCAATCCCGTCGAGGTCGTCATCGCCGAGACGGCCACCGGCCGGGGCATCCTCGGTGTCGTCGACGGCGTCCGGGCCAAGGGCGTCGAGGGCCCTGAAGACGTCAAGTGGCGCAAGGACTTCCTGCGCAAGATCGGCTACAAGCTCTGACAACCCCCCCCGCCCGGCTCGCCAACGCCGCGGCCAAGCTCTCCTGTCCCCGGCCTCGCCGCCGGATGAACCGAAAAAAAAGCGCATTCCGGAAGGGCCCAAGCTCTGGTAAAATGGGCATCGGCATGAAAAAGACGGGCCCATCGGATTCCCCGCGGTTTTATTCGTCGGCCGACATCCCACGCGCCCTGACCATGGCCGAGGCCATCCGGGCGGTCCGGGAGGCCTTCATCCAGCTCTCCACGGGCCAAGCCCTGGTCCCCGCCCGGACGAGCCTCGAGATCCCCGAGCTCCGGACAACGGCCCTGGTCATGCCCGCATATCTTCCCAAGACGAAGCGGCTCGGCCTCAAGCTCATCTCCCTCTGCGAGGACAATCCCTCCAAAGGCCTGCCCCTGGCCCAAGCTCTTACCATCCTCATGGACGCCGAAACGGGCACTCCGCTCGCCGTTCTCGACGCGTCTTATCTCACGGCCGTCCGCACCGGGGCCGCCTCCGGCGTGGCCACCGACGCCCTGGCCCGTGCGGACTCCCGGGTGGCCGCCGTCTTCGGCGCCGGTGTCCAGGGCCGGACCCAGCTCGAGGCCGTCGCCGCCGTCCGCGCCCTGGAAAAGGCCCTGATCTACGACGTCGACTCCCGCGCCGCCGCCCGCTTCGCCGACGAGATGGGCCCCAAGCTCTCCCTGCGCATCGAACCCGCCGTCTCGCCCCGCGCCCTGCGCGAGGCCGACATCGTCTGCACGGCCACGACCTCCGCCGCCCCCGTCTTCGACGACGCCGACCTCAAGCCCGGCGCCCATATCAACGCCGTCGGCTCCTACAAGCCGCACGTCCGCGAGCTGCCCCCCGAGACCGTCGTCCGGGCCCGGGTCTTCGTCGATCACCGCGCCTCGGCCCTCGAGGAAGCCGGCGACTTGATCGGCCCCCTCCGCGCCGGCCTCATCCCCGAGACCCACATCCTGGCCGAGATCGGCGCGGTCCTGGCCGGGCTCGCCCCGGGCCGCCTCTACGACGACGAGATCACCCTGTTCAAGTCCGTGGGCAACGCCGTCCAGGACCTGGCCGTGGCCGGCCTGGTCGCCGGCTGAGGAACGGAGGCCGCGATGGAGCACGCCAGCATCCTCAACGACGTCCTCGGCCCCGTCATGCGCGGGCCGTCGAGCTCCCACACGGCCGGTTCCTACCACATCGGCCGCCTCATCCGCTCCCTGCTCGGAGAGGCTCCCGCGACGGCCGCCTTCACCTTCGATCCCGACGGCTCCTACGCCCGAACCTTTCGTCAGCAAGGCGTCGACCGGGCCCTGGCCGCGGGCCTCCTCGGCTGGCCCATCACCGACGCCCGGTTCGCGCGGGCCCTGACCCTTGCCCCCCGGCACGGCCTCCGGCTCGCGTTCTCCGTCGCCCCTCTCGCCGGAGCCGATCATCCCAACACCGTCCGCATCGAGCTCGTCTCCCAAGGCGGCCGGCGCCTCCAAGCCACGGCCAAGTCCGTCGGCGGCGGAATGATCCTCCTGACCGAGCTCGACGGCCGGCCCGTCCGTCTCGACGGCAAGAGCCACGAGGTCCTGGTTCTCGTCTCCGCGTGGCAGGCCCGCGAGGTCGAGAGGATCGTCGCGTCCGACCTCCCCCCACACCTCGCTCCGTCCCCCGCTCGCTCGACGTCGGGCGGCCGTGTCCTTCTCTCCTTCCAACGGCTCTCTCCGCTCGGCCCCGAGGCCTTGGCGTCCCTTTCGGGGCTCTCTGGCGTCCGGGCGGTCTGGACCGCCGAGCCTCTCTTCCCGCTGATCAAAGGCCTTCCCCTTTTCCGGTCCGCCGCGGAGATGGTCGATCTCGCCCGCCGCAAACGCCTCTCCCTCGGCCGCCTCGCCCTGGCCTACGAAGCCCGGCTCCTGGGCCTTCCCGAACAAGAGATCGTTCGCGAGGCCCTCCGCCGCTACCGGATCATGCGCGATTCGGTCCGGGCGGGCCTTTCCGGCCGCGGCATAAAGATGCAGCTCCTCGGGCCCACGGCGGGCCGGATCTTCCGGGCCGAACGCCGCGGCGCCCTGGCCGCCGGCGGCCTCCACACCCGGGCCGCCGCCCGGGCCATGGCCGCCCTCCACGTCTCGAACAGCATGGGCATCGTCTGCGCCGCCCCGACCGGCGGGTCCGCCGGCGTCCTGCCCGGAGTCGCCGTCACCCTGGCCGAAGAGCGAAAGCTCGATGACGAAGGCATCGCCCTGTCCCTGCTCGCCGCGTCCGCCGTCGGGCTCGTCTTCGCCTACCGGGCGACGTTCGCCGCCGAGGTCGCCGGTTGCCAGGTCGAGATCGGCGCAGCCGGGGCCATGGGCGCCGCCGCGGTCGTCGAAGCGGCCGGCGGCACCGCCCGCCAAGCCGCCGACGCCGCCGCCGTCTCCCTGCAGAACACCATGGGCTCGGTCTGCGACCTCGTCCAAGCGACGTGCGAGATCCCCTGCCACACGCGCAACGCCGCGGCCGCCGCGAGCGCCTTCGTCTGCGCCGACCTCGTGCTCGGCGGCTACGTGAATCCCGTGCCCCTCGACGAGACGGTCGATGCCTCCCTGGCCTCCGGCCGGATGCTCCCGCCCGAGCTGCGCTGCACGGCCCTCGGCGGGCTGGCCGCCGCCCCCTCGGCCCGGGCCCTGAAGCCCCGTCACCGGAAGGGGTGAGCCGCTCTCCTCCCCGGCGACTGCCCCCTGTCCAAAAAATCACCCTGCCAATCCTCTCGACAGGCTATTAATGGTTTTTATTATCTGTCATTTACTGTCCCGGGAGATCCGTCCGCATGAAGACCAAGAAGGCCCGGCCGACAGCTTCCGCCATCGCAGGCGGAAGGCGCCCGTCCGCATCCCCCGCCCCCGATGCACCCGGCCCGGCTCTCGGCCCGGGCCTCGACGGCCAAGCCGTCGCCGATTTCCTGGCCCGCAGCGCGGAGGAGATCCACAGCCATCTGGCCCTGGCCGCCGAGGTCAAGTCCAAGATGTCCGGGCTCCTTGGGGCGACCATCGAAGAGCTGGAACGGGCCCGACGCCTGGAGACCTTGGCGGCGAGCATCGCCGCGGCCGTCCCCGGGTCGCCCGAGACGCGATCTCACCCCGGTCCCGCTTCGCCGAAGACCGCCCGCCCTCCCGAGAGTTACTTCAAAGAGGAGATCCGGACCCTGAAGAAGGCCCGCAAGCTCCTCGGCATCCGGGAGTCTCGCCCCGCTCCACGCTCTTCTCCATCTCCGCCCGCGCCTCCTCCGCCGCCGCGGACGAAGCCATCCCCCTTCCCTCCCATCGAAGCGACCTCCCCGCCCGGGCCGCGCCGCACCGTCCTCCTTCTCGAGGACGACCCGTTCACGGTCCGCCTGCTGAAATATTTTCTCGAGACCGAAGGCCTGCGCGTCCTCGTCTCGGCCGACGGCCCGGAGGGATTCCGGACGGCCGTCCGCGAGCGGCCCGACCTCATCATCCTCGACCTCATGGTCCCGGGGATCGACGGCTACCAGCTCCTCAAGGACCTCAAAGACGACCCATCTACCGCCCCGCTCCCCGTCTTCGTCCTGAGCATCCTGGCCCAGGAGACCGACATCCTCAAGGCCATCGAGCTGGGGGCCTCCGACTACTTCTCCAAGCCCTTCTCCCCGCCCGTCCTCATCGCCAAGGTCAAACGGGCCCTCGAGGCGCGCCGTGGATGACGTCCTCTCCGTCCTCGTCACCTACATCTTCCTGTTCCTCCTGCTGCTGTCCGCGGTCCTGTTCCTGTTCATTCTCCTCCGGCGGCTCGTCATCCAGCATCGCGAAGCCGTCTTCCAGATCCGCTATCTCGAGATCGAGCAGGAGGTCCTCCAGGCCGTCGCCTCCGGGGACATCTCGGCGGCCGTCGGCACGGCCCTCAAGCACCGGCGCCGCCCCGACGTCCTGACCCAGGTCCTGGTCAATTTCTCGGAGATGATCAGCGGCCGGGGCCGCGAGGTGCTGCGGACGATCTTCGATCACGCTCTCAAGCACCGGTTCCTCAAGGACCTCCGCTCGCCGTTCATTGCCCGGCGTCTGCGGGCCACCCGGCTCATCGGATTGTTCGCCGCCTCCTCCGAACGGGCCCTCCTCGTCGATCTCCTCCGCGACAAGCCCATCGTCCGTCTGGCCGCCGCGAACGCCCTGGCCTATGTCCCCGACAAAGAATCGCTGGCCCTCGTCTTCGAGGCCTTCGAGAAGGACTCCGGGCCGGACATCCACGCCTACGCGAACATCATCTTCGGGGCCGGCCAGAGGATCGAGCCCCTCGTCCGCGAAGCCCTGGCCAAAAACCCATCACCTGAAAGACTGAGCCTGCTCATCGAGCTCGTCGGGGCCATACCCCTCCGGTCCCTCGCCCCGCTCCTCCCGGCGTTCGCCCGTCATCAGGACAAGGAGGTCCGGATCAAGACCGCCAAGGCCCTGGCCGCCCTTCGCGCCCCGGACTCCTTCGACGTCCTCATCGAGCTCGCCACCGACAAGGACTGGGAGGTCCAGGCCCAGGCTCTCCGGGGCCTCGGCAACCTCCGCAACCCCGAAGCCCTGGAAGTCCTTTCCAAGGGGCTCTTCTCGCCGGCCTGGCATGTGCGCTGGAACGCCCGCGAGGGACTCCTCAACCTCGGGCCGGAGGGCGTCCGGCGGCTGAGGGAAGTGGCGGAGCAGAAAGAGGACCGCTTCGCGGCGGACATGGCCCGGATGGCCCTCGAGACCCTGAACGACACGCGGGTGAACTGATGGACGGCGCGTTCTCCTTCCTCTTCCAGGCCGTCACTTACGTCGTGCTGGCCTTTTTCTTCCTCGTCAACAGCTTCTATCTTCTCTTCCTCCTCCTGTCGTTCGGCGGCGTCATCCGCTTCCGCCGGCTGAACCGCTACGTCCGGCTGAAGGACATCTTCTCCAATCCCATGACCAAGCCCATTTCCATCATCGCCCCGGCCTTCAATGAGGAGGCCACGATCCTCGAGAGCGTCCGGTCGCTCCTGGCCCTGGAATACCCGCTGTTCGAGGTCATCGTCGTCAACGACGGCTCGTCCGACGCGACGCTCGAGACCCTCGTCCGGGCGTTCGACCTCCGGCCGACCAACCGGGTCTTCCGCAAGACCATCGACACGGCCCCCGTCCGGGCCATCTACGCCTCGCCCAAGGACCGCAAGCTCGTCGTCGTCGACAAGGCCAACGGGAAGAAAGCCGACGCCCTCAACGCCGGCCTCAACGTCGCCCGCTACCCCCTGTTCTGCGCCATCGATTCCGACTCGCTCATCGAGCGCGACGCCCTCCTCAAGGTCGTCCGGCCGTTCCTCGACGACCCGGAGCGGACGGTCGGCGTCGGCGGCATCATCCGGCTGAGCAACGGCTGCACGATCCGCGGCGGGCAGGTCGTCCGCGTCGGCCTGCCCCGCAACGCCCTGGCCCGCTTCCAGGTCGTCGAGTACCTGCGGGCGTTCCTGGGCGGCCGGATGGGCATGAGCCTGCTCAACTGCCTGCTCATCATCTCCGGGGCCTTCGGGGTCTTCCGCAAGGACATCGCCCTTGAGATCGGCGGCTATCGCCGGGACACGATCGGCGAGGACATGGACCTCGTCGTCCGCCTCCGCCGCCACTGCCACGAGCGCCGGCGCCCGTTCCGCATCTCCTTCATCCCCGACCCGATCTGCTGGACCGAGGCCCCGGAAAACCTCCGGGTCCTGGCCCGCCAGAGGAACCGCTGGCACCGCGGGCTCATCGAGTCGCTCGTTCACAACATCCGGATGCTTTTCGATCCCCGCTACGGGGTGACGGGCTTGCTGGCCATGCCCTTCTACGTCGTCTTCGAGATGATCGGCCCGCTCATCGAGGTCCTCGGGTATGCCGTCTTCGCCGCCATGATCGTCACCGGCAACGTCAACCATCCGTTCGCCGTCCGCTTTTTCCTGCTGGCCGTCCTCTACGGGACGCTCCTGTCGCTCGCGGCCGTCATGCTCGAAGAGCTGTCCTTCCAGAGGTATCCCCGGCTCGGCGACATCGTCGTCATCGTCGCCTTCGGCATCCTCGAGAACTTCCTCTTCCGGCAGTTCCTGGCCTTCGTCCGGGCCAAGGCCTTTCTCGATCTGCTCCGGGGGAAAAAAGAATGGGGGAAGATGGAGAGGAAGGGCTTCTTCCTGAAGGAGGAGCGCCCTTGAGAAAGCCCGCCGCCCTTCTCCTGTCCCTGTTCATCGCCGCCTCCGCCGCACCCGCGGCGGCCCTCCAGGTGTCCGACAACATCCCCGTCGCCCGGGCCCAGCGGGCCATGAAGATGAAGGACTACAAGGCGGCCATCGAGGTCTGCCTCTTCCATTTAGCGGCGACCCCGGACGACTACGACCTGAACTTCCTCCTCGCCCAAGCCTACGCGTTCTCCGGCCGCCCGGACGAGGCGCTCGAGGTCCTGGCGCGGATGCGGACCGCCGAGCCACGGAACATGGACGTTCTCCTCCTCGAATCCCGCGTCCTGTCGTGGAAGAAGCGCTATCCCGAGGCCCTGGCCGGCTACGAGCGGGTCCTGGGCATCGACCCCGGCAACGCGGAGGCCCTCATCGGCATCGCCGATATCGCCGCCTGGCGGGGCGACCGCGACCGGGCCCGGGCCCTTTACGGGGAGCTCCTCGCGCGCGACCCGCAGAACCCCGAGGTCCACTACCGCCTGGGGCTCGTCGCCAAATGGGAGGGCGATTACGGGCTGGCCCGCGAGAACATCGACCGGGCCGTCGCGCTCGCCCCGGGTAACGACGACTACCGGACGGCTCTGACCATGACCGCCCCCCGCCTCCAGGCGAAGCGTGAGGTCCGGTACGGGCACACCGTCGACGCCTTCAACGACGACCGGGCCGCCTTCCAAAGCGACCGCCTGGCTCTGCACCTCGGCCTGCCCGGCGGCGCCGGCCCTCTGATCGTCAAGGCCGGGCAGACCCTCCGCTTCGGCGAACGGGACTTCCAGCTCGGGCTGGAGGCCTATCCCCGGCTGTGGACCAGGGCCTACGGGCGCTTCGAGCTGGACGCCTCGTTCCGAGCCATCCACTACCCCGGCTACTCCGTCCTGGCCGAGGTCTATCAAGGCCTCCTGACCAAGGGCGAGGCCTCGCTCGGCCTTTGGCACATGCGGTTCCCGTCGAGGCCGGTCACGGTGGCCTTGGGCTCGCTCGGCTTGTACCTCGGCAACTACTTCCCTTACGCCCGGTTCAATTACGGCTCCGAGGACGGGCGGGGGCGCTTCTCCTGGTCCCTTCAGCTTCGGCGATACTTCTCCGACGAGAATTTCCTCTACACCGGTTACGGGCGCGGCTCCCGGCCTTTTGAGGATCCCGCCGTCCAGGATCTCCTGGAGGTCCGGGCGGGCATTCTCACGGCGGGCGCGGTATGGTATGTCTTCGAGAGGGTCCGCATCGAGCTCCACTATTCCCGGACGGCCGAGCCGGGCCTCCTCCGGAACACGTTCCAGGCCTCGGCCGGGTGGCGCTGGCGGTAGACGGCGGGCGAAGGCCCCCGGAACCGGGTTCTCAGACCAGGGCGGGATAATATCTGCGGATGAACTTTTCCTGGACCTCGAAGGACCAGTGGACGTCGCGGATGTGGTTGGCCGCCTCCAGGCGCTGGCCGGCCCGGATGAGGTCGATGAGGGCCTGGTGCTCGACGATCGACGATTCCTCCCACTCCTTGACGAACCCCCTCTGCCTCGGAAAATCGTAGAGCCGCCGTTTCAGGTTGTTGACCAGCTTGATCAGGCTGGCGTTGCCGCAGAGCCCGAGGAAGGCGTTGTGGAAGGCGAGATTGCGGTCGTAATAGAGGTCGAAATCCCCGGCCGCGATGGCCTTCTTCATGGCATCGTTGAGCCCTTGCATGCCGTCGACGGCCTCCCGGTGGAGCCCGTCGAAGGCCTTGAGCAGGGCCATGCTCTCGAGAGAACCGATGATCTCGTAGTAATTGCGGATGTCCTCCTCGCTGAGCGTGTTGACGACGACCTTGCGCCGGGGGAGGATGGTCACGAAATCCTCCATCTCGAGCTGCAGGAGGGCGTCGCGGAGGGGCGTCTTGCTGACCCCGAGCTTCTTCGACGTCTCTTCCATATCGATGGCCGACCCGGGCAGGATGCGGCCCGTCCTCATCTGCTCGCGGAGATACTCGTAGACCTGTTCCTTGAGGGACTTGACGTTGAGGATCGTTTTCCCGTCCATCACGGGGCCTCCCGGCGCGTCTGTGGGATTTCGGATGTCAAGGATAGTAGACAACTCAAGAGCTTGTCAATCAAAAGGTTCTGCCTGCCCCTCCGCTATGGGGGTCTTCAGGGGGACATCGATCGGCGTGGGTCGACTATGGCTCCCCGGGTGCGGGGGACAGAACCTTAGAAAGAAGACGGGATTATTTTTTGGGCGTCGGGGGGGCCAGGAACCGCCCCGTATACTCGACCTCGACGTTCTCGAAGAACAAGCCCTGGAACCGGCCGGGCTCGAGCGCGGGCAATGTCACCTCGATGTCGATCGGGCTGTCGGCCCTGATCCGGGACAGGTCGGCATACCAGCCGAGAAATGTCCGTTCGGGCCGGCGGGGGTAGACGCTGTTGTAGGCCTTGCGGACCTCGACGGGCAGGCCGTTGATCTTCAGCCCGACGTCCATCGAATCGACGGGCTCGGCGACGGCGATGTAAAGGAGCAGTCGCCAGGGGGCCAACCACGGGGCCAAGAGGTCGTCCTCGGTGTACGACACAAGCCACGCCTTCCTGCGTTCGGCGAGCTGGTCGAAGACCCGGGACGGGACGGCGATCCTGGCCTTGAAGGTCCCGCCCCGGAAATCCGACGGCACGGTGCCGACCCGCTGGGAGCGGCCGAACGCCCGCAGGGCGAAACTGACCCGAAGCCTCACGCGGCCTTTCTCGAACCGGAAAGGGTGGGCGATCCCGTTGACCGAGACGGCCCGGACCTGGGCTCCCGCCGGGACGAGGACCAGGACATCCTGTCTCGTACCCGCTTCGGCCGTCAGGCCCGTTAGGCGGAGCCGGGTCCCATCCAGGGCCAGGCTCCCCTGGACATTGAACAGGATGGGGGTGTCGATCTTCTCGGGGGCCGGGAAGATCTCGAGGACCGCGGCCTCGCGGCCGGCCATCGGCAGGACGACCTCGCTGCCGTATTCCCAGAACCCGTCGGGCGAGGCGATGAGCCGTCCCTCCTGAGGGTGGAGCTCGCCGATCATGAACGGCCCGCCTTTGGTCAGCCCGATCGAATCGTCGAGCTTGAAGCGGGCCTCGAGGCTCGCCGGATTGGGATTGAAGAGAAAGACGATGCCGCGGTCCTCCAGGATGGCCGAGGTCCCGTCGACGCGCCCGGCCATGGGCGGGCCGAGGATCGGGCGCAGGGCCCGGAGGTAGCGGGCGTTCTCGTCGGTCCAGTCGAGCCACTCCCGGAACCAGGCCTTGTCGGCCTCGGACAGGGCCGCGTATTCCTCGGGGTCGCGGGCCGGGATGAAGTTGATGACGTGATGGAAGGGGGCCGTGGCGATCGAGGACAGAAGAGAATATTTCCAGCCGAGGACGTCCCAGTCCTTCGTCCGGAACCGGTCGCGGCGCATGACGTTCTGGTCGTCGGAGCGGGTCGTCTGGTGGGTGATGTAGCCGGGCATGATCTCGGGCGGGCAGAAGCGCTCGACCCGGTAGACATAGGCGGCGTAACGCTGGCGGTTGGCGGAGACGCGGTCGGTGCTGAGGTCGGGGAAGGCCTTGAAGCTCTCCGGCTGCTCGTCGGTCAGGACGGGGTGGGGGTAGGACCCGGCGAGCCAGGTCCAGGGCCCGAAGTTCTGGTACTGCTGGCGGCCGTCGATGACGACGCCGAAGGCCTCGCGGCGAAGAGTCTCGAGGATGCGGCGGCAGCCGTACCACTGGGCGTACTTGCTCGTGGCGTTGTCGTAGGCGATCCACCAGTGGTCGAAGGAGAAGCCCGCGGCCCCGGTCCGGCGCATGAAGGCCGTCAGCATGTCGATCCACCAATCCTGGAAGCTGCGGATGCCGGTGTCGGCGCCGGAATAGCCGCCGACCTTGTCACCGGCCCAGGCGGTCCATTCGGGGCGCTGGAGGAACGGCAGCGAGGGATAGGCGTAGGCCATGAGCTTGAGGCCTTTCGAGGCGGCGTGGTCGAGCATGGCCTTGAGCGGGGCAGGGACCTCGTCGCGCCGCGGGTCCCATTCGCCCCTGCGGATCTTCTGGCCGAGGCCGAACCACAGGAGGTTCTCCCAGCCCCAGGCGTCGGCGTTGTCCTCGAGGCGGGAGAGCCCGCTGTTGGCCGGAGTGTAGAGGAGGTGTGAGGCCCCGAGCTCGACGGCCCGGTCCATGATGCGCTTGTATTCCTCGACGCCCTCCGGGGTCCCGACGTCGATCTGGTAATCGTTCTCGCACCAGGGGATGTGGACGCGGAGGCTGCGGCCGGGGTGGGTGAGGAGGAACGACCGGACGCAGTCGGTCAAGGCGTTGACCTCGGCGGCGTCGATCGTCGGCGATTCGCGAAGGTATGCGTCGTAGTCGGCGATGAGGGACCACTCGGGCACGGCCTTGGCCGGAAAGCGCGTCCCGCCGAGGTCGGTGAGGCCGAGACAGAGGCGGTCCGAGGCGAACGGGCCGTAGGCGGCGCTCCAGTCCATGTCGGGATCGTAGGAGACCTCGACGGCCCGGCCGGAGCGCTTCCAGTCCATGAACGGATTCTGGAGGAGGAGAAAGAGGCTCCAGGCGGGCGGCTCCCCGGCTGGCGCCCCCGGGGCCGGGAAGCGAAGCAGGGCTCCGAACCGGCCGCCGGAGAGCTCGAGCTCTTCGGACGGGGCGAGGCCCAGGGTCGCGGTCAGGGGTGTCACGCGGCCGAGGCGGAAGGTCCGGCCGGCGACCGAGGTCACGACGATCTGCTTGGTCAGGAAATCCCAGGCCGGGCGGAGCTCGTAGACGACGTCGAAGGTGTAGGGGTCGCGGACGGTGCGGTAGGCCACGCGGGCCGGGGTGAACTCGATCTCGGCCGGGCCGAGGGAGCCGATGTCGAAGCGCATGCCGTCGATGACGATGGAGGCCGGGTCGGCGGAGACGGCGATCGTCCGGCCGGTCCGGACAGAGGAGACCGAGACCAGACCATGGTCGTTGAACACGGCCTTGAGGCGTCCGTTGTCGAGGACGAAGTCGGCGGCGGCACGGGACGTGGGCGGAGGGGCGATGCGGGGAGCGGCGGGCGGAGGGCCGAGGGATAGAGCGGCTACGGTCAGGGAAAAGGCCACGAATACGGGGATGGCTCGGGCGCTTCGGGCGGTCATCAGGGCCTCCTCGGGGTTTGCGCCCCGATTATAAACCAGCGGGGCCCGGCGCGCCACAACGAGCGAGGAATTTTCTTGGGGCTGTACGGCGGTTGTACGGGGCTCAGGCTCTTGACATCACCGGAAACGGGGAATATATAAATCAAGTAAGAGGAAAGGATCCCCCAAGCACTTCGATCAAAGGGAAAGGAGGATTTTCCATGAAAAAAGGGTTGTGCCTGCTTCTTTCGATCGGCATCGCGGCATGGGTGCTGGCCGGCCCCGCCGGGGCCTGGGAAAGAGGGACGCACGCGTACATCGCCGACGCCTTGAAAAAAGCCGGGGGCCCTTACAACATCGACGAAATGTACGGGTCCATGGCTCCCGACGCCTTCAACTATCTGTTCGTATCCCCGGGATTGGCCTACCGGGACTTCCTCTACGACCAGACCCATCACAGCTTCATGAAGGTCAAGGACGCGGTCCGATGGGGCTACGAAAAGGCCAGCGCCGACGGCTTCCTCAGCCACAATAACGTCTGGGGAGCCGACTCGACGGCCCACATCGCATCGTTGACCCTGTCCCCCGGCGAAGGCTACGTCATCACCAAGGCCAACATGCTCAACGGCTGGCTGATGTCCAACGTGCCGCCCTATGCGGCTCTTCTCGGCGGCAATCAGGGCATCGCGGTGGAGATTTGCCACAACATCATCGAAGCGGCCGGCGATATCGTCCTGGCCCGCCATGACGCGTCGGTCGGCGCCAAGCTGATGGAGATCGCCCTGCGGCCCAAGCCGCACATGCAGAACCTGATGGTCAGGGCCTATGCCCAGGATCTGGCGGATTTCTCCGGCCTAACGCCTTATCCCCTCACGCTCGTCGAGGCCGGCAATTTCATCCGCGTCGTGGAGGACGAGTTCCGGATGTCCTGCATCTCGTACGGCTACCTCCTCCAGCAGGACGAGTCCGTGATCCTGGAAAACGTGATCGCCCAGTTCAAGCAGCTGGCCCAGATCTATTTGACGGCCTACGGTCTTCCCGTGCCCGACGACGCGACGCTCACCGCCCTGCTCCAGGTCGCCTTTTCGGTGGCCTTCCCGATGATCGAAAGCGATTACATGAGCGAGATCGCGGCCACGATCGCCATGGTCAAGAAGAACCTGGTCAAGAAGATCAAGTAAGCGGCGGGCTTCAGTCAACGGTCCGGTCGAGCCGGGACGGGGGCCGGACGGCGGCTGCCGTGCGCGGCAGCCAGACGAGCATCTCCGTCTTGCCGCGGTTGGCCCAGGCGTAATAAGGAACGGCTAGAAAAGGCCAGGGCCGCCCGATCGCTTTCCCGGACGGCCCTTTCGACGCCGCGGTGGCGGCGCCGCTCAGGACGACAACCCCGTTGAGGAGTTCGGGGCGGAATTCCGCCTTGAGCGGAGAGGCGTCGGGGAGGAAGAGATCGAAGACGCGGCCGGCGTTGTCGACGCCTTCGGCCGCGTAGACGAGGGGGCCGCGCTGGAGGGCCACGCGGCCGGCGTTCGCGGCCACGGCCTCGTGGGAGACGACGCGGCGCACGGACATGGGCAGGACGAGCTCGACCGTGTCACCCGGCTTCCAGGTCCTGCGGACGCGGGCGTAGCCGTCGCGGATATCGAAAGACACCGACTGGCCGTTGACGGAAAGGGAGGGCGCTTCGGCGGGGCCGTCCAGGAATCGGTAAAGGTCGGTTGGGACGGCCTGGTCCCGGGCCCATCCGGGAATGCGGAGGGCGAGCTCGAAGGGGGCGGGAGAGCCGGGTTCGACGTCGATCCGGACGGAGCCGTCCCAGGGATAGCGGGTGGATTGGGTGAGGGCGATCGGGCGTCCGGCGGCCTCGACGCTCCCGCGGCCGGCGATGAAGAGGTTGACGTAGACGACGTCGCCGGCCGTCGCGTAGACGTAGCCGGGGAGCGAGGGCAGGAAGCGGGTCATGTTCGGGGGGCAGCAGGCGACCTCGAACCAGGGGCTGCGCTCGTAGTCGGCGGCCGATTCGAGCGGGTTCTGGTAGAAGAAGCGGTCGCCGGAGAGGGAGACGCCGGAGAGGAGCCCGTTGTAAAGGACGCGCTCGAAGACGTCCATGTATCGCGCGTCGCCGTGGAGCAGGAACAGGCGGTGGTTCCAGAGGGCGTGGCCGATCGCGGCGCAGGTCTCGGTGTAGGCCTCGGCGTTGGGCAGCTCGTAGGCGTCGCCGAAGGCCTCGGACGTGTGGCGGGCTCCGACGCCGCCGGTGAGGTACATCTTGCGGCCGGCGACATCGTCCCAGAGGCGGCCGATGGCCGCGGCGTACTCGGGGCGGGGGCCCAGGGCGGCCACGTCGGCCATGCCGGCGTACATGTACATGGCCCGGACGGCGTGGCCGACGGCCTCGTCCTGCTCGAGGACGGGCTTGTGGTTCTGCAGATACTCGTCCGAGTCGTAGACCGAGAAGGGATCGTCGGGGGCGTGCTTGGTCCCGCCGAAATAACGGCCGCGCTCGGCGAGGAAGAACTCCGCCAGGTCGAGGTAATCGCGGCGGCCGGTCACGCGGTAGAGCTTGGCCAGGCCGATCTCGATCTCCTGGTGTCCGGGGAAGCCGCGGCGGAGGCCGGGTCCGTGGCCGAAGGTCCGGAGGAGAAGGTCGGCGTTCTTGAGGGCGATGTCGAGGAAGGCGCGCTTGCCGGTGGCTTGGTAGTGGGCGACGGCCGCCTCGTACATGTGCCCGGCGTTGTAGAGCTCGTGGCTGACCCGGAGATTGGACCAGCGCTCGGGGCCGGCGCCGGGGGCCGGGTTGGCGGGGTCGTTGGTGCGGGTCGTGTAGAGATAGCCGTCCGGCTCCTGGGCCAGGGCGATGATGCCGATGAGCTCGTCGAGGCTTTGCTCGAGGCCCGGGTCGGGGTGAAGATGGAGGGAGTAGGCGGCGGCTTCCATGGCCTTGTAGACATCGCTGTCGTTGAAGCGGCGGCCCTTGTGGGGGCCGCTCATGAGGCGGGCGGCCTTGCGGAAGTTGTCGACCCGGCCGGTCTCCTCGTTCATCCGGAAAGCGAAGGGGATGGAAACGGTGCGGTTCGTTTCGAGGCGCGGGGCCCAGAAATCGTCCGTCAGGGTGACCCGGGTGAAGGGGACGGGCCGGATGGGGTAGTCGGAGGCGTCGAGGGCAGCCTTGACGGGCGCCCGGCCTTTACAGCTCGGGACGGCCAGGACAAGGACCGCAAGGATGATGACGGCCAGGCCGAAAGCCGGGGTAGGGCGGGCACCGCTCGCGACCGGCGACTGAATCGCTTTAACAGGTTTCCTTGAAACTCTGAGGTCCTTGTCCGTTTCGCTCATCGCATTCCTTCCGCGCGCTGAGATCCCGGCGGCTCGGGCTGGGCCGGGAACTCATGATATCAGATTTCTCTTTTTGCCGGCAAAAACATCGCCGCCAAACTGATGGGATGGAGGAAAAATGGTTTTTAATAATTGATAATAAATAATTTAAAGTGGTCCGACCCCGATATGATATAATCGCGGGCATGGACGGAGCGTGGCTCGTTGTCGTGGGGCTGGCGGCCGGGGTCATGGCCGGGATGTTCGGCATCGGCGGCGGGGTCGTCATCGTGCCGGTCCTGGTCGTTTTCGCCGGGTTCTCGCTCGTCAAGGCCACGGGGACGTCGCTCGCGGCCATCTTGCTGCCGGTCGGCCTGCTGGGTGTCCTCGCCTACCACCGGGCCCGGGTCATCGACGTCCGGGCCGCTGTCTATCTTGCGCTCGGCCTGCTGACCTCGGTCGCCGTCGGGGCCTGGCTGGCCAACACCCTCCCGGCCGATGTCATGGGAAAGCTCTACGCCGCCTTCCTGCTCTACGTGAGCTGGAATTTCATCGATCCGGTCGCCCGAATGAAGCGCGTGATGGGCCGCGAGGCGGCCCTCAGGCCGGAGCCGGAAACGGCGCCCCGCGCGGCCGCTCCGCTCCTTTACGCCATCGGCCTGGGAGCCGGGATCATGGCCGGGATGTTCGGCATCGGCGGCGGCAACATCATCGTCCCCATCCTGGTCCTCGCTCTGGGGTACCCGGCCAAGCGGGCCATCGCCACGTCGCTCGGAGCGCTGCTCGCTCCCGTGGGGCTTCCGGGCGTTCTCTTTTACTATCACGCGGGGACCCTCGACGTGGGCGCGGCGGCCTGGGTGGCGCTGGGGCTTTTCTTGGGGACGGTCTTCGGCGCCCGCATCACCATCCGCCTGCCGTCCCCGACCGTCAAGCTGCTCTACGGCCTCTTCCTCCTCTTCGTCGCCTCCCGCCTTGCCTTGGCTGTTGTAAATAATTGATCACATTGAATATGGACTCATTTTCGGGCCTACAATTCCCTGCTGAACCGCCAGCTCGAAGGCCACCCCATCCCCGGGCGGGATGTTACCCGCCGATTTGCGGCCGCCACCCCGAGCCCTGCTCCCCAAAGTCGAATAAGAAAAAGGTTGCCAATCCCCGGGGCCCGGCCTATCTATTAGATGGAAGGAGGAAAGATGAAAGACCTCAAGGTCGAAGTCGTCGGAGTCAAAAAGCGCTGCGGGGCTAAGCACAAACCGGGCGATCACTTTTTCATCCGGGGCGCGGGCATGCTCGAGATCCCCAAGGGGAAAAAGGTCTGCCTCTACGCTCTGAACGGCCTCTTCCCTTTTCTCGCGGCCAAACAGCGGGAGGACGAGCTTCCGGAAGACGATTGGATCGCCGCGACCGATGTCCTGACCTGCCCGGACCCCGACGGCGTCCGCTTCCGGATCAAAACGATCTGAAGGCGGGGAGCGCCCGCGAAAGCGCTTGCCTGCCGGCGCCGATGCCGCTATAATCGGCCCCGCGTCGAACGCGAACGTCCCGCCGGGTCCATCGCCGGTCCCCGGCCAAGGAGAAACCCCATGACCCCGGACCCGTCCCACGAGATCGTCCTCGGGCTGTTCAAGGAATGCGACGCCCTGCTCCAGGGCCACTTCAAGCTGACCTCGGGCAAGCACTCCGAGTGGTACTTCGAGAAGATCCGGCTCATCGAGAAACCGGCGGCCCTCGAGCGGATCGTCGACCTGCTCGCCGAGAGGATCCGCCGCGAGGTCCCGGATTTCGACTATGTCGTCTCCCCGGCCTACGGGGCCATCGCCATCGGCTTCCTGGCCGCCCTCAAGCTCGGCAAGAAGTTCGCCTTCAGCCAGCGGGTCGACGAGCGGATGTCGTTCCGGTCCGGGTTCTCCGGGCTTGACGGCTCGCGGGCGGTCATCGTCGAGGACATCCTGACGACCGGCGGATCCATCCTCGAGGTCGTCGAGAGCCTCAAGGCACGCGGGACGAAGGTCGCCGGCGTTTACGTCCTGGTCGACCGCAGCGCCGGTTCCGTGCCCGTCGAGGGCCGGCCCGTCGGGAGCCTCCTGGCCCTCAAGGTCGAGGCCTTCGAGCCCGACGCCTGCCCCTTCTGCGCCAAGGGGCTGCCTCTCACCAAGCCCGGCGCCTCCGACAAGAGGACCTGAAAACCGCGCTTCAGGCCCTTCTCGGATCCTTCGGATCCTTCGGGAGCTTGGGTGTTCGCGAACACCCTTTGTCGATCGGAATCCCCCCCTAGTGTCCCGTTTGGCAAGTATTTTTCCTAAGTCTTCCGCGGAGACGGGACACTTCCAGGGGGGAGTCAAGCTATTTCCGAGACGCATCACCTGCCTCCCAAACCCCCGGAAGCAGGGGGAAGAAACGGGTGGGGCGAGACGTCCATATGCATGGATGAAGGGCGCCATGTCTTTCGCCCGCGCCCCTCGGAATATCGGAGTGACCGGAGGACGGCCATGACCCATTCGATCAACACGGCCCTGAGGACCGCCGGGCTCGCGGCCCTGATCGCGGCCATGGCCGCCCCCCTCGTCGTTCCCGCCGCCGGCCCCCTTCCCCGCCCCCCCGCTCTCTCGGCGACGCTCGAAACGGGCGGCAGGCCTTCTTCGGCCGGCACCTCGGATGAGGACCTCGACGCGAAGGTCCGGTCGTTCCTCGACCGCAGCCGCGGCCGATGGCGAGACATGAACGTGCCCGAGTCCGACGGACGGATCCTTCACGACCTGATCATCTCCAACAGCTACACCCGGGCCCTCGAGATCGGCACGTCCACCGGCCATTCGGGGATCTGGATCGCCTGGGCCTTGAGCAAGACGGGAGGCCGGCTCATCACCGTCGAGATCGACCCCGGCCGCCATCGCGAGGCCGTGGCCAACTTCCGCGAGGCCGGTCTCGACAAGTTCATCGACGCCCGGCTGGCCGACGCCCACGAGCTCGTCCCGGCCCTCCCCGGGCCGTTCGACTTCGTGTTCTGCGACGCCGACAAGGACTGGTACAAGAACTATTTCGTGGCCGTCCTGCCCAAGCTCACCGTCGGCGGCGTGTTCGCCGCCCACAACGTCTCCCCCCGCCAGCGCCGCGGCGGCTGGGGCACGGGCGAGTTCCTGGCCTACGTGGAGAGCCTCCCGTTCATGGAGACGTCGTTCGCCCCGGGCAGCTGGTCGGGCCTGTCGCTCAGCTACAAGCGCGCCGAACGCTGAGGTTCTTCAGGGGAGATATCCAACGGCAGCCACGGATCCGGCGGCATCCCCGGAGACGGGAGAACAACCGAAAGCTATCGTGCGGGGCGTGTCGGGGGGCTCACCACTTCTTGTACTTCCAGAACATCAGGAACCCGACCATCGAGACCGCGGCCAGGCCCATGATCTTCCAGAAGTCCGGCAGCTCCTTGAAGCCGAACGGCAGCTCGACGTTCATCGAGAAGATCGAGACGACGAGCGTCGGGACCATGATCGAGATGGTGATGATGTTGAGGGTCTTCATGAGGACGTTGAGGTTGTTGCCGACGATCGAGGCCCGGGCGTCCATGAGGCTGGCCAGGATGTTGGCGTAAACCTCGGCCTGCCGGTAGCACTGGTTGTTCTCGACGACGACGTCGTCGAGCAGCTCCAGGTCCTCCTCGCTGAACCCGAACTTCGGGGCGATGTGCCGCATCTTCTCGATCAGGGCCCCGTTGGAGTTGATGGCGTTCTGGTAGTAGACGAGGCTCTTCTCGAGGGCGAAGAGGTTGATGAGGTACTTGTTCTCCATGGACGTGTTGATCTTCTGCTCGACGGAATCGGCGATCGTGTTGATGATCCGCAGGTGATCCATGAAGTGGAAGATGGCCCGGTAGATGAGGCGGATCATGAGCTGCTGCAGCGACGTGACCTTGGCCAGCTGTTTGCCCTCGAACAGGTTGATGTCCTCGGCCGTGACCAGGATCAGCCGATCCCCGAAAAAGAAGACGCCCATCGTCGAGGCCTTGAACAGGAGCTGGTCGGCGCCCGAATAGTTCTTGGGCCGCTTGTAGATGAATGCGATGTGGTTCGGCTCGCATTCGAGGCGGGCCTGTTCGTCGGGGTCGAGGGCCGAGTTGAGGGTGTGCTCGTCGATCTGGTAGGTGTCGACGAGGAACCGCTTCTCGGTCTCGTCGGGGTTGAGGAAGAGCAGGATGGAGGCCTGCTCCTCGGCCGTTTCGACGATCTTGTTGCCCTGGATGAGGAATCTTCTCAACATGGCCGGCCTCCTTGATACGACGATCCCTTCACCTGACCCATTATGCTCCCCGCTTCGCAAAAATGGCAAGAGGAAAGCCGGACCCCGGGCCCGGCCCGGGAGGCCTCCCGCCGCGGCCTACTTCAATTCGACGGTCCTCGAGACGTTCGCCGCCCAGCGCGACTCGTATCGGAACGTGACCGCGCCCTTGCCCTCGATGAGGAATTCGTGCTCGATCTTGCCGAAGCCGGGCACGACCAGGAACTGGAGCTCGGGGCGGTGCCTCTTCGTGACGACCCGGTCGTGATAGGGGTCCGTCAGCAGCCCGCCGGCGACGACCTTGGCCCCCGGCCCGGCGACCTTCAGCATGTCCTTGGGGTGAAGGTCGACCTTCTGGGCGATGGCGCTCATCGTCGGGATGGCCTTGGGGTTGGACAGCCGCGTGCGGACCCGGTACAGGTTCCGGCCGACGGCCTTGACCTCGGTGACCTCCAGGGTGACCTCGGGCGCGTGCTTGGCCGAGAAGATGACGGCCATGGCGTTGCGGTGGACGAGGTCCTTGATGGTGAAGGGCGCGCCGAGCCGCGAGCTCATCTTGACCCAGCCGCCGATCTCGATGTCGCCGTAGGTCGGGTGCTTGAAGGGGGCCCAGGGCTTGTAGAGCTCGCCCTGGGCGAGGTGATCGCTGAATTTGAGCCGTTCACGCTCGGGGACGCCCCCGTCCAGCATGGCCATCATCCCTTCGCCGCCCACAGGGCCCTCCGGCTTTTCGGAGGCCCCCCGGAACGACTCGCCGACGGCCTGGAAGACCTCGGGAACGTAGGCGTAGGCGCCCATGGTCTGGGTCAGCCACTCGATGGAATCGCCGTAGGTCGTGTAGAGGTCCTTCCAGGAGATGAGGTAACGGTAGCCGGGCATGATCCGCTCGGCCTGCTTGCCGATGAAGTCGAGGACGGCCACGTCCTGGGCCGGATATTCGCCCAGCCCCTTGCGGCTCGGGCCCCGCAGGTACATGCCGCCGAAGTTGTGGAACGACCAGCCGATGCAGATGTTGGGCCGGGCGAAGATCCACTCGGCCAGGGCCTTGATGCCCGTCCCGGAGAACGGATATTCGCCTGAGCCGCTCTCGACGTAGGGCGTCGCCCAGTCGAAGCCCCAGTTGCGGTTGGGGTCGACGTAGCCCTCGGCGTCCTCGTTGACGCGGCCGTCGCCGTCGTTGTCGATGCCCTCCTCGCCGAGGATGGTCCACTCGCCCTTCTCGCCGGGCTTGACGCGGACCATCAGGCGCGGGTCCTCGGGGTCGGTCTTCCAGGCCCCGAAGGGGTCCCGGATGCGCATCTGGCAGATGTTGCCGTCGCCGTCGAGGTCGTCGGGGAAGTCCTCGTCGATGAGGCCGTCCCGGTCGTCGTCGGTCGGGATGCGCAGGCTGCGGTTGCTGTTCGGGGAGTTGGCGTCGGCGAAAAAATGGTGGCGGCCGTCGACGTTGACGACCGGCACGACGTAGAAACAGACCCGGTCGACGAGCTTCGTGACCTCGTCGTTCCGGCCGTAATTCCCCAGGAGATAGTCGAGGAGATAGAGGGAGATCTCGCCCCCCTGGATCTCGTTGCCGTGCATGTTGCCGTCGACATAGACCGCGGGCTTCGCGAGGGCCGGCCCCGTCTTGGGATTGTTGACGGTCATGGCGTAAAGAGGCCGTCCTTCTTCGCTCTTGCCGACGACCTCGAGCGTCGTCAGCCCGGGGTAGGCCTTGTGCAGGGCCTGAAGGGCGGCGACGACCTCCTCGAGCGGGTAGTAGTGGTCGAACCTCAGGGGCACGACGGCATCGGTCTTCTGCGCCGGCAGGGCCGAACCGATGAACAGGATCGAAAGAACGAGCGCGGCGGCTTTTTTCACTTGGCACCTCCCAGATCGATCGTGCGGGAGTCGCCCCAGGCGTTCTGCGTCTCCGCCTTGACCTCGACCTTGACCGGCCGTTCGGCCCGGACGATCCAGGTCACGACCTGGGCGCCGCGGGCCTGGACGGCGGGCACGAGGCTCCGCTTCAGGCCTTCGACGATCTCCACGCCGGGCCCGGCGACGGTGACGACGGCCGGGATGATCCTCATGTTCCGCCGGCCCATGGCCGTCGGATAGGGCAGCTCACCGGCGTTCTCGACCCAGACCTTGATCTCGTAGACACCCGTGCCCAGCCGCTTGACGGCCGTGTCGGCGATCCGGATGCGGGCCATTCTCTTGGCGATCTCGAAGACCCACGGGACCTGGCCCGCGAGCAGGCCCTCGATCATCGCCGCCGGCGGCGTGTTGTCGGCGAAGGGCACGGCCCCGCCGATCTCGACCTCGCCGAGCGTCGGGTGCTTGTAGGGCTTCCAGTCGACGAACCCTTTGCCCGCGAGCTCCTTGTCGCTCCAGGCGATCAGGGCCTTCTCCTTGGGGTCGGCCCCCTCGGGGCTCGGCGGCTTGGGCATCTGCCTCATCATCTCGGCCATCTTCTTGGTGTCCATCATGCCGCCCTGGAGGCCGGCGATGACCTGCTTGGCCTTGAACGAATCGGGCGCGCCGGCCGACTTCAGGAAGGCGTCGATCTTCTCCTCGCCCAGGGCGATGAACTCCTCGTTGGTCATCTTCTCGAGCGCGTCGGGGGTGATGGCGTCCTCTTTCTTCTCCGTCGGCGGCTCGGGCAGGGTCCAAAAGTCCATGGTAAAGGAGGGCAGGCCGAGGTGGTAGTAGGACCAGAGCTCGAACGAGCCGTCCTTGTCGGGGGCCGGGTCGAGCCTTTTCGCGTCGAGCTTGGCGGTTTTCAGGAACTCCTTGTACTTGTCCGAGAGCTCCTTGTAGAACTTGAGGTCGTCGTCGAGGGGGTTGACGACGGCCCCCAGGCCGAGGAAGCTGGCGATCAAAGACTCGGTGACCTCCATGCCGGGAGGGGCCAGCGGCCGGACGAGATCCATGACCTCGGCCATGGTGTAGGTCCGGTCGGGGTCGGCGTTGATGAAGCCGGCGATGTTCGGTGGGATCTTGATCTGGTTCAGGTCGGCCTCGCCGCGGCGGCCGCCGCGCGGCGGCGTCAGGCAGAAGTTCGACTCGCCGAAGACGAAGGTCAGGCCGATCTCGCGGTGGGCGTCGAAGAACCGGAACAGGGCGAAGGTCTCGGCCTCGGACCCCGGCCAGGGGCCGGAATCGGGGGCGTGGTACCTGAACAGGTGGGGGAAGGCCGTGCCGACGTTCACGCCGCCGGGGCCGTCCTCGTTGATCCGGCCGTCGCCGTCGTTGTCGAGGCCCTCGGGATAAAGCTTCCAGACGCCCTTCTCGCCCTTGGCCCCGTCGGCCTTCTTCATCAACCGGGGCTCGCCGGGGACGGCCATCCACTCCCCTTCGGGGTCCTTGACCCGCATCACGGTGATCAGGCCGTCGCCGTCCAGGTCGTCGGGGCCGTCCTCATCGACGGCGTCGTCCTGGTCGTCGTTGTGGGGCCGGGCGTTGCGGGCGTCGCGATGGAGGGGCTTGGCGAAATAACGGGCGGCCGCGTCGGGGTTGCCGCAGGCGAGGATGTACCAGGTCCGGTCCGAGCGCGTCTCGGCCTTCTCCAGGACGAGCTTGGCCAGGTAGAGGGCCGCCTCGCCCGCGATGGGCGCGGTTCCCTCCATGTTGGCCGCGACGAACACGGCCGGGAGGGTCTTGGCGGTCTTGGCCGTTTCGGGGCCGACCTCGAGGAGGACGAGCTCCCGGCCGCCGGCCGACTTGGCCAGGGTGTGGACGCGGGCGACCGCGGCGTTGGCCTTGGCCAGATCGCGCAGGGCCGCGTTGAGCTCCTCGGGTTTGCGGTAGCGGTCGAAGGCCAGATCGGCCGCGGCGGCCTGGCCCAGCCAGAGGCCCGCCAACAGGACGATCAGGAGAGGACGCAGGGTCTTTTGAAAGGTCACGTGATGATACCTCCGTATGCTGGAGTATACGGTTTTCGTCCGGTCCGGGTTTCGGCGGCGGGGAAACGGGGCCGGGAAGGCCCATTCTCGCAAATTGGCGGGGCGGGGTCAATTTCATTCTTGACATCCGGCCCGGCTTCTGGAAAAATCCCGGGCAAGGCGCCATGGAAAGGGTCGAACGCCGTCGCGGTGGCTCTCTTGACACCCGTTCCTCGGTCCCTTCCGGCCATCCATCTCGCAAGGAGGCCCCCGTGAAAAAAGCCCTGGTCTTCGTCCTCTGTGCCTTGATCCTGCTCCCGGCGGCCGCCCTCGCGGCGGACGCCCAGAGAGGGAAACAGGAAGCCTACAGCGGCCCCCGGGCCCGGATATCGGTCACGGAGATCCGCGACCGGTCGGCCCGCGGCGGCATCAGCGCCCAGATGCTCGAGAAATACAACATCCCTTGGAAGGAGATCGGGGAGGGCATGCGGGAGATGCTGGTGACGGCCCTGTTCAGGACGAAGCGGTTCGCCGTCCTGGAGCGGGCCTTGATCGAGGAGATCCTCAAGGAGCAGGACCTGGGCGCTTCGGGCCGCGTCCAGGGCGGGACCGAGGCCGGCTCCGGAGGCATCCTAGGGTACTGCATCTAACGCTTCTTTACATTTAGCGATTTTTGATAAGATCATGTCAACCGAGGCGCTCCAAAGGAATACTTGGGGATTTTGGTTATGGTTGGACAGGTATTCTTCGATAGCGGCGATCAAAGCAGGAACACTGACAAAACTTCCCCGGCGGAGACGCTTGGTGCTGAGTTCACGAAACCAGCGTTCAATCAATTTCAACCAGGAGCTGGATGTTGGAGTGAAGTGCAGGTGAAAACGCGGATGCCGCTTGAGCCAGGATTTCACGCGCGGATGTTTATGCGTGCCATAATTGTCCACAATCAAATGGAGATCGAGCTCAGGAGGAGTTTCGCTGTCGATTTTCTTAAGGAATCGGATGAACTCTTGATGCCGATGGCGCGGCATGCAGTTTCCGATCACCCTGCCGTCGAGCATGCTCAAGGCGGCAAACAGGGTGGTTGTGCCATGGCGGACGTAATCATGAGGCATTGTTCCGGCACGACCTTTCTTCAGGGGAAGACCGGGTTGCGTTCTGTCAAGAGCCTGGATTTGGCTTTTCTCGTCCAGGCAGAGAACCAGAGACTTGTCTGGAGGATTGAGATAAAGCCCGACGATATCGCACAACTTCTCCACGAACCGCTTGTCACGGCTAAGTTTGAAGGTGCTGATCAGATGGGGTTTCAAATTGTGCTTCCTCCAGATCCTCCGGACCGTCGCTTCACTCAGGTTTTGGGCCTTCGCCATCGTCCGAGTACTCCAATGCGTCGCATTCGGAGGCTTGCTGTGAAGGGTGGCTTCGACCACGGCGTTAACTTTCCTCTGCGAGATTCTGGGAATGCGACCCGGCCGCAGAGCGTCTTTTTCCAAGCCGGGCAAGCGGAGAGCCAAAAACCGCTCTCGCCATAACTGCACCGTGGGCCGCGAAGTCCGCAATTGGCGGGCGATGTCCTGATTGAACATACCGGCTGCCGATTTCAAAATGATATGGGCGCGCTGGACAAGCCGGGAAGGAAGGCTTCGACCGCGCGACCACATTTCCAAAACACTCTTTTCCTCGGGAGAGAGGATGATTTTGGGGGCTGTTCTGCTCATTAAGCAATAGTCTATACCCAAAAACCTTATATGTTAAGCTTTTTATGACGCAGTACACTAGGTCTTTCGAGATCTGGAAGATCTTTAGCCTTCCGAAGCTATTGAGGGCTGGGGAGCGAAAGCTCGACGGCTTTGCCCGTCGACTCGTCGGAGAACGAGATCTTGCGGCTCTTCATCAATTGTTCCCTGGCGTTGAGCAGCTCGATGCCGCAGACCAGGCCGTCCGGGGCGAGGTCGACGTTGATCTCCTCGCCGACTTGGACGGTCTTCACGCCCGGGACTTTCTTCCTCAGGCGGATGTAGGCGATGTTGTACCGGGGGTCGTAGGATATGTCCATCGCCGCTCTCCTAGAAATATTTTACTACAACCGTGATGACAATGATATCTTCTCCTTCATCGACGGAGTATACTTCTATCTGCTTGAACCTAAAGTATTTACCATGCCAGTAACGCTCGAAGGGAAAGTTCGCCCAATGTTTCCGCCGGCCGAAGCGGGCCGGGAGGACAAAGCCCTTGCGGAGAGTGAGGCCCACCTCGTCCTCGGTGGCGCCCCTTTCCGCCAGGCGCTCTTTCGCGTGCGAATGGATGAGAATGGCCACGCCGTCACCTCTCAGCCTTGGGCACCGTCCGGGTCGGGGGTGGCGAGGGACACCAACGGTTTTCGTCCCCGGCGGCGCGCCCGGGTCGCTGTTCGCCCCGGCTCTCTCAGGATGACCGGGACATTGGGATAGACGCCGGAGCGGCGGAAGAATTCTCACCTGTTCTTTTCAAGCGCGGGGATTTCCGGTAGAATAGCGCGACAACGAACAGACAGAGTGAGACGGAGGCTGAGATGAGAATCATGAGACGGATCGGATTCTCGGCGGCGGCGGGCCTCGGCGCGCTGGCCATGCCTTTGGCCCTGGCGGCCCAGCAGGGAGGGCGCGGGCGCGGGGGGCCGGCGACGTTCCTCGACGTCCTCCAGCGGCCCAAGTTCGTCACCATGCTGGTCATCGGCTTCGCGGTCCTGGCCCTGCTGCTGACGAAGAAGATGAAGAACGGGATCAAGGTCCCCATCCTTCTGCTTTCGACCTTCCTCTACGGCATCGCCGCCAACCTGCCGATCAAGATGTTCGCCGGGTTCTCGATGCACCCCTCGCCCATCTGCGCGGCGGCCAAGGCCGTCCTCTACGGGTTCCGGACGCCGATGATCGTCACTCTGGCGGTCATTATGTTCCTGACGCTGGTCGGCCCGAAGCTCTTCTGCGGCTGGGTCTGCCCCGTGGGGGCCGTCCAGGAGCTCATCGCCATGCTCGCCGACAAGCTCGGCATCCGGCGGCGGAAATGGAACTTCCGGACGACGAACGCCGTCCGGGTCGGGTTCCTGCTGCTGTTCATCTTCCTGAGCGGGACGGCGGTCCTCCACACGGTCCAGAACGGGCAGAAGGTGGCCCTCTCGACCTACGATTACGTCAACGCCTTCCACGGCTACGAGATCAGCATGCAGGCGACGCCGTTCGACACGGTCGTCCACTTCCTGCCGTTCCTGTTGACCTTGGCCTTCGCCTTCAAGTTCTACCGGCCGTTCTGCTATCTCGTGTGCCCGATCGGGCTGCTGACCAATCTCGTCGAGCAGTTCGGGCTGTTCCGGGTCGTCCGGAAGAAGCCGGCCTGCACGGACTGCGGCGTGTGCACAACGAAGTCGCCTTGCCCGGCGGTCCCCGAGATCCTCAAGGGCGCGGCCTTCAGGCCCGACTGCTTCTCGTGCACCGTCTGCGTCAACGACTGCCCCTCGAAAGATCTCGAGTTCGGGGTCCGCAATTCGGGAACGCGCAATCCCGAGGCCTGACACCTGTCCCACGCTTTGTGGGCCCTTCATCCTATCCCGGGGCGTCATTATCGCGGACTCCGCCGATGGATATCCTCGCGAGCCTCCAAAACCCCCGGGACCCAGTGCCGTCGGTTTCCCCCGAAGAATGGGAAGAATGGGGACATGTCCCTCCGATGCGTGTCCCCCTTTGCTCTCCTGCCTTCCCGTGAGCCGGGAGAAGGGCTATCGATCGCCGGCGGGCGGCTTCCCTATTAATACGATAGTATTTGTTGACATTGGGGGCGAGGTCCGGTATCCTGTCCTCGTCGGACGGGACGATGAGCAAGATCACGATGGCGGCCGCGGCGGCCTCGATTCTTTGTTCAGCCTGGTTTTCCGGGCTTTCGGGCCCTTCTTCGCTCTCCTCCGCTGTTGACGACGGGGCTTCCTTTTCGCCGATCAAGAGCGTCGAGGTCCTCGTCCTCGATCCGGGGGCGTTCGGCAGAGGGATGGCCGGGGACGGCGGTGGGGATGTCGGGGCGGGCCTCGGTCCCGCTCGCGACCCCGGTTCGGTCCGGCTCGGCTTGCTCGTCGAGCTCGAGGCCGGCTGGCACCTCTATTGGGACAATCCGGGCGACGCCGGGCTGGCGCCGGTCGCCCGCTGGACGCTCCCGCCGGGATCCCGGGCCGGGCCGCTCGTCCATCCCGTCCCGGTCAAGACCTCCGGCGGGGGCATCGTTTCGTTTGAGCACGCAAGCCCGGTTCTCCTGGTCTGCGACATCGCGCCCGAGCCGGGCCGGATGGGAGGCGGGGCGTGGCAGCTCTCGGCGGTCCTCGAGTGGATGGCTTGCAAGGAGAGCTGCCTCACCGGTGAGACGGCCGTGCGGGCATCCTTCCCGCCTTCGGAGGACGGGCTCCGGCGCGGCCGGGAAGCAGCGGCGGCGTTCGCGCCCCGGTTCCCGCGGCCGCTGGCCGAGGCGGGTTTGGCCGTCGGGACGGCGACGGCCCGTCGCTCGGGAGCGGGAGCGGAGTGGCTCGTCGAGATCGCTTTGATCGGAGAGGCGGCCGGACGGGCCGTCGATTTCTATCCCCATCCCCTGGAGGATTTCGTCATCGACCACGCGGGCATCTCATGCGCGGACGGGAGGATCGCTCTACCCCTGACGCCCTCGCGCGGAAGCGATGCGCCGCCGCCGGCGGAGGTCTCCGGGCTGGTCATCGTCGGAGGGGCGGGCTATGAGCTCGCAGCCGCTGTGGCCGCCGCCGGGGGGCTCCCGGGTTTGCATTCGAACAGCCTTGACAAAGAATCCAATATTCATCCATGGAGGGAATGACATGAAAAAGACGCGGATCGTCGGAGCCCTGTTCCTGGCTCTGGCGTTGGCCGTCGTCGGGTCCCTCGCGGCCCGCGCCGCGGGCGAGGATCCCCCGGCCGTCGGCGAGAAGGCGCCCGCGTTCGCCCTGAGGTGCACGGGCGGCGGCACGCATACGCTCGACGAGTTCAAGGGCCGGATCGTCGTCCTCGAGTGGACGAACCCCGGGTGCCCGGTCGTCGTCCGCCACTACAAGGACGGCCTGATGCAGGCCGCGCAGAAGGCGGCCGAGGAGAAGGGGGTCGTCTGGATGGCCGTCAATTCGACCAACCCGAACCACAAGGACTACCGGGAGCCCGAGGCGCTGCGCGGGATCTATGCCGAGTGGGGCGCCGCCTACGCGAGGCTCCTCATGGACGCCGACGGCAAGACGGGCAAGGCCTTCGGGGCCAAGACCACGCCTCATATGTTCGTCATCGACGCCGAGGGCAAGATCGTCTACAACGGCGCCATCGACAACGACACGAGCGGCAAGAACCCCGAGCGGATCAATCATGTTCTGGCCGCGCTCGACGAGCTGATCGCCGGCAAGCCGGTCTCGGTGTCGACGACCAAGCCCTACGGCTGCACGGTCAAGTACGAGTAGCAAGAGCCGCCGAGGCAACGGCGCGGCCTTTTCGGATGATGGCCCGGACGCGCCGGAAATCGAGCGTCTCGACGTCCACGGGGATGCGCAGGATGCGGTCCGCGTCGACCTGCTGCTCCTCGGTGGTCCTCGTGGTGACCGTCTGGACGACGCGCTGGGCGACCAGGAACGGATTTCGCAGCCGGGCCGCCGGCATCGGCTTCAGGCCGCGGCGGACATCCGAGAGGACGACCTTCGAGGCGCCGAGCTCCCGGGCGATCCGGACCGGCGCGTTGTCGATGAGGCCGCCGTCGACGAGGACCATCCGCTTCATGCGCACCGGCTCCAGGGCCAGAGGGTAAGACATCGAGGCCCGAATGGCCCGGGCCAGCGGGCCCTCCCGGAAGACGTATTCTTCGCCTTTGACGAGATCGAGGGCGTTGCAGGCGAACCGAACGGGCAGGTTCTCGATCCGGACGTTGCCGACGATCGATCTCAGGTAGCATTCGACCGTGTCCTTTCCACGGACCGTGACCTTCTTGACGAGCCGCTTCCGCTGGACCTCGAGCAGGAGGTAATCGAGGAGCGGGTTGCGGTTCTTGCGGAGGAATCGCCGGGCGCGCTTGGAGACGATCCTCTCGAGGCTCATCTCCTCGGCCAAGTTTTCCATTTCGCGCGGCGAGACGCCGGCCGCGTAGAAGCCTCCGACGACCGCTCCCATCGACGACCCGACGATGATGTCGGGCTTGAGGCCGCGCTCGTCGAGGACCTCGAGGACCCCGATGTGGGCCAAGCCCCTCGCCCCGCCCCCCGTCAACACCATTCCCCAGGGGTTTCCCCAGGGGTCGGACCAAATATTTTTCTTTGTTTTCAGCATGTTAGCCTCTCGGCCACTGGCTAAGTTGTTGATAATTGCCCTCAGCGCGGCCATTTTCATGGGCCATTTTATCAGAGATATGCCCCCGAGACACAAGGGCCCGAGCTGTTCTATTTTTTTCCGCTAAAAACATGCAAGCGACAGTTTGCTGAGGTCATGAATCGGTTGAGAACTTATTGATCCTATACAAAAAATGGTGGTCCGACCCCAAAGGAGTTGTCTGTTTTCGGCAGCGGGCGTATATTCTTAGCCTTCGCCCGCTTAAAAAGGAGTAACGCCATGAACCGCATTTACGCCCGGACCGCCGGCAGCGCCAGAAGACCCGCCTCCCGTCGTCAGCTCATCCTTATTGTCACAGCTGTCGCGCTGTCGTTCGCTGTCATCGGCATCGAGGCCGCTTCGCGTTCGATTCCCGATCACGCCGCGTCCCGCACGCTCCCCGGACCCGACACGATCAGCGCGATTTCCGTCACGCCCGCGACTTCGGCGGAGTTCGAGCCCGCCGCCGCCCCAGTCCTTCCCGCCGCGGCCCAGGGCCCAGCCCAGGTCCCGACCTGGCTTCGTTACCCGGCCATCTCGCCCGACGGGCGGACGATCGTCTTCGCCTACAAGGGCGACCTCTTCCGCATCCCGGCTTCCGGCGGCGAGGCCGTCCCTCTCACCCTCCACGAGGCCCACGACACCTCGCCCGTATGGAGCCCTGACAGTCAGTGGATCGCCTTCGCCAGCGATCGCTTCGGCAATTTCGACGTCTTCGTCATGCCCGCGGCCGGCGGACAGGCCCGCCGCCTGACGTTCCACTCGGCCTCCGAGATGCCCTTCGCCTTCTCGCCCGACGGCCGGGACGTCTTCTTCGGCGCGGCCCGCCTCGACACGGCCTCCAACCGCCTCTTCCCGACCGGCTCCCAGCCGGAGCTCTACAAGGTCCCGGTCACGGGGGGCCGGCCTGTCATGGTCCTCGGCACCCCGGCCGAGGACGTCCGCATAAGCCGCGACGGCCGGTTCATGCTTTACCACGACAAGAAGGGCGGTGAGAACGAGTGGCGCAAGCACCACACCTCGGCCATCGCCCGCGACATCTGGGCGTACGACGTCCGCACCGGGCGCCACCACAAGATCACGTCCTTCGCCGGCGAGGACCGCAGCCCGGTCTTCACGCCCGACGAGAAAAGCTTCTACTACCTCAGCGAGGAGAGCGGCTCCTTCAACGTCCACCGCCTGGCCATGGGCGGGGGCCCGTCGATCGCGATCACGGAATTCGGCCCCCACCCGGTCCGTTTCCTGTCCATGGCCGGCGACGGCACGCTGTGCTTCGGCTACGACGGCGAGATCTACACGATGCGCGAGGGCGACACTCCCCGCAAGGTCGCCGTCATCCTGGCCGCCGACGCCCGGGCCAACAACGAGATCGTCGTGCCGGTCAGCGGCGGGGCCCGCGAGTTCGCCGTCTCGCCCAACGGCAAGGAGATCGCCGTCGTCGCCCGCGGCGGCATCTTCGCCACCAACGTCGACGGCGGGATGACCAAGCGCGTCACCTCGTCGGCCGGGCAGGAGTCGTCCGTCTCATTCTCCCCCGACGGCGCCGCCATCCTCTACGCCTCTCAGCGCGACGGCCGCTGGGGCATCTACGAGACCCGCAGGACCCGCGCCGAGGAGCCCTACTTCTACGCATCGACCGTCCTCGAAGAGAAGCCGCTCGTCGTCAACGGCCGGCAGAACGCCTCGCCCGCCTATTCCCCCGACGGCAAGGAGCTGGCCTTCATCGAGGACCGGGCCACCCTCAAGGTCCTGAACATCGCCTCGAAGGCGACGCGAACGCTCCTGACGATCAAGGAGCTGGCCCCCTCGGCCAGCGCCGGCCAGTCCTTCGCGTGGAGCGCGGACGGCCGCTGGATCCTTTTCGACCTCTCCGTGCCCGGGTTTGCGCCCGGCGAGATCGGGCTGGTCAAGGCCGACGGCTCGGCCCCGGCCGTCAACCTGAGCCAGAGCGGCTTCGAGGACCGCCGGGCCAAATGGATTTTAGGCGGCCAGGCCGTGATGTGGGCCAGCAACCGCGACGGCCTCAAGGGCGCGGCCTGGAGCGGCGGGTCGCAGTTCGACGTCTACGCCCTGTTCCTCACCCGCGAGGCGTGGGACCGCTTCCACCTGTCCAAGGAGGAGGCCGCCCTGCTCAAAGAGATCGAAGAGAAGAAGGCCAAGACCGAGGCCCCCAAGGACAAAAAGGAGCCCGCGGAGAAGGAGAAGAAGGACGAGGTCAAGCCTCTGGCCATCGACTGGCCCGGCCTCGAGCTGCGGAAGGCCCGTCTGACCATCCACTCCTCATCGCTCGGCGACGCCCTCGTCAACAAGGACGGCGACATCCTCTACTACCTGGCCCGCTTCGAGCGGGGCATGAACCTCTGGACGACCAACCTCCGGACGCGCGAGACCAAGATGCTGGCGGCGCTCAACGCGAACAGCGGGCAGATGGCTTGGGACAAGGAGATGAAGTCGATCTTCCTGCTGGCCGACGGCGGCCTGTCGAAGATCGACCCGGGGAGCGGTAAGCGCGAAACGATCGCCGTGCGGGGAGAGATGACCGTCAATCTGGAGGCCGAGCGCAAGGCCCAGTTCGAGCACGTCTGGCGCCGGACGCTCGAGACCTTCTACACGGCGGGATATCACGGCGCCGACTGGGTCGGGATCAAGACGGTCTACGAAAAGCACCTCCCGCACCTCGGCAGCGGCTACGACTTCGCCGAGCTTCTCAGCGAGATGTTGGGCGAACTCAACGTCAGCCACAGCGGAGCCCGCTACTCCCGCCGGGTGGAGAACGCCGACGAGACGGCCTCGCTCGGGGCCTTCTATGATCCCGCATATGCGGGTCCGGGCTACAGGATCGACGAGGTCATCGCCGGCGGGCCGCTCGATAGGGCCGGGCTCGACATCGTCCCGGGGACGATCATCGAGGCCGTCGACGGCGAAACGATCGCCGCCGACAAGGGGCTCGAGCACTACCTCAACCGCAAGGCCGGGCAGAACGTCCTGCTGACGCTGGCCGCGCCGGGCGCGCCGGGCGCGAAGGCCGGGGCCGGGAAGCGCTCGGTCACAGTCAAGCCGGTCTCGCCGCGGGAAGAGAGCACGCTGCTCTACCGGCGCTGGGTCCTGCGCAACTGCGAGGAGGTCGAGCGCCTGAGCGGGGGGCGCCTGGGCTACATCCACATCCCGGGCATGAGCGACAGCGCCTACCGGTCGGCCTATGAGGAGGTCATGGGCAAGTTCGCCGCGAGAGAGGGGCTGGTCGTCGACACCCGGTTCAACGGCGGCGGCGACCTGGTCGCCGACCTCGACATGTTCCTTAGCGGCAAGAAGTTCTTCGACTACACGACGGACACCCGCAGCAACGGATACGAGCCCAACTTCCGATGGACCAAGCCGTCCATCTCGGTCGTCGGCGAGGCCCAGTACAGCGACGGCCACTGCTTCGCGTTCGCCTACCAGTTCATGAGAATCGGCAAGCTCGTCGGGATGCCCGTCCCAGGGACATGCTCGTTCGCCGGGTGGGAGGTGCTCGGCGAAGACGGCGTTCGCTGGGGAGCGGTGCCGCTAGGGGTCAAGGCCGTCGGCGTCGGCTACCTCGAGAACCACCAGACCGAGCCCGATATCCGGGTCGAGAACCAGAAGGAGAAGGTCGTCGACGGCCGGGACGAGCAGCTCGAAGCCGCCGTCGCCGAGCTCTTGAAAGAGATCAAGTAGGGGTCGGACCACAAATTGCTTAGTTTTTTCAATAACTTAGAATGCTCATGTGGCCCTAAGTTGTTGATTATGGGATGTAACTGGTCTGTTTTGGGGCTCGTTTTTGTATTGAAGGGATTTCAAGCGTTGTCCCAAGCGCGAACGTTTTTGGCCCAAAAAATGCGAACTTATCAGCTTGGGGAGGGCAGAAAAACATGGCTAACCTATTGATAAATAAGAATAAGATGTGGTCCGACCCCAAATTCTGGCTGTCGCTTATCTCCGTCGGACTGGCGGCAGCCGGAGGATTCGCCGTCGCTTTCCAAGCCGAGTTCCCCTCGACTCCGGTCGGACGCACGGCCGAGGCCTACTTCAGGGCCTTCAATACCGGCGAGGGGGCGATGAAAGAATTCTTGACGCGCTCGACCGCCAAGGAAGCCCTCCAGAAGATGCCGGTCCCGGCCCGCCTGGCCCGCTACCGGCAGATGAAAGCTCAGGTCGGGTCTCTGGATCCGTTGGAGGTCATCGAGGCCCGCACCGACTTCATCAGCGTCCACGCCCGGGGACAGGCGGGCCGTCTCCTGCGACTCGAGTTCACGTTCGAAGCCGCCGCCCCGCACGGCCTCCTCGCCATCCGGATCGAGGCGGTCGACGAAGCCGAAGACCTGCCCCCCGCGCCCGATCCGAAAAAGGACGACGCGGAGCTGATGGCCGCCGTCAGCGATCACGCCCGGCGGGCCGCCGCCTCGGGCGAATTCTCGGGCGTCATCCTCATCGCCCGCAATAACGAACCCATTTTTGAGGAGGCCTTCGGCTACGCCGACCGGGAGAAGAAGGTCCCCAACACGGTCGATACGAAGTTCAACATCGGATCGATCAACAAGTCGTTCACGGCCCTGGCCGTCCGCAAGCTGGCCGCCGAGGGGCGGCTGTCGCTAAACGACACGATCGTAAAGTTCCTGCCCGACTACCCGAACAAGACCGCGGCCTCCCGGGTGACGATCGGACACCTCCTCGAGATGAGTTCGGGCATCGGTGATTTCTTCGGCGACCGGTTCGCGGCAGCCGACAAGGAAAAGATCCGGGGCCTGGCTGATTACCTGCCGTTCTTCGCCGACCGGCCCCTGGCCTTCGAGCCCGGCCACGGCAACCTCTATTCGAACGGCGGCTACATCGTCCTCGGGCTGATTATCGAGAAGGCTTCGGGCGTCGATTATTACTCTTACATCCGTGAGCATGTCTTCAAGCCCGCCGCCATGAGCGATTCCGGCTGGGCCCCGAAGACCGTAGACCTTCCCGGGCGGGCCATCGGCTATGTCCGCGATGGGACGTCGTGGCGCTCGAACTACGACACCCTGCCCGGCATCGGAAGCTCGGCCGGCGGCGGCCATTCGACGGCTCGCGACCTCCTTAGGTACACGATCGCCCTCGAGAAGGGAGTCTACGGAGCCGCCTGGGCGGAGGACCGCGGCGGATTGGGCATCGCCGGCGGTGCGCCCGGCATCAACGCCGCCCTCGAATGGATGCCCGCGGACGGGGTGACCATCGTCGTCATGGCCAATCTCAGCCCCCCGGCCGCCACGCGCATGGCCCGCCTTATCCGCGCCTGGCTCCCTCGCTAGCTCCTTTTCCCTTTGGGGTCGGACCACAGAATTTCGTTGATATTCATCAGGTTGGCATAAATTCTTCTTGTTTCACAAACTATTGAATGCGTGTTTTCGAGGGCAAAAACGGACGATCTCTCGCTCTCTCTCCCTCACCGAGCTAAAAGAAAACGACACCGAAAATGTGCAAATTGCGCGAGAAAATCAACAACTTATTGACACCTGCATAATAAAAGTCCTATACTCTGTTCCGGAGGGACACGATGA
>CAYREO010000006.1:0-173410 GCA_964423315.1 uncultured Eubacteriales bacterium | reverse complement strand
GCAAGATGACTTGTACGAGGGGGCTAAAATGGGCCTAGCGGCGTCAAACTCGGGCCCAGACATCGACCCGGCCGCCGTGAACGTCCAGCTTGACCGAGGCCACTTTCCAGGGCGTCTCCAATCCCAAGACATGACGATAAAGTTCGGTATCTTGCATGACTCCAGGCCCTCCTGGAGCCATTCTAACCTATCGGTTTACCCATGAAAAACCCGGAAGAACCGTTTTTTATTCTGCCAAGTGTTCCTGGAGAAGAAGAATACTTCCTGAGATTCTTTGAGGCTTTCATACATAGGGCAAAAGAGCTCCTAAGTTAGATGAGATGGCTTTTCTGGATGGCAAAATTTGGCTAGAAGATCCGACGGAAAGTGTGTCCAAGAATCTGCCCAAAGTTTTCCAGTGATAATCCCCATCAGACGGTTCCTCGCGGAAGAGGCCCATTCGAGCGTCGAGAAAGGCGTCAAGATCGCCGGGTTCGGTCGCAAGAACCTCCGGCGCATCCCGACGGACGCTGCCTTCGCCCTTATCCCCGACAGGCTCGAGGAAGCCATCCGGCGGGACAAGGACGCCGGGTTGATCCCGGCCTGCGTCGTGGCCACGGTCGGCACGACGTCATCCGAAGCCGTCGATCCCCTTAGGCCCATCGGCGAGATCTGCCGCCGTCACGGCGCCTAGAGGGGCCCCGGCTTCGTGCTCCAGCGCAGCTCGCCGAGGGGGTCGGCGAACCGAACGTAGTATCCCCAGCCGCCGGATCCCTGGAGGACCTTGACGAGGACCTTGTTCCATCCCTTCCGGAGGCCGACGAGGACCCGGTCCTGATCGGGGGTGGCTCCGCGATAGGCCGGGTTCGTATGGACGAGCGCGTCGTTGACCCACACCCGGACCCCGTCGTCGCTCCCCAGCAGGAGCTGGGCGTCGCGGTCGTCGGGCGAAAGCACGTAGACGAGCCCGTAGGCGAGGACCTGCTCGTTGGGCTGGGCCAGGCTGTTGAGCCGGACGTAGCCGCTCTCCTCGGCCTGGACGGTCCGCCAGCCGACCTCGGCGTCGTTCTTGCCTTTGTACTTCCTGGCGAAGGCGATCTCACGTTCCGGCGGGTGAACGGTCAGCAGGTCGTCCATGTCCGCGGCGGGAAAGGGCCCGATGAGGTTCCACTCCCGGATGAACCGCCGGGCGGATGGCGTCAGGCCGAGCCCGACGAACCCGATGCCCATCCCCCCCGATCGGTCCTCTTTCCCCGCCACTCGCAGGACGAGCCGGTTGGCCCCCGGCTCGAGGAGGATGTCCTTGAGGGTCACGGAGGCGATCCGACCGGTTTTCGCGTAGCCCTCGACGGTCTCCAAGACCTCGAAGGCGGGCTCGGCCGCGTCCGGGCCGGTCTTCTCCCGGAGGATGTGGAAATTGCCGGAATCGGGGGACTTGAGGAAGACGAGCTCGACCGAGTAACGGTCGCGGACTTCCACGGGGAATTGGATCTCCATCTCCGTCCCTTCTTCGGCCCCGTCGGTCCGCAGCAGAGGGAAGCGCGAGCCCCGCCCGTCGTAATAGGATGTCAGAGAGGCCGCTAAGCGGGGTGCCGATACCAGTGTCCCGCCGGCCCGGTCCTCGTAGGCGCTCCGCCCCTCGGCGGGGTTCTCTTCCCACTCCGGGAAGGCGAAATCCGCCGGAGGCTCCAAAGCGAACGGAAGCCTCTTGTCGGCCGGCGGAAGCGGCGGGAAAGGTTCGTGGGGCTCGGTCTGGTACCAGTAGGCGACCGAGGAATAGTAGTCCGACCGGTCGTTGGCGTGGCCGTGCTCGATCGTCACCCGAATGGACTTCTTGAAAGGGATCGGGTCCGGGATGTGGAAGCGGTACATGGTGGCCTTGGAGCCGGCTTGGAAGTCCTCCTCTTGCAGGGGGCATCCGTAGAACAGGCTTTCGCTCTCGCGCATGCCCCAGGCATCGGAGAAGTAATCCTCCGATCCCGTCCCGTGGAGAGAGGGGAAGGCCTCGCCGTCGACATAGATCATGTCGTCGCCCTCGCCCCACCAGCCCATGGTCCGCTGGAGGACGCTGAGGTTGCCCCCGACGTAGTGGCCGGCCCCCGCGGCGTCGAGGAGGACGTAGTTCTTCCCGGGAAGACAGGGGAACTCCTGGCGGTACTGGGCGTGGAAGTAGGGCGCGTCCGGGCGCAGGCTCTCGAGCTCCCGGTAATCGATGTAATAATAGAACGCGCCGACCGGGCGGGTCCCTTCGTTGGTCGCCGTGATGCGGCAGGACCAGCGGAACGGCATGTACCAATAGGCGTTCCGGGCCCGGCCCTCGGAGGAGCAGGTGATGGGCAGGGAGGCGAAGTTCCGGTTCAAGCCGTGGCCGACGCCGAAGAAGTCTCCGATCGGGGCCTCGACGGAGGGCGACTCCTCGCCGTCCCAGTAGATCCGGAGGACGATCTTGCGTCCGTAGAACGGCTCAGCGGCGATGGTCACCCAGATGTGATGGATGGCCGCCGGACCCTTGATCTCGGCCAGGACGGCCGTCTTTCCCGGATCGATGGAAATCGCGTCCGCGTTGCCGCCCGAACGATCGTAGGAGGAGACCCGGCGGCTCCGGTAGTCCTGCTTGCCGCCCAGCTTCTCGAGCATGTCCTGGCCGGCGGGGAGGAGCGGGAGCAGGAAGAGGCCGACGAGCACGGCTGCTGCGATCCGTCTCCGGGCCCGCTTCAGGGATATGCCCACACGTTTCTCGGTCATGAGGTCCTCCTTGGACGGGTCCCGGCGGGGGGCCTGCGGGTGCCGCGGGGCCTCTTCCTCGTCCAGCCCGCGCGGAAATGCGATCTCCTGTCCCGCCCGGTGTAGGGCTTGATGTCGAGGACGGGGGTGCCGTCGACCATGTCGAGGCCCGAGACCTCGAGGACCCGGCCCTTGCGGGCCAGGAGCTTGACGACGCTCATGCCGAGCGGGTTGGGACGATGAGGCGAACGGGTCGAGAAGACGCCGCGGGCCCGCGTCTGCCCGGGTGGGACGGTCTTGAGCTTGGGCTTGCCGGCCAGATGGAAATGGAAGAGGACGATGAGATGGGAATAGCCCTCGAGGTCGTCGAGGCCTTCGGCGAACTCCTCGAAGATCTCGATCGCGCCCTTGACGGATTGGAGGAAGCGCGGCGGGGCGAGGGCCGGCGGCGGCAGATCGAGAGGCTTCTTGAACGGCGAGCGGACCACGCCCACCGGACGGAAACGAACCCCGGCTTTCAGCTTCGGACGAAGGTCAGCCACTTCTCATAACGGGCGTCGCGGCCCGTGACGGCGTCTTTGTAGGCGTTCATCATCTCCAGAGCGACGGGCCCGGTCTTTCCGGTGCCGATGGAGTATCGCTTGCGGCCCGGCTCGGACCCGTCCGTGACGGAGATGATGGGGACGACCTCGACGGCCGTACCGCAGAAGAAGGCCTCGTCGGCGCCGAAGAAGTCCTCCTTGGTCATGGGCCCGATCTCCGTCTCGTGCCCCCGGTCCCGGGCGATCTCGAGGATGCTCGTCCGGGTGATGCCCTCGAGCACGGACTCGCTCCGTCCGTTCGTCCTGAGCTTCCCGCCCTTGACGACGAAGATGTTCTGGCCGGGGCCTTCGGCGACCCGGCCCTCCATGTTGAGGAACACGGCCTCGTCGAAGCCCTCCTGACGGGCCTCGAGCCCGCAGATCGTCGATTGGACATAGACCCCGCCGAGCTTGGCGGCCATGTTGAACTGGCTATGATGGACGCGCCGCCAGGGTACGATGTAGACGTGAACTCCGTTGGCCGCGTTCTCGCCGAGGTAGGCCCCCCATTCCCAGGTGGCGACGGTCAGCTCGACGGGACACGCCTTGGGGACCAACCCGAGGTTCCCATAGGCGTAGTACAGGAGAGGCCGGATATAGCAGCTCTCCTGACCGTTCTCGCGGATGGTCCGCTTGATGACCTCGATGATCTCCTCCTTGGGATACGGGGAGACCATGCGGGCCACTTCGGCCGACACGAACAATCGGTCGATGTGTTCCGTCAGGCGGAAGACGGCCGGGCCCCGGGACGTGCTGTAAGCCCGGATCCCTTCGAAGACCGAGGTCCCGTAGTGGAGGGCGTGGACCATCGGATGCAGGTCGGCCTCGGACCAGTCACGGAACTCTCCCATGTGCCAGTATTTCGAGGCCTTGGGGAAATGCGTGATGGGGAACATGGATGACTCCTTATCTGTGGATCGCGGAAAGGTATGAAAGGCGCCGGAATGGATAGAGAACCCCGCCCTTTCGGGGAAGAGCCGGCTCTCGGTAGTAGAAGGCAGTACCTCTCTCGAGGGTTCGGCCCCTCGCGGGGGCCGCGCCGATGGCCCATGCTAACACAACGCGGCGGTCAATGCAAAGGGCCGCCGGCTGTATAAAAGGTCCGACGGCCGTGGACGGCGGTCCGGACGCGCTTTCGGCGGAGGAGCCGGACGAGGGTCTTGAGGACCTCGTCACGGTGGCGGCCCAGCGATGCGGCGATGTCGTCGACCGTCACCGGCCGTCGGCCGACGGTGGCCAGGACGTCCCGCTCGAGCCCGGCGGGGCCGGCGGCCTGCCCCTTCTTGCGGAAGGCGGCGACGACCTCCGCGCGCGGGCCGAATAGGCGCCGGGCCTTCACGAGCTCGGACCGGGTCAGGGGCTTGGCCCGAGCCTCGGCCGGCGGCCGGACGACCGTGTTGAGGTGGATGCGATCGGGGCGGATCCTATCGGCGGCCCGTTTGAGGGCCCGGAGGTGGGCCGGGGAATCGTTGACGCCCTTGACGAGCATGATCTCGAGCCAGATCTGGCCGGGGAAGGTCTCGCGGAACGCGGCGAGCCCGTCCAGGACCTCGGCGGCCCGGAGCGACGCGTGGGGCCGGTTGACCTTGCGGAACAGGGAGGCCGTCGCGGCATCGAGGGAGGGGACGACGATGTCGGCTGCGGCCAGATCGTGCCGGACGTCCTTCCTCCCGAGGAGCGTGCCGTTGGTCAGGACGACGACGGGGATGCGGGTCATCTTCTTGATGGCCCGTATGAGGCGGCCGAGATCGCGGTTGAGGGTCGGCTCGCCCGAGCCCGAGAAGGTCACGGCGTCGATCCGCCGCCCGGACCGGAGGGCCTTGCGGACCTGGGCCAGGACCGCTTTGGGCGGGAACCAACTCCGGCGGCGGACGGTCGTCCGCGGCGTCGGGCCGAGCTGGCAATAGATGCAGTCGAGCGGGCAGGTCTTGAACGGCAGGATGTCCACGCCCAGGGAGAAGCCCAGCCGCCGGGAGGGGACCGGCCCGTAGACGAAGCGGGGGGCGGCCTTCACGGATTTCACGCCTTGTCCTTGTAGATCCGGATGAAGTTCCGCAGGGAGCGGTCGTAGGTCCTCTCCGCGGAGTCCGGGAACAAGCAGGCCGGAAGCTCCTTCATGCTCCAGTGGTAGGCCAGGCAGTCGCAGCAGACGCCTTTGCGGCTGCAGGGCTCCCAGGTGCAATTGCACCTGGCCATGTTCTTGCTCTTTTGGCACTCGGTCATGGCGCTCTCTCTTCCGGGGATATCCTTATTATAAGGCCTCCGAACGGATTTGAGAACATTGAATGCTCGCACCCATAAAAGAGGCAGAGTCCACTCGCGCCCGGCGGGTCCTGTCCCGGCGCGTCCCCGTCCGGCCTCCGCGTCACCCATCCCCCCGTGGGCGGAGGGGGAACGAAAGCCCTTCCCCCTCCGGACCACCCCTCTCCGGAGCCCTTAGCTCCTTCGACCAGGGGGAAAGCGCCCCTTGGAACCCCCGGCGGTCCAGAGACCGCATCCCCTGCCGCGTCGGGCGGGCGGGGACTGGCTCCGTGACACCCACCGGACGCGAGTGGGCTCTGCCTCTTCGGTAGGTGAAGCAAGGGAAACGAGGTGATATGCGGAGACGGCGTTTGCCGGGGAGGCGGCTTTGGGGTATCATATTTCCTTTATTGACGACGAGGAGCCCGCGATGCCCCGCAAGATGACCCGAGAAGCCAGGGCCGGCCTGGGCGAGAAGCTGCCGGCCATCGAGACATTCCCCAATCAATTCCCGGGCTATGAGATCACCATCGAGATCCCGGAGTTCACGTCGGTCTGCCCCATGACGGGTCTTCCGGACTTCGGGACGGTCACCGTCCGCTACGAGCCCGCCGGCAAGGTCCTCGAGCTGAAATCCCTCAAAGAGTACATCCTGGCCTACCGGAACCTGGGCATCTTCTACGAGAACGCCGTCAACCGCATCCTCGAGGACGTCGTCCGGGCCTGCCGGCCGGTCCGGGCCGTCATCACCGGCGACTTCAATCCCCGGGGGGGGATCCGCTCCCTCGTCGAGGCCCGCTGGCCGCGGAGCAAGAGAAAAGCCTGATCCCCCGAGCCCCCATCGACGCCCCATGACCCCCGAACGAGAGACGAGCATGCCCACGACCCCCAACGGCCCGAGGATCGGGCGCACCGATCTGCTCATGCTCCTGACCGTCGTCCTCTGGGCCGTCAATCTCTCGGTCCTCAAGATCGGGCTGCGGACGCTCTCGCCGGACGCCTTCAACGCCGTCCGCCTGACCCTGGCTTCGCTGGCCTACCTCGCGGTCCTGGCCTTTGCGCCCCGCCGGGCCAGATTCGCCCGCAAGGGCGACGGCTGGAAGGCCGCCGGCCTGGGCCTGCTGGGCATCACCGGCTACCAGCTGTTCTTCATCCAGGGCATCAACATCATGAACGCCTCCTCGGCCTCGATCGTCATGGGCACGAGCCCGATCTTCATCGCCCTGCTGGCGACGGCTCTCCGGCAGGAGCGCATCTCCTGGGCGGGCTGGCTGGGGATCGCCTTTTCGATCGCCGGCTTCGTCCTGGTCGTCTCCGGCGATAACGGCGGGTTCGCCCTGTCCTGGGCCGCCTTCCGCGGGGCCGCTCTCATCCTGCTGGCCAACGCCTGCTGGGCCGGGTACACGGTCTTCTCGAAGCCCGTCCTGGCCAGGAACTCGCCCTTCCGGTTGGCGGCCGTGGGCACGGCGGCCGGGACGGCCGTCTATCTTCCGTTCACCGTCCCGGAGCTCATGGCCACGAATTGGTCGACGGTGGGCGGAGATGCGTGGGGGGCCATCGCCTACTCGGGTCTGGTCGCCATCTTCCTCTGCTTCGTCATCTGGTACGAATCGGTCCGCAAGGTCGGCAGCACCAAGACCGGCATCTACGGCAACCTGACGCCCGTCTTCGCCATCCTGTTCGCCGGGATCGTCCTCGGGGAACGCCTGGCCGGCTTCCAGATCGCCGGGGCGGCCCTCACGCTGTTCGGGGTCTACCTGACGAGGTCCGGCTACCGATTCTTCGAACGGAGGCGGGCCCGGGCCGCAGCATAAAACCCCGGGTCCCCGGCGTTCACGGCAGGCCGAGGACCTTGTGAAGTTGGACCGAGATCCGCACGTCCCCCAGCCCGTCCCGCACGGCCCGGTGAAGGAGATCCGCGGCCTTGCGCGCACTCCAGGGAGCGTTCGATTGGATCTGAAGAAAGAGGGGGACTGCGGCGGGGAACGCCCTGCGGACGGAGCGGACGGCTCTATAAGCGAGGTCCCGGCTGACGACGAGCTTGACCTCACGGGCCTTCTTCAGGAACAGCGGATGGAACCGGTAGGCGGGCGGCTTGGGCGAAACGGTGTACCAGTCGGCGGCCGGACGCGGGGCGAACGTCCCGTTGGTTTCGACCTGGACGCGGAGGCCGTCAGCTTTCAAGCCGCGGACAAGGGGACCGATGTCCTGGAGAAGCGGCTCGCCGCCCGTGATACAGGCCCAGGGGGCGGGATAAGTCTCGCGGAAGAGCCCGACGACGCCGAGGATCTCGCCGACCGGCAGGGCCACCCCGCCGCGCCGGGCGACCTTGGTGTCGCAGAACGGGCAGCGGAGGTTGCAGCCGCCGAGGCGGACGAAGATCGTCGGCTGCCCTTGGCGCAGGCCTTCGCCCTGGACCGAGGCGAAGATCTCAATCGTCTTCAGCGTAGGTGGCGGACGCATCCTCGGATTCCCAGACCGTGACGGCCTTGACGGGATAGGCCTTCTTGAGCTCGCCGTGGATGTGGCGGGCGAGGTTCTCCGCCGAGGGATTGAACGGAAAGACCTCGTTGAGGACGACGTGGTCGGGCAGGGCGGCGGCCAGGGCCTTCTTGAGCTCGGCGAAGTCGATGCCGATGCCGATCCTGTCGAGCTCGCCGACGGTGACCTCGACCTCGACGTGGAACGTGTGGCCGTGGACCCGTTCGCACTTGCCCTGGTAGCCTTCGAGGTAGTGGGCGGCCGAGAACTTGTCGCGGACCTTGAGTGTCCAGCTCATCGCTTTTTCTCCTTGCGAAGACGAGTCACGAGAGGGTCTTCCCGTCCCGCGTCCTTCCAAGCCCGGGCCCGGAGCCGGCAGGAAGGACATGTCCCGCAGGGGACCTCCCGGCCGGCGTAGCAAGAGACGGTGTGCGCGTAATCGACGCCGAGGGCCAGGCCCCGCCGGATGATGGCGGCTTTGTCGAGGCCGATGAAGGGTGCGCGGATGCGCATCCGGGGGCCTCCGTACGCGGCCCGCGTGCCGGCATTGACGGCCCGCTCCATGGCCCGGACGAATGCCGGACGCGTATCCGGGTAATCCGGGGAATCGGCCGTGTGGAAGCCGCAGACGATGTCGCGGACCCCGTGCGCCTCGGCCCACGAGGCGGCCAGAGCGAGCAGGACGCCGTTACGGAACGGGACGTAGGTCGCGGGAGGGCCCGCTCCCGGACGGCCGGCGCGCGCGGAGCGGGGGAGGGCCCGAGACGGGTCCGTCAAGGCAGAACCGCCCACGGCCCGCGGATCGACCTTGAGGACGACATGAGTGACGCCCAACCGGCGGGCGGCCCGGCGGGCCATGACGACCTCCACGCGGTGGCGCTGGCCGTAATCGAAGGTCAGGGCCGTCGTCCGATCGTAGCGGCGGAGGGCCCAGACGAGAGCCGTCGTTGAATCGAGGCCGCCCGAGAAGAGGACCACGCAACTGGTCATGTCCCTGTATCCCGCCATGATGATAGATGAGCGGCCCGAGGTTTTCAAGGTGAACCGATCTTCCCCCCCCCGGTTGACAGGCCCGGACGCCGTGGTATATCTTGGCCAGCGGACCATGGACAAACATCCCGTCGAGCTCGGCATCGAAGGCGTCCTCAAGACGTACGAGCTCCTCGACCGGGTCCGCACGCGTCAGGACCTGACCATCCGCGACGACCAGTTCGAGTTCGCGGTGTTCCTTGATGCGGCCGCCTACGCCCGACGGAAGCGGATCCCGATGACCGTCCTCGACACCGGCCGGTTCGCGGCCGCCGAGCTCGAGAGCCTGGCCCGCAGGAGCGTCCGGATCTGCACGTCCGACGAGGCCCGGCCGCGGCCGGAGGAGCTGGAGATTCTCGTCCGGGCCTGTCGCGCGTCGCGGTCGTCCCTGGCCTTCCTGCTCGAAGCGGAGATCCCCGCCGGAGACGAGTCCACGCCGTTCTCGGGGCGCGTCTTGGAGGACCTCATGGCCTCCGGCATGGACCTCCACGTGTCCAACCGTACCCTCGGGCGCGACCCCGGCGCCCTCGAGGCCCTGGCGGCGACGGGCCGCAAGGGACGGGCGCTGCTCGTCTATTATCACCATGGGCCGGTCGGTCCGGAGCTCATCGGGCCGGCCTCCCGCGGCGCCTGGATCCATTTCTCGGACCGCGGTATCGAGGACGGCGATTCGGCCGGTGCAGCCTGTGCCGTCGCCCGGGCGGCGGCGGCCGCGGGATCGAGGGCCGTCGTGACCGTCGAGCGCCCGGCGACGACGGGGATCCTTGAGAGTCTCTGGGCCGCCGGCGCCGCCCTGCGCTTCCTGACGCCGCCCGGCGAGGCCGGTTCGACGCTTGCTGCGATGGAGCGCAAAGCCGGCCGCCGGAAGATCCCGCCGCGCGCCGTTTACTTGTCGGACATCCTCTTCCCGTGATCTCGAAAAAAAAATTCCGAAAGAGCGCGATTTCTCTTGCAATTGGGTAAAGTTCGACTACAATAGCACCACGATGAACGCTCGAGACGCCGGACAGACGCCCTCGCGGAAGGCGACCGTGATCGCCCGCGCCGCCGGGACATGCGTCGAAGTCCGGGCGACGATCGGGCGGGCGCGTTCCCGACGCGCCGTTGAACCGTCCAGGTAAGATCACACAGGCCCCGCCATGTCCCCCCTCGCTTCGGAATTCGGGCCCTCGTTCGTTGTGCGTTGCGGCGGGCGCGCGCGGATGGGGACGGGGGCCGGCCTTTCCGGAAAGCCCAATACGTTGTGCCGCGGCGGGGCGTCAATACAAAAAAAAGTGGTCGAATCGCAGAAATATCTTGACAATTGGTTAGAATGGCCTATAAATAAAAAATGAAAAACGATGATCATGGCGCGGCGAGCGGCCGGGAACCGCGGATGAAAAAAGGATAGGGCGATGAAAGTGGCATTGGTCTACAGTTCGAAAGACGGAATGGAGGCGGCGCTCGCTCATCGCCCCGAAGACCGGACGGCGGAGGACGAAGAGCCTCCCCTTCCGCCGGACATGCTGGCGGAGTGCGATTCGGACGAGACCATCGAGGCCGTCGGCCGGGTCCTCCAGGAGCGCCATCAGGTCTTCTTCGTCGAGTCCGACGAGAAAGCCTACGGACGCCTCAAGCGGCTGAAGCCGCATCTCGTGTTCAATATCGCGGAGAGGCTCGTCGGGCCGAACCGCGAGTCGCATATCCCGACCATCTGCGAGATGCTGAACATCCCCTACACGGGTTCCGATCCCCTGACCCTCGGCATCTGCCTCGATAAGTCTCGGGCCAAGGAGATCCTGTCCTATCACAAGATCCCGAATCCCGCGTTCTGGATCGTCGAATCCCTCGACGGCGTCCCGGCCGGCGTCAAGCTCCCGGCCATCGTCAAGCCTCTCTACGAGGGATCGAGCAAAGGGATCAGGAACAATTCCGTCGTCCGATCCGCGGGCGACCTCCACGAGCGGGTGGCCGAGATCCTCGAGACCTACGATCAGCCGGCGATCGTCGAGCGGTTCCTCGGCGGCCGGGAGTTCACGGTCGGGGTCCTCGGGAACGGGCCGGACCGCGAGATCCTGCCCCTCGTCGAGATCGACCATACGCGTCTGCCGGGCGGGGCCGCCCCGATCTACGGGTACGAGGCCAAATGGATCTGGGACACGCCGGAAGCGCCCCTCGAGATCTTCAAGTGCCCGGCCCCCGTGTCCCCCCAGCTGAAGAAGAGGATCGAGGACATCGTCCACCGGACCTGCTCGGTCCTGCGCATCCGGGACTGGTGCCGGATCGACGTCCGCCTCGACGAAAAGAACGAACCTCACATCCTCGAGGTCAATCCCCTGCCGGGCATCCTGCCCAACCCCGAGGACAATTCCTGCCTGCCCAAGGCGGCCCGGACCGCCGGGTATTCCTATTCGGACCTGATTCACAGAGTGGTGGAGGAGGCCGCCCAGCGGGTCGGCCTCCGGACGACGCGGATCCGGCCCGCGGCGAGCGAGCGGCCGGCGGTCCACGCGGATCGGGTATGAGCACGGGGCAGCGCATCGCCGTCGTCTACAACGCGTACGAACCGAGGCCGGCGGGCTCGGGGGAACGCCTGTCGGAGGAGTCCGTCGCCGACATGGCCCGCGAGGCCCAGGGCGCCATCGCGAGCCTCGGCTACGATGTGACGCTCATCCCCCTCCAGCGGAGCCTCCTCAACTTCCTGGGGCGGGTCCGGGAGGTCAATCCCGACGCCCTCGCCAACCTCTGCGAGGGCTTTTACGGCCGTCCCCAGTGGGAGTCCAACGTCGCCGGCATCTTCGAGCTCCTCGGGTTGACGTTCACGGGGAACGCTTCCAAGACCCTGGCATTCTGCCAGAACAAGCACAAATCCAAGGCCATCCTGCGGTCCTGCGGCCTGCCGACCCTCCAGGCCCGGCTCGTGCTCTCGGCCGACGACCCCCTCGACGTCGAGTTCCCGGCCATCGTCAAGCCGAACCAGGAGGACGCGAGCCTCGGCATCTATCCCGAGTCCGTCGTCCGCGACGAGGAGAGCTGCCGGCGTCAGGTCCAGAGGGTCCTGGAGAGCTACCGCCAGCCCGCGCTCGTCGAGCCCTACATCGACGGGCGGGAGTTCAACGTCTCCGTCATGGAGGACGGGAAGGCGACGGCCCTGCCCGTCTCGGAGATCGATTTTTCGGCCCTGCCCGCCGGCGAGCCGCGCATCTGCAGCTACGAGGCCAAGTGGTTCGAGGATCATCCCCTGTATCAGAAAACGCCGCCGGTCTGCCCGGCGCCGGTCGGCGACGAGCTGCGCGACCGGCTCCAGGGGCTGGCCGTCGACGCGTTCCGGGCCATGGAGTGCCGGGATTACGCCCGGGTGGACTTCCGGATGGACGGGAAGGGGCGGATCTTCATCCTCGAGGTCAATCCCAATCCCGACATCAGCCTCAACGCCGGGTATGCCCGGGCCTTGGGCGCGGCCGGGATCCCGTATGCCGCGTTCTGGGGCCGGATGGTCCGCAACGCCCTCGAAAGGAAGGAAAGCCGTGATCCGGCCGATGCAGGCGCAGGATAAGCCCCGGGTCCTCGAGATCATCCGGGGGACGGGCATGTTCACCCCCGCCGAGGTCGAGGTCGCCGAGGAGCTCATCGACATCTATCTCGAAAGGCCGGGCCAGAAGGATTACGGGATCGTGGTCATCGAGAGCGAGGGGAACGAGACCGTCGGATACATGACGTGGGGCCCGACGCCGCTCACGGAGGGCGCCTACGACATCTACTGGATGGCCGTCTCTCCCGGCGAGCAGGGCAGGGGGCGGGGCACGGCCCTCGTCCGTTGGCTGGAGGAAGAGATCAAGCGGAGGGACGGGCGGATGATCCTCATCGAAACCTCGTCCCAGCCGAGATACGCCGCGACGCGGCGGTTTTACGTCAATCTGGATTACAAGGAGGTCGCCCGGGTGCCTGATTTCTACAAGCCCGGGGACGACCGCGTGATATACGCGAAAGTCTTGCGTTGAAAAGGAGCTTGAAGGAGATGGACGACTGGCAGCGCATCCTTCAGGGCAGTCTCCGGAAACCCGAGGAGATCGCCCAACGATTCGGCCTGGACAAGGAGGAGGTCAAGCGGGTCTCCCGTGCTTTCAAGGCCCAGATCACTCCTTATTATGCCGGCCTCATCAAGGAGAGAGGGGACGCGATCTGGAAGCAGATCGTGCCCGACCCGGCCGAGCTCAGGGAGCACACCGGGGACACGGATCCGCTCCTCGAGGACGAGGATTCCCCGGTCCCGAGCATCGTCCACCGGTACCCCGACCGGCTGCTGTTCCTCGTGTCCCACAGTTGCGCCTCCTACTGCCGGTTCTGCACCCGCAAACGGAAGGTCGGCGACCCGTCGAAGATCCACCCCCGCTACATCGAGGAGGGGATCGAGTACATCCGCAGCCACCCGGAGGTCCGGGACGTCGTCATCTCGGGAGGCGACCCGCTGATGCTGAGCGACCGCAAGCTGGAGACCGTTCTGAAGGCCGTCCGGGCCATCCCCCACGTCGAGATCCTGCGGATCGGGACGCGGACGCCGTGCTTCCTGCCCCAGCGCATCACCGAGAAGCTCGTGGCCATGCTCCGCAAGTACCACCCGCTCTACGTCAACGTCCACTTCAACCACCCCGACGAGATCACCGAGGAAGCGGCGCGGGCCCTCGGGCTGCTGGCAGACGCGGGCATCCCGCTCGGCAACCAGACCGTCCTGCTGAAGGGCGTCAACGATGATCCGCTGGTCATGCGGCGGCTCATGCAGAAGCTCCTGACGGTCCGGGTCCGGCCCTACTACATATACCAGGCGGACTATGTCGCCGGCACAGAGCACTTCCGGACGACGGTCGAGAAAGGGCTCGAGATCATGGATGGCATCCGGGGCTGGACCTCGGGGCTGGCCGTGCCGTACTACTGCATCGACGCGCCGGGAGGGGGCGGCAAGATCCCCATCCTGCCGAAGTACCTCCAGTCGATCAACGAGGACCAGGTCGTGCTGCGGAACTACGCGGGCGAGCTGTTCGTCTATCCCCAGGTGCGGCAGAAGCCGAAGCGCAAGCCGCGGGCGTCGATCGCCCCCTGCTACAATTGCGACGCCCCCGTTTAAAGAAGGGGTCAAATCTCCACTTATTAAGTATCCTGGCGGGGCGACGTCTTCCCGAATAACTTGGCCTCGATCTCCTTGACGGCACGTTCTATAGGGGAACCTGGCGAAATATCCGCCCGCATCTTCGAGAAGGCCAGGGATACGGCTGTTGGACCGATTCCCATAAAGGCGCCAATTTCCCGGAGCCTGTAATCCGTGTTTTTATGGGCGATATAAATGATCGCTTTTCTTGCGAGCCTGTTCTCAGCCCCCAGGCGCTCCAGGACCGCGTCATGGATCGTAGAAAGCTCCGGTTTCCTCTTGAGCTGTCTGATCTGCGGGATTTCTCTATCCGTGGGGACCATCTCGTTATTCAATATGGCGCTGCGAATTCCTTCGATAAACTCAGGACTCCCCAGGATCCCGAGACGCGCCGCTCTGGAAAACTCGCGATCTGGCGGTTCGGTCTCTGACAACAGGTAGTCCATATAACGGGTCCGAGCCTCACCAGGGTCATCGGCAAAGAGCTCGAGCACGGCGCTTGTTATCAGCCATACAGGCGGTTTGCGGAGCCCGGCGTATTCCGGGCAGCTGGACCACTGATACTGCTCTGGTGTTTTGACGATCTTTTCTTTCACCGGATTCACATGAATATACTTGGACAGGGTCTGGGCATAGGCTTCAGCCTGCACCAGAATAGCCTTATACCGCCCCTGGAAAAGATGGCCGCATCTGCCATGCTTGGCATTCAAGTAAGCCGAGTACTTCGTATTGATGAAATGCATGACCCTCGAAAGGTTGGCCAGCATCGTTTGTAGGATCAAATGATAATGGTTATCCATCAGGCAAAAGACATGGACGAAAGAACCGAACTTTTCATGAGCGTCCCCCAGGGCCTTGAGGAAGAAATAACGGTCATCGGAAGAGAAAAATATCGGCTGCTTCTGATTGCCCCGGGAATAGACATGATAAAAAGCCCCTGGGAATTCGATACGCAGCTGTCTGGCCATGATCCTTCCCTCGCGGATGTGAGGTGTCAGTCATCATAATAGACGCCCAGGCCGCGCGCGATTCTCAATGCGGGGAAAATTTAATGAATGGAGATTTGACCCCCTCTTAGCGGAGGGAGGCCAGGTAGGGGCCGAGGCCGACCGTGCGCACGAGGCCCAGCGCCTCGTCGCGGCCGACGCCCCGCTTCTGCTTGAGCGACTCCAGGATGCGGATGATCGAGAAGGCCACCTCGGCCGTCTGCCCGCCCTCGGTCTGCTTGTCGCGCAGATACTCGATCGCGTCGAACAGGACCGCGTTGGCCTCGCCGTAGGAGACCGGCTCTCTCGCGCCGTGCTCTTTGACCCACACCGGCTGCCCCAAGATGTCGTTCACGTGCGACTGGATGAGGTAGGTGGCCCGGCCGACGAGCTTGAGATTGCTCGGGCTGACGTTGGTCATCGTGTTCCCGACGACCTTGCCGAGCTTGGCCATGACCGCCGTCGAATGGGCGTTGAGGATCATCTTGGCCGCGATCTGCTGCCGGATGCCGAACGGATCCCCTCCCGCCGGCACGTGGACGGGAACGAAGACCAGCGGTCCCCGCCCGCCCTCGAAGGCCCGCCGGACCCCCTGCTCGAGCCATGGGAACTCCTTCGGCGGCCGGTCCGTGACCATGAGCACGCCCAGCCCCGCGCCCCCCGCCGCCGCAGCCCGCGCGAACTTCCGGAAATAGGACCCGTCCCTCGCCGCTTCGGCCTCTTCCGGCGTCAGGCAGACCATCACCGCGATATCGCCCGCGCCCGGTCCGCGCTCCGTCAGATTGTGCCCCGAGAACGAAAAGTCGTAGAGCCCGCCCTGCTCGTCGCCGGCCCGCCTCAAGCTCTCGAGCGCCGCCCGCCGCAGATACGGGTCCTCGATCCCCTCGGCGAACGGACCCCCGTACATCTGCGGCGCCAACCCCCGGAAAGGCCTCCCCAGGAACGCCCGCCACCCGTCCTCCAGCGTCTCCGCCGGCCCCCAGACCTGGATCCAGGCCCGCCGCTTCGGCTCCTTGACCGTATCGAGCGGCAGGAGACGGAACGTCGGGCTGCGCTCCGTGCTGTCGATGAAGACCGTGATCAACCCCCGGTCCGCGAAATAGGTCGAGAACCGCCCGCGCTCATACGTCGCCGCCTCGAGGTCGGTGAGGGCCGCAAGCGCCGGCAGCGCCTGCCGCACGCCGTTGAGGACGCGCCCGAACCCTCTCAGCCGGGCCGCCACTCCTCCATCCCCCGCTTCGAATCCCAGCCCGGCCATCTCCTTCCGGCTCAGGCACGTTCCCAACACCCTGGCGACCGCCGTCTCGAGCACGGACGCCACGACGTAGGTCTCGATGGTCGTCGCCTGCATGCGGGTCGATCCCGTGATGGCCTGGGGGCCCGTTGTCAGGTTGATCTTGGTGATGCCCGGCTCCTCGAGCACGCTCCGGCTGCGGTCGAAAGGCAACAGCCGGTCGTCCGGGTTGTTATAGACGAAGTACAGATGCTTGCGGCTCTCCGCCGGGTCGTATCCCGGCCCCGCCTTCCAATCCTCGAGCGCGGCCAGGACGGTCCCGATGACCGACGATGTCTCGCCGCCTTCCGTGACGCAGATGACGACGTCGCCCTTCCCGATGCCCCGGTCGCGGAGCTGCAGCCGGCCGATGAGCTGGAGGTCCTCGAAACCCTCGAGCGAGCTGATCAGGGCCCGGTCCGCGCCGGTCATCTCGCCGATGAGGTCCTCCTCGACCGTCGCCGAGACCGCCTGCCGCGCCTTGGCCCACAGCCGTCCGTCCGCCCGGACCTTCCGCCAGAAGGGCCGCCAGAATGTGCTCTCCATTTGCTTGGCCAGCCGCCCCGTCGCCCCGCACCCGTAGACATAGACCTTCCGGCCGTCCCGGATCGCGGCCTCGACCGCCTCCGCGGCCCGCTCGAGGGCTTCCGGCGACGCCGCCAGCTCTTCGATCCTCGTCCGAATGTCCTCGTCGACCGACGACAGCATCCTCAACCCGGCCAGAGTGTCCTCGCGGATGCGTTCGCCGAGGTGCCACGTCCGGGGATGGCGCTGCTCCGTCAGCAGCGAGTGGAGCTGGAACTGGGTCTTGTTCCGCACGTAGTCGACAGATTCCGCCGACGGCTCGATGCCGAGAAGCTTAAGAAGGCCGACCCTCGCCCCGGCCTCTTCTTGGAGCGTCGGGAAACTCCCGCCGCCCGCCGCTCCGACTAGGAGCGCCGTCGCCACAGCGACGGCCAGCCGCATCGTTCGAGGCCTCCGTGAGGCGGCGAGGGATGTCGCCCTGACGACCCCCGTAGCGGAGGGGGGCCCATCGCCTGCGATGGGGGAACCGCCGGGACTGGTTCCCGGGGGGGCCGGGGGGCTAGGGGCGATATCCCGAGCGACGCCGGAACGGAGGCCTCCGCGCAAGCGGCCGACGCCCCTCATCCTTTCTTCCCGTACTGGTGCTCGTCGTCCAGGATGTCGCGCTCCCGCCAGTCGCGGATCCAGTCCTCGACGAGAAAGACCTTGGAGCCGCCGTCCGACGTCGAGCAGATGACCCGCGTCAGCCCGGCGTTGATGAGCATCTTCTTGCAGATGTAGCAGGGGAAGGCGTCGATCGGCGCCTCGCCGGCCGCGTCGCTCCCGTAGATGTACATATCCCCGCCGAGCAGGCCGACCCCGGCCCGGGCGGCGTTGATGATGGCGTTCTGCTCGGCGTGCACGCTCCGGCAGAGCTCGTAGCGCTGCCCGTGGGGGATGCCGAGCCGGTCCCGCAGGCAGAACCCGTGCTGGAGGCTGTCCTTCGTCTTGCGCGGCGCGCCGACATAGCCCGTCGAGATGATCTGGTCGTCGCGGACGATGATGGCCCCGATGGCCCGCCGGAAGCAGGTGCTCCGGGTCGAGACCTCCCGGGCGATGCCCAGGTAGTACAGGTCCTTGGACTGCCTCTGCGCCCTCATGCGACCTCCTCGAGCTTCCTGTGGAGCTCCTCGATCGTCCCATCGTTGACGACAGTCCTGTCCGCTTCGGCCATGCAGGCCTCGAGCTGCTGGGCGGCGTCCCCCCCGGCCCGCTCCTCGTTCTCCTTGGCCCGGAAGGCCTCGAGGGTCGCCGCCGACTCGTCCCGCCCTCTGGCCGCCGTCCTCCGGAAGCGGACCTCGACCGGGGCGTCGAGCGCGATCAGGACGAACCCTTCCTGGCTCCTCAGATAGGCGACCTCTCTCGTGTTGCGGATGCTGTCGATGACGGCCGGGCCGCGGACCTTGGCCATGGTCCGCCGCGCCAAGATGTCCGGACCGAACCGCTCCCGCAGCTCGTTCCCCGTCCGGATGAGGTTGTCCCGCGTCTCCTTTTCGCCGCGGCGCTCGAGCTCCTCGCGGATGACGTCCGAAAGGGAAAAGAATGCGTACCCCTTGGACACGAAATAAGCGGCGGCCTCTCCCTTGCCGGCCCCGTTGGTCCCGGTCAACCCGATCAGCCGCGGTTTGCGGTCGTTCATGTCTTGAGCTTGAGGATGCGGGGCAGGGCCCGGGCGTAATTCATGAGGGGCGCCGTGGCCCGGATTCTCGGCCACTCCTTGAGCAGGCCCAGGGCCGCCCCAAGCCTCGCCCGCCGGCTCTTTCCATGGAAGAGAGAGACGGCCCTTTCCATCGTGCCCGTCATGCTCCGGTCATAGGGGAACCACCACATCTGGGCCTTCTTCCGGAAAAAGTCCAGGCCGACGTACTTGATGTTGACCAGCTCGTGCAGACCGTAGGGGCCGTGGGACCGGCCCATGCCTGTCTGCTTGATCCCGCCCCAGATGGCCCGGGGCTCGACGAACGAATACATGTGGTCGTTGACGGTCACCGAGCCGGCCTCCAGCCGCTCGGCGAACCAGGCGGCCCGCTTCCTGTCGCGGGTCCAGACCGAAGCGGTCAGTCCGTAGGGGCTGTCGTTGGCCAGGGCCACGGCCTCCTCGGGCGAGTCGAAGGCCATGATGGGCAGGGTCGGGCCGAAGGTCTCCTCGGTCATGATCCTCATCGTGTGGTCGACGCCGTCGAGGACCGTCGGTGCGATGAAATGTCCGGGAAGGTCCGCGACCCGCCCCCCGCCGCAGAGGACGCGGGCCCCGCGGGCCCGGGCATCTTCGATGTGCGCCAGGACGGCCTCGAGCTGGCCGGCCGTGGCCATCGGCCCCATGTCGATGTCCGGGTCGAGGGGGTTGCCGACCTTGACCCGCCGCGCGAGCTCGACGACGCGTTCGGTGAACGCCGCGGCGACGCGGCGGTCGACATAGGCCCGCTCGATGGACCCGCAGCTCTGGCCGCAGTTCATGAACGCCGTCCAAACGGCCCCCTGCGCGGCCCGCTCGAGGTCGGCGTCGTCGAGGACGATCATCGGGTCCTTGCCGCCGAGCTCGAGGGTCAGGTTGGTCAGGTTCCTCGAGCAAAGCTCCATGACCCGTTTCCCGATGCCGACGCTGCCCGTGAACATGACCGTTTGGACGTCGGTGTTCTGGATCATCCTCTCGGCCTGGGATGCGCGGCAGACGACGATGTTGAGGGCTCCGGGAGGGAGGCCGGCCTCGATGAAGATCTCGCCGATGACCAAGGCCGCGAGCGGCGTCGTCGTCGACGGGCGAAGGACGACGGTGTTGCCCGCCATGAGGGCGCTCATGACGTCGAACATGGGGATGATGAACGGGAAATTCCACGGGGAGATGATGAGCGTAGGCCCCAGGGGGTGGAAATGATAAGAGGCCGACTTGTTGAAGAACAGGGGCGTATAATGCCCGTTCCTCTTCGGCCGCAGCAGGCGGCCGATGTTCTCGGCGTAATATCCGAGGGATTGCAGCGAGCCGAAGACCTCGACGGCCATCGATTCGGCGTAGGGGGCGCCCTTCTCCATCGAGACGAGCCGGGCGACGTCCCCGGCCCGCCCGGCCAGGAGGCTCTCGGCCCGCTTGAGCATGGCCCTCTTCTCCCGAACGTCGAGTCCCCGCCATCCGGGGAAGGCGGCCTTGGCCGACGCGACGGCCCGGTCGCAGAGCTCATCGGAGGCCAAGCAGACCTCGCCCACGGGCTCGAGCGTCGCGGGGTTCTCGGAGACGAGCCGATCGGCCGTCGCGACCCGCTCGTTGCCGATGATCAGGCGTCCGTCCATGGCCTCAGTCCTCTTTTTTTCCCCGGCCGCGGCCGACGGCCAGGGCGATGAGGATGCTCAGCCCGTAGAGGGCCAGCATCGGGACGGCCACGATGCTCTGGGTCACGACGTCGGGCGTGGGGGTGATGACCGCGGCGACGACGAAGACGAGGAGCACGGCGTACTTGAAGTTGCGGATCATCCAGCCGGCCGTGAGGACGCCCATCTTCGCCAAAAAGAAGACGAGCGTCGGCAGCTGGAAGACGAGGGCCAGGCCGAGCAGGACCTTGAGGGCCAGGCCGAAATACTGGTCGACGGTGATGACCGGCTGGAAATCCTGGCCGATCTGCAGGAAGAACCGGCAGGCCCAGGGGAAAACGACGAAGTAGCCGAAGACCGCGCCGAGGCTGAAGAAGACAGTCGTCATGAGGACGAAGGGAGCGACGTACTTCTTCTCTTTTTTGTAGAGGCCCGGGGCGACGAAGTACCAGAGCTGGAGGAAGATGAAGGGCGCGGCCAGGAAGACGGCCGCCAGGACGGCGACCTTGATGTAGAGCATGAAGGGCGCGGTCAGGGTCGTGAAGGCCAGCTTCGTCCCTTCCGGAAGGTACTGGGTGACGGGCCGGGCCAGGATCTTGTAGAGGTCCTTGGAGAAGATCCAGCCCGGCACGAAGCCCACAAGGAGGGCCAGGAAGGAATAGAAGAGCCTCTTCCGGAGGTCCTCCAGATGCTCGAGGAAGGTCATCTCGTCAGGCGATTTTCTGGCCTTCCCCGGTCCCATTGTCCGTCAGATCCTTCTTGATGTCGTCCTGGATGCCCCTGACCCCGGACTGGAGCTCGTCGACGCTCGCCCGGATGTCCTTGCCGATGTCCTTGATCTCCGAGGCCTCGATCTCCTCTTCGATGCGGCCCTTGATCTCGTCGGACGTCCTCTTGAATTCCCGCAGGGCCTTGCCCACGGAGCGGCCGATCTCGGGCAGCTTCTTGGGGCCGAACACGAGCAGGGCGATGATGAAGATGAGGATGAGCTCCGCGGGTCCGATGCTTCCGAACATGAGGGGATTATATCCCCTCCCCCGGAAGGGGTCAAATCCTGCCGCTCGGACCCGCCTCCGGGATCCTGGATTTGACCCTGTCCGGCGGCTTTGGTAAGATGAACGGGCGAAAATGGCCATGAAAAAGCGGTTCGTGCTCGTCGTCCTGGCCGCGGCCGCGGTCCTGACCCTCGTCCCTCAGCCGTCCCACGACCAGGACCTCTGGGCGGCCTCGCGCGAGAAGGTCCGGGCCATCGCCGGCCTCATCGAGGAGAGCTACTATCGCCCTCCCGATGAGCAGACCCTGGCCGTGGCCTCCGTTCGGGGCGCGCTCGAGACCCTCGACCCCCATTCCTACTTCCTCGATCCCTCCAGCTATTCCCGGATGCGGGAGGAGTACACCGGCAAGTATTTCGGCCTGGGCATCCAGATCCAGAAACAAGGCGAGAACATCGTCGTCATCTCGCCCATCGAGGGCGGCCCGGCCTGGCGCCTCGGCGTCCAGCCCGGCGACATCATCTCCCACATCGACGGGGAGAGCACCGTTCCCATTTCGAGCTACGACGCCATGCAGAAGCTGCGCGGCGAGCAGGGCGTCCCGGTGACCATCACCATCGTCCGGGACGGCCTCGACAGCCCCTTCGAGCTGACCATCGTCCGCGAGGAGATCCCGCTCCTCAGCGTCCCCTACGCTTTCATGCTCGAGGACGGGATCGGCTACATCTACATCCGGAACTTCGCCGAGCAGACGCCGAACGAGCTCGAGGAGGGGCTCCGGAAGCTCAAGGGCCAGGGCATGACGAGCCTCATTCTCGATCTTCGCCTCAACACCGGCGGATCGCTCATGCAGTCCATCGAGATCGCCGACATGTTCCTCCCCCGGGGCTCGCTCGTCGTCTCCATCAAGGGCCGCAACCGGATCTACGACAGGGCCTTCGCCGCCTCCTCGGACGGCCAATACGAGGACCTGCCCTTGGTCATCCTCATCGATCAGGGCACGGCCAGCGCCTCGGAGATCGTCAGCGGGGCGGTCATGGACCACGACCGCGGGCTCATCGTCGGCGAGGACTCCTGGGGCAAGGGCCTGGTCCAGACCGTTTTCCCCCTGGGGCCGAACATGGCCGTGGCCCTGACCGTGGCCCAGTACCTGACGCCGAGCGGCCGGTTCATCCAGCGGGATTACACCGAGATCGACGATTACCTCCTGAGCAAGCGGGCCCCCGACGACGCCCGGGAGGTCCGGTACACGGACGCCGGCCGCAAGGTCCTCGGCCAGGGCGGCATCACGCCCGATTACCACGTCAACTCCCTGCTCAAGCCCTTCACCGGGCGCCTCCGCCTGAGCGGCGAGTTCTTCGCCTACGCCCGCCGGTTCGTCCAGCACCAGACCGAGCTGGGCCGCAAGTTCGTCTTCCCGCGGGAGCTCGAGGCCGGACGCGAGCCGGAAGCCGGACAGATCATGGTCGGCCGGACGTTCATCGTCAACGACGACGTGGTGGCGGATTTCCGCGCCTTTCTCGCCGGCCGCAAGGTCGAATACGAGGAGAGCGTGTTCCAGGACGCCGAGGCGGAGATCCGCCGCGAGCTCGAACGCGAGATCGCCGGGGCCGTCTGGGGCGTCGACGAAGGCATCCGCGTCGCGCGCCTGACGGATCCGGTGGTCATGAAGGCCGTCGAGGTCATGCCCGAGGCCGCCCGGTTCCTGGAGAGAACGCCCCCGCCCCGATGACGCCATGAGGATCGCCCTCGCTTCCGATCACGCCGGGTACGATCTCAAGGCCCGCGTCGCCGAATACCTGCGGGCCCGAGGGGTCGAGTTCGAGGACTTCGGCTGCGGCCCCGGAGAATCCGTCGATTATCCCGACTACGCGGCCCTCGCGGCCCGGGCCGTGGTCGAAGGGGCCTGCGACCGGGCCATCCTCGTCTGCGGCACGGGGATCGGCATGGCCATGGTCGCCAACAAGTTCAAGGGCCTGCGGGCGACCCCCTGCCCGAGCGAGTACGCGGCCGAGATGGCCCGCAAGCACAACGACTCGAACTGCCTGACCCTGGGCGGCCGGACCCATTCGGTCGAGCTGGCCCTGGCCATCGTCCGGATCTGGCTCGACACGGAGTTCGAGGGCGGCCGCCACGCCCGCCGGATCCGGAAGATCCGCGACATCGAGGACGCCAACTGCAAGTGATCCGTCATCGCCGATAGAGGAGATGTCCCATGCCGACGTTCCCTGAAAAGGTCCGCGTCCTGGCCGAGCGCGTCGAACGCAACAGCGCTTGGCGCCAGAGAGAGTGTTTCAACCTCATCCCCTCGGAGTCGACACCGTCGTTCCTGGTGAAGATGTGCGAGATCGCCGATCCCGCCGGCCGCTACGCCGAGCACCGGACGATGAAGGGGGAGGAGATCTACTTCTACCAGGGCATCGACTTCATCCGCGACGTCGAGATCGAGGCCGGCAAGGAGCTCGAGGCCTATTTCGGATGCTCGGATGTCGAGCTGCGGCCCGTGAGCGGCCAGATGGCCAACGAGGTCGTCTTCAAGGCTGTCGTCAAGTTCCTCAACCGCGGCAAGGGCGCCAAGGAGCTTTCGCGCCGGATGAGGCTCGTCCTCAACAACGACCTCATCTACGGCGGCCACCTCAGCTCCCAGCCGATGGGCGCCCTCTTCAATTATGTCGAGGAGGACCCGGCGACGGGCAAGGAGCGGGTCGTGAGCTTCCCGGTCCTCGCGGGCAACCCTTACAAAACCGACACGGCCCGGCTTGGCGAGCTTCTCGACGCCCACCGGCCCGAGCTCGTCGTCTTCGGCAAGAGCATGTTCCTTTACCCCGAGCCGGTCCGGTTCGTGGCCGACATCGTCAAGGACTGGACTCCGCGGCCGGTCCTGATGTTCGATATGGCCCACGTCCTGGGGCTCTACGGCGCCTTCCAGGCCCCGTTCGCCGAGGGCGCGGACGTCGTCACGGGGAGCACCCACAAGACGTTCTTCGGCACCCAGCGCGGCCTCGTGGCCGGGAACTTCCCGCCGGGCTCGCCCCTGCGGAACCTCTGGCTCGACATCAAGGGCCGGGCCTTCCCGGGCTCGACGAGCAACCATCACCTGGGGACGCTGCTCGGGCTGCTCATGGCCGCCTACGAGATGAACGAGTTCAAGGAGGCCTATCAGAGCCGGGTGCGGGCCAACGCCAAGGCCTTCGCCAGGTCCCTGAAGGCGAACGGCATCCCCGTCGAGGGCGGTGAGGCCGACGGGTTCACCGAGACGCACCAGGTCCTCATCCGGGTCAAGGCCTTCGGCCCGGGGATGGAGATCGCCCGGCGCCTGGAGGATAACAACATCGTCGCCAACTACCAGGCCCTGCCGGACGACCCCTCGTTCCTCGAGTCGAGCGGCATCCGGCTCGGCGTCCAGGAGATGACCCGTTTCGGCATGGAGGAAAAGGACTTCGATACCCTGGCCGGGCTGATGGCCGACTGCATCGTCCGCGGGCGTACGGTCAAGGACGAGGCGGCCCGGTTCCGGCGGGATTTCCTGACGATGCGCTACTGCCTGCCGCCCGAGGAGGCCCTGCCCCTTGCGGCCCGGATCGCGGCCGCCGCCATCCCGGACCGGGCGTATGCGGCCATGTTCGCCGCCAATCTCGAGCGGGTCGTCAAGGGCTGAGCGGCCGGCGGCCGGAAAGAAGGGGGCCTCGGTCCCGCCGGCCGCGGACGGGGGAGAGACGGAGAAGGAGGGTCAGGCCATGAAGATACTCATCGTCGGTTCCGGCGGCCGGGAGCACGCCCTGGCCTGGAAGATCGCCCAAAGCCGCCGTGTCCAGAAGATCTTCTGTGCGCCGGGCAACGGCGGCACCCGGCTCGTCGCCGAGAACGTCCCTCTCGCGGAGACGGACATCGCCGGGCTGGCCGATTTCGCCGCTGGCGAAGGCGTCAAGCTGACCGTCGTCGGCCCCGAGCTGCCGCTCGTTCTGGGCCTCGCCGACGAGTTCGAGGTCCGCGGTCTGAAGGTCTTCGGCCCGTCGAAGAAGGCGGCTGAGCTCGAGGGCAGCAAGGTCTTCGCCAAGGAATTCATGGCCCGCCACCGCATCCCCACGGGCCGCTTCCGGGTCGCCGACACCCTGGACGCGGCCTGCAAGGTCCTGTCCTCGGGCGAGTTCGGCTTCCCCGTCGTCGTCAAGGCCGACGGCCTGGCCGCCGGCAAGGGGGTCGTCGTCTGCTCCTCCCAGAAGAAGGCCGAGGAGACGGCCGCCGAGATGCTCGTTCGGAAGAAGTTCGGCGCGGCCGGCAACCGGATCGTCATCGAGGAGTTCCTCCGGGGACGCGAGGTGTCGTTCATCGTCCTCTCCGACGGCACGCGCGTCCAGCCCCTGGTCTCGGTCATGGACCATAAGACGGCCTACGACGGCGACAAGGGCCCGAACACGGGCGGCATGGGGGCCATCTCGCCGTCGCCGTTCATGACCGAGAAGCTGTTCGGCGAGGTCATGGAGACGGTCATCATGCCGACCGTCACCCGCATGCTGGAGGAGGGCCGGAGATTCAAGGGCGTCCTCTATGCGGGCCTGATGCTCACCGACGAGGGCCCGCGGGTCCTCGAGTTCAACGTCCGCTTCGGGGACCCCGAGACCCAGCCCCAGATGCTGCGCATGGAGAGCGACCTCGTCGAGGTCCTCCTGGCGGCGGTCGAGGGCAACGTCCTCGAGAAGGAGATCCGCTGGTCGCGCCGCCCCGCGGGGTGCGTCGTGCTGGCCTCGGGCGGCTACCCCGTCCGCTACGAGAAGGGCAAGGCCATCTCGGGCCTGGAGACCGTGGAGGCCATGTCCGGCGTGACCGTCTTCCACGCCGGGACGAAGTACGAGAACGAGACCTATCTGACCAGCGGGGGCCGAGTCCTCGGCGTCTGCGCCTCGGAGGAGACCCTCGCGGAGACCATGAAAAAGATCTACAGCGCCTGCGGCCGCATCTACTTCGAGGCCATGCACTACCGGCGCGACATCGGCGCCGTCAAGGAGGAACGTCCATGATGGTCATGATCTTTCTCGGCAGCGACTCCGATTTCGGCGTGATCGAGGACGGCCTGGGCGTTCTCCGGGGGCTCGGGATCCCGTTCGCCCTGGAGGTGACCTCCGCCCACAGATCTCCGGACAGGACGGCCCGGCTCATCAAGGAGGCCGAGGCGGCCGGGACCGAGGTCTTCATCGCCGTGGCCGGGAAAGCCGCGCACCTGGCGGGCGTCGTCGCCGCCCACACGGTCCGCCCGGTTATCGGGGTGCCCGTCGAAAGCGACGCCTTGGCCGGAATGGACGCGCTGCTGTCGACGGTCCAGATGCCCAAAGGCATCCCCGTGGCGACCGTGGCCCTCGGGAAGCACGGCGGCACGAACGCGGCCCTGCTCGCGGCCGAGATTCTGGCCCTCAAGGACGAACAGCTGAGGGCCCGGCTGCTCGAGGACCGGGCCAAGATGGCGGCCGGGGTCGAGGCGGCTTCCAGGAAGCTCCGGGAGAAGCTGTGACCGCCGGCGATGCCCTCGTTCTCCGTCCGGAACTTCGGCTGCCGCGTCAACCTGGCCGAATCCTTCGCCTGGGCTGAGGCCTTCCGCGGGCGGGGGCTGCGGTTCGAAGAGGACTGGAGGCGGAGCGATCTCCTTGTCGTCAACACCTGCACCCTGACCGGACGGGCCGACCGGGACGTCCGGAAATTCTTCCGCCGCATCGAACGCGACGCTCCGGACGCGAAGATCGTCGTCACGGGCTGTCTGGCCGAGAGGGCCCCGGAGGAGTTCGCGCGCAGGCCGGAGGTCGAGCTCGTTCTCGGCAATAAGGAGAAGGCCGAGCTCGTCGATCGGGCGATGGCGCTCCTGGGGGCAGGACCGGGCCAGGGACGGCCGGCGGCGCGGAGAGATGAGACGGCCGGAGCGAAATTGTTCCGGGCCCGGGGCTGGATCAAGGTCCAGGACGGATGCGACAAGCGGTGCGCCTTTTGCGTCATCCCGAGCGTCCGGGGCCCGAGCGCGAGCGTCGTGCCGGATAAAGTCCTGGCCGCTGTCGCGGCGGCCACGGCCCGGGGGCACCGGGAGGTCATCCTGACCGGGATCGACCTGTTTTCTTATGGGGACGACCTCGTGCCGCGGACGACGCTGGCCGGGCTCGTCCGGCAGGTCATCGACCTACCGGGGCTCGGCCGGGTCCGGCTGAGCTCGCTCGACCCGGGGCGCGTGGACGAGGAGCTCATCGCCCTGGCGGCTTCGAACGGAAGGCTCTGCCGCCATTTCCATCTTTCGCTCCAGCACGGTTCGGCCCGCATGCTGCGGTTGATGGGCCGGGCGGCCGATCCGGAGGAGTATCGCCGGGTGCTGGCGGCGTTGAGCGAAGCCGTTCCCGGGGCGGCGCTGGGGGCCGACATCCTGGTCGGGTTCCCCGGGGAGGAGGAGGACGATTTCGAGGAGCTGAAGGCGTTCCTGGAGAGCGCGCCTTTGGCCTATTTCCACGTCTTCCGCTATTCCCCGCGCCGGGGGACGCCGGCGGCCGGAAGGCGCCAGGTGCCGGACGGGGTCAAGACGATGCGGGCGGTCGAGCTGAGGCGGCTCGCGGCGGCCAAGAACCTCGCTTTCCGCCGGTCGTTCGAGGGGCGGACGCTCGGGGCGGTCGTCATCGACGAGCGAGGCCGGCGGAGGGCCGGCCGGGCGGAGCTGCTGACGGACAACTTCATCAAGGTCGAGGCCGCGGGCCAGGCCCCGGAGCGCGAGCTCGTCCGGGTCCGCATCGTGCGGGCCGGCGAGCGCGCGACGGAAGGCCGAATTGACGTATAATGGAGCGGGCCGGGGAGGCCCGACGATGAACAAGATCCGCGTTCTACCCGACGACGTCGCCCGAAAGATCGCGGCCGGCGAGGTCATCGAGAGGCCGGCGTCGGTCGTCAAGGAGCTCGTCGAGAATTCGCTGGACGCCGGGGCGGCCTCGGTCCGGGTCGAGCTCGGCGACGGGGGGAAGGGCCTCGTCAAGGTCCAGGACGACGGCTCGGGCATGAGCCGCGAGGACGCCGCCCTCTGTTTCCGGAGACATTCGACGAGCAAGATCGCCTCGGAGGCCGACCTGGAGAGGATCTCGACCCTCGGGTTCCGGGGGGAGGCCCTGGCCAGCATCTCCGCCGTGTCGCGGCTCGTTCTGCGGACGCACGACGGGTCCGGAGGCCGAGGGACGATGATCGAGCGAGAGGGCGAAAAGCTCACGGCCGTCACGGATATCGCCTTTCCCCGGGGGACGACGGTCGAGGTCCGCGATCTGTTCTTCAACCTGCCGGCTCGGCGGAAGTTCCTGCGGTCGGCTCAGTCGGAGCTCAACCTCATCGCCAAATACATGACCCAGGCGGCCCTGGCTTCGCCGGGGGTCCGGTTCACCCTGGTCAGCGGGACGCGGGAGGTCATGGACTGCCCGGCCGTGGGATCCCTTCGGGAGAGGGTCTTCCAGCTGTTCGGCAAGGCCGTCGTCGATAGGCTGATGGATGTCGCGGCCGTCGAAGGGGAGAGCCGGGTCGAGGGAATGGCTTCTCTGCCGTTAGCGGGCCGGGGGGACCGGTCCGTTCAGCACGTCTTCGCCAACGGCCGGCCGGTCAAGGACAGGATCCTGCTGGCGGCCCTCGGGCAGGCGTACAGAGGGATCCTCGAGAAAGGCCGGCACCCGGAAGCGTTCCTGTTCCTCGACCTGCCTCGCGAGGACGTCGACGTCAACGTCCACCCGGCCAAGGCCGAGGTCCGGTTCAAGGACTCGCAGCTCGTGTTCCGGCTCGTCCTCAGGGCCGTCGCGGAGGGCGCGGCCCGGGGGTACACGATCAAAGAGGTCTATCCCGTCTCCGGGGAAAGGCGGCCCTTGAGGGGCGTATCGGAGTCCGGCGGGCCGGCGGGGGACCCCGGGCTCGGGTTCGATAGACATCCGGAAGGGGAGAGAGCGTCGGCTTGGGCGCCTGCGGACACGGGAACGGCCGCCGCTCCCGGAGCGGGCGGAAACATGTACCGGAGGTACGTGTCCCCGTCTTCGGCGGCCGGAAGCGTTCCCGCCGGACAAGACCCCGTCGTCCTCGGCCAATATGCGGATATGTACATCGTCGCCGGGAGCGCGGAGGGCCTTCTCGTCATCGACCAGCACAACGCCCACGAGCGCGTCCTGTTCGAGAGATACAGGCAAATCGATGGCGAGCGGGCCTGGCCGCGGCAAAGCCTGCTCATCCCGTCGGTCATCGAGCTGACCCCGTCCCAACAGGTCGGTTTCGAGGCGAATGCCGGGCTGCTCGAGGAGCTGGGGTTCCGGGCGGAGGCTATGGGCGGCCGCTCGGTGGCTATCAAGGAATATCCGGATATTTTCGGCCCCGAAGCGGCCCAGGACGTTTTTCTGGGCCTGCTCGAGGAGGCGGAAGGCGCGGAGGCCGGGGAGCGGAGGGAGAGGATGCTGGCCATGATGGCCTGCAAGTCGGCGGTCAAGGCGGGCCAGCCCCTGAACCGGGAGAAAATGGGCTACCTCGTCAGCGAGCTTTTCAAGACCTCCCAGCCGGCCCTCTGCCCCCACGGCCGCCCGATCGTCGTCCGTATCGACCGCACCCAGCTGGATAAGGGGATGAGAAGGGGTCAAACCTGAGAAGGGGTCGGTTTGACCCCCTCTTGACGATTTGCTAAGATGAGCGCGCTTTCGGGCCGGTCCATCGAACGAGACGAGCGGGGAGTGGCGCAGCCTGGCTAGCGCGCCTGCCTTGGGAGCAGGAGGTCGGCGGTTCAAATCCGCTCTCCCCGATATGCCCTCCGCCGGGATCGGCTTGGCGAAGGCACGGCCGGAACTTGAGCGGCGCAGCGAGGCTCGGTTCGGAACCGCCTCCCAGCGTGGCCTGATATGACGCGCCTGTAGCTCAGTTGGACAGAGCAGCTGCCTTCTAAGCAGCGGGTCGGGTGTTCGAGTCACCCCAGGCGCGCTTTTTTCAATAAGGGAAGAAGGGGTCAAATCTCCACTTATTAACTTCCCCCTGCGGCTCGAGACGGAAATCCAGGCCTTTCCTTCGAAAAGTTAATAAGTGGAGATTTGACCCCTTCTTCTTTAAGATGAGGCTTTCAGCCTCGGGGGGTGAGACAAAAAATGTAAATATCACCCAGCCAATGCTCACCCGGGGTGATTGACGGAATTTGGCGCCCGTAGAGAATGGAAGGGCCGGAGCAGTGGCATGTATCCCTGTAAAAGCTGTGCTGAACGAGATCTTTCGGGCCTCCCGAGCGTCTCTCTCATTGAGCGGGGCCGACATTCCCGGCCATTGACAGGATTTGTCAATACGTCTATGATTTGGAATTCTCATGGCCTCTAACCTTGGCGAGCTACTCCTCAGAGAGAAGATCCTCTCGGCCGATCAGCTCCGCTCCGCCCTCGAGTTCCACAAGAAGAACAGCCTGCCCGTCGGGACCTCGCTCGTCCAACTCGGCTACCTGACCGAAGAGGACATCGCCCAGGCCCTCAGCCGCCAGCTCGGCTACCCCTACATCGACCTTGACCAGTTCGAGGTCTACCCCGAGGTCATCAGCCTCATCCCCGCGGACGTGGCCAAGAAATACATGGTCATGCCCATCCACCGCATCCGGTCCTTCCTGACCCTGGCCATGGTCGATCCGACCGACCTCGAGATCATCGAGGACATCCGTTTCCGGACCGGCCTCAGCATCCAGCCGGTCATCGCTTCCGAGACCGGGGTCGTCAACGCCATCAATAAGTACTACGGCACCGCCGATTCCCTGCGCGTCAAGAAGATCATCGAGGACATCGCCCTGGCCGACGACACGCCCGTCAACATCATTGAGCCGGAGAAGGACGACTACGACCTCACCGAGCTGAAGTCCGAGGCCGACGAGGCCCCGATCATCAAGATGGTCAACCAGACCTTCATCGACGCCATCCGGCGCGGCGCGAGCGACGTCCACTTCGAGCCCTACGAGACGACCTTCCGCATCCGCTACCGGATGGACGGCGATCTCTACGAGATCGTCAACCTGCCCCTCAAGTACCGCAGCCCGATCATCTCCCGGGTCAAGATCCTCTCGAACATGGACATCGCCGAGAAGCGCCTGCCCCAGGACGGCCGGATCAAGATGCGCGTCAAGCTCGACAGCGGCAAGAAGAAGGAAGTCGACATGCGCGTCTCGTCCCTGCCGACGCTGTGGGGCGAGAAGATCGTCTCCCGTATCCTCGACAAGGAGATGCTCAAGCTCGATCTGACCCAGCTCGGCTTCGAGCCCGAGTCCCTGGAGCTCTTCCAGGAGGCCATCCACCGGCCGTGGGGCATCGTCCTGGTCACCGGGCCGACGGGCAGCGGCAAGACGAACACCCTCTACTCGGCCGTCTCGACCATCAACTCGCCCGACATGAACATCATGACCGCCGAGGACCCCGTCGAGTTCAACGTCCCCGGCATCAACCAGGTCCAGATCAAGGACGAGATCGGGCTGAGCTTCGCCGCGTGCCTGAGGACCTTCCTCCGCCAGGACCCCGATGTCATGCTCGTCGGCGAGATGCGCGACCTGGAGACCGTCGACATCGCCATCAAGGCCGCCCTGACCGGCCACCTCGTGTTCTCGACCGTCCACACCAACGACGCCGCGAGCACGATCGTCCGCCTGGTCAACATGAACGTCGAGCCCTTCCTCATCGCCGACTCCCTCATCCTCGTCGTCGCCCAGCGGCTGGTCCGCCGCCTCTGCAAGAAGTGCCTCCAGCCCCACGCCCTCCCGGAGTCGTCTTTGCTCGAGATGGGCTACGGCAAGGACGAGCTGAAAGGCCTCCAGGTCATGAAAGCCAAGGGCTGCGACGCCTGCAACAAGACCGGTTACAAGGGCCGAACGGCCCTGTTCGAGGTCATGAAGATCGACGACGACATCCGCGACATGATCCTCAACCGCGCCCAGTCCCGGGAGATCAAGAGGAAGGCGGTCGAGAAGGGCATGCTGACCCTGCGCCGCAGCGGCCTCATCAAGATCAAGAAGGGCATCACCTCGGTCGAGGAAGTCCTGCGCGAGACCGTCCGCGATGAGATCTGAGGGAACGGCGAGAACTCAAAGGAGGAAGACATGGCCAAGGCCATCTTCGAAATGCTGAAGGCCTGCGTCGAAGCCGACGCGAGCGACCTGCACATCACGACCTACATCCCGCCCCGCATCCGGGTCCACGGGATCCTCAAGGACATCGACCACCCGGCCCTGACGCCGTCCGAGACCAAGGAGCTCATCTACAGCATCATGACCGACAAGCAGAAGAAGCTGTTCGAGGAGAAGCTCGAGCTCGACTTCTCGTTCGGCATCAAGGAGCTCGGCCGCTTCCGGGCCAACGTCTTTCTCCAGAAGGGCGCCGTAGCCGGGGCCTTCCGCCGCTTCCTGCCCTCGATGTGGAGCTTCACCCAGCTCGGCATCCCCCAGCGCATCCAGCAGCTCTGCTACCTGCCGCGGGGCCTCATCCTCGTCACCGGGCCGACCGGCTGCGGCAAGTCGACGACCCTGGCCTGCATGATCGAGCACATCAACCACGAGCGGCCGGTCCACATCGTGACCATCGAGGACCCCATCGAGTACTACCTCAACCCGCGCAAGGCCATCATCAACCAGCGCGAGCTCTACGCCGACACCCTGACCTACGGCAACGCCCTGCGCTCGGTCCTGCGGGAGGACCCCGACGTCGTCCTCGTCGGCGAGATGCGCGACATGGAGACCGTCGAAGCCACCCTGCGGGTCGCCGAGACCGGCCATCTGACCTTCTCGACCCTGCACACGAACTCGGCCGTCGAGTCCATCAGCCGCATCATCGACATCTTCCCGAGCCAGTACCAGACCCAGGTCCGCATCATGCTCTCGATGTCCCTCGAGGCCGTCCTGACCCAAGCGCTCCTACCCAAGGCCGACGGCAAAGGCCGGGTCCTGGCCATGGAGATCCTCATCCCCAACACGGCCGTCCGCAACCTCATCCGGGAGAACAAGATCCACCAGATCTACTCGGCCATGCAGATGGGCCAGGAGAAGTTCGGGATGCAGACCTTCAACCAGTCCCTGGCCAACCTGTATTTTCGCAAGCTGGTGACCCTCGACACGATCATGGCCATGACCTCTTTCCCCGAGGAGCTGACCGACATCATCCAGCGCCGCGAGGGGATGAAGCTCTCTCCGTCGACCCCCGGCGGGTCCATGAAAAGATAGGAGGCCGAGGCCTCCGGAAAGGCGAGGTGAACGATGCCGACTTATGTGTGGAAAGGCAAGAACCGCTACGGAGACATGGTCGGAGGCGAGCGCGTGGCCGCCTCCAAGGACGAGCTGGCCCGCGCCCTCCAGAAAGACCAGATCACGGTCATCAGCGCCGAACCGGCCCGCAAAGGCCTGGCCATCCCGTTCCTCAAGAGGGAGAAGGTCAAGCTCAAGGACCTGGCCGTCTACAGCCGGCAGCTGTCGGTCCTCATCGACGCCGAGCTGCCTCTCATCCAGAGCCTGGGTATCCTCGAGGAGCAGCAGAAGAACACCTATTTCCGGAACGTCATCAAGACCGTCAAAGAGGACGTCGAGGCCGGCTCGACCCTCAACCAGGCCAAGCGCAAGCACCCCAAGGCCTTCGACGAACTCTACTGCAACCTCATCGCCTCGGGCGAGCAATCGGGCTCGCTCGACATCATGCTCCGGCGGCTGGCCGAGTTCATCGAGAAGGTCGTCCGCCTGAGGTCGAAGATCAAACAGGCCATGATCTATCCGGCGGCCATCGTCCTTTTCGCCGTCGCCGTGGCCGTCTTCCTGCTGTGGAAGGTCATCCCGGTCTTCGCCTCCATTTTCATCGACCTCGGCGCGGAGCTGCCGGCCCTGACGGCCTTCGTCATCGCCCTCAGCAAGTTCGTCGAGGGCAACATCGTCTTCGTCGTCATCGGCATCATCGCTTTCATCTTGGCCTTCCGCTATTACCGCAACACCAAGCCCGGCCGCTGGACGACCGACCGGATGCTGCTGAAGCTCCCCCTTTTCGGCGGGCTTCTCTACAAGGTGGCCATGACCCGGGTCACCCGGACCCTGAGCACCCTCATCTCGGGCGGCGTGCCCATGCTCGAGGCCCTCAAGATCACGGCCTCGACGGCCGGCAACGTCCTCATCGAGCAGGAGATCGTCGAGGCCCGCAAGCTCGTCTCCGAGGGCAAGACGATGGCCGAGTCGTTCAAGCAAGCCGGCCGCTTTCCGACGATGATGCTCCAGATGATCAACGTCGGCGAGGCCACCGGGACCCTCGACGAGATGCTCAACAAGCTGTCGAACTTCTACGACGAGGAGGTCGACGCCTCGGTGGCCGCCCTCCTGTCGGTCCTCGAGCCCATCCTCCTCATCTTCGTCGGCGGCATCGTCGGCGGGCTGGTCATTTCGATGTACCTGCCCATCTTCAACCTCATGCAGCAGTTCTAGAGAGGCGGAAGGGAGGGGAGGACGGCGGTGAGAGCGGACCGGGCGGTCGAGACAAAGGATATCCTCAGATATATCCTCTTTCGTCTGGGCGTCCTCACATCCCTCCTCGTCTCGGCCGTCGTCATCCAACTGGCGACGCCCGACCCCTTGCCCGTCCTTCCTTTCTACTACATCATATTGGCCGGCTATGCGGCCTCGGCCCTCTTTTTCGCGGCCTACCTGTGGGGCCGGGCGAGGCTCGTCCAGGCCTATGCCCAGGTCATCTTCGACCTCCTGCTCATCACCGGCCTCGTCCACATCTCGGGCGGGGTCGGCTCGTCCACCTACTTCCTGTATCTTTTCCCGATCATCGCCGCGAGCCTGGTCATCTCGGGACGGGCGGGGTTCCTGGCCGCCTCTCTCTCGGCCATCCTGTTCGGGGCCCTCGTCGACGGGACGTACTTCGGCCTCATCCCATATTTCCGGCCCGAGCACGCTGTCGAATCCTCGCTCGGCTCGCTCCTGGTGACCATCTTCATCGCCTGGGCCGTGTTCTTCGTCATCGCCTTCCTGATGAACTATCTGACGGCCAGCCTGCGCAAGACCCGCGAGGCCCTCAAGGCCGCCGAAAAGGAGCTCCTCATCCGGGAGCGTCTGGCCGAGGCCGGCCGGGTCTCGGCCAGCTTGGCCCACGAGATCCGCAATCCCCTGGCGGCCATCTCCGGCTCCGTCCAGGTCCTCAAGAAGGAGCTGCCCCTCGACCCGGCCCAGCGGGAGCTCATGGACATCGTCCTTCGGGAGTCCCAACGGGTCTCGCACAGCCTGGAGCAGTTCCTGGACTTCGCCCTGCCGGCCAAACAGGTCTTCTCGGTCATCAACCTGCCCGAGATCGCGGACGAAACGCTCAAGATCCTCAAGGCCGGCGGGGTCATGAACGGCAAGATCGAGGTCGCCGGGAACTTCCGCGAGGCCTCCGTCTCCTATCTCGGCAACTCCGGACAGTTCAAGCAGATCTTCTGGAACCTGGCCAAGAACGCCCTGGCGGCCATGCCGGAGGGCGGGAAGCTGACGGTCGATTTCGAGCGCCCAGGCCGGAAAGAGGTCCGGTTCCGGGTGGCGGACACTGGCCGGGGGATTACCGCCGAGGAGAAAGAGCACCTCTTCGAGCCCTTCTACTCGGGGTTCGAGAACGGCCGGGGCCTGGGCCTGGCCGTCGTCCGCCGGATCGTCGACGATTACGACGGAGAGATCGAGGTCCGCTCCGAGCCCGGCCGCGGCACGGAGGTCATCGTCTCCCTCCCGGTCCGGGGGCCCGAGAAGGTGTGAGATAGCGAGCCATGGACAACATCCTGATCATCGACGACGAGAGAAGCCTCCTCGATCTCCTCTCGGTCGTCTTCAAGAAGGAGGGCTACGGGGTCAAGACGGCGGAGTCCGCCTCGCGCGGCTTCGAGGTCCTGGAGAAGGAAGAGGTCGACCTCGTCGTCACCGACATCAAGATGCCCGGGGCCGACGGCATGGATGTCCTGCGCTTCGTCCGCGAAAGCCGGCCCCATATCCCGGTCATCCTCATCACGGCCTACGGGAGCATCAGCCAGGCCATCGAGGCCCTCAAGGCCGGGGCCCTGGACTACGTCGTCAAGCCGTTCGACGTCGAGGAGTTGAAGATCATCGTCGCCCGGGGCCTGGCCGGCCGCCGGCTCGAGATGGAGAACGTCCTCCTCAAGCGCGACCTCAAGGAGCGCTACGCCTTCGAGCAGATGATCGGCAAGAGCCGGCCGATGCAGGAGATCTACACCCTCATCGAGAAGGTCGCCGACACGGACTCGACCGTCCTGGTGACGGGCGAGAGCGGCACGGGCAAGGAGATGGCCGCCCGGGCCATCCATGTCCAGAGCGGCCGCCGCGACCGGCCGTTCGTTTCCATCAATTGCGCCGCCCTCCCGGAGAACCTCCTCGAATCCGAGCTTTTCGGGCACGTCCGGGGGGCCTTCACCGGGGCCGTTTCGGAGAAGAAGGGCATGTTCGAGGCCGCCCAGCGGGGCACGCTCTTTCTCGACGAGGTCGGGGAGATGTCGCCTTGGACCCAAGTCAAGCTCCTGCGCGCCCTGCAGGACCGCCGCATCCGGCGGGTCGGCGGGACGGAGGAGATCGCCGTCGACGTCCGCATCATCGCCGCCACGAACCAGGATCTCAAGAAGCGCATCGAGGAGGGCCGGTTCCGCGAGGAGCTCTTCTACCGCCTCAACGTCATCTCCTTCGAGATGCCGCCGCTGAGGAAACGGGTCGAGGACATCCCGCTCCTGGTCAGCCATTTCCTCCAGAAATACTGCGACCGGATGGGCAAGAAGCCCAAGCGGTTGACCCCGGAAGTCGTCGGCATCCTCGAGGCGTACTCCTGGCCGGGCAACATCCGCGAGCTCGAGAATGTCATCGAGCGCATCGTGGCCATCGAGGACCGGGAGACGGTGACGGCGAACTGCCTGCCTCGGGAGATGCTCTCGCCCGGGCCGCCGAGGGCCGACACCCGGGTCCTGTTCGAGCCGGGCTTCTGTCTTTCCGACCACCTCGACGAGATCAGCAAGAAGTACATCCAAGAGGCCCTGGCGGCCACCGGAGGGAGCCTCCAGAAGGCGGCGCCCCTCCTGGGGACGAGCTACCGGACGCTGCGCTACCTCATCGCCAAGTACGGCTTGAACCAGGTCCGGAAGGCCGAAAAGAGGAACGGAGCGGGAGCCAGGAACCATGTCTGAAAGACAAATATTGACGATAAATGACAATAAACGGCAGAATGTATTGTGTCGTTTACTGACAAAAAATGCATTTCATTTAATATCAATGATTTATCTTCGCTGAGATCTTGGCACGGATATTGCATAAGTAGAAGTGCCAATTGAGATTGGTAAACGAACCCGGCTGAGGACATCAGCCAGGGAATTTTAAGGAGGTTTTAAGATGTTCAAAAAGATGAGAGGTTTCACCCTCATCGAGCTGCTGATCGTCGTCGCGATCATCGGCATCCTGGCTGCTCTTCTCATCCCCAACGCTCTGTCCGCCATGCAAAAGGCCAAGCAGAAGAGCGCCATGAAGGAGATCATGACGATCTCGACGGGCGCCGCGGACTACATCACCGACCATGGCGACTTTTCGCTCGCTACGGCCAACGGCGGCGACATCGCCCAGGGGGATGCCTTCGTTCTCGGTCTTTCGCCGTTCTATGTCAAGTCCTTCCCCATCAATGATCCTTGGAACACGCCCTATCAGGTCGGCACCGGTGTCGACGGCGTCACCGCCATGGGCTTCCTGACCGGGGACGCCTTGAATGATTTGGGCGATGACGACTTCTGCATCGCCTCCTTCGGCCGGAACGGAGAGGTCGGGGCCCTGCAGTACGACCCGACGAACCCCGACGCCAGCCGCTACAACGTGAGCCGGATGTCCGACTTCGACAACGACTTGGTCGCCTGGTCCGGCAACTGGGTCATCGCGCCTTCGACGGCCCTCATTCAGGCCGGCGGAAGCGGCACTTGATCCAAGCTCAAGTTCTATAGTCCTCATGAAGGGGCGGCTTCGGCCGCCCCTTTTTTATCCCCCTGCACCCCCGAAAAGATCTCCCGCAGGACTCATGTTCTCGGCCCTGTCCGCGGGAGGATTTCTCCGGGGGCCTCATTCGTCGAAAGGAATGAATCTGTAGGGCCGTCGCCACGTGTTCCAGAAACTCTTGTCTTCCAGGAGTTCGAGTTCTGCTCCGAAGTATTCTCTGAAGAGGAGCCGGAAGGTATTCACCGGCGAAATGGCCGGATAGAGCAGGCTCTGATCCAGTCCAGGCAGATGATAGGCGTTGAGGATCGCCAGGTTCTCCCTGAAGTTCGAGGCTTCCGGGCGGTCCAGGTCGGCGTAGGCCCGCGACCCATGGTCTCCTTGAAGGATGATCACGGGCGGAAGGGCTGAACGGCATAGGATGGCCTGGATCGTTTCGAGGACTTTGCTGTTGATGAAAACGAGCTGGTCCCGATAGCGACGAGTATAGTCGAGGATGGCCGATTCGCTCTCACCGTGCATCCGGTCGGCGTCGACTAGGGAGAACGCGTAGTCAGGCCTGATGTGTTCCCCGTTGGGTCCGAAGACGAAGGGAGGGTGAGGCGCCATGATGTGGGCGAAGAGGAAGAAGGGGCCCTTTTCGTCAGGGGCCCGAGCCAGGGAGTCAAAGGCGTGCAGGATGCGCTCTCGATGGGCGTCATATTCCGAAATGCCGACCGTCAAGTCCAGGAAGAGCGGAAGGGGGGTTGTGTTGAGGAAGACATGTAGGAATTCCGAGGACGAGCGCTTGAAACCGATATAGTGGTCGACCTCCTTGATCTCTGTCGGCGACATTCCCGAAGAGAACGTGACGATCCTGTACCCGTGACCTTTCAAGAAGGCCATGACCCGGTTATCTTGGATCATCCGGTAGAGCGGTTCTCTGTCGGAAGAGCCCGTGCCCATCTCCTTGGCCAGGTGATCGAGGTAGGAGAAGTTCAGGGACGATGCGAAGGAATGATGAGTTTGGCTGTAATTCGAATAGCTCTTCGAGGCGATGTAGAATCCCATGTTCTCGAGATCGGCCAAGAAGCCCGAGTTGTCGTGGTCGAAGAATTCCTTCAGGATGTCCCCCCGCGTGTAGGCATCGAGGACGATATAATAGATGTTGGGGCGGACAGCGGAACCGGACGAGAGCGCAACATCGTTGAAGAATAAAGCCGGTGCGCGCCGGGCCAGCGTCAGGCCGGCGGAGGCGAGGTTGAACGCGACGAGCGTGGTCGCGATGATGTTCAGGAACATCGTCATTCGGGAAAAATCCCGTCTCGACCTGTTAATGAGATATAGGGCTGCACCAAGAACGATCAGGGAGGCGAAAAAGAGGCCTTTATTGAAGACCCCGGCCGTCCATTCCGACACGGCTTCCGTGACCCGTCCGAACGTAAAGAACCACGTGACGATGAGCGAAGCGGCGACCCCCGCTCGCTCCCGGCCCGTGATGACCTTGGTCAGAACGAGGTAGAGCGCGATCGCGCCGGCCAGGGACCCGATGAGGGGCCCGAGCAGCTCGCCGAGAGAGATGGGGATGCTCTTGATATTATGGGCGTAGAGGGAAAGGGCCGGGAAGATCGAGAACAAGAAAGGATGTATGACGGGTATCCTCTTCATGGCCTGATCACCTTCTTGCCATCCAGTAGAGAGATCTCGGCGAGTCCTTGATCGGCCGACGGTTCGTAATGGTGAAGTGCTCTCGGAATGCCCGTTCGAAGCCCTCTTGGGTATAGGAATCGAAAATATCCTCCCGGACGACGAGCAATCTCTGGATCTGAGGATCCGACTTGGGGACGAATTCGACAAGGGCGGAGCGGCAGATCCGGGATAAAAACCGAGCGATCATGCCTAGGGTGATGTTGCCTCCGATGGCCAGATGATGGACGATGGCCAAGGCCAGAGCGGCGTCGGCCGGCCCCCTGTCGACGAGCGGCAACCGCTCCCGGTTTTCCCAGCCGGCCCCGGGGCTCGGATTGGTCAAGTCAATCAGGAGAGGGAGGATGTTCTCCTCGTGATCGGCCCTTGCCTGAAGATAGTTCATCTCGATGCAGGCCGGATCGATATCGAAGGAGACCGTGAACGCTCCTCGGCGGGAGGCCAACCGGCTGAACTCTCCGGTATTCCCTCCCATATCCCAAACCGTTCGCGGCCGGACCGCTTCCAAGAAATCAGCGACGGCTTCCTTTTTATCGGCGAATGCCTCCGGCGAATAGTTCATGTCGCCATAGTACCCCCCCCACTCCGTCCCTGACGGCTTCCAGCGGAGCTGCTTGACGCCGCTCTCCAAAGAATCGATGAGCCCCAGAAGGGCCCGGGAGGTGACATGGCCTTTCTTCAAAGGAAGCTTTCGGCCTTCATAGCGTTTCTGGCTTCGGGCGTGAAGATGGATATGAAGCAGAAGAGAAAACCTCCGTCTCGTATGGAAAGGAAGTAGCGAGGAGGCAAGGTCGAGGGGAATGCCGTCGAGATACACCCGCATAAGCTGGCTCAAGCGGACATCCTTGAAGCTCATCAAGGCCAAAGGGGCCAAGAAGTGCTGGCAGAATTGCCGGTAGGCCGTCCAGGGTGCTCCAGGAGCCGCACGGCGGAACGATAGCGTGTCGACGAGGGTGGCCCTTCCCCTCAAGAACTGGACGTTGAAGGCGCTGGCGTCGACGAGCGTCAGGCCTCGCCGGAGCGCCCGTTTCTGAATCTCGAGCGTCGCGAGGGCGGCGTCCCGCAGCATGCTGAAGGACCATTCGTAGGGATAGGAGACGAAGGGGACCTCCTCCGGCCGGATGACCTTGTAAGCGCCCCGATATCTTGGATCCGGAACGGATGCCTCCTTATGGGCGACGATCAGGCCGTCCCTGGACAGTTCGTCATAAAGCCCCGAGGTCATGAGCGCGTCATAGTGCGGCTGCCCGGCCTTCAGGATGGCCCGGTAGAGGACGCCATCCCGGCGGAAAACGAAGCCCGCGGGATCGCGGAAGGAGGAAGGCAGGACCCCTTCAACGGACATCGCTCTCTCCGCTGTTCTTTCTCGAAAAGAGCTTGCGGATGAATGCCGATACCCTCTTCCAGAAGAGCTTGACGGAGAATGCGGCGCCGACAAGAAAGGCGATGGCGACCTGCAGGACGAAACTTCCTGTGCCCGGGTCGATGTAGCCGTACGCGTCAGCCGTCAAGAGGCAGCAGGCCAATGGAATCCACGCCCAGATAGAGATTTTCGGTCGGGGTTCGATCATGGATGACATCCTTTTCAATAGAGCTCATCATTCCCGGGAGGCTCGCAGACGTGCATATTCGGGTTCGAGAGCGAAATCGGTGCGAACATTGCGGATGTCCGCTCCGGTCAATTCGATATCCTCGCTCCGGAGGGATCCTAAATGGGCCGCCTGAGCCATGGCCAGGTATTCCACGCGGGCCGGCTCGATGCCCATGATCCGGGCGGCCGTGGCGTCGACGGCGAGCGAACTCTCCCCCATGACCAGAACCCCGGCTTTCCTGGCCGTGCCCAGGATCGGCCCGTGTCCCTCCATGCCGATGACGCCATCAACGATGGAATAATGCGTCGGGACCGTCGCGCAGATCTCAACGATACTTCGGGGGATGCCGTTCCAGTGAAGAATGTTCTTGGGCCACCCGTACTTCATCCCAGGGACGATCCCGAACATATTCTTCATACTGAGGGTGATCCCGGCGAGCTTGTGGGTCTTCATTTTGGGAACGGATATGATGACATCGGCCGCGAGGATGACCTCCGGAAGATAGAGGTCACGAAGAACCGTGGCCCGGGGGCTTGCGTTCCTGACCCGCCGGACATCATCGGTGTTGAGGTCGATCAGAGGGATGCTCAATGAGACGGCCAGATCCTCGAATCCCGATTTCCGGAACAGCCATTCCGTATCCCGGTTCTGGGGCGGGCCCTCGGCGAGAACGATCTCTCTTGCGCCGAGCTCTCGGAGATGAACGATCAGGGCCTCGACAAGCCGCGGATCCGTATGGATCGGCCTGTCATCCAAGAAATCAGCGATATTCGGCTTGATGATGACGCGCTTTCCGATGACCTCGGGCGGGCGTGTCGACCGCCAGCCGGAACGGATCGAATCGAGCAGCCGTTTTGGATCGTACGAAGGGCACGGGGCGACATGAACATAGCTCGGAAGGGATTTAAACGAAGACGCTCCATCCGGCTTTCGGCAACCCGTTGAAGTCAGAGACGGAAGGATCGATGCAACTGTGGCACCCAGAGCGCCAAGAAATCCTCGCCGGGTCATGGACGGCGTCCTCACGAGGCCCTCCGGGCGGTCCTTATGAGGATGTCGGGGGCGCATAGAGCGATATAGGCCAACGCCGTTTCGAATAGATTCCCACGGAATCCGCCGGCGATGTTTTGAGCGCTGAGAAGCCGTTCGGTGACGGCGGGAGTCAACGCGGAAGCGGAGGGGAAGACCTTCGAGGCCATCAGAATCCAGGCCAGCGAAACCGTACTGACGTATCCATCGAGATCCCGGCTCAGGGATTCGATCCCTTCCCTCACGGCGGAATGGGCCTCCGGGAACTCTGCGGAACCAAGAGCCGAGAGAGCTAAGGCTGTCGATAGGATGCGGGCTTCCTGTTCCTGTGATTTGTCGTAGGGGTTTCCGAAGTTCCAGCCGCCGGAACGGATCCTGCGGTCAAGAAGCACGCTGATCCCCGACCGTACTCTTTCGTGTTCCGGGGGGATCCCGATCCTTGTCAGGGCAATGATGAATAGGGCGGTCGACTCGACCCAGGCTGTCGTCGTGGGCGTCCACGGCCAGCCCTGGATCGCCGCGTTATAACGATAGAGTTCCCGGATGGCGGCGATATCCTCCGGGCGAAAACGGGATGACGCGTCCTCCATGCGCAGGGCCCAATCGATAAGCCGCCGTTTCTCTTTATCCGCATTGAAAGCATCAAAGGCCAGAAGAGCGGCATAGGACATCCAGCTGCCTTGGGTGTCTTCAGGGTTTATGCCCATAGCTCCGGACGTTAGCTGGCATGATCTCAGAAAGTCCAGCCCTTTCGATACCCACCTCTCGCCGTTTCCTGCCGAAAGGGCAAGAAGGCAATAGGATGTTGGCTCGACCAGGCTTTTTCGTTCCGACCAGTATCCCCACCCTCCGTCAGGGTTCCTGTTGGCCTTGATGAATTCGAGAGCGTGGCGAAAGGCAAGATCCGACATCGATACTTGGGCCTCATTATACTCATGGAGTCCAGTTTTGTCGATATCGGGCTTATGCTATAATCCCGCCGGCCCATGATCCGCACCGCCGTTCTCGTTGTCTTCTACGTCGTTCTGGTCATCGTCCTTACGCCGTTCATCCTGCTCTGCATGCTGGCCGGGCTCCGGGACCCGATCATCGCCATCGGGCAGTGGGCCATGCGGGCGGGCAGGCGCATCCTGGGCATCCGGCTCGAGGTCTCGGGCATCGAGCGGCTCGATCCGCGGACGCCCAGCGTTTACATGCCCAATCATCTGAGCTTTCTCGACGGGCCTCTGCTCGAGATGCTCATACCGGGAGCGGCCCGGATCATCCTCAAGAAGCCGGTCCTGAGGATCCCCATCGTCGGGACGGCCATGCGGTTCGTCGGGTTCGTGCCTGTGGACCGGAAAGGGGAGGAGGGCGGCAAGAAAAGCATCGCCAGGGCCGCGGCCATGATGCGGCAGAGAGGGTATTCGTTCCTCATCTTTCCCGAGGGGACCCGGAGCCGGGACGGAAAGCTCCAGCGGTTCAGGCGGGGCGGGTTCTTCCTGGCTCTCGAAACGGGGGCGCCCATCGTGCCAGTGGCCGTCCGTGGGACCTTCGGTCTGATGCCCAAGGGCCAGCGCTACGCCCGGCGGGGCACCGTCCGCGTGGAGTTCCTCGAGCCTGTCCCGGTGACCGGCTTCACTCGGGAGACCATGGACAAGCTCATGGAGGTCGTGCGGTCCGCCATCGCCTCGGCCCTTGGCGAGCGGCCCGAGGCCGGCTAGAACGGATCGGATATGAGCGGCCGCCGGCAGGGAGATCAAGCCGGGAGGGCTGGGCGGGGCCGGTCCGCGAACGTAAGTCGATGTGTGGCAGAGGCGGGGCGTGAAGGCGGAGGAGCGATAACGGCCGGCCGCGCCAGAAGAAGAACTGGCAAAGCGGGGACAAGGACCGCTGACGGTCGGTGTGGCCGAGCCCCGGACAGGTAGGGCGGAAATGGGCAAAGCGAAAGAGAAGGTAAGGATGATGGGCAAAACGAGAGCTAAAGCAAGAAAGAACGCCACAATCTCCCCGGGGGGACCGGCGTTCGTCGATAGCGCAGGATACGAGGCGGCTGTCGACGAGATCACCGGCGTCCTGCGCCGGTTTTTCCAAGCCCGCGGCAGCGCGTTCGAGGCCGCAGTCGCGGCCCTGGCGGGGGCCATCCGGGCCGGCGGCAAGATCCTCCTTTTCGGCAACGGAGGAAGCGCCGCTCAGGCCCAGCACTTCGCCGCCGAGATGGTCAACAAGCTGACCCGCGAGAGGAAGGCGTTGCCGGCGATGGCCTTGACGACGGACACATCATGCCTCACGGCCGTCGGCAATGACGCGGGATTCGACCGGGTTTTCGAGCGTCAGATCGAAGCGCTCGGCCGCAAGGGCGACGCCGCGATCGCCCTGACGACGAGCGGCTCTTCCCCCAATGTCACCGCGGGCTTGCGGGCCGCCCGCTCCAGCAAGCTCCTGACCGTGGCCCTGACCGGCGATAAGACCGTCGAGATCGCCCGTCTGGCCGATCATCTCCTCGATGTGCCCTCCCGCTCGACCCCCCGCGTCCAGGAGGCCCATCTCGTGATCCTCCACCTCCTCGCCCAAGCGCTCGAGGAGCGCCTCGCCCATCACTGAAGCCCGAGCGCGGCTCATCTTTATCCGAAAGCCGGGCCGGCTCGAGGCGGGCTTACAGAGAAGGCTTGAGTCCCGCGGCCTCGAGGTTGTATGACCGACGCTGATGAAGGGACTCGGCCGGGTGTAGGCGGTTCGGTTGGAGGCGGACGGGCGGTCCTATGTTCTACGGATGGATGTCGGGGGCACGGCCCATCAGGTGGCCCTGGCCGCCGGCGTTCGGCTTCCCTCTATGGTGACGATGGTTGATTAAGATGAGAAAGCGTAGTGCCAAACTCTTTTTAGGCGCCCGCAATTTATTCATTTACAGCAAGTTCAAAAAACCAACTGTCGAAAATCAGTCAGAATGATTTTGCCTAGCTGTCCAGACATCGGAGGGAAAGAGACAACGGGTCCTGCCGAATTCACGGAATTAGGTGGGCAGGAAAGAAGCCCTTTTTCGGAAAGAATAACCGGGAGCTCGCGATAAGCGTCAGCGGTCCGACTCGGTGGGGGGCCGCCGCTCGCGGCTCTTCTTCTCGAGATCGGCCCGGATGCGGGCCTCCTGGGCCTGGGCTTTCTGGAGACGCTGATAGGTGTCGTTAAGCTGCTTCTCGATGACGTAGTTGGGGACCATGCTGGTCTGGAACTCGTACTCCTGCTTGAGGGCGGCCAGCTTCGTCTCCAGGAGGTCGACGAGCTCTTCGGCCGCTTTGAGCTGGGCTTCGAGCGGCCCGCCGCCGGCGCTTGTCTGATCAACGGCATCCTGGTCCGGCATCAGCGAAGGGCCGGGAGACGCGACCCGGGGCGTAATGCGCCGCGACGAGCCTTCGGCGGCGGCCTGTGGCGTCTGAATAACGGCCCCAGGTCCGGACGCGGCCTCCTGTGCCGTGATCCTCTCCGGATCGTCCCCTTCGACGATGTCCCACCCCGCGGCCTGTGAGGAGACCACCACGGCCGGCCGCTTCGTGACCTTGAGAAGATCGTCGTTCGTGATCACCGTGGCCCGCCGGTCCTTGAGCGCTTCCCGGCGCTCCCGCTCCTTGCGGGCCAGCTCGGCGACACTCTGGGCGCTCAGGGTGGCCGCGAAACAGGCGAGAAACAGAAAAACAAAAACTCTTTTCATGATATGGCCCTTCACTATTATGCGCGATACGCTCCCGTCTGTCAACGGCGGCCCCGGCCGATGGATCTTTCCGGAGTGCCTGCAAGACATGATCTCGTACTCGACGGAGCCTTTCATTCCCTGGCCTCAGAGGGGGCCGTGCCCCCCAAGATTATGCCGCCGGGCCGGGGGAAGCCCACGCTCCCCGGCCCGGGCGGCGCTCTCTGCGATAATAGGCTACCAGATGATCCGGTAAACCTCTCTCCAGGACTTGATCCGCAGGAGCGAGCCGATGGGCTGCTCCAGCATCTCGATGGTCGAGTCGTATTCCTGGACGTAGATCTCGCGCTTGCTGACCCGGCCTCCGACCTGCTGGGCCTCGCCGACGGTCACCGCCCGGCGGGCCTTACTCACCATGTCGAGGTATTCGGGAGGCACCGCGTCAGCGGTCTTGAAGGCCGTGCCTCCGGCCGGGATCGTCGAGCTCATGCGCACGTAGCGGGCGTACAGGCGGCCCCGCTCGCCCAGGTTCAGGCAGGGGTTGACGGCCTCGATGCTGCCCCGCAGGGTGCTGAAGTAGACGATGCCGTCGGCCACGACCGGGTCGGCCCAGACCTTGCTCCCCGTCCCGAGCTCCCCGACCTGCAGATCGGGGCTCATGTCGAGGACGGTCGGATTGCCGAGATACCATTCGACGGAGACCTGGTTCCCGCCTTCGTCGACCAGGGCGATGAACGAGAAGTCCCTGGTCTCCAGCGGATCGTCATTGGGGTTATAGGTACCGAGGCCTCGCTCGTGGCCTCCCGTCCCGAAATAGATCCGAGGATGGGGAGAGCCCGCGTACGGGTCCTGCCAGACGGCCGGCTTGGTGATGATCGGGTAGTTGAGATAGTCCGTGTAGATCGCCGCGATGTTCCAGTTCGACGGATTGGCGCCCGACATATCCAACCGGTAGAGCCGGCCGTCGAGGTCGCCGAAATAGACTCGGTCCACGAGACCGTTCCTGTCGGTGTCCACGGCCGTCGGCGAGCCCGGGATGGCGGCCATGATGTTCGTATACACATAGGGCCGGCGGGCCCCAGAGAACACGCTGGTGGAATTGGTGTTGACCTGGGTGATCGAGCGGGTCCGGATGATCTGCCCGGTGTCGATCCGGACGACGTAGAAGTACCGGCCGGCGATGTCGGCCGCCGGGTCGTTGTCGTAGCCCGAGCCCATGAAGGCCACCCAGCGGTTGGTCCCGCTGTGGTTGATGCGGCCGATGGCCGGGACCGACCAGGTCTCGCCCATGGTGATCCGGTTCTGGCCGTCCCGATGGGTGATCTCCCAGAGGGGTTGAGGGTCCTCGGGATTCGTGACGTCCAAGGCCCAATAGTAGTTCAAGCCCCCCGCCAGCGTGCCGCCGCTGCCCGGCCCCTGCCCGCAGATGAGGACCGTCCGCCAGACGCCTTCCCACTGGACGTCGGCCACGGCGGGCGAGCCGTCCACATAGATGTCGCGGCGGAAAAAGCGGGAGTTGTCGGCGGCGTCGACGGCCCACATATTGCGGAGCTTGGGCAGGAGGTTATAAGGGATGAAGCCCCACAGCTCCTCGCCCGTCGCGACGTCGAAGCAGTGGAGCATGCCGTCGTTGGCTCCGACATAGAGGACCTTGGGGCGGCTGGCCCAAGTTTCACGGAACTCCGCGTAGCCGGCGCCCATGTAGGCGGGGTCCTCGGAGGGGGGGCCGACGACGGCCGGCGTCGAATGGTTGATGTCGCCGAGCTTCCAATAACGCCCTCGGCCCCGGACGAAGTCGATGAGGCCGGCGTTGTCGTTGTTGAAGTCTTGGAGGAACAGGGGACCGAGCTCGCCGGCGTTGGCCCGCGTGAAGTCCACTCTTGTCAGGGGATTGCTCAGAGTCCCGTTGGCCCGGATGGCCGTGTAGATGTTCCGGGTATCGGGATGGCGATCATTGAGCAAGCGCCCGGCGTCCCAATAGACCTCGGTCCCCTGGGACAGGCTCCTCCCGGAATCGGAGGAGAGGTCGGAGCTGGACAGGACGCTGAGGACCGAATAGGACCCGCCCGTAAGGGACGTCGCCGAGACGTCGTAGGCCCGGAGCTGGCCTTCCCAACCGGGGAAGATGAATGATGTGCCGATGACCAGCTTCTTGGTCGTCCCTTCACGCGTGATGAGGGTCGCCGCGGCCGAGGCCCGCGAATACTCGCGCCGTTCGACGTAGGAGTACTCGATCTCGATGAGGTCGACCCATGGCGTTTCGAACGAGGCCCCCGTGTATTCCGCCATCGGGTCCTCGGCAGCCGTCAGGATGGCCCGCCACCTGAGGTCGGCCCCGAAGTTGTTGAAGTTGTGCCAGGGGAGGTCCGTGGCGCTCGCGATCTGGGCGCCCTCGAAGCGGCGGTAGAACTCCCAGGCCTGGCCGCCGTTGTTGGAAAAGTAAATCTCCACGGCCAGCCCGTCGCTCGACCCGCCCCGGACTCCCTGGAAGAGCCGGCGGACGCGGACCTGGGTGATGGCGTGGAGACGGGGATCCAGCACCCCGGCGGTCACGTTGGTCGACTGGGCCTGGCCGTAAAGGGCGAAGACCTCGGCCAGCTCGTTGATGACGAGGTAATAGTCGCCCGAGTGGTTGGCGTCGGCGATGACGATGTCGATGTCGCCGTCCTGGTCGTAGTCGAGCGGCGTGCTCATGTCGACGTCATAGCTCGGCGGGATGATGGGGTTGCAGTTGTTGAGGCAGGTGAACAGCCAGTCGATCTCGGTCACGGTCTCGGGGCCTTCGGGGGTGTCGATGATGGTGTCCATGAGGCCCATGTTGCGCAGGAACCACATCCGGGCCTCGTTGCCGGCGTTCCAGCGGTCGGTCGTGACGAAGATGTCGGGCCAACCGCTGTTGGTGAAATCAACGCCCAGGACGCCGACCGAACCGGTGCACCGCGGGTCGGGGATGGCCAGCTCCTTGCGGGTGAAATGGCCGTTCCCATCATTTTCGTAATGAACGAGATAGGGGATGTTGTTGACCGTGCCGCCGACGATATCGATGTCGCCGTCGTTGTCGAAATCGGCGGCCGTGATGCACGACCCTCCGCGCCCGACCGTGAAGCCTGTCCGCTGGTCGTAGTTCAGCTCGCCGATCTCGAACGCGGCGAGGTTGAAGTTCGCCGGGCCCGGGTTGCGGATGAGGAAGATGCGGTCCTGGCTGATGGCCAGGAGGTCGACGTCGCCGTCCTTGTCGAGGTCCACGGAGAAGAGGTGGTCGGCCGCCCAGTTGATGTAGATGCCGGCCGCCTGGAAGCGGGCCGTGAAGTTGAGATTCGGGGCCACGTTGTAAGGCCGGAACTCGGGCTCGAAGGCCGTTCCGACGTTGATGTACATGGCGGCCAGGAAGTTCGTGTAGCCGAACTCGTCGGCCGAGTTCCTCATGAAGAAGAAGTCGAGCAGGCCGTCACCGTTGTAGTCGCCGACAGTGATGCTGGCCGGCCCGGTATGGACGTTGAACTCATCGAAAACCTTTGTCGTGTCGACGAAAAACGGCTGGACGTCGCCGTGGGTCGTGTACTGGTTGCGGATGAGCAGGAGACGGGAACGGTAGGGGAGGCTTGCGAACTGGCCGCCGATATCGAGGCCGATGAGGTCGGGGTAGCCGTCGCCGTCGAAGTCCCCGGCCGCGCAGACGTAGATCCTGGCCCCCATGGCCCCGGGTTGGGTCATGGCGAAGTTCGCGCCCAGACGGGGCAGGGTGATCGGTCCCGGCGGCCAGGCCGAGATGGCCGTGTTCAGATGGTCCTTGAAGTCGACGCCGTCGAAATTCTCCACGAACGTCTGCTGGAAGTCGTCGCAGGCCTGGTTCTGGGCCTGCGACCAGAGGCGCGGCAGGAGGACGGCCCCGGCCGCGACGCAGAGAACGATGACGACATAAAGGCTCCCTTGGCGCTTCAAGCCTTTGTGTTTCATGGCATATCTCCTTTGGCGGATCCTAAGATCCGACCTCGATGACGATCTCCAGCCGCTTGAACGTGTTTCGAGGCCCGCGGCCGATGCAGATGATGAGACAATCCCGGTCGTCGGCGGCGATCGTGCCCGGCGCTTCGTCGTTGATGAGGAAGACCGAGAACGAACAGCGCGGGTCCGTGGCCAGCGGCTCGGCCGCGAACAGGGCGTTGGCCGGGTCGGCGACGATGTCGTCCCAGAGCTGTTCGTCGGTCAGGCGCCGGAAGTAGAACGGGCTCTGGGGGTCGTCCAGGCCCGCATTCCCCTCGAACGTCGTCCGGTAGAGGGGTCCGAAGTCGTCGACGACCCGGTTGAGGAACTGGTCGTTGAGGATGCCCCAAGCGGCGTTGAAGCCGGCTTCGGCGGCGTCGAAGGCCATGCCCTGCAGGCGGATGCTATCCGAGATTTTCGGGCTCGTGCCGGTGACCGTGAGCAGGAGCATGCCGACGGCCAGCATGAAGGCCACGACCATGATGACGACGATGAGGCCGGAGCCTCGCTCGCGCGAAGAGCGGTTCGATGCGTCCCTCATGTCGTTCTCCTATCGCTGGCCGAGGTTGTAGAGGTTGAGGCTCATGTTCCGGACGTTGGCCATCGACTCGAGCAGGAACCGCCGGTGGCGATCGTCGGCGGCCGCGGCCGGGCTGTTCGAGATGACCGGCCGCCGGTAGACGTGGATGCCGCCCGGGACCCGACCGGAGACAGAGGTGAAGGCCTGCGGCGTCCGGCCCAGGATCCAGACCCGGACCTGGCTGATGCGGGCCGTCTCGGCGACGGTCCAGGTCGGCTGCCAGGGGGACCAACCGTCGAGGAGAAGGTCGTTATCCATATCGCCGTCGTACTCGATCTGGAAGTTCTCGACGTTGCGGGCCAGAGGGAAGTGGACGCCGTTGTGGGTCATGTACAGGATGCCCCCGACGCCTCCCCCGATGTAGCCGTTCACGCCCGCGGTCAGCCCCGTCGCGTTGCCGGTGACATCGAGCCAATATTCCTTGACGTTGACGAAGCTGATCTGCCCGCCGTCGTAGTCGTTGGAGCTGGCGCAGGTCCCCGAGAGCCCGCCCGGCGGATCGATGCCCGGGGCCAGGCCGGGGGAGAAGTTGAACCGCTCGTTCGTCCCCCCCGTCGAGTGGGTGACGTGGGTGACGACGCGGATCTCGGCCACCCGGCAGCCCGAATCGGGATTGGGCAAAACGACGACGACCTTGTTCGCATAAAAGTTGTCGGGGTAGGGATACTGCTCGAAGCTGTAGTCCTCGACGTCGAGGACGACCGATGATCCCTGATAGTTCCGAATGGGCAGGTTCAGCGGCTCTTCGATATTGCCCATCAGGCGGATACGGTCGGGCAGGACCTCGGATCCCCCGCCCGGGTCCTCGTTGTCCCAGCCTTCCAGGAACCAACCGGCGAACTCCTCGGTCAGGCCAGCCCCGGCCATGCGTAGATCGCGGGTGATGAAGAACATCGCCGCCCGGACGTCGTTCTGGACCTCGGTGACCATCTGCTGCTCGACCGAGACTTTGTTGCTGCGGGCGTAGATGGCCAGGGCCCCCAGGATGGCCACGAGCATGACGGCGCTCCCGACGATGAGCTCGATCATGGTGAAGCCCCGGCGGCGGTTCGAAAAAACCGTGTTCTTGGTTCTCATCGGCTTGGCTCCGTTCATCGAGTGATGATCGTCGACAGGACGGCCCGCGGCCGGTGTTCGCCGGGATTATTGATGAGCGTCTCGGGATCGGCGATGGCCAGCTTTTCGGCCGAATAGACGAAGACCCGGGCCTGGAAAACGAAATCCGCGACCTCGACCGTCGTGATCCGCCGGTAATCGTTCGTGCCGTCGAGGTTGAGGTCGATGACCTCGTCAAAATCTTCGACGGTCTGTCCGGCGACGAAGGCCAGCTCGTCCGCGGTCAGGCTCCGCAGCCATTCGATCTGCTGCTGGGCAAGGTTGGTGGCCGTCGTCATGCGCTCGGCCTTGTGGTTGTTGGAGACCGCCAACAGGAACAGATGGGCAAGCCCCAGGACGGCGACCGCGACGAGGAACAGGCCGACCAGGACCTCGATGAGGCTGAATCCCGGTTTCTTCTTCGTTTTCATGAGGTCAGCTCTTTCGCTTGAGATATTGGACGGATCCGCCCATGAACAGATTGAGGACCCGTAGGTCCATCTGCCCGGGACGGTCGAGCTTCGGGCTCCGAAGGGTGATGGAGTATTGGGTGTTCGCGAGGACGGGCAGATTGACGATCGTCCCAAGGGGCGAGAAGTCGACGACGAAGTCGGCCCCGTCGGCCGGCAGATTGATGGTCACGGCGAACCTGGGCGGGATGGATTTGCGGGGCGCGCCCTCGGCCTTAATCCAGGTCCCGTCCACCCGGAAGATTTCCATATCGTAGGTCCAGTAGGGCGTGTCGGCGCGGGTGAAGCGGACCCGGTGCGTGATCTTGGTGTCGACGGCCCGGTTCCGGGCCTGCTGGAAGTAGGCCTGGATACGGCGGGTCGTGTTCTCCAGATTGCGCGATTCCATGGTGTTCAGGATGCTCGGATAGGACGCGGCCACGAAGATGCCGATGATGCCGACGACGACGATGACCTCGATCATCGTGAACCCGGCCGCGGCCGGCCTTTTTCGTGTCTTCATGGGACATCCCTCCGTCCGGGGATAGATACTTCATATATATAGGAATAGGAGGGGGTTTTCAATACTCCGAAGCCGTGGAACAGCATTCCCGTGTCTCTCCCCGAAGGGTCGCTCTTCGGCTCCCATTATCGGGCGCCTCTTCAGGAGGAACAATCACCGCGAGGGGTGAACGGAACGATGATTTTTTGATGAGGGACGTCCCCCCGGATGGCTAGTCGCGCCCGGAAGGTTTTCCCGGCCCTCAGCGGCCGCCCGAAACGAGCTCCTTGAGCCTGTCCGCTCCGGCGACGCCGCTGTTGAACAGGACGCACTTCACGGCCTCGAGGAGGCGCCCGAAAAAGAGCTTCTCCAGCTCGAGCCTTTCCGGGGTCGCCCCGAGAATGTGGGGGTTGTAATAGGGAAGGGCCGGGCCGGCGGTCAGGGCCTTCCTGGCCCCCGGCGCCTCGCCCGTTTCGAGGATCCTCAGGGCTTCTTCCTTGCCCAGTTCGACGACGGCCGGCGACACATCGTCGCTGCGGAGGAGGATGAGCCACTTCAGGTTCGTCCGTCTGACGGCGGCCGCCGGCCCCCCGAGCCAGGCCGGGTCGAGCATGGCGTGGGCCTCCTTCGAGGCCTTGTAGCAGTAGGGCGAGCCCCGGTCGAGGCGGCAGTCATCGCCTCTCAGGCAGGCCGCGTTTGCGCAGTCCTCCTTGCGGGTGACGACGTTCTCGCACTTGCTGCGGTCGAACAGGGGCGCCAGGCGTCCGTCGAGCTCGACCGTATTCGTTGGCATGTAAAGCTTGCGCTCGGCGCAGTCGGCCACCGCCCGGCCTCCCGCGAGGCGGACGAAGGCCAGCTCGTTCCCGTGGAGCCGGAACCGCCGGTCGGCGAGGAGCCCGAAGAACAGCTCGGTCTTCTTCGTCCCGGGCGGCCCGACCAGGATGAGGCCGTCGCCGTCGAGGTCGGCCGACATGCCCCGAACGGCCCCGGCCGCGCCCGCGGCGCCCGTCCGCCCGCTGATGTCCGCGACGAGGCCCAGGGCCAGGCTGCGGAGGGGGCCATAGCCGTCCGAATTGACGAGAACGCCGGTCCTCGTCCCGGGGTGATAGAAGGCCCGGGGCTCGCGGCCGGCGATGCCGTCGACGGCGTACAGGATGCCGTGGGGCTCCAGGCCGGTCTCGAGCTGGGCCGGGAACCAGTTCTCGGTCCAGAAGTCGTCGAGATGGGCGACGTTGGTCCGCAGCTGGACGACGGCCCCGTTGATGCTGGCGTTCCACTCGTGGCGGCCCTCGTACCCGAGACGGCTCTCCATCTCGGCCACCAGGCCGTCGCGCACCGGGAGGTCGATCGGGGACTCGATGGGCACGGCCTTGCGGACCCGGGTCACGGCGTTGTTGAGGGCCACGCGCTTCGCGGCCTTGGCCGTCTTGAGCTTGCCCAAGGCCTCGACGATGCGGTCCAGGCCTTTTTCGAGGTTGGCCATGGACGTCGCGTAGGACAGCCGGATGTGGTCGTCGGCCCCGAACGCGTCGCCCGGCACGATGGCCACCCGGGCCTCCTTGAGAAGATAGTAGGCCAGGCCGTAGGAATTGCGGATGCGTGCCCCGCCGGCCTCCTTGTCGTAGAACGACCGGACGTTAGGGAAGAGATAGAAGGCGCCCTGGGGCTTGAAGCACGAGAGGCCCGGAACCGAGGCCAGCCTCATTAGGCAGTAGTTGCGGCGCCTTTGGAACTCGGCGACCATGCGCTGGACCTCGTGCTGGGGCCCGCTGTAGGCCTCGAGCGCGGCCTTCTGGGCGATGGAGCAGGCGTTGGAGGTCGTGTGGCTCTGGATCTTGGACATGCCGTCGATGATCTCGGCGGGCCCGGCGGCGAACCCGATGCGCCAGCCGGTCATGGAGTAGGACTTGGAGACGCCGTTGACGACGACCGTCTTCTTCTTGATGTCCTCGTCGAGGGCGGCGAAGCTCGTGAACTGAAAATTGTCATAGACGAGGCTGGCGTAGATCTCGTCGGCGATGACGTAGACATCCTCGCCCCGGACGACTTCGGCCAGCTCCAGAAGCTGGTCTTTCGTGTAGGCCGCTCCGGTGGGGTTCGAGGGGTTGTTGAGGATGAGGGCCTTGGTGGCCGGCGAGATGGCCGCCTTGAGGGCCTCGGGGGTCAGCCGGAAGCCGTCCTCCTCCCGGGTCGGGACGATGACCGGCTTGCCCTTGGCCAGGGACACGCACTCAGGATAGGTGACCCAGAAGGGCGAGGGGACGATGACCTCTTCGCCCTCGTCGACGAGGGCCTGGACGAGGTGGAAGAGCGAGCTCTTGGCGCCGGCCGAGACGATGATGTCCTTGGGGGCGTATTCGAGGCCGAGATCCTCCTTGAGCCGCTTGGCGATGGCCTTGCGGAGGGGTAGGATGCCGTCGCTCGCCGTGTACTTCGTGAAGTCGTCCCGGATGGCCTTGACGCCGGCGTCCTTGACGTTGGCCGGGGTCGGGAAGTCAGGCTCGCCGACGCTCAGGTCGATGACGTCGATGCCCTCGGCCTTCATGGCCGAGGCCTTGGCCGAGATCTTGAGGGTCGGGGAAGCGCCGATGCGCTGGACTTTTTCGGAGATCATGGTTCACCTGCCTCGACGCCCGCCGGGGCGGTCACTTCTTCGCGTCTTTGGCGTCCGGCGAGAGCTTCTTTTTCAGGAACTCGTGGATGTCCGCGCCGGTCAGCGACTTGACGACCTCGGGCATCTGGGCCAGGACCTGGGCGACCTGGGCCGTGATCCTGGTCGTGCCGAGCTCCTTGTCGCCGCCGACGACGACGATCTTGTCGACCTTCGAGAGCGGTTCGGAGACGGCCCGGGCCAGCTCGGGCAGGGCCTTGATGTACATCTCGAGGACGGCGGCCTGGTTGTACTTCTCCCAGGCCTGGGCCTTGCGGGTCATGGCCTCGGCCTCGGCCAGCCCCTTGGCCTTGATCCGGTCGGCCTCGGCCAGCCCCTCGAGCTTGAGGGCCTCGGACTTGCCCTTGGCCTCGGCGGCGATGCGGAACTCCTCGGCCTCGGCCTCGGCCTTGATCTGGTACTTGCGGGCGTCGGCCGGCTTGATGACCGTGGCCTCGAGCTCGCGCTCCTTGCGGGCGATCTCGAGGCTCTCGATCTTGATGGCCTCTTCCTTCTCGACCTGCTTGACCTTGGCCTCTTCCTTCTTGAGATCCTGGCTCAGCCGATGGCGCTCGAGCTCGTAGGAGAAGTCGGCCTGGGCCTTCTTGGCGTTGACGGCCACCTGGGATTCGGCCTTCTTGGCCTCGTTCTCCCACTGGGCCTTGGCGATCAGGGCCTCGGCCTGCAGACGGGCGACCTCGGCCTCCTTGCGGGCCAGGGACGACTTGATGACGGCCTCTTTCTCGGTCTCGGCCTGGGCGATCGCGGCGTCGCGCTTGGCGGCGGCGATCTGCGGCCTGCTGAGGGCGTCGATGAAGCCCTGGGTATCACTGATGTCCTTGAGGGCGAACGAGAGCATGACCAGGCCCATCCGCGAGAAATCCTCCTTGACCGCCTTGACGACGCGGTTGGAGAACTCATGGCGGCCGCGGTAGATCTCCTCGACGGTCATGGTCCCGATGACCTCCCGGACCTTGCCCTCGAGGACGTTGACGACGACGTCGCGGACACCGTCGCGGCCGACGCCGAGGAACTGCTCGGCGGCCAGGTGGATGGTCTCATCGGAGGAGTCGATCTTCACTTGGGCGGAGGCCTCGGCCAAAATGGGGACACCACCATGTGTCAGGACCTCCGGCGTGCGGATCGAGACCGAGATGACGTCCATGGGCAGGGCGTAAACCTTCTCCATCCCGGGCCAGACGAACACCCCTCCGCCAAGGCGGTAACGATACCCGACTTTGCGCTTGGTCCCGTCGGCCAGAGTGATGGTCCGCTTGCGCCCTCCGGCGATGATCAGGGCCTCGTTGGGCCCGACCTTGCGGTATTGAAGGGACATGATGAGAATGACGACGGCGAAGAACAGGATGACGGCGCCGGCGACGATGAGCCAGGATGTCAGGTTCATGACGACCTCCCTATGATTTGTCTTGGTAGCCGTAAGCCATGAAGAGAATGCTTTTTTTCTTGAGGGCCTCTTTTTGGAGGCGGACAAGCCGGGTGATACCGCGGTCGGCCAGCTTGAGGAGCCGGAGAAGCTCCTGGCGCGAGAACGGGTTCTTTTCGGCCCCGGCCTGAACCTCGACGAGCTCGCCCCGGTCGGTCTCGACGACGTTCATGTCGATCTCGGCCCGGGAATCCTCGTCGTAATCGAGATCGAGGAGGGGGACGCCGCGGACGATGCCGACGCTGACCCCGGCCACGAGATGTCGGAGCGGCATGTGGTCGATGAGCCCCTCGTCGAGCATCTTCTTGAGAGCCAGGCCGAGGGCCACGCAACCGGCCGTGATGGCCGCCGACCGCGTGCCGCCGTCCGCCTGGAGGACGTCGCAGTCGATGATGATCTGCCTCTCGCCCAGGACGCGGAGGTCGGTGACGGCGCGCAAGGCGCGGGCGACGAGACGCTGGATCTCGTGGGTCCGGCCCGAGACGCGCCCCGGCATCCTTTCGCGGGGCGTCCGCTCGCCGGTCGAGCGCGGCAGCATGGCGTACTCCGCGGTTACCCAGCCGCGGCCCGTGCCCTTGAGGAACGGCGGCACCCGCTCGTCGATGGTCGCCGCGGCCAGGACCCGGGTCCGGCCCATCTCGATCAGCGCCGAACCGTCGGCGAAATCCAGGTAGTCGAGCGTGATCTTGACGGGACGGAGCTGGGCCGCCGATCGGTTCCCGGAGCGCTCGGGCGCAGCGGCCGGCGGGTCCGCTTTTTTCTTGATGGTCGGGGTCATGGTCCACCTATCTTATGGCAACTCTGGGGTTTTTTCAACACCGGGCCGGGCCCCGAACGGCGGAGAAAGCCGCTTTCCTGGGAAAGGTCGATCCCTTGGTGAATGGGTCCCCGGTACGGCCGTCGGCCTATTTGATCCAGATGGGAGGCGCGGTGTCCTTCTTGTTGGCGGCGATGAAGTCCTCGACATCCTTGCGGGCCTTGGCCGCGTCGGCCTCGGCCTTGAGGAGCTTGTCGTAAGTGTCGCTGATCTGGATCTGGAGAAGCTCACGGGATTTCTGATTGTCCAGGCTGTAGTATTCCTGGTAAAGAGAGTTCATCTTCAGGGTCAGGAGATCGACCATCTCCTGTTTTTCGGCGGCCAGATCGATGAGCTCGTTCTGTTTCTTCTCGATCTCCTTCAGGGACAGGGCCTCTTGGTCGGTGGAGATGATCTCCTCAGCCTTGGCCGCCTGGGCCTGCTCCGCGGCCTCGCCGGGCTTGGCGGGGGGCGGGACGGCCTGAGCCTCGCCGGTCTCGGCCTCGCCCTCGACGATCTCCGTGCCCGTCGACTCGACGGACGGCCGCCTCTTGACCTTGGCCAGGTCGGCGTTGGTGACGACCGTTGTCGACTTGCCCTTCAGGGCCTCCCGGCGCTCCTTCTCTTTCTTGGCCAGCTCCGCCAGGCTCTGGGAATGAAGAAAGACCGCCAGGAGGAGAGGCATGAAAACGATTGCCAAGGCTCTTTTGGTGAACATCCCGTTCGCTCCTCGTCTTTCCTCCAGTATCATCCATTTAGTCGCCGATGTCAACGGGAAGTCGCCGTCGCATCCCGGCCCCGCGGGGGTCCCCCGCGACGTCCGGACGCGCAGCGATCTCCCGTCCGTCCTCAGCTCCACGGCGCCGTGGAGGTCGGTCCGCAGGACCTCGGCTCCGATATCCTCGATGCGCCCTAGCACTCCCGGGTTCGGGAAGCCGTACGTGTTCCCTTGCCCGACCGAAACGAGCACGAGCCGCGGTTCGGCCGCGGCGAGAAAATCCCGCGAGCTCGAGGTGGCGCTCCCGTGGTGGGCGGCCTTGAGGACCGTGCACCGGATGTCCCCGCCCGCATCGAGGATTTCTTTTTCCGCGGCCGCGCCGACATCGCCCGTAAAGAGGAACGAGACCTCGCCCAGGGTGACCTTCAGAACGAGCGAGTCTTCGTTGGCGGCCGGTCCGGCGCCGTGTCCGCCGGGCCGCTCGGGGTGGAGCGCCTCGATGACGGCCCCGCCTTCGTTCCATCGGAACCCCCGAAGCACTTGCCTCCGGACCGCGGCAGAGGGCAGGGCCTCGAGCAGGGCGCGGTAACCCGCGTCGTCCGGCGCGGGCGAGGCCTCCCAGAGCTCCCGGACGCGGAAGTTCGCTGCGACGGCGGGCAATCCGCCGAGATGGTCGGGGTGGGGATGGGTGAGGACCATGATGTCGAGCCGCTTGATGCCGCGCGACCATAAAAACGGGGACACCACTCGTTCGCCGACATCGAAAAGGCTCCCCGAGAAGCCGCCCCCGTCGATGAGCATTTTCCGACGGCCGGGGAACTCGACGAGAATGGCCTCGCCCTGGCCGACATCGATCATGGTCATTCTCAGATCGGGAGATGAGGAGGAGAAAGGATGAACGACGAGGATCAGGAAGAATAGCCCGAAGATAGCCAGGACGAGCGCCCTCTGACCTTTGAACCGCGGCCGGACGAGCGTAAGGCCGAGGAACAGGCCGTAGCCGGCGAGCGTCCAGGCAGACGGCGTCGGCACCCTGATGGATAGGAGGGCCACCGGCTCCAGGAGATGGGAGAGCCACGAGAAGATGCGGACCAGGGACATCAGCCCGGCGTCCGTGAGCGTGGCCGCCCAGGGCAGAGCCGCGGCCAGGGGCAGGGTCGCATAACCCAGCCCCATGACCAGTCCCACCAGGGGGATAGCCGCGTAGTTCAGCACCAGCGAGGCGAAGGTCACCCGGTTGAAGTTGCGGGCGATGAGGGGCAGGACCCCCAGGAGGGCGCTGAGGGACAGGGCGGTCATCTCGGCCGCCCGGAGCGGCAGACGAGGCAGGCGCCGGAAGAGGGGAGGATAGAAGACGATGATGGCCAGGGTCGCTCCGTATGTCAGTTGGAAGCCGAGGTCGTGGAGGCTCGCGGGATTGGCCAGGAGCAGGACGAAGGCGCTGGCGGCGATGGTGTTGAGGGCCCGGACGTCCTTCCAGAGCAGCTTTCCGGCCAGGAAGAACAGGGTCATGAGGGTCGCCCGGAGCACGGAGGGACGGCCCTCGACGAGGAGCGTGTAGAAGAGCAGGAAGGCGATCAGGACGAGCCGCGAGGCGCGGTCGGACATCCGGACGAGCCGGAGGAGCGAGAACAGGAGCAGGGTGACGATGGCGATGTGTCCGCCCGAGATGGCGAACAGGTGGTAGAGCCCGCTCTCCTGGAGATTGCGGACCGTTCTCGGATCCAGCCGGCCGTCCTCTCCCAGAAGAAGGGCTTCGAGCACGGCCCCTTCCGGACCGATGTCGTGACCGTCGGCGGCCGGGAACCGGCGCTCGAGGCCGGCCTGGATGGCGCAGCGCACGCGGGAGACGGCCCGGCGGACGGAGGCCGGAAAGGCCCGGCGCTCCGCTGTCCTTCTCACGAGGAGCCCGGATTTCGTCGACGCCCGGCGATGGACGTTCTGGGACTTGAGGTAGCGCTCGTAGGAGAAGCCTCCGAAATTGTGGAAAGAACCCCCGGATGCCAGCCGGACGGATGCGACGATCCTCTCCCCGGCGTGCAGAGCGATCCTCGGCCGCACTCCGCGGACGAATGGCACGCTCAGCCGCAGGTTGCCGCGGAGCGCGAGCGTGCGGCCCGCGTCGCGGACCTCGTGGACACGGAGGAACAGAGTGTCCCGGTCCGGCTCCCGCTCCGGTGAGCGGAGGAGGGTGCCCTCGACGTCCAGATAGCCTTCGCTTTGATAGATATGGAGGGTGTTCCTGTCGTGAGCCCGGTCATGCTGAGAGGCGCGGGCGGCGCCGGCGGCGGCAACGGACAGAAGGACGAGGGCCAGGACGGCGCGGCTCTTGTCCCGGGTGAACGCCAGCCAGGCGAGAGAAAGAAAAACGGCGGAGGCCCCTATCCAGAGCGCGGGCGGGGGCGACAGGGCGGCGGCGAAGGCGATGCCGGCGACGAGGGCCGTCGCCAGGGCCAGGAAAGGGCAGGAAGCGGGCGTCAGTCCTTGATCGGGCCGGCCGCCATGACGCTCTGGGCGTCCAGGGCGTCCAGCACGAGGTGGCAAAGGGCCTTGATGCCCAAGGGGATGCTGCGCTCGTCCGGATTGAAGCCGGGGCTGTGGAGCGGGGCCGCGACGGGCTGGGCCGGGTTCTTGACGCCCAGAAAGAAGTACAGGCCGGGGACCTTCTCGGCGAAGTGCGAGAAGTCCTCGGCGATCATCTGCGGCTTCCATTCCAGGACCTTGTCCTTGCCCAGGAGCTTGATCAGGGCCGGGACCATGGCGGCGGTGAGCTCCGGATTATTAAAGACGCTCGGGACCCCCCTGATATACTCAAACCGGTGGCTCGCGCCGTGCATTTCGGCGATGTTCCGGACGATGCCCTCCATCAGGCCCGGCATCCTTTTCCGGGTCGTTTCGCTGAGGGTCCGGACCGTGCCCTCGAGAACGACCGTATCGGCGATGATGTTCGACCGGGCCCCGCCGCGGATCGTGCCGACGGTCAGGACGGCCGGCTCCGTGGGGTCCAGGGTCCGGCTGACGATGCTCTGGAGGGCGGTGACGATCTCGGCGGCGGCGACGATGGCGTCGACCCCCTCATGCGGCCTGGCGCCGTGGGCGCTCCGGCCTTTGACCGTGATGACGAACGTGTCGGCGCTCGCCGTCACCGCCCCGGGGGCGACGAGCACGGTCCCGACGTCCTCGGGCCAGACGTGGAAGCCGAAGACGGCCCCGACGGGCGGATTATCGAGCACCCCCTCGCGGACCATGAGCTCCGCCCCGCCCTCCTCTCCCTCGGGCGGCCCTTCTTCGGCGGGCTGGAAAAGGAAGGTCACCGTGCCTTGGATGCGGTCCTTGAGGGAGTTGAGAACGAGAGCCGTCCCGAGGACGACGGACGTATGGACATCGTGGCCGCAGGCGTGCATGACGCCCGGGTTCAGGGATTTGAAGGGCAGATTGGTCGCTTCCTGGATGGGCAAGGCGTCCATGTCGGCCCGCACGGCGACCGACGGTCCCGGCCGGCTGCCGCGCAGAACGGCCACGACGCCTGTCTTGGCGACGCCGGTCCGGACCTCGAACCCCAGGGGTTCGAGCTTGGAGCTGACGAGGCGGGCCGTTTCGAACTCGCGGTTGCCGAGCTCGGGATTCATGTGGATGAAGCGGCGGATCTTGACGATCTCCGCCCTGACCTTCTCGACCTCCTCGTCGATGCGCTGTGCGGTCTTGGGGTCCAGGCCTCCCGCGAGGGAGGAGAGGCCAGCCAGGAGGACAGCCGTCAGAAGGAGTGCGACGCGGCGAGGGATTTGGGACCGGGCGTTTTCATGCATGGGGAGCGACCTCTATGGGAAGACCCTGAACGGGACAGGCGGGGCAGCGGGCCAGGCGGACGCTACTTGTCCTCTTCGCCCTCGGCGACGGGCTTGCGGGCGAACTCTTCCTTTTTCTTCTCGATGAAATCCCGGATGGCGTCGATACCCTCGGTCGTCTTCTCCTTGACGACCCGCAAACCCTTCTCCGCCTCCTGGGCGATCTTTTCGTAGTTCTCCTTGGCCGACTCGCCCGTCTTGACGGCTTGCTCCTTGATCTTCTTGCGGGTCTCCTGGCCGCTGGCCGGAGCGAACAGAATGCCGGCGATGAAGCCGGCGGCGGCACCCGCCATGAAGGTCAGAAGGGAGTCCCAGAAATGGTTCTCTTGGCTATTCCCCATGACGTCTCTCCTTTCGTTTTTTCATCTGCTGCCAACCGAAGCGGATCAAGGGGAGAAAGAGCGGCCAGTACTTGGCCGAAGGGCGAAGGACCTTGGTGCTGAGGAAGAGGGTGATGTCCGAGAGGCGGGAGACGGCCTTCTTGGAGGTCTGCAGGACCTGCCCGAGGTCGTCCAGGCTGGCATCGACTCTGGTCTCGATCGCCTTCATCCCGTCCATCACTTCCTGGGCCTTGACCAGGGTTCTCTCGCCCTCGCGGGCGGTCCGGCGGAGCTGGATGAGAAAGAGGGCTAAAAGGGTGGCCACCACGACGGCGGCGACCGTGAGGACAATGGCCAGGACCTGGTTCAGGGTCAGCAGCATCTTACCCTCACCATAAGCCATTCGGGCGCGTTTGTCAACGCACCCCAAGAAGGGGTCAAATCTCCACTTATTAAATTTTCAGGGGCCTAGCCTCCCCCGGAGCGATGGGGCTTGCTATCTCTGGTCAGCGTCCTAGGATGCGCCCCCACCCGATGTCGCCCAGGCCGTGGGCCTCGTCGAGCCGGGAGGCCACCGCGGCCATGCGCCCGGCGTCGCGGGTCTCGAGGGCCTCCTCCCACTCGGCGAACAGGGGATCGACGACGAATTCGCAGTCCCGGCGGAGGATCCGGTGGATGCCGCGGAGAGCCTGCCATTGGATGACCATCAGGATGGCCAGGAAGTAAAAAAGGATGTTCGGTCCGGGGAGCAAGGCCGCCAGGCCCGTAAAAGGAAGGACCAGGGCCTCCACGACCAGGATGAGAGTGTGACGGGTCCGCTGGCGTTGGAGGAAGAAGAAGAGCCTCGTCCTGACCGCCTTCTCGTCGAGCCGGCCGGAATGAAGGATCCGAAGAGGGCCGTCGGCCGGTCGGCCCCCGCGCTCGAAAGCCTGTTCCTGGAGGAGGGTCCGCGGGTTGAGCCGGGTAACCTTGGACTTGGCCTTCTCCCAAATCTCCCGGGTCTTGGAGAACCGGGCCGGGAGCGGGCCCAGGGGCTCCGAGGAGAAGAACCGGTAGCGATGGGGCCGGTCCCGGAAGAAGAAGAAGGTCATCATCGGCCTCATTCTACCAGTACGGGCCTGGAGGCGCCAGAGTTCACTCGCTTCCGGCCGGCGGGACACCTGTCCGTTTACCTGGCCGCAGAGGGGCCTCGGGGATCGCCCTCGGCCGCTGCGGTGATTCCGGGCGCCTGCGAGGGGGCCGGGCTCGGCGGCTGCGCTTCCCGGTCTACCGCTTGCGGTGGAGGAGATAGAGGAAGAACGGGGCGCCGACGGCGGCCGTGATGACCCCGATGGGCAGCTCCGACGGCAGGACGGTCCGGGCCAGGAGGTCGCAGTAGAGCAGGAATGTCCCGCCGGCCAGGGAGGCGCCGGCGAAAAGGCGCCGGTGCTCCGGGCCGATGAGGATGCGGACCCAGTGGGGGACGACCAGGCCGACGAAACCGATGATGCCGCTCACGGAGACCGATAAGGCGGCCAGGAGGGAGGCGGCGCCGAGGAACACTTTGCGGACCGTGGCCACCGGACATCCAAGGGCCCGGGCCGCCTCGTCGCCCAGGGCCAGCAGGTTCATGTCCCGGGCCAGCCAGAGCGCGACGATGAGGGCCAGCAGGAACCACGGGGCCACGGCGCCCACTTGGGCCCACTCGGCCAGCTGGAAGCTCCCCAGCAGCCAGAAGACGGCCTGGTCGAACGAGTCCGAGCGCATGAAGAGCAGGAACGAGGTCAGGGACGAGGCCAGGGCGCCGGCGGCGATGCCGGTCAGGAGCAGGGTTTCCACCCGGAAATCCCCCCGCCTCGACGAGAGCAGATAGACGAGCGAGACCATGCCGAGCCCGGCCGCAAAAGCCATGAGGCCTTGCGCCGGGAAACCGAGGATCATGACCCCGATGCCGAGCGAGAGGGAGGCCACGGCGCCGAACGCCGCTCCCGAGGATACTCCGATGACGAACGGATCGGCCATCGGGTTGCGGAAATAGCCTTGGAGAATGGCGCCCGAGAGGGACAGGGCGGCCCCGACGAGGAAGGCCAGAACGGCTCGCGCGAGCCGCAGGTCGAGGAAGATGGCCGCCTGGACGCGATCGTACCGGCGCAGGAAATCCAGCAGGTCGCCGACGGTCGTCTTGACCGGGCCCGTGAGAATGGACAGGAAGAAGCCGGCCAAGGCCAGCACGACGAGCGTCGCCCAGAAGAGCCTCCGTCCCGTCCCGGCGTTCACGGTCCCTCCCCGAAGCGCTCCGGATGGAGCAGGCGGGCCGTGCGCTCGAGAACGTCCACGAGCCTCGGGCCGAACCGGCTGGCGGCATCCTCGTCGAGGCGATAAACTCTCCCGGCCCGGACGGCCTCGACGCTCCCGAGCCGCCCTCCCCGGGCCAGCCAGTCGCGGGCCGCGGCGAAGTCCGCCTCGGTATTGGCCAGCACGAAAACGGCCCGGGGATCGTCCCGGATGATCTGCTCGCGCTTGTAGAGGGCCCACTTCTTGGGCAGGTGCGAAGCGATGTTCTCCGCCCCGGCCCGAAAGATGAGGTCGTCGAGGTAGCTCTCCCCGCCGCACGTCCAGAGCCCTTGGCCGTAGAGCAGGACGAGGACCCGCGGCCTCTCGCCGATGCCGGCCATGGCCGCGCCGACCGCATCGACTCGCCTCCGGAGAGAGGACGCAAGGCGAGCGGCCCGCTCCTCCGCCCGGGTGACGGCTCCGATCCTTTCGATGAGCGGCGGGAGGGCCTCGAGGCCCTCGCCGATGTCGAGGACGAACACGGACAGGCCGAGCTTCGCTATCCGCTCGAGAACGCCGAGCGGATTGCCGCGGAAGCCGATGACCAGGTTGGGATCGAGCGAGCGGACGATCTCGACGTTGGGGTCGACCAGGCCCCCGACCTTCCGGATGGACGAGGCCTCGGGCGGATGATCGCAGAAGCGGGTCACCCCGACGACCCGTTCCCCGAGGCCCATGGCGAACAGGATCTCAGTGACGTTGGGGGCCAGGGAGACGATCCTATCCGGGGCCTTATCGGGAAGGATGAACGGCCGCCCCAGGTCATCTTTGATGGATCGCGTTCGGCCATCCTGAAGATGACCTTTGTTCGTCCCGGCAAAGGACATTGCCCCTGATGGTCCGGGGACATGTGCCGAAGGGGCGGGTCCCGGAGAAGACGCATCAGCGATCGACGTGCGTCCGGTAGCGATGATAAGCGCGGCCGCCAAGATTTGCAGCAACGGGCGCAGGAATGGCAGGAATGGGGACAGGGATGGAAACACGTGCCTTCGGGACATGTCTCCAGGCCGATCCCCTCCCTTTCGCCTTTTCCCGCCTCGGCGCCCGTCCATCTTCCTGTCCCCGCTTGTGCCCATGTCCCCCTGCCCGCGCCTATCCCTGCCCTGATCCCTGTCCATTTTCGTGCGTTCGCCCGCGGTGGGGCAGGCGGCGGAGGACGTTGGCAAGAGCGTCGACGATGCCGGTGTCCATATCGGAGAGCTCATGCCCGCCTCTCCGCCATCGCCAGGGAGATCTCCGGCAGGCCCGTGCGGGCGTTCTCCCGGATGTCGACGTCGGCCCCGAAGACTATCCGGACGGTCTCCGCCGTCAGCGTCTCGCGGGGCGTACCCTGGGCCGCAAGCGCCCCGTCCTTCAGGAAAAACAGACGGTCGGCATGGGCCGCGGCCAGGTTGATGTTATGCTCGGCGACGAGGACGGTCTTTTTTCCCTCCTGCTGCAGCCCCTTCAGCAGGCCGTAGATCTCGGCCTGATAATTGATGTCGAGATGGAGGCTGGGTTCGTCGAGCAAAAGCGCCGGCGTGTCCTGGGCCAGGGCCCGGGCGATGAAGACCCGCTGGCGTTCGCCTCCGCTCAGGCGCGACAGCTTCCTGTCCTTGAAGGCCAGCGTGTCCGTGGCCGTCATGGCCTGCTGGACCGCCCGCTCGTCGCCCGCCGTGACGGCCTCCAGGCGCCCCTGACGCGCGTAGCGGCCCATGAGGACGATCTCCCCGGCCGTGAAGTCGAAGACGGGGTCGGGGAGCTGAGGGACATACGCCATCGTCCTGGCGACCTCGCGCCGGGACAGCCCTTCGACTTCTTTCCCCTCGACGCAAACCCCGCCGCTCACGTTCCGAAGCAGCCCCAAAACGGCCCGGATGAGGGTGCTCTTGCCCGAGCCGTTCGGTCCCAGCACGGCCGCGAACTCCCCCGTCTCGAGCTTCAGGGAGACACCGCGGACGACGAACCCCTGCTCGTAGCCCGCCGAAAGGTTCTCGATTCGGAGCATAATGGTTCGCGTTCCTCGCCACTCAGTATATCCATTCGCCTCGGATTAATCCACGCCGCCCGGAATCACCGCAGCGACCGAGGACGATGCCCGAGGCCCTCCTTGACTTTTCGGGGGGGCAAATCTAAGATGGGACTTGATTTTCGCGACCCGCGGAAGCCGAAAACCCCGGTCCTGAGGACGTCAACAGCCATGCCGGAAAGCTACGATTTCGCCGCCATCGAGCGCAAATGGCAACGCGCCTGGGAGGAAGCCCGGGCCTTCGCCGCCTCCGAAGACCCCGCCAAACCCAAGTTCTATCTCCTCGAGATGTACCCTTATCCCTCCGGCCGCATCCACATGGGCCACGTCCGCAACTACTCGATCGGCGACGTCATCGCCCGCCAGAAGATCATGGCCGGCTTCAACGTCCTCCACCCCATCGGCTGGGACGCCCTGGGCATGCCCGCCGAGAACGCGGCCATCAAGCACGGCACCCATCCCCGCGACTGGACCCTCGACAACGTCGCTCACATGCGGGCCCAGCTCCAGCGGATGGGCATCAGCTACGACTGGGACCGCGAGGTCAACACCTGCCTGCCCGGCTACTACAAATGGAACCAGTGGATCTTCCTGCGCATGCTCGAGCGCGGCCTGGCCTTCCGCAAGGACAGCTGGGTCAACTGGTGCGGCCAGTGCCGGACAGTCCTGGCCAACGAGCAGGTCGTCGGCGGCGGCTGCTGGCGCTGCGACACGCCCGTCGTCCAGAAGAAGATGGAGCAGTGGTTCCTGAAGATCACCGAATACGCCGACGAGCTCCTCACCGGCCACGCCGATCTCGAGAAATGGCCGCCCCACGTCCTCGAGATGCAGAAGAACTGGATCGGCCGCAGCCGCGGGGCCCACGTCCATTTCCCCCTGGACGGCTCGTCGCGGACGATCGAGGTTTTCACGACCCGCATCGACACGATCTGCGGGGCGACTTTCCTGGTCGTCTCGGCCGAGCATCCCATCGTCGATGAGCTCGTCGCCGGCGCCCGCGAGAAAGAGCTCCGGCCCTGGGTCGAGCGGACGGTGGCCGCCATGCGCCGGCGGCGCGACGTCGGCGAAACCGAGAAGGACGGCCGCGACACGGGCCGCAAGGCCGTCAACCCGTTCACCGGCGAGCTCGTCCCGGTCTGGATCGCCAATTACGTCCTGATGGACTACGGCACGGGGGCCATCATGGGGGTGCCGGCCCACGACGCCCGCGACTTCGAGTTCGCCAAGGCCTACGGCATCCCCATCCGGACGGTCATCGCCCCGGAGGGCGCGGCCGGCCCCTTCGACGGCGAGCCCGCCGAGGTCTTCGAGGACCTCGGGACCCTCGTCAACTCCGGCCCGTTCAACGGTCTCGCCTCGGCCGAGGCCATGGAGACAATGGGCCTCCACGCGGAATCGAAGGGCATCGGCCGGCGGAGCACGATCTTCCGGTTGCGCGATTGGGGCATCTCCCGCCAGCGCTACTGGGGCACACCCATCCCGATCGTCTACTGCGACGCGTGCGGCGTCGTCGGCGTCCCCGACAAGGACCTGCCCGTCGAGCTGCCCCTCGACGTCAAGCTGACCGGCGAGGAAGGCTCGCCACTCGCGCGCCACGAGGGCTTCGTCCGGACGACGTGCCCGACGTGCGGCGGCCCGGCCCGCCGCGAGACCGACACGATGGACACCTTCGTCGACTCGTCCTGGTATTTCTTCCGCTACTGCTCGCCCCGCGAGGCAAAGCTCCCGTTCCTCCCCGAGGAGGCCCGGCGCTGGCTGCCCGTCGACCTCTACATCGGCGGCGTCGAGCACGCCATCATGCACCTGATCTATTCCCGGTTCTTCACCAAGGTCCTGCGCGATCTCGGCCTGACCGACGTTTCGGAGCCCTTTCCCCACTACCTGGCCCAGGGCATGGTCACCAAGGACGGCTCGGCGATGTCGAAGTCCAAGGGCAATATCGTCGATCCCGACGAGATCCTGACCACATACGGCGCCGACACGCTTCGCCTCTTCATTTTGTTCGCCTCGCCTCCCGACCGCGAGTTCGCCTGGTCGGAGGACGGCCTCGAGGGCTGCCACCGGTTCCTGCTCCGGGTCTGGGCCGTGGTCCACGATAACCTCGACCTCTTCGCCGGCGACGCCGAAGGACCGTCCGACGCGGCCGAAGGGGATGCTCCCGGCGACGCGGCCGCCCGCCTGGTTCGCAAGACCCACCGGACGATCCGCAAAGTGACCGAGGACATCAGCGTCCGCTTCCACCTCAATACGGCTGTCAGCTCGATCATGGAGCTCTATAACCAGGTCAAAAAGGACCGCGACGCCCTGCGCGCCTCGCCCGCCGGACGCTCGGCCCTGAAGAACGCGCTCGAGACGCTCGTCACGCTCCTCTCACCGTTCACGCCTCACCTGGCCGAAGAGCTCTGGGAACGGATGGGCCGCGAGAGCCTCCTCATGCGCTCGCCCTGGCCGGCCTACGATCCGGATCTGGCCCGGGAGGAGACGGCCACCGTCATCGTCCAGGTCAACGGCAAGCTCCGCGACAAGTTCGAGACGGCGCCGGGGACGGCCGAGGCCGAGCTCGAGGCCGCCGCCCTGGCCCTGCCCAAGGTCCGGGCCGCACTCGCGGGCAAGGCCCCGCGCAAGGTCATCGCCGTCAAGGACAAGCTCGTCAACATCGTCGTCTGAAGCGGGGGGACAAGGCCGGATGATCGGATTCCTATTCACCGGGCCGCGGGACGGGCTGCGCGACGCGCCGCTTGGGGCCGCGCGGACCGAAGGCCGCCGCGGGCGCGACCGTCTCCGGGCCCTGCTCTCCCTCTCTCTGGCCGTCATCTCCTTGACCTCCTGCGGCTACCGCCTGAGGGGCACGGGCAGCTCCCTGCCGCCATCGATCAAGACCATCGGCGTCCCGGTCTTCCAGAACATGACGACCCGCTACGAAATCGATGTCAAGCTGACCCGGGCCGTCATCGATGAGCTTGTCGCCCGGGGCCGGGTCGCGGTCGTCGCCGACCCGTCCGGGGCGGACGCCGTCCTCGAAGGCGTCATCACCTCGTTCACGGCGAGGCCCATCGGGTTCAGCGGCCAGGGCCAGGCCGATCGCTACAACATCACCGTCACCGCCTCGGTCGTCCTGAAAGACCGATCGGGGGAGACGACCCTCTTTTCAAATCCTTCGTTCGTCTACAACCAGGAGTACCCGGTCCCCGTGGGCCGGGACTTCGAATCGGTCCAGTCGGAGGCCATCGACAGGATCGCCGAGCGTTTCGCGCGGAGCCTCGTCGTCAGCATCCTGGAGGGCTTCTGAGATGGCCGGCCCGACCGTCCTCGGCGAGCTCCGTGAGGACAGGCTTCTGGCGGGATACGTCTTCTACGGAGAAGAGACCTTTCTGGCTGACGAGTTCATCGCCGAGCTCGAAAGGACCCTGGCCGCGTCGTCGGAAGGCGATTTCCACCTGACCCGGTTCGAGCTGGGCGAGACGAAATGGGCCGAGATCATCGACACGGCCCGGACGGCGCCGTTCCTCTTCGAGCCCTGGCGGGCGATTGTCGTCAGGTTCCCGGAGCGCCGGGCGAACGCCGACCGGGCGGGGGGCCGGGCGGGCGCCGCGGCCGGGGAAGAGGGCCGGGCCCCGAAGCTCTTAACGGAACAGGACCAGGCCCTCATCCGCGGCCACTTCGAGGACCCGCCGTCGCGAACGGTCCTCGTCGTCGTCCTGGCCGGCCGATACAAGAAGAGCGATGGGCCGGTCCGCTTCTTCTCCTCGCTGCCCAAGTCGGCCGTCGCCGTCACCGAGATCAAGCCGTTGAAAGACGATGCCCTGGCGAGGCGCGCCGACGAAAAGGCCCGCGCTCTCGGCAAGTCCCTGACAGCCGGGGCCAATGCCAGGCTCCGCGAGCTCGTCGGCCCCGACCTGCGCCTGCTCATGAACGAGATCGAGAAGCTGGCGGTTTACGTCGGCGACAAGAAGGGCATCGAGGCCGACGATGTCGACCAGGCGACGGCCTGGCAGAGGAGCTTCGAGTCCTACGAGCTGGACGACGCGCTCGCGGCCGCGGACCTTGAGAAGGCCGTGACCGTCCTCGGCGTCCTCCTGGCGGAGGGCGAGCGGCCCGAGAGCATCGTCGCCCGGCTGGCCGGGCATCTCCGGACGGTGCTCACGGCCCAGGCGCGCCTCCGGGAGAGGACGAAGGGCCGGGAAGAGATCTTCCAGGAAGCCGTCCCCCATATCCCCAAGACCTTCGGCGACCTCTACAAGAGGAAGTTCCAGGCTTTCTTCGCCGCCGTCGACGAGCTGTCCCCGGCCCACCTCAACGCTCTGCTCGTCATGCTCCGGCGTGCGGACAAGCGGCTCAAAACGACGGACGTCAACCCACAGCCCCTGCTCGAGGCGTTCTTGTGGGAATACTGCGCGGCGCGGAAGAGAAAGACGCTTATTGGGGGAGGGGAGCCTTCAGGAGAGCGACCTGACGGCTGAGCCGGGATTTGTAGCGGCTGCCCGTATTCTTCTTGATGACACCCTTCTTGACGGCCTTGTCGATGGCCCCCATCACGCCGGGGAGCAGGCTGCCGGCGGCTTCCGCGTCCTTGGCCTTGAGGGCTTCGCGGATCTTGCGGATCTTGGTCCGGAGGACGGACTTGTTCTGGGTGTTGACGGACTTTCTGCGGAGGCTGCGGCGGTGCTGCCGGATCGTGGACTTATGACGGGCCATTCTTTTCTCCTCTGAAGGGCCCTATGATAGAATATCCCGCCTCCGAAGTCAAACGGCCCCGGCGGGCCGCCGGAGGCTCGCTCATCATGGGACAGGACGACCCGCGCAGCCGGCTCCTGAGGTCGACGGCCTCGGTGGCCGCGCCGACCCTTGCCAGCCGCGTCCTGGGGTACGTCCGGGACCTGCTCCAGGCGTACTTCCTGGGCACGGGGCATGCCGCCGACGCCTTCACCATCGCCTTCGCCATCCCCAATCTCTTCCGCCGGTTGACGGGCGAGGGGGCCCTGACGCCGGCCTTCATCCCGACCTTCACCGAGATCCGCTGCGGCAAGGGGAAGGCGGAGGCCTGGCGCTTCGGGAACATTGTTCTCTGGGACCTCGTCCTGATTATGGCCGCGGTCACCGGCCTCGGAATCGCCGCGGCCCCCGGCTTGGTCAAGGTCATCGCCTACGGCTTCAAGGATGTCCAGGGGAAATGGGACCTGACCATCCTCATGACCCGGATCATGTTCCCCTACCTCTTCTTCGTCGCTCTGGCCGCCCTGGCCTCCGGTCTCCTCAATTCCTTCCGGCGCTTCTTCGTCCCGGCCTCCACGCCCATCCTGTTCAACGTCGCCGTCATCACCGCCGCGGCCGTCTGGGGCCGGACGGCCGGTGAGCCGGCCGTCGTTTTCGCCGTCGGCGTCGCGGCCGGCGGCGTCCTTCAGCTGGCCCTCCAGATCCCTTTCCTCTGGAAAGAGGGCATGAGATTCCGTCCCGCACTGTCCTTCCGACACCCGGGTGTCCGCACGGTCGGCCGCCTCATGGCGCCCGGCATCTTCGGGGCCGGCGTCTATCAGGTCAATTTCGCCCTCAGCCGGATGATCGCCTCGGGCCTCGAAACGGGCAGCGCCGCGGCCCTCTACTACGCCTCGAGGATCGAGGAGCTGACATTGGGCCTGTTCTCGATCGCCCTGGCCGCCGTGCTCCTGCCCGCTTTTTCCGAGCAGGCCGCCGCCCGGGACCTCGGGGAGATGAAGAGGACGCTGGGCTTTGCCCTCAAGCTGACCTCGGCGATCGCCATCCCGGCGGCGGCCGGCCTGGCGGCCCTCAACGAGCCCATCATCCGCATCCTCTTCGAGCGGGGCAAGTTCGACGAGGGATCGACGGCCATGAGCGCCGCCTGTCTCCTGTTCTTCGCCCTCGGGCTGCCGTTCGTCTCCGGGGTCAAGGTCCTGGCGCCGGTCTTCTTCTCGTTCAAGGACACTCGGACCCCTGTCATGGCCGGGGTCATCGTCATGGCCGTCAACGTGGCCGTCGCCCTCCTCTTGATGGGCCGGCTCCGGGTGGGAGGTTTGGCCCTGGCCCTGTCGCTGTCCCAGATCCTCAATTTCGTCCTGCTCCTCGTCTGGCTCAACAAACGGATCGGGCCCATGGACAAGGCCCCGCTCATGGCCGCCGCGGCGAGGTCCCTGGCCGCGGCCGCGATCATGGGGGCCGCCCTCCGTCTGGCCTGGCCGGCCCTCGGTATCGAACGAGCGGCCTTCGCCCTGCAGGCCGCGGCGCTGGCCGGAGCGATCCTCGCGGGCATACTCCTTTATGCCGGGCTCGCTTGGGCGCTCGGCCCGCGGGACTTCAAGAGCCTTTTCGAGTTGTTGCGGGAGGCGGCGTTCGTACGGCGGGAACGGGGCGGGGGAGGGATATCCGCGGGCCGGGGATCGGAGGAGGGGAAGGAGGCCCGATGAAGATCGTCCTGCAGAGGGTCCGGGAGGCCCGCGTCGATGTCGACGGCCGGACCACGGCCCGCATCGGGCGCGGCCTCTGTCTGCTCGTCGGGGTCGAGAAAGGCGACGGGGAAGAGGACGCCGAGCGGCTGGCCCGCAAGACCGTCGAGCTGCGGATCTTCCCCGACGCGGAAGGGAAAATGGACCTCGCTCTGCCCGATGCGGGCGGCGAGATCCTGGCTGTCTCCCAGTTCACCCTCGCGGCCTCCCTGCGCAAGGGACGCCGCCCGAGCTTCGACGGCGCCGAGGAGCCCGGACGGGCGGCCGCTCTTTTCGATCATTTCGTCGGCGCCCTCCAGGCGCTCGGCGTAACCGTCGAGACCGGTGTCTTTCAGGCCGTCATGGAGGTCCACATCGTCAACGACGGGCCCGTGACCTTCATCCTCGATTCCCGACCGGAGGGGGCGCCCGGACGGGGGTGAGATCGGCCGATTTCCCTCGCCTCGAGAGGGGAGGGAGGGACGGCCAGAATCACCCCCCTATTCCCCGTGCCCGGCGATTTTTTCGGGCCTTGGAAGCTTCCTAAAATACCCGGAGGGCCGTCGTCCGCCCGGGCCGGCGGTGCAGAGCGGACGGACGTCGTCCGGTCTGGATATTGGGTATAATACCCAGGTGGAACGGGCCTGTCCGGGGAGGCGGGCCGTATCCGGGAAGAAAGGACATGAGCCGTTTCGTCAGCCAAAAAAAGGTGAGCGCGCTGCCTCGTCTGCCGCTGCGGGGAACGATCGATCTCACCTACCGCTGCAACAACGACTGCCGCCACTGCTGGCTGAGGCTGGCGCCCGGCGCCCCGGAGAAAGCGGGCGAGCTCTCGTTCGAGGACATCCGGAGGATCGCCGATGAGGCCCGGGCCCTGGGCTGCCGGGAATGGTTCATATCCGGCGGCGAGCCCATGCTGCGCCCGGATTTCGCCGAGATCTTCGATTATCTGACCGCCCGGTCGGCCGGCTATACGCTGAATACCAACGGCACGCTGATCACGCCGGCCGTCGCCCGGCTCATGACGCGGCGGGGGGCCAAGCTCATCGCCCTCTACGGCGCGACCGCGGACGTCCACGACCACATCACCCGCACGCCCGGCTCATTCGAAGGGCTTTGCCGGGGGATAGCGCTCCTCCGCGAAGCCGGCGCCGGCTTCACCGTCCAGGTCGTGCCCATGAAGGACAATTTCCACCAGTACCGAGATATGATCCGTCTCGCCGAGTCCTGGAGCCCGAGCTGGCGCCTGGGGGCCGTGTGGCTCCACCTCTCGGCCGGCCGGAACGAAGCCAGGAACAGGGAGATCCGGGCCCAGCGCCTGGATCCCGGCCAGGTCCTCGAGCTCGAGCCCTTCGTTCCGCCCGGGATCGGGGACCTCGATGGAGATCCCCTGGCCGGCCCCGGCGGTTCCACCGACGACCTTTACGCCGGCTGCATCGCCTCCCGCCGGGATTTCCATATCGACCCTTACGGCGGCCTGAGCTTCTGCTCCTTGGCCAAGGATCCCGTCCACCGGTGCGATCTGAAAAAGACAAGCTTCGAGGAGGCCTGGACGGTCGCCCTTCCGGCTATGGCCGGCAAGATCAAAGCCGGGCCGAATTACCATGCCCACTGCGGCATCTGCCGGCTCCGCGGCGATTGCCGGTGGTGCCCTGTCTACGCCTACCTCGAGCACGGCGATCACTCGGCCCCCGTGGAGTATCTCTGCCGGGTCGCGGAGCAGGCCCGGAAGGCCAGGGACGAATGGGCCGTGACCCGCCGGCGTTATTATCGGATCGGGGGCGTCACCATCCAGCTCGACGCCGACCTGCCTTTCGCGGAAGGGACGTTCCGTCCGAAGTTCGAGCTTTTCCGGACCTCCGGCACCGGGCCGGAGACGATCTCCATTCATCACCACTTTTCGCTCCCCGACCTCGACGCAGAGGACCTCGGGGAGGAGGTTTACCGAACGCCGCCGTGGGCGATCTCCCGCAAGGATCGCGCATGGATCTACAAAGGCATCTTCCCCGGCCCGGATGACGGCCAGGTCCACCGGGTCGTCGTGTTCGACGACAGCCACACGAGGGCCCGCGTCTTCCACCCGTCTCCCGACCTCTTCCTCAAGGGGTCCCATGATTCGCTCATGCTCCTGTCGTCGGACCAGATCTTCCTGGCCCGGGCCCTGCCGCAATGGGGCGGCGCATTCGTCCATGCGGCCGGCGTTTCCCTGAGGGGCCATGGCCTGCTCTTCACCGGGCCGTCCGAGGCCGGCAAGTCGACCATCGTCAAAATGCTTCGGGACCGGGCCGAGATCCTCTGCGACGACCGGATCATCGCCCGCAGGACCTCCAGCGGGTTCGACATCCACGGGACCTGGAGCCACGGAGAGGTCCCTCTGGTTTCGGCGTCGTCCGCGCCTCTGCGGGCCGTCCTGTTCCTTCGTCAGGCGAAGGAGAACCGTTTGGTCCGGGTCGAAAGCCCCGAGGCCGTCCTTCGCGATCTGCTCCCTCGGTTCGTTCGTCCTCTGTTGACCTCCGACTGGTGGGAGCGCGTCCTGGATCTGGCCGGTGAGATGATCCGGAAGGTCCCGTTCTACGAGCTCCATTTCGACACGAGCGGCGCGGCCGTCGAGGTCCTCGAGGAGCTTGCCGGATGACACCGATGAAGAAGTCCTATGCGACGAGGGTCCGTTCCGACCTGAGCCCCCTGTGGAAGGACCGGAAGCCCCTCCTGAGCCGGCTCGACATCGAGCTGACCGAACGCTGCAACAACGATTGCCTCCACTGCAGCATCAATCGTCCCGCCGGGGACGACGAAGCCCGCCGCCGGGAAATGGGCACCGGATTCATCAAGGACCTTCTCGGCCAGGCCGCCGCTCTCGGTTGTCTGACCGTGCGCTTCACCGGCGGCGAGCCCCTCTTGAGGAGCGACTTCGAGGACCTCTACCTCGAGGCCCGCCGCCGGGGAATGAGGGTGATGATCTTCACCAACGCCACGCTCGTCACCCCGCACCTGGCCGGGCTCTTTTCCCGGGTGCCGCCGCTCGAGAAGATGGAGGTCTCGGTCTACGGAATGAACGAACAGACCTCGTTGGCCATCACCCGGAACCCGGACGCCTTCGAGGCCGCCCGCCGCGGGCTCCGGCTGCTTGAGGACCATCACATCCCCTTCGTCCTGAAGAGTGTCATTCTCCCTTTGAACCGGGGCGAGCGCGCGAAGTTCGAAGACTGGGCGGCCGGGCTCATGGGAGGATCGGGGACCCCGGATTTCGCCGTCGCCCTCGATCTCCGGTCCCGGCCGGACCCGGCCCGAAGCGAGCTCATCCGCGGTCTCCGGCTGCCTCCGCATGAAGCGGCCGGACACCTGACCGGCATGGACCGGGACGGAGGCGAGGAGCGCCGACGGTTCGTCGCCGATCACGGGGGGGGCCGGGGCGACCGGCTCTTCACTTGCCTCGAGGGCGGAGGGGCAGGGGCCGTCGACGCCTACGGACACTTCCAATACTGTCTCACGCTGAGACATCCGGATACCGTCTATGACCTGAACCGAGGCTCTCTTCGGGAGGCCGTCCAGGAACTGCCGCCCCGGCTCCGAAGGCGGAGAGCCCGAAATCCGGATTATCTGAGGCGCTGCGGCCGCTGTTTTCTCAAAGCCCTCTGCCTGCAGTGTCCGGCCAAGTCCTGGGCCGAACACGGGACCCTCGATACCCCTGTGGACTACTTTTGCAGGATCACCCATGCCCAGGCCCAGGCCCTCGGCCTACTCGCCCCGGGAGAAAAAGCCTGGACGGTCACCGACTGGGGGGCGAGGGTCGGTGAGGGCGAAGGTCCGAGGAAAGGGCGCGGGGGAGAGAACGGCCCGTGCCCGGGATGATGAGAGGAGGACCCACGTGAACGGCAAGATCCATCTCGATTCGATCTACGGTCCGTCCGGTGAGATCGTGGCCAGGGAGATCGAAGGGGAGATCATCATCGTGCCCTTGACTTCGGGCATCGGGGACATGGAGGACGAGCTCTACACGCTCAACGAGACCGCCCGGGCCATCTGGCGCAAGCTCGACGGGGCCCGCTCGCTTCGGGAGGCCGCCGCCGAATTGGCCGCAGAGTTTGGGGCGCCGATAGAGACCATCGAGCAGGACGTCGTCGGGCTCGTCGAGGAATTGGCCTCCAGGAAAATGGTGGTCCGATTCCGCTGAAGGCACCGAACATGAAACCTGCGGTCCTGGTCAGACGAGGCGGGGAGCTCCCCTTGTCGGGGGAGACCCTGACCGGGCTCCTGATCGCCGTCCTGGCCAAGGGCCGCCCGTTCCGCTTCCGGGCCCGAGGCGCAAGCATGTCGCCGCTCGTCAAGGACGGCGACATCGTGACGATCGCCCCGCCGGGCACGGCCGGGCCGCGACCCGGCGAGATCGTGGCTTTCGTCCATCCGGCGACGGGGAAGGTCGCCGTTCACCGGCTCGTCCGGCGGGCGGCCGGCCGGTTCGCCGCCCGAGGCGACAACGCCGATATGGAGGACGGGACGCTCCCCGCGGACCGGATCCTGGGCGTCGTGACGTCGGTCGAGCGGGGCGGCCGCAAGGTCGGGCCGTCCGGCCGCCGGTCCGGCCCGGCCCTGGCCTTCCTGTCCCGAACGGGCTGGCTCGCCCGGGGATTGACCCTTCTCCGCCGTCTGGCCGGCCGGGCGCCGAAAAGGATGCCCTGATGTCCGGCAAGCACGTGATCCGCAAGGCGCTCCCGGAGCTCCCGATCTGGGACAAACTCAAGAAGAAGCAAGCGGTCCTGGGCTTCGACCTCGAGCTCACGGCCCGCTGCAATCTCGACTGCCGCCACTGCTACATCAACCTTCCGCCGGGCCACCGCGAGGCCCGCAGCCGCGAGATGACGGCGGCCGAGATCGGACGGGTGGCGGCGGAGGCCGCCGGACTCGGCGCCGTTTGGTGCCTCGTCACGGGGGGCGAGCCGCTTCTGCGGGCCGATTTCCCGGACGTCTACCTCGCCCTCCGGGAACAGGGCCTTCTTGTTTCGATCTACACGAACGCGACTCTCGTCAATGACGAGCACATCCGGCTGTTCCGGAAGTATCCGCCGCGCGACATCGAGGTCACGGTCTATGGCGTGACCCGGGAGACCTACGAAAAGGTCACCCGGATCCCCGGCTCTTTCGAAGCCTTCGAACGAGGGATGGCGCGTCTGGCCGAAAGCGGGATGAGGCTCCGTCTCAAGGCCATGGCCCTGAGGTCGAACCTCGGCGAGCTCGAGGCGATCGCCGGATTCTGCCGGGCCCGGACCAAGGATTACTTCCGCTTCGATCCCTTCCTCCACTACCGCCTCGACCGGGACCCCGCCCGGAACGAGGAGATCGAGAGCGAGAGGTTGACCCCCGAGGAGATCGTCGGATTGGAGCGGGGCGACCGCGAGCGGTTCGGCGCCTTGGAAGGGCGCTGCGCGGAGCTCATCGTCCCCCAGCTTGAAGGGACGGTGTGCCGGCATCTGTTCCGCTGCGGCGCGGGGAAAAGGAATTTCGTCATCGGACCCAACGGCCTGTTCAGGCCTTGCTTGAGCCTGGTCCACGAGAGCTTCCTTTTCGATCTGAGAGCCCTGACCTTGACCGATATCTGGAAAGACCACGCACCGAAGGCTCTGGAGCGGACGTCCGAGCGCGCCGATTATTTGGAGCGATGCGCCCGTTGCCCGATCGTCAATCTCTGCTTCTGGTGCCCGGCGACGGCCCACCTGGAAACAGGGGAGCTGGATGCCCCGGTGGATGCCTTCTGCCGGGTGGCCCGGGCCAGGGCGGCGGCTCTGAAAAAGATTGACAATGGCTAGGCCATTGATTATATTCTTTATAGAGGAAGCGGCCAAGGAGCAGGTTTCATGAAAAAAAAGTGGCAAACACCCGAATTGGTCGTCCTGTTCCGGGGGCGGCCCGAGGAATCGGTTCTGATCCATTGCAAACACAAGAACTTTCCCCCCGTCGCTCCCGGGGCCAATCATGACGATTGCAACACGCACCCGGGGATCTGCGGGGCCTGTCAGTCCAACAAGAACTCCAGCTGACTCGGCCAACGCCGGGCCCGGACCATGAGCGTCCGCATCGCTGGGGCGGAATTCCTCGTTCGCGCCGGTCGGTTCATCCGCTCCCTGTCCGTGATGGTCATGCGGCCGTCCGACCTCATCGAATTCAACCGCCGGGCTTATTCCAAACCGCAGTCCGTCGAAGGATGGGCCGAGGACAAGCTCGTCGACGCCGGGCTGTGGCCCGAAGAAAAGGCCCTTCTCGACCGCATCCCGGTCCGCGGCGGCCGGGTTCTTCTCCTCGGCGTCGGCGGCGGCCGTGAAGCCGCGCAACTCGCGGCGATGGGCTTCGAGGTCACCGGCGTCGATTTCATCCCGGCGCTCGCCGTGAGGGCCTCCGAGAACCTTCGCCGGCGGGGGTTCGTCATGCCGGTCCTTGTCCAGGATATCTCCCGCCTCGAAGTCCCGGCGTCCCACTACGCCGCGGTCTGGCTGACTTCCGGGACGTATTCCTCGCTCCCGACCCGGCGGCGGCGGATCGAGATGCTGCGGCGCATCCATCGGGCGCTCGAGCCGGGCGGCCACTTCCTTTGCCAGTTCATATTCGACCAGGAGCCGGAGTTCAAGGGGGGATGGGAGCTCGCGAGGAAGACGGTCTCCTGGATCACGCTGGGAAACCTGTCGTACGAGAGGGGGGACCGGCTGGCCGGGAACTCCGAGTTCGTCCATACCTTTGCGACGGACGATGACGTCCGGTCGGAGTTCCTGGCGGGCGGGTTCGAGGTCATCGAGCTGACCCTGCCCCGCGAGGGCCCTCGAGGCGGGGCCGTCCTGAGAAAGATCACGTGAAGCGGACCGGGCTGGCCTTGAGGATGGCCTCTTCGGCCGCCGCCCGGACGAACTGACTGGGATCCTGTTTCAACCCGACGAGGAGCCGGAGGGCGTCCTCGCCCCCGATCTCGCCGAGGGCCTCGGCGGCCGAGCGCCGGACATCGGCGTTCGGGTCCCGGATGACGGCCCGCATCTCGGGCACGGCCTCCCGGATGCGCCGCCGGCCGATGAGCTTCAAGGCCGCGCTCTTCGCGTACCACGGCGGACGGCCCAGGCGATCGAGGGCGTATCTCAGGCCGAACGGCTCACGCCTGGAAAGCTCCCGGAGGACGGCGTCGCGGACGATCTCCGAACCGTCTTCGAGGGCCTCCCACAGAAGCTCTTCCACCCATGGGGAGCGGACCTTGGCGCAGGCCGCGAGAATGGCCAGGCGTCGAGGGATGTCGGGCGTCCGGCCGAGCTTGGCCAGGAACCGCCGGCAGATCAGGGAGCGTCGTTCGTCGCGGTTCTCCACGCGAGGCCTTCAAACGAGGTCGAGGATGTGGCCCATCTTCTCTTTCTTGGTCTTGAGATAGCGGAGGTTGCAGGCGTTGGGGGGGACCTCGAGCGGGACCCGTTCGACGATCTCCAGCCCGTAACCCTCGAGACCGACGAACTTGCGGGGATTGTTGGTGATGAGCCGGAGGCGGCGGACGCCCAGGGCGACCAGGATCTGGGCCCCGACGCCGTAGTCCCGCTGGTCGGGCAGGAAGCCCAGTCGGCGGTTGGCCTCGACGGTATCGGCGCCCTCGTCCTGGATGGCGTAAGCCTTGATCTTGTTGGCCAGGCCGATGCCCCGGCCCTCGTGGGTCAGGATGTAAAGGACGATGCCCCGGCCTTCCTTCTCGATCATCTCCATGGACCTGTGGAGCTGGTCGCCGCAGTCGCAGCGCTCGGAGCCGAACGTGTCGCCGGTCAGACATTGCGAATGGGCGCGGACGAGGGTCGGCCGGGCCGGATCGATCCCGCCTTTGACCAGCGCGACGTGGTGTTCGCCGCGGATGGTGTCCTCGAAGACGAGCAGGCGGAACCGGCCGAAGCGGGTCGGCAGGTCGGTCTCCTCGAGCTTGCGGACCAGGGTCTCGTGCTTCATCCGGTAGCGGATGAGGTCGGCGATGGTCAGGATGGGGATGCCGTGCTCGCGGCTGACCTCCTCGAGCTCCGGCATCCTGGCCATCGTGCCGTCCTCGTTCATGATCTCGCAGATGACGCCGGCCGGTCTCAGCCCGGCCATGCGGGCCAGGTCCACGGCGGCTTCGGTCTGTCCGGCCCGGGCGAGGACGCCTCCCTCACGGGCCTGCAAGGGGAACACGTGCCCCGGCCGGGCCAGGTCCTCGGGCCGGGTCGCGGGATCGACGGCGGTCAGGATGGTCCGGGCCCGGTCGGCGGCGGAGATCCCGGTCGTGATCCCGTCCCGGGCGTCGATCGAGACCGTAAAGGCCGTCTGGTAGCGGGCGGTGTTCTCGTTGACCATGAGCGGGAGGCGCAACTCCTGGAGCCGCTCGCGGGTCAGGGGCAGGCAGACGAGACCGCGTCCGTGGCGGGCCATGAAGTTGATGATCGCCGGGGTGACCTTCTCGGCGGCGACCATCAGGTCGCCCTCGTTCTCGCGGTCCTCGTCGTCGACGATGATGATCATCCGGCCGTCGCGCACGGCGTCGATGGCCTGTTCGACGGGAACGGTTCGTGTCTCTTCGGTCATGGGTCTTTCTTCGGGTGCTCTCGGCGGCGGGGGGGCCGTCTCAGCCCGGCCGTCGTCTTTCGGACAGCCAATTATACACGTATTTGCCGATCATGTCACATTCGATGTTGACCCGCGCGCCGGCCCGCAGGCGGCCGAGGTTCGAGCCCTCGAGGGTCAGGGGGATGAGCTCGACCTCGAAGGACGACGGTCCGAGCGCCGCGATCGTCAGGCTCACCCCGTCGACGGCCACCGAACCCTTGGGGATGAAGAACGCGCGGAGCGCGGCGGGATAGGAGACGGTCAGCCGCTTGCCCGGAGGCCGTGCCGAGGACTCGAGGACCCGGCCGACGGCGTCGACGTGCCCGGTGACGAGATGTCCGCCCAAAGGGGTCGAGAGGGTCAGGGGCATCTCGAGATTGAGCCGGTCCCCGGACTTGAGGCTTCCCAGCGTCGTCTTCTCGAGGGTCTCCCGCGAGAGGTTGAAACGGAGCCCGTCCCGTCCCCCTCCGAGGAGGCTCAAGCACACGCCGTTGACGGCCAGGCTCCCGCCCGGGGCAGGGGTCGGCGAGAGGCCCGGCGCCTCGACGATGAGCTCGCGGCGGCCTTGAGCGAAGCCCCGGAACAGGCCTTGATGGGTGATGATGCCGGTGAACATCAGAAGTAACCCTCCAGGATGATGTCGTCCTCGAGCGAAAAGGACCGCAGGCGCTTGAGGGACAGGGCTTTCCGGACCGTGTCGGCGCCCCGCCCGCCGTAGAGGCCGGGAGCGTCCCGGCCGCCGATGAGCTTGGGCGAGTAGGTCAGAACGGCCTTGTCGGCCAACTTGCTCTCGATGAACGCGGTGAACAGGCGGCTCCCGCCCTCGATGAGCAGAGCGGCGATCTCTCGGCGGCCGAGCTCGGCGAGGACCGCGTCGAGCGTCCATTCCTTCCGTCCGCCGCCCGGCCGGACGACCTCGGCGCCCCGCCGCTCGAGGGCCCGGGCCTTGGCCGCCGGCGCCCCGTCGCCAGTAAAGACGAGGACGGGGCCTTCGCGGAGGGTCGACAGGATCCTCGCGCCGGGCGGAAAACGCAGCCGGGGATCGAGAACGGCCCGGACGATCCTCCTGCCCGGCCAGTTGGCGTGACGCACGGTCAGAAGGGGGTCGTCGACGAGAAGCGTATTGGCGCCGATCATCAGCGCGTCGTGCTCTCCCCGCAGGAGGTGGACATAGTCCCTCGTCCCCGCCGACGAGATCCACTTGGAATCGCCGCTCCGGCAGGCGATCTTGCCGTCCATGGTCAGGGCCGCCTTGAGGGTCACGAACGGGACGCGGCGGGTGATGTACTTGATGTACGCCTCGTTCAGGCCGGCCATCCTCTCCGCGAGCAGGCCGACGGAGACATCGATGCCGGCGGCCCGCAGGCGGCGGACGCCCCGGCCATGGACCAGCGGATTCGGGTCGAGGGCGGAAACGACGACCCGCGCGGGCCCGGCGGCGATGACCCGGTCGACGCAGGGCGGCGTCCGTCCCCAGTGGACGCACGGCTCGAGGGTGATGTAGAGCGTCGCTCCCTTGGCCCGCTTCCCGGCGGCCCCGAGGGCCAGGATCTCGGCGTGGGGCTTGCCGGCCTCCTCGTGGAACCCGAGTCCGACGATGCGGTCGCCGCGGACGACGACGGCGCCGACGAGCGGGTTGGGGCTGGAGCGGCCGCGGGCCTTGCCGGCCAGGCCGTAGGCCATCTCCATGAAGGCCAGGTCCATCGCACGGCTCATGACAGAAGGGCCTCCGCGAAATCCCGGGGCGCGAAGTCGGCGAGGTCTTCCTGGCCTTCGCCGATCCCGAGGAACACGATGGGCAGGTCGAGCTCGTCGGCGATGCCGATGACCGCGCCGCCCTTGGCCGTGCCGTCGACCTTGGTCAGGACGATGCCGGTCAAGCCCGAGAACTTCAGGAACTCCCGGGCTTGGAGGAGGGCGTTCTGGCCGATGCTCGCGTCCAGGACGAGGAGCGATTCGAGGCGCGCCCCGGGCGCCTCGCGGCCGATGACCCGTTTGACCTTCTCGAGCTCGCCCATGAGGTTGGCGTTCGTGTGGACGCGGCCGGCCGTGTCCACAAGCAGGACATCCGCGCCGCGCGCTTGGAACGTCCGCAGGGCGTCGAAGACGACCGAGGCGGGGTCGGCCCCGTACTGGCCTTTGAAGACCGGGAGGTCGAGTCGCTTGCCCCACTGGACGAGCTGCTCCTGGGCGGCGGCCCGGAACGTGTCGGCGGCGGCCATCAGGACCCGTTTGCCGCCCCGCGAGAAGCGAAGGGCGAGCTTGGCCGTCGAGGTCGTCTTGCCGCCGCCGTTGGTCCCGACCATCAGGACGACGGCCGGAGAGGCGTCGAGGTCGAAGGCCGCCGCGCGGCGGGCGAGGATGGCCGCGATCCCCTCCTTGAGGGCCTCGCGGAGCTCGGCCTCGGACGCGTCCTTCGACGTCCGGACCCGGAGAGCGTCGAGGATGCGGCCGGTCGCCGCCACGCCGACGTCGGCCAGGATCAGGGCCTCCTCGAGGCCGCCGAGGATCTCTTCCCGCGGGCGGCCGCTCCGGAAGACGTCCGCGATGCGGTCGAAGAGGCCGCGGGTCTTCGCGAGCTTGGGACGCAGGTCGATGGACACAGTTTAAATATTATATTTTTCAAGCGTTTAATTGTCAACGAGCGGCTTCGCCGTCCGGCCCCGATACGGCACCACGGCCCGCTCCCTCGTCAAACTCATCCGATGCTGCCGGCGGAGGCGTGCTCAGCGGTTGTCTTGAGGACCCCCGAGGGATTGTGTTAGATTGAGGGCGGGATGAACACGTCGATCTGGGTCATCGGTCCGCCGAGCGCCGAAGCCGAGGCCCTGGCCCGGGCCCTCGATCTTCCGCCGGCCATCGCCCGCGTCCTCGTCAACAGGAAGATCGTGACCGAAGCGGAAGCCCGCACGTTCCTCCACGGCGGCCTGGAATCCCTTCACGATCCGTACCGGATGAAGGGCATGGACAAGGCCGTCGCGCGGATCCACAAGGCGATCGCCGGCAACGAGAAGATCCTCGTCTTCGGCGATTATGATGTGGACGGCGTACTCTCGGTCGTCATGCTCCTCAAGGCCCTGCGATCGCTCGGCGCCCGGGTCGAGTACTTCATCCCCGAGCGGCTGACGGACGGCTACGGCCTCAAAGCCGCCCATGTCGGCGTCCCCGTCGAGCGCGGAGCGGGGCTGGTCATCAGCGTGGACTGCGGCATCAAGGCTGTCGAGTTCACGGCCCTGGCCCGGGAGAAAGGCGTCGACGTCATCATCACCGACCATCACCGGCCCGGCGAGCGCCTGCCCGAGGCCGTGGCCGTCCTCAACCCCGTCCTCGAGGACTCGGGGTATCCGGATCCCGGCCTGGCCGGCGTCGGGGTCGCCTTCAAGCTCATCCAGGCCCTCCTCGAGCGGGCCGGCAAGGGAGCGCACCTGCCGCATTACATGAAGCTCGTCTCGATCGGGACCGTGGCCGACGTCGCCGCGCTCAAGGGGGAGAACAGGCTGTTCGTCAAGCACGGGATGCAGGGGCTCTCGACCGTCGCCAACACCGGTCTTCGGAGCCTCCTCGAGGCCTGCGGCCTGGCCAACCGAAAGATCTCCGAAAGCGATCTCGGCTTCCGCATCGGACCGCGCATCAACGCCGCCGGCCGGATGGGCATGACCGACCTGGCCGTCCGACTCTTCTTCGCGGAGACCCTGGAGGAATCCGAAGCCCTCGTCCGGGAGCTCGACGAGCTCAATGCGCAGCGACAGAGGACCGAGGAGCGGATTTTCAACGAGGCCCGGGACAAGATCGAGGACAAAGGCCTCGACGAGAGATACAAGTGCCTGGTCCTCGGCAGCGAGGCCTGGCACCGCGGCGTCATCGGCATCGTGGCCTCCAAGCTCAAGGACCACTTCCACCGGCCCGTCCTCCTCTTCGCCTACGAGGACGGCAAGGCCCACGGCTCCGGACGGAGCCTGTCCGACGTCCCGCTCATCGACATCCTGGACGAATGCCGCCATCTGTTCCTGAGCTACGGGGGGCACAAGTTCGCCGTGGGCTGCACCTTGCCGAGAGACAGGATGGCCGAGTTCAAGAGCCTCCTCAACCCGCTGGCCGAGGCCCGCATCGCCGAGGACAGCTTGAAGAGGAAGATCCGCGTTGACGGGCCTCTCGGCTTCCAGGAGATCGACGGCCGCTTCCTCGACGCCTTCGCCCTCCTTGTCCCGTTCGGGGTCGGCAATCCCAAGCCCGTCTTCCTGGCCGAGGACGTCGAGGTCCTCGGCGAGCCCCAGATCCTCCAGAGGAAGCACCTCAAGTTCCTGGGCCGGCAGAACGGGAGGGTCCTGGAAGTCCTCGGCTGGGATAAGGCGGACTGGCGGCACGTCCTCCGCCGCGGCTCCCGCGTCAGCATCGTCTATTCGCTGATGCCGTCCGAATACATGGGGGTCCCCAAGATCAGCGTGTCCGCGGAAGACTTCAGGGCCTGAGAAGATGACCGCTCAAAAAGCGTCGCCGGCGGCGCGCCTCGCGGGCTGGGCGGCCGTTCTGGCGGCCGTTTTTCTGACCGGGGCCGTCATCCTCCACCTCGCCGGCCGCCGGGAGCGCCCGGCCCGGGCCGAGGACGTTGGGGCGCCCGCCCCAAGCGGGCCGGTCGACAGGAAGGAGAACGTCCGGCACCGCGAATACCTCGCAGGAAGAACATCGGCCGAAGTCGTGGCCGACCGCTATGTCCTGGGACCGGACGGCCTCCGTCATCTGGAAGGAGCGGTCGAGGTCACCGACTACGGCCCGGACGGCGCCGTCATCTCCCGCATCTCCGCCGACGAGATCTTGTACGACGAGAACCGGAGCTTTTTCCGCATCTCCGGCCGGGCCAGGATCTCCGTCGACGATATCGTTCTCCAGGGTCCCCGCTTCGAGTACGATCAGGCCGGCGGCGTCTTCCGGACCGGGCAACGCGGCATATTCCATTCGGAGAGGATGTCCGGGGAAGCGGGCGGGCTCTCCTATGCGCGGGGCACCGAGGAAGCTCTCCTGACGGGCGGTTTCCGGGTTTCGATCGGGGCCGGGGATCCCGCCGCCGAAGGCCCCGTCCTCGCCGGCGAGAGCCTCCGTTATCTGCGTTCCCTGATGCGCGGAGAGGCCGGCGGCAGGGTCCGCTTCGTCGATGGCCGGATCGAGGCGGCGGCGGAGGCCTTGGCGTTCGCTCTCGACGAGGAGGGTCGGGCCTTCCGTGCCATGGACCTCGATGGGAAACCGTCCATCACGCTCACAGGACCGCCGGGGGACGCCGCCGGAAGCCTAACGCTGCGGTCCGACGCGATCTCCGCGTCCTTCTCTCCCGATGCCGGGATTGTGGAGACCCTGGACGCCCGGGGCGGAGCGGGGCTGTCGCTCGAGTCTCCGGCCGGATGGCGGGTCCTTCTCACGGCCGGACGGATCAAGGTCTTCCTCGACGAAGCGGGCGAGGTCCGGCGCTGGGCCGCGTCGGGGGGCTTCCGTATGGAATATGCCGGAGGTCCGGAACGGGATTGGACGCTCGAAGGCGCCGATGCCGAGGGCGACGGAGGGCTTCGTTCGCTCCGGGCGTCGGCGGGATCCGGAGGGGAGGTCGCTCTCGAGTCCGATCGATTCCGGGTCGCCGCACCGGTCCTCGATCTCGAGGACGAAGGCCGTATCGTCAGGGCGGAAGGCGGCTTCAAGGGGCAATGGCAAGCCCGGGCCGACGCTCCGCTGGGGTTCTTCTCGAGCGAGGAGCCTCTCCTCGTCTCGGCGGGACGCATGGAAAGAAGCGAATCCTCGGGCCAGAGCCGCTTCGAGGGCACGGTCCGCATCCGCCAAGCCGACCGCAGCATCGAATCGGAGGACCTGAGAGTGGATGAAGTCACGGGAGAAATCCAGGCACGGGGCAGGTCCGAGGCCCGTTTCCCGCACGGGCCGGGACGCGGGGCGGACGGGGAGACCGTCGAGGCGGGAGGAGAGACGTTGAGCTATTCGCCTCCGGACCGGCTTCTCGTGCTCCGCGGCAAGGGCACCGTCCGGGTGCGCGGCGCGGCGCTGGCCGCCGAGGAGATCGACGGGCTTCTCGGAGAAAGCGGCCGGGGCCTCGAGATGCTGACCGCCCGGACGGGCGTCGTCGTTTCGTGGGACCGGTACGAGGGGCGGGGCGGCGAGGCCCGGTACGATGCGGCCGCGGACCGGATCGAGATCGGCGGGAACCCCGTCCTTGTCGACCGCGACGGCCGCGTCTCCAGGGGGAGCAAATTGACATTTGACCTGGGCGATGATAGAATCCGGCTCGAAAACGAGGGACATGGAAGGTCCACGACCGTCATCAAATCGTGAACGATGAGAGGGTTCCTGCGAGCGGTCGACCTGAGAAAGCGTTACGGGACGAAAAAGGCCGTCGACGGCGTGTCGATCGAAGTCGGCGAGGGGGAAGTCGTCGGGCTTCTGGGCCCCAACGGGGCAGGCAAGACCACCACGTTCTCGATGATATTGGGCCTCGTCCCTCAGGACGGCGGCCGCGTCTTCCTGCGCGACGAGGACATCACGGACTGGCCGATGTACCGGCGGGCCCGGAAGGGGCTCGTGCTCCTGCCTCAGGAGCCGTCCGCCTTCCGCAAGCTGAGCGTCGAGGCCAACCTTCTGGCCGTGCTCGAGACCCGGCCGCGCGGGGCCGCCTCGCGGAAGTCCCGCGTGGCCGAGACGCTGGCCGAGTTCGGGCTCGCCCATCTGGCCGGCGCCCGGGCCCTGACCCTGTCGGGAGGGGAGAGGCGGCGCCTGGAGATCGCCCGGGCGATGATCACCGATCCCGACTTTCTCCTGCTCGACGAACCGTTCACGGGGATCGATCCCCTCTCGGTCCGCGATCTCCAGGCGATCATCCGCAAGCTCCGGGACAAAGGGCTCGGCATCCTGCTGACCGACCACTCCGTCCGCGAGGCCCTCGAGGCCACCGACCGGGCCTATATCCTCGACGGCGGCCGGATCCTCAAGGAGGGGGCGCCCGGGGACATCGTCGCTTCGCAGGACGTTCGCAAGAGTTATTTGGGGGACCAGTTCCGTCTATGATTATTGAGAAGGATCGCTTCGAGAAAAGGAGACCGGCCCGATGACCCTCCGCCAGCGGCTCGACCAGAGGCAGGTCCAGAAGCTCATTCTGGCCCCCGCCCTGCAGCAGGCCATCAAGCTCCTGCCGCTGACGAACCTGGAGCTCATCGAGGTCATCGACGCCGAGCTGGCCGAGAACCCGATGATCGAGATCGAAGGGGAGGCCCTCGACCAGGCCGCCCGGGAGCGCGAGGCCGCCGCCGAGGAGGACGGCGGGCTCAAGGCCCCCGAGAACATCCTCGAAGGCCTGGCGCCCGGGGCCGAAGGTTCGAGATCCGATCCGGACGCCGACGGCCAATTCGAGGCCAGCTTCCAGGAATATCTCGATGAGGGCTTCAGGCCCCATTTTACCGAGAACAAGGAATCCCTGTCCCTTGAGAACACCCTGTCCCGGACGCCCTCGCTCTGGGACCATCTGAACTGGCAGGCGACCCTGACCTTCTCCGAGCCCGGCGACCTGGAGCTCGCCGAGAAAATTATCGGCGACATCGACGAGGACGGCCGCCTGGCCACGTCCGTCGAGGAGCTGGCCCGCCTCAACCGGACGACGCCCGCGCGGGTGGAGGCCGTCCGCGAGAAGATCAAGGCCTTCGACCCCGTCGGGTGCGGCAGCCTCGACCTCCGCGAGGCGCTCCTGGCCCAGATGGACAACCTCCAGATCGAGGACCCGACGGCCCGGGCCATCGTCTCCCATCACCTCCCGCTCCTCGAAAGGTCGGATTATGCCCAGCTGTCGAGGCTCCTCGGCATCCCCCTGTCCGAGGTCAAGGTCCACATCGACGTCATCCGCAGCCTCGACCCCGCTCCGGGCCGCAAGTACACCGAGGAGAAGGCGGCGTATGTCGTCCCGGACATCCTCGTGACCAAGGAAGGCGACGAGTGGACCATCACGGTCAACGACGAGGGACTTCCGCGGCTGAGGATCAGCCCTCATTACCGGGCCATGCTGGCCCAGGCCGCCGAGCGGCAGCCCGAGGCCCACGCCTTCCTGAAGGACAGCTTGAAGAAGGCCCTCTGGTTCATGCGCAGCCTGGACCAGAGGAACCAGACCATCCATAAGGTCGCTCGTCACATCGTCGATCGGCAGAAGGCCTTTTTCGAGAAGGGCATCGACCATATCCGGCCGATGACCCTTATGGAGATCGCCCAGGACATCGGGGTCCACGAGTCGACCGTCGGCCGGGTCGTCGCCAACAAGTTCATGCAGACCCCCCAGGGGGTCTTTCCCTTGAAATATTTCTTCCACAAGTCGCTCCCGGGCGGTTACGGCGAGGACGTCTCGTCCCTCAAGGTCAAGGAGAAGATCCGCAAGATCGTCGAGAGCGAGGATCGGGCCAATCCCCTGAGCGACATCGAGATCGGGGACCTGCTGGCCAAGGAGGACCTGAGGATCGCCCGCCGCACGATCGCCAAGTACCGCCAGCAGCTCAAGATCGAGCCGTCCCACATCCGGAAACGGAAGTCCATCATGGAGGAAAAACCATGAACGTCCACTACACGACGCGCCAGGCGGAGCTCCGCCCCGAGATCCGAGCCTATTGCGAGAAGAGGCTGGGCCGGCTCAAGAAGCTCATCCGGGACGTCCTCGACGTCACGATCGTCCTCAGTGTCCAGAAGAACCGGAACCGGGCCGAGATCCATGTCCGGGCCGCGGGGGGCGGCATCGTCGTCACCGAGGAGACCATGGACATGATGGACTCCCTCAACGGGGCCTTCGACAACCTGGAGAAGAGGATCAAGAAGGAGCGCGACAAGTGGCGGGAGAAGAAGCGGCGTGGCGGCCGGGAGAGGAAGGCCCTGGCCCCGGCGATCGAGGCTCCCGAGGACGAGAAGAGGGTCATCCGCAGCGCCCACTATTCCCTCAAGCCCATGACCCTGGAGGAGGCCCTGATCCAGCTCGACATCAAGTCCAAGGAGGTCTTCATGTTCCGCCGCCAGGGATCGGAAGAATGGTCCGTGGTCTACCGCCGCAAGGACGGCCATTACGGGCTCGTCGAGCCGGATTGACCGGTTGGCGGGCGCGACGTGAAGCTCCATTCGCTGCTTGAGGAGAGCATGATCCTTTCCCGGCTCGAGGCCCGGGACCGGGCGGGTATCCTCAGGGAGATGGTCGCCCGTTTGGAGAACGGTGCGAAGGTCTCGCCCAGGGAGGCCGTCCTCGACAAGCTGCTCAAGCGGGAGGAGATGGGCACGACGGCCATCGGCCGGGGCGTGGCCGTCCCTCACTGTCGGGCCGAAGGGGTCAAGGCTCCCGTCCTCCTGTTGGGGTTGTCGGAGGAGGGCGTGACCTTCGGGTCCTCCGACGGCAAGCCCTCGCACGCGTTCTTCCTGCTCGTCTCCCCGCAGGACGATCCGAACGTCGGCCTCCGGATCCTGGCCGCCATCGCCTCCCTGACCCGTGGGTCGCGGGGGCTGGCCTCCAAGCTCCTGCGGGCCGAAGGGCCGGCCCGGGTCCTGGAGATCCTCCGGGCGGAAGAGGAGAAGGCCCGTGTCTGAAAAGGGCCCTGCCGGGCCCGGCCCGGCGCGGACGACGATCTCGGCCGGTTTCCTGAGGATCTTCGATATCGGCGCCCTCATCTTGGGCGACAGCGGCATCGGGAAGAGCGAAAGCGCCCTGGAGCTCATCGCCCGGGGCCACAAGTTCGTCGCCGACGACATCGTCGAGATCCGCAAGACGGCCAAGGGCCAGCTCGTCGGCTCGGCGCCGGCCCTCAGCCGGAATTTCATGGAGATCCGCGGCCTCGGCATCATCAACATCAAGGCCATCTTCGGGCCCCGGTCGATCGTCCGGGAATCGAGGATCGACCTCGTCATCCGGCTGAAGAAATGGCAGCAGGGCTTCGAGGTCGATCGCCTGGGGCTCAAGGCGGACGAGAGCGTCCCCATCCTCGACACAAAGATCCCCCAGCTGGCCATCCCCGTCGCGCCGGGCCGCAACATCGCGACGCTGATCGAGGTGGCCTGCAAGGTCCACAAGCTGCGGGCCAAGGGCTACAGCGCCCCCGACGAGATCGTCCGCCGGCTCGACAAGGCCCTGACCTGAGGCATGACATGAAGACGTCGGTCACGGACAACCGCTTCCTGATCGTCACCGGCCTCTCCGGCTCGGGGAAGACCGTCGTCAGCAGGGCCCTGGAGGACCTCGGCTACTACTGCATCGACAACCTTCCGGCCAAGCTCATCCCGGACCTCGTCGACCTCTGGCTGAAGAAGAAGGTCGAGATCGAGCGGGTGGCCCTGGTCATCGACATCCGGGAGCCCCGCTTCCTCTCCGAGTTCCCGCGGGTCTTCCGCGAGATCCGGAAAAAGGCCCCGGCCCGGCTCATCTTCCTCGAGGCCTCCGACGAAACGCTCGCCAAACGATTCAGCGAGACCCGCCGGCCTCACCCCCTGTCCCGCCGCAAACCCATCCTGGAAGGGGTCCGGCTCGAGCGGAAGCGTCTGGCCGGCATCCGGAAGATGGCCGACGACGTCATAGACACCTCGAACCTGAGCATTTACCAGCTCAGGGACGTCATCACCGGCAAGGTCCTGCGCCGGAAGCCGCGGCCCCTCCAGGTCGTCCTCGTCAGCTTCGGGTACAAACACGGGCTGCCCCTCGACTCCGACCTGGTCTTCGACACCCGGTTCCTGCCGAATCCCTTCTATGTCGACCGCCTGAGGGCCAGGTCCGGGAAGACCCGGAGCGTCCGCGAGTTCGTCCTCGGCTCGCCGGGGGCCCAAGGGTATCTCCGGGAGCTCTTCCGGTTCGTCGGCGACGCCGTGCCGCGGTTCGCCCGGGAGGGCAAGAGCACCCTGACCGTGTCCATCGGGTGCACGGGCGGCCGCCACCGCTCGGTGGTCATCGCCGAGGAGCTCCGGAAGCACCTGAAGGCCCGAGGATGCGTCGTCAAGATTTATCATCGGGACCTTTTTAAATGACCTCCTTTCCGCTACAATAAGGGCCGGAACGGAAAGGAACCGAGATCATGATCGGCGGGATCATCGTTTGCCACGGCAAGATGGCCGAGGAGCTCCTCGGGGCCCTGACCATCATCCTCGGCGAGGCTCCCAACATCGAGGCCATCTCCATCGGCTGGTACGACGACGTCGAGGACTCGAAGCGGAAGATCAATCAGAGCCTCAAGCGGGTGGACCAGAAGAACGGGGTCATCATCTTCACGGACATGTTCGGAGGGACGCCGTCGAACCTGAGCTTCAGCTTCCTCAAGGACAACCGGGTCGAGGTCATCACCGGCGTCAACCTCCCCATGCTCATCAAGTTCGTTTCTCTCCAGCGGAGCAACAACCTCAAGGACGTGGCCCGCAAGGTCGTGGACCAGGGCAAGAAGAACATCCACCTCGTCGGCGCCCTGCTCAGCTCGCGCGCCAAGTGAAGCGGTCATGATCGGGAAGGACGTCACCATCAAGAACAAGCTGGGCCTTCACGCCCGGGCGGCCGTCAAGTTCGTCAACCTCTCCAACCGCTTCAGCTCGTCCGTGAAGATCGTCAAGGACGGCAACGAGATCGACGGCAAGAGCATCCTCGGGATCCTGACCCTGGCCGCGACCAAGGGGACGCCGATCCGGCTGGTCGTCTCGGGCAAGGACGAGGCGGCCGCTATGGGGGCCCTCGTCGAGCTCATCGACAACCGCTTCGACGAGAGCGAGTGAGGAACGTGGACGTCATCCGACTGAGGGGAACGGGGGTTTCACCCGGCATCGCGATGGGCGAGGTCCTCTTGCCCCGCCGTCTCGTCTTCACCTCCCGGAAAGAGGCCATCACGGACGCCCAGGTCGAGGACGAGCTGAAGCGCGTGCGCCGGGCCATCGACCGGACCCGGGGCGACCTCGTCCGGATCAAGGATGACATTCGGGAGAAGATGGGCCGGGAGAGCGCCTTCATCTTCGACGCCCACCTCCTGATCCTGGAAGACGCGTCCCTCGTCTCCGGCATCGAGGCCGCCATCCGCGAGGAGAAGGTCCGCGCCGAATGGGCCCTGTCCCAGGCCAACCTCCGCTACGAGCAGCTCTTCGAGTCCCTCAATGACGACTACTTCCGGCAGCGGAAATCGGACGTCTCGGACGTCCTGACCCGGGTGTACCGGAATCTCGAGACCGGCCGAGGTCGCGAGGAATCCCCGCTGAAGCAGCACATCCTCGTCGCCCACGAGCTGCTGCCGTCCGAAGCCGCCATGCGCTTGAGCAAGAAGCTGACGCTGGGCATCGCCCTCGATATGGGCGGGCCGACATCCCACACGGCCATCTTGGCCCGGTCCCTGAACATCCCGGCCGTCCTCGGGCTGAGGGACATCAGCCGCACGGTCCGCGAAGGGGATTTCGTCATCGTCGACGGCAGCGAGGGGGAGATCATCATCAACCCGCCGCCCGCCGTCCGCCGGGAGTTCCAGGCCAAGAAGGAGAAATACGAGGCCTACGGACACGAGCTGCGGAAAACGGCCCGGCTGAAAGCCGTGACCCTCGACGGCGTCCGCTTCACGCCGATGGCCAACATCGAGCTGCCCGAGGAAGTCCCGATGGCCGTGTCGATGGGCGCGGAGGGGATCGGACTGTTCCGGTCCGAGTTCATCTATCTCCAGCGCGAGACCCTGCCGTCCGAGGAGGACCACTTCGAGATCTACTCCAAGATCGCCCGGGGGGCCTTTCCCCACCCCGTCATCATCCGGACCGTCGACATCGGCGGCGAGAAGAGCCTGCCCCGCCTGAACATCGAGAAGGAGCCCAACCCCGCCCTGGGTTTGAGGGGCCTGCGCTTCTCGCTGAAGAACAAAGCCCTGTTCCGGATCCAGCTCCGGGCCATCCTGCGGGCCAGCGGCCGGAAGAACGTCCGGATCCTCCTGCCGATGGTCACCGAGGTCGAGGAGATCGCCGAGTTCAAGGACCTCTTCGAGGAGGTCAAGGCCGACCTGCGCCGGGACGGGGAGCCCTTCGACGAGGCGGTCCCCGTCGGGGTCATGATCGAGGTCCCGGCGGCCGCCGTCCTGACCGACCTGTTTCTCAAGGAGGTCGATTTCGTCAGCATCGGGACGAACGATCTCATCCAGTACTATCTGGCCGTCGATCGTTCGAACGAGCCCGTGTCCTACCTTTTCAAGCCCCTCCACCCCGCCGTGTTGCGGCTCACCCGCTCGGTCCTGCAGGCCGCGCGGAAGGCGGGCAAGGAGGCCGCCGTGTGCGGAGAGATGGCCGCCGACCCCCTGTCGGCCGTCGTCCTTCTGGGGTTCGGCCTGAGGACGTTCAGCATGAACCCCATCTTCATCCCCCGGATCAAGAAGGCGCTCCGGTCCGTCGAGGTCCGGACGGCCGAGAAGATCGTCGAGGAGACCCTCAAGCTCGGCAGCGCGAAGGCCGTCGAGGAGTACGTCATCGAGGAGATCCTCGTCAAGCACCCCGAGGTCTTCCTCACGGGCCAGATCGCTGAAACCCACCGCCCGCACTGAAGCCCTCAGCCGCGGGCTTAAGGTTCTTCACCCGTTTCCGAGGATTTTCTTCAAAGCAGCCTGCCGACAGATGTCCCCCCTAGCCCCCCAAACCCCCGGGAACCAGTCCCGACGGTTCCCCCGTCGGCGGCCGACGGGTCCCCCTCCGCTATGGGGGTCTTCAGGGGGACATCTATCGCCATTTCATGATTGAAAACCCCCGGGAACGGGCGAAGAACCTAAGAAACGACCGTCAGCTCCGGCGGTAGTCGTCGTCGAGCCGGACGATGTCGGACTCCGACGAGGGCCCCAGCCAGAGCTCCATGACCCGGGCCGGCCGCGTTCCCTTGTTGCGGAGGCGGTGAGGCGTCCCGCGGGGGATGAAGATCTCCTCATTGGGCGCGGGCTCCCAGGACCGCCCGCCCGCGGTGACCTCGAGGCCCGGATCGAGGGCCACCCAGAACTCGGCCCGCCCCGCATGGTACTGGAGAGAGAGCCGGGCGCCCGGCTCGACGGTGATGATCTTGATGCTCGAGACGCTCTCGTGGGGGAAACGGCGGAACTTGCCCCAGGGCCGGACGTCCTCCGTGACGCCGGCCCGGAACGCGTCCTCCGGGCTCTTCGTGTCGCTCACGATGGGTGGCTAGAAGGGGATGTCGTCGTCGCTGCCGGACCCGCCTCCGGCCGCGTCGGGAAAATCCTCATCGACGATGTCTTCAGGGGGGGCGGGCCGGCCGACTCGACCGGCCTCCGGGCCGGGCCTGCGTTCAAACTCCCCTGTGTCGGGCGCGGCGCCGCCGCCCTCCCGGCGGCCGAGGAGAACGATATTGTCGGCGACGATCTCGGTCGTCGTCCGCTTGTTGCCCTCCTTGTCCTGCCAGCTCCGGGTCTGGATCTTGCCCTCGACGAGGACCTGGCGGCCCTTCGTCAGGAACTTCTCGCAGAACTCGGCCTGCTTGCCCCAGACGACGATCCGGTGCCATTCGGTCCGGTCCGTTGACTCCCTCGTGTTGGGGTTGAAGATGCGCTCCTTGGTGGCGATGTTGAAGCGGGCGACCTTGCGGTCCTGCTGGGGGAGATAGCGCATCTCGGGGTCCGATCCCAGGTTGCCGATGAGGATGACTTTGTTCAGGCTGTTGAGCTCTCTCATTTTTGGGTCAGTTCCTTGATCTTGTCCTGGGCGATCCGGCTCTCCTCTTCGAGCGGGTGCTTGGCCACGAGGATCTTGAGGGCCGCCAGGGCCTCGTCCCTCTTGCCGAGCTCCACGAAGCTCAGCCCCTTCTTGAGATGGGCGGCCGCGGCCTTGTCGCTTTGGGGGTAGGCCAGGATGAGCTCGTCGAAGGCGTCGATGGCCTCCACGAACTTGCGCTGGCTGAAGTGGCATTCGCCGATCCAGTAGAGAGCGTTGTCGGCGAGCGGGCTCGTTGGGAACTGCTGACGGTAGAGCGTGAAGCTTTGGACGGCCAGATCGTAATTGCCCCGGAGGAAGTCGTTGTAAGCCGCGGCGTAGGATTCCTGGGGCGAGACGGTCGGGGCGGAGGGCGCCGGCGGCGGCTGGGCCGCCTGGGGCTTCGGCTCCGGGCCCTTCTTCGGCGCGGGCTCGCGGGAGGCCTTGTCCTTGGGTTTCTCCTCCGGGGCGGGCGCCGGGGGCTCGGGCGCGCGGATGGCGGCGATCTCGGCCGAGATCCTCTGGAGCTCGAGGGTCACCTGATCGATCCGGCGGACGAGGTCCTGATACTGGGCGGGCACGGACCGCAGGCTCTCCCTGAGGGCGGCCTGGTCGGACGCCGATTGACGGAGGAGGTCGCCGATGATCCGCAATTGTTCGCGGATCGCGGCGACCTCCCCGGCGTTGCGTTCGAGGCGTTCCTGGAGGTCCTTGACCTGCTGTTTGAGGGCCTGCACGTCGTCGTACACGACGTCGATGGCCGACCTCCTCCTGTCCTGGGCGGGGGCCGTCAGGACCAGCCCCGCGAGGAGAGCGGCCCCCAGTGCCTTATGGCGCAAGTCCTATTTCTCGATGATCAGGAATTGAGCGCGGCGGTTCATCTGCCAGGCCGCTTCGTTGTGGCCCGGGTCGATGGGCTGGCTCTTGCCGTAGGAGATGATCCTCATGCGCTCGGGGGCGATGCCGAGGGAGAGGAGGTAATCCATCGTGCTCTTGGCCCGCCGTTCGCCGAGGGCCAGGTTGTATTCCTCGGTCCCGCGCTCGTCGCAGTGCCCTTCGATGAGGATCTTGATGGTCCGGAAACGGCTCAGCCAGGCGGCGTTGGCCTCGAGGACCGGCTTGGCGTCATCGCGGATGAAGGACTTGTCATAGTCGAAATGGATCATGGCCAGGGGCTTTTCCCGATTGATCTGCTCGAGGGACTTCTGGAGGAAGATCTCCTCTTCAGTGAGCTTGGGCTCCTGGACCACGGGGGGGGCGACCTTTTCCACGGGCGGTTGTTCCTGGACCTGGGGCGGGGGCTGGGGAACTTCCTGGGGTTTCTTTTTACAGGATACGCTGAGCGAGAGGATCAGGACGATGGCGAGAGAGAGAACGATCAGTTTTTTCATCGAGCCTCCTTGCGGCGTTGTCATGAACATGCCGCCTAAGCGGCACTTTACGCCCAGATTAGAACACATCACAATGTCGCCTGTCAACCGATTCCGGCGGCCTAGTTCGTCCAGTTGGGCAGCTTGTTCTCGCCGCGGTCCGTCAGCCTCCTGATGTTGGCCCCGTCGTAATCGACGGAGTAGATCTGGATCGAGCCCGACATGTTGGACGAGAACACGAGATGGCGGCCGTCGGGCGACCAGCTCGGGGATTCGTTGAAGGCGTTGCTCTCGGTGAGCTTGACGATCTGGTTGGTCCGAAGGTTGAGGACATAGAGGTCGAACCTGTTCTCGACGCGCGAAACGTAGGCGATCCGGTCGCCGGTCGGGGCCCAGGCCGGGGCGTCGTGATAGTTGCCGCCGAAGCTGACCTTGCGGACGTTGGAGCCCTCGGCGTCCATGACGTAGATCTGCGGGCTGCCGGCCCCGAGGCGATCGGTCGTGAAGGCGATCTCGCGGCCCGTGGGCGACCAGGTGGGGGCCGTGTCGGTGGCGCTGTTGTAGGTCAGCCTCCGGGTCCGCATGGTCGCCAGATCCAGGACGTAGATCTCGGCGTTGCCGTCCTCGGTCATGGTCGAGCAGAACGCCAGCCGCCCCCCGTCGGGGGAGAAGGCCGCGGCGTAGTTCGTCCCCTTCGAGGAGACCAGGGTCTCCGTGCCCTCGTAGATGTTCCGGAGGTAGAGATGGGCGCCTGCGCTGCGGTAGGAGGTGAAGGCGATGGTCCTCTGGTCGGGGGACCAGGCCGGCATGTAGTCCTTGACCTTGTTGAAGGTGATCCGGGTCGGGTTGGCCCCGTCGTAATCCATCATGTAGATCTCGTCGTTGCCGTCCCGGTTGCTGACGAAGGCGATCTTGGTCGAGAAGATGGGCTTCTCGCCGTAGAGCTTCATGAGCTCGTCGGCCATCTTGTGGGCGACGAGGCGCAGCCCCGCTTTGTCCGACTGGTACCGCTTGCCGATGATGTAGCGCTCGCTGCGGACGTCGTAGAGCTTGCCGTCGAAGACGAACCGGCCGCCGTCCTCGCTGAGCTCGCCGACGAGCAGGAGCCGGGCCTGGATGCCGTCCCAGTCCTTGAAGTGGATCTTCTCCGGGATGAGGGGCCGGACGTAGGCGTAATAGGCCTTGGGCAGGGGCTGGAAGACGCGGCTGTAGGCGATGTCGGCGGCCAGGACCTGGTGGATCTCCTCGGCGCCGGCCCGGGCCGCGTCGGTCGGCGTCCGGACGATGAGCTCCGGCAGGGCCAGATTGATCATCGGCATGCCCTCGCTGATCTTCAGGACGACCTCCTGCTGGGAGAACAGGCCGAAAGCCAGAAGGACGACGGCGAGGGCGATGGGGGTTCGTTTGAACGTCATTTCACATGCTCGAAAATGAGGGTGATGCCGAGGTACTGGCCGTCGTACTCGCTCGGCAGGGGCGGGAACGGCGCCGAGTTCTGGATGGCCCGCAGGGCCGAGAGATCGAACGCCTGGACGCCGCTCGAGATATCGACCCGGAGGTCGGAGATCTGGCCGTTCTTGTAGATCCGGAAATAGACCTGGGTCTGGTACTGGCCGCCGACGCCCGTGTCGACGAGCGCGGTGAACCATTGGGAGGTGATGCGGTCGGAGATGATCTGGAGATAGTAGCTGAAGGGAAAGCCGGCCAGGCCGAAGGGGTCGCCCGAGCCCGTGCCGAAGCCGCCGCCGGTCCCGGTCCCCCCGCCTCCTCCTCCGCCTGTGCCGAACCTCAAGCCGTAGCCGGTCCCCGTCCCGCCTTCCTGGCCGCCCGCGGCGGCAGCGGTTGCGGCCTCGGCCTCGGTCGACGGCGGGGTTTTGGTGATGGCCGCCCTCTTCTCGGTCGTCTTCTTCGGCTTGTCGACGGGGTAGCGCATCGCCGAGTCGGACGGGGTCGTCGCCTTCTGGGGCACGGTCAGGTCCCGGAGCGTCTCTTTTTTCGCCGGAGCCGAAGCGGACGGCGCCGGGGCCTTGGTCACGACCTTGGCCGCGGGAGAGGGGCCTCCTCCGGGAGCCCCCGGCGCGCCGCCCCCGCCTCCGCTCCCGCCGATGAAGTTCACGTACTGGACGAAGCCCTTGCGGGACGGCCGGGAGAAGGACGGGGAAGCGGCGATGAGGACGATGAGCCCGGCGTGGAGCAGGGCCGAGAAGAGCAGGGCCCGCTTGAAGTTCCTGGGCAGGCCGCGGCCGTCGGCGGTCATCGCTTCTTGCCCTTGACGTCCTTGATATCGATGGGGTCGGTGATGATGCCGAGGACCTCGACGCCGGCCTTCTTGGTGATGTCCATGATCCGGACGATGACCCGGAAGGGCAGCTCCTGGTCGGCCTTGATGTAGACGACCTTCTTGGGCTTGTTGAGGAAATATTCCTGGATGCGTCGCTCGAGGAGGTTGATATTGATGATCGATTCGCCGATGTGGATGTACTGGTCCTTGGTGATGGTCAGCGTCAGGCCCTCATCGGCCGGCGCCGAGTCGGTCTCGGCCTGGGGAAGGTTGACGCCGATGCCCGACTGCATCATGGGCGCCGTGACCATGAAGATGACGAGCAGGACGAGCATGACGTCGACGAAGGGCGTGACGTTGATCTCCGAGAGGGACGTGCCGACCTGCCTCCGGCCGCGGGAGGACGCCGGCAGGGACTGGGTGCTAAGAGCCATGGAGCCTCTCGGCGATGCTCAGGAATTCCAGGGAGAAGTCCTCCATGTCCGAGATGAGGTCCTTGATGCGGCCGAGGAAGTAGTTGTAGGCGATGACGGCCGGGATGGCGGCGAACAGACCGACGGCCGTGGCGATGAGGGCCTCGGCGATGCCCGGGGCCACGGTCTGGAGGCTCGCCGAGCGCATGACGGCGATGCTCTCGAAGGACCGCATGATGCCCCAGACCGTCCCGAGGAGCCCGATGAACGGCGAGACGCTCCCCGTCGTGGCCAGGAAGAACATCATCTTCTCGAGCCGGGCCGTCTCGCTGTTGGAGGCCTTGAGGAGGGCCCGGTTGAGGCTGTCGGTCCGGTCGGCGGACCAGCCGTTCTCGGCCGAGGACTTCGACTGATAGGCGAGCTCCTTGTAGCCGGCCAGGAAGATGGCCGCCAGGGGGCTGCCCTTGTGCCGCTTGGCCGCCTCGCTGACGTCCGACAGGCTCTTGCTCTTGCGGAACGAGACCAGGAACCGGTCGGAGAGCCGGAAGGCGGCCTTGACGGTCCGGTACTTGAAGATGATGATGGCCCACGAGAAGACCGAGAAGAAGACGAGGATGAGGAGGATGAGCTGGACGAAGATGTCCGCCTGGGTGATGATGCGGATCACGTTGAAGGTCATGGCCGTTCGCCTCAATACTAGCTTACAGGTCCGGCCCTGTCAAACCACGACGCAGAGCCAACTCCCATCCGCCGGGGCCAGCGCCTCGCCGTCCTCCGGTGTGGAGCTGACTCCGCGTCGAAAAAGGACGCGGAAGTTCAGTGGATGCGTTCGGGGGGCGCGGGCGCGTCGGGCCCGAGGATGCGGCGGAGGATCTCGCGGGCGACTTTCTTGGCGTCGCGGCCGCTCTCGTGGGTGGCCCCGACGCAGGACGGGCAGCCGTCGCGGCAGGGGCAGGCCTCGATCGTCCGCAGGGCGTGGTCGAGGAGCTTGGTCTCCAGGGCGTAGAGCGACGGGCTGAGGCCGATGCCGCCGGGGAAGTTGTCGTAGATGAAGATGTTGGGCTCGAAATCGGGGCCGGCCATGAACTCCGCCTCGTCCGGCGGCCGCTTGCGGGCCGGGAGGTCGCGCGGCGGCAGGGTCAGGCCCGTCGAGTTGTCGCCGATCGAGACGCCCACGTCATGGACGTCGCACATCATGAACAGCGGCGAGACGTGGTGGAGGATATAGGCCAGGCCGAAGAGGCCGTTGATCCGCGACTCGGAGGGCACGGGGATGGACGCCAGGAGGTCGGCGGGGACGGTCAGCCACCAGGCCGTCGTGTGCATCTCGTTCTCGGGCAGCGTCAGGTCGCCGGCGCCGACGTTCTCCATGGTGTGGAACTTGATCTTCTTGAAGCCGACGACCTGGGTGGCCACATGGACCTCGCCGTGGGAGACCCTGCAGCGGTCAAGGGGCAGGGACTCGAAGACGTCGAGGACCTTGATCTTCGTGTAGTCGATGGCGTCGGTGTAATAATCGATGTCGGTCTTCTTGACGTAGGCCTTGCGCTCCTCGAAGTCGAGCTTCTCGACGAAGTACTGTTCGCCCTCGCAGAGGTAGATGGCCTTGGGGTGGAGGGCCGTCAGGGCCGAGGTGAAGTCGACCTCGGCGATGACCCGGGCCGGGCCGGTCTGGTCGACGACGACGAAGTTGTCGGAGCTGACGCTCCGCAGGCTGACGGCGTCGGCCGGGTAGGACTCCGAGGTCCAGAACCACTTGCCCTTGGAGTGATGGAGGAGCTTGTCCTCCTCGAGGAACCCGAGGATCCGGGAGATGTCGGCCCGGCCGAACGTCTCGCCGTCCTCGAGAGGCAGCTCGAAGGCCGCGCACTCGACGTGGTTGACGAGGATGGACAGGTTATCGGGATTGATGAGGGCCATCTCCGGCGACTTGGAGAAGAAGTACTCCTGGTTGTTGACGATGAACTGGTCGAGGGGCGAGCTCGAGGCGACAAGGACGGCCGCCGAGGCCCCGGTCTTGCGGCCGGCACGCCCGGCGCGTTGCCAGGTGCTGGCGATCGTCCCCGGATAGCCGGCCAGCACGGCGACATCGAGCGTGCCGATGTCGATGCCCAGCTCGAGGGCGTTCGTCGAGACGACGCCCAGGATCTCGCCGCTGCGGATGCCCTTCTCGATCTCCCGGCGCTTGAGGGGCAGGTAGCCGCCCCGGTAGCCGCGGATGAGGCCCTCTTTTTGAATGGCCGTCTCGATGTCGGCCTTGAGGTAGGTGAGGAGGACCTCCGTGATGAGCCGGCTCTGGGCGAAGACGATGGTCTGGAGGTCGTTCTTGAGGAAGATGCCGGCGACGCGGCGGGCTTCGTTGACGTAGGACCGGCGGATGCCGAGGGTCTCGTTGACGACGGGCGGATTGTAGAAGACGAAGAATCTCTCGCCGCGGGGGGCGCCGTTGTCGTCGATGAGCTCGACGGGGGCCTCGATCATTTTCTCGGCCATCTCGGCCGGGTTGGCGATGGTCGCCGTGCACAGGATGAACTGGGGATCGGACCCGTAGAAGCGGGCGATGCGCCGGAGACGGCGGAGGACGTTGGCCAGGTGGCTGCCGAAGATGCCCCGGTAGCTGTGGAGCTCGTCGATGACCACGTACTTGAGGTTCTCGAAGAGCTTGATCCATTTCGTATGGTGGGGGAGGATGCCGGCGTGGAGCATGTCGGGGTTGGTCAGGACGATGTGGCCGCGGGCCCGGATGGCCTTGCGGGCGTCTTGGGGGGTGTCGCCGTCGTAGGTGAAGACCCGGACCTCCTCGGGCAGGCGGGCGTTCGTGTCGTCGAGCTCGGCCCGCTGATCGTTGGCCAGGGCCTTGGTCGGGAAGAGGTAGAGGGCCCGGCTCGAGGGGTCGCGGAGGATGGCGTCGAGGACGGGCAGGTTGTAGCAGAGGGTCTTGCCGGAGGCCGTCGGAGTGACGACGACGACGTTTTTCTTCTCTTGGAGGGCGTCCCAGCACGAGCGCTGATGCGAATAGAGGTTGTGAAAGCCTTTCTGGCGGAGGGCTTCGAGCAGGGCCGGGTGGACGCCGTCGGGGTATTCCCGGTACTTGCCCTCCTGGGCCGGGATGTGCTTGACGGCCCGGATGGAATCGCCCTCATAGCCGACGCGCTTGAGGAGCTCGAGCGACCGGAGCAGCTTTTCGTCTTTGGCCATGCGTCTCAGCCCATCCTAGCCAAATCCCCCCCCGCCGGTCAATAAAATGAAAGAGGTCACTCGACGGCGGGGATCCTGAACGACCAAGCGTCGGCGCAGGGCGGCCGGCGCTGCAGCCGGGCGGGGACCAGGACCTTGAATCCCCGGGGGGTCTTGCGCCAGCTGAGCGATGTCCCGTCCCCGAGCATCGTGACCCTGGCGCCGGGAGCCGGAGAGATCCCGTCGATCTCCAGTTCCGCGGGCGGGCCCGTCCGGCCTTCCTCGGCCAGATAAACGGCATAGGCGGCCCCCCCGTCCCTCTTGCGGGTGATGCGGACGGGCCCCGCTAGGGACGGAGGGAAAGGCCGGGTGCCGTAGACGGCCTCGCCGTTGACGTCGATCCATTTCCCAACGGACTCGAGGAGGTCGTAGGCCCCGGCCGGCCATTCGCCGTCGGGCCCGGGGGCGATGTTGAGCAGCAGATTCCCCCCCTTGGCCACGATGTCGACGAGCAGATGGACGGCCTGCCGGGCGCTCATGAACTTCGCGTCCGGCACCCACGACCAGCCGCCGCCCGCGATGAGGCACGATTCCCACGGGTACGGCAGGACCCGGTCGGGCACGACGTTCTCGGGCGTCAGATAGTTCTGGTTCGGCCCTTCGACCGCCCGGTCGACGACGATGAGCCCGGGCTGCCTGGCCCGGGCCTTGGCCGCCAGCTCGTCCATGCGGATGTCCTGGTTGACGACCCGGCTCTTGATGAAGCCGGAGGCCGCGGCCGCTCTCCGCCGCTCGTAACCGGCGGCGATCTCCTCCGGGGTCTTCTGGCTCACCCAGCCGCCGTCGAGCCAGAGGATGTCGACGCGGCCGTATCCGGTCATCAGCTCGAGGACCTGGTTGTGGGTGAACTCCACGAATTTCTCCCATTTCTCGGGATAGAGCTCCGGGTCGTAGTTCACGTTCCGGTCGAGCGGCGGGAAATACGGGTCCCAGTAATATTTCGAGTGCCAGTCGGGCTTGGAGAAATAAGCCCCGGCCCACAGGCCGCGGGCGCGGAAGGCGTCGAAGATCTCCCTCGTGACGTCCGCCCGCGGATCGGCGTGGAACGGGCACGCGGGATCGGTGATCTTGTAGTCCGTGTATCTCGAATCGAACATGCAGAACCCGTCGTGGTGCTTGGTCGTAAAGACCACATACTTCATCCCGGCCCGTCGGGCGGCCTCGGCCCACCGGCCGGGGTCGAACTTCGCGGGATCGAAGGTCGTTTTCAAGCCCTCGTATTCCTTCTTGTAGGCGAAGTAGTCGCCGGGGTCGCTCCCCTTGCGCCGCTCGCACCAGGGGTAGTCCTCCGGGCAGATCGACCACGACTCGACGATGCCCCATTGGCTGTAGGGCCCCCAGTGCATCAGCAGGCCGAATTTCAGGTCCTGCCAGGCCTCGAGCCTTTCGAGGACCAGGGGGTCGGAGGGCGGGGTGTAGCCCATAGCCTCGTGTTGGGGCCGGGCGCCGGGCGCCGCGAGCATGGCCATGACCGACAAGAGCATCCAAGCAGACGCATTTTTCATGGCCACATCTTACATCGTTTTTCGTGGTAAAATATAACGATTATGCTCGACGAAATTCGCATCAAGAGGGCGGCCCAGCACAATCTGAAGGCCAGCGCCGCTACATCGAGTGCCTGCTGGCTTAAGCTGGGGACGACCCATGAATGGGGCGGATGAGAGGCGGGCGCTATGTTTCCGGGGCTTTCGCGAACTCGGCCCATGTAACGGGCAGATCCCCTTTGTCCCCGCCCCGTTGCAGCCATTCGGGGAAGAAGCCTTCCTTGAATCGGAGAAGTTCGAGATAGGTCCTGCCGGCCTGATCCTTGATATCCGAAGCGCCGTAAAGGAGGACTCTAGCCGACTCCTGCGATGTGTCACTGATCCGCAGGCCGTTCACATGACAGCGATGATCGATGGAGTATCTCGATCTCGCCGAGAGTCGGCCGCCAAGCCATGAATAGACCATGAGTTCGTTCGGATCATGCCTGACCACGACGATTTCCTCGCCGGCGTTGTCCGGGATCAAGTCGCCGACATCGAAACAGACGGCTCCACCTGGACTCTGCCCCGGTTCATCCAGAACCTTCTCGAAAAAGTGTCCGACGCTATTGCTCCAAAGGACGAGAACGGTCCGGCAACCGTTTTCTCTTGCTTGATGGATGGCGAACACAGCCTCTCTGTCTCCTCCTGGTATGATGTCTCCCGTTTTGAGAGAGTGGGCCATGACGCTCCCGCTGAGCGAATAGCTGCGCGAGACAGCAAGTCTTTGATCCTGCCATTTCATAATGATCAACCAACTTTTGTCCTCGGTTTCTTCTTCTTCCGATCCCTGGTTGGCCAGTACCAAGAGTTCGTCGGCGCCGTCACCGTCGATATCGTCGATCGCGATAGACCGGAAGAAGATGCGCGACCCCTCGAGGAGGGAAGCGTGAGTCTCGATTAAGCGAAGCTCGTCCGCCAACGGTTCATACCTGAACACGGATAGATGATGCGCCGTGGCCAATATGATCTCGTTCCCGGGACGTCTGTCGAGGTCGCCGGCGGCGATCTCCGTAAAGCGATAGTCCTCTTCCTCCCAGACACCCTGGGCCGGATCGTAATAGGTGGTTCTCCACCAATCCTTGTAGTCGACCTTGTAGGCATTGAGGAAGAACCGTATCTGCATCACTTTCCGGCCCTCGACCTCGCGCTCTTCCCGGCAATGCCCCGGTGCAACGACCTCAAGGCCCGGTTTCCCGTCAAGATCGGCAATAGTCAGCGAAGTATGACGAACCGGTTCGATCCGCCAAGCTTCAAAGACCGAACCACCGCGACCTTTCCTCCAGACCCGCATAGTTCCGGCCGCCGCCCATTGGCTGGAGACGATGTCCCCGGGCAGCAAATCGAACGGCCCGCTCGATTCGGGGGTACCGGACGAGACGGCCTTTGGAGCAGGCCCTCGTGAACCCCTCTTGAGCAGAAGGTACCCGGTCACAGCGAGCGCGATGATGGAGAGAGCCAAAAGCAAGAGGGCAGAGCTGCGGAGGAGCCGCCGCCCTCTCGGGGCCGGCTCGAATGCACCGTTGGCCATCCTGGCCCTGAGCCAGTCGTCGAGTTCGGCTTTATGGGCGAAGACCCGGGATCTCGGGGCCCCTTGCGGACGGCGGACGGGAAGCCCGGCACTGATTTCCCATCGAAGGCAGGACCGGACACTGGCCTTGAGGTAGGCGGCGATCTCCTTCCAGCCGGTCAGCATCTCGTTGGCGGGGGAGGGGGTGCCCATTGCTCCGAATGCTACCGCCTCTCTCGCGGACTTGTCAATACTCTTACTGCCCCCCGGGCTACTGGATATTCCGGCGAGAGCTTACCGCCGCCTAGTCGTTTGCGTGTGTATAAACCTGGGGATAGACCCCCTCGAATTTCCACCGGGAATTCCAAACGGATTGCGAAAACTCAATGGTCTCCAAGTAGAAGCTTTGCTTAACGTTGTTGGCGGGCAGGAAGCCCGAGACGATGATCTTGGGAGTTGCGCCGCCGAGCGGGCTGATGGTCAATCCCCATATTTGCCTGTCTAGAGAATAGGATGAAACAACATCCCAGCAGCCTCCATCATTCCACTCCCAAACATGGATGTTTGTGTCCGATCTTTCCCCGATAACGACCTCGGCTTTTCCGTCCGAATCCAAGTCTTTTGCGTCGAAACGGAAAAACGGGCCGGGAATACCGATTTGCGAAGAAAAAGCGTCGTATTCCCCGGTTTCAGTTCTTATCCAGGAATTGAAATAGCTTTGTAGCTGGCCGTTTACAGACTTGTGGCTGAAGGCCATGATGTCGGGACGCCCATCGCCGTTGATATCCGCTGCACGCACCTTCGTATAGTATAGATCCCCAAGACCACTTTCGGCGGGCGCAAGCACTGAAGACTTATTTAATGAGAGACGGCTAGCCGAATGGACGACATCGTAAATCCAGACTTCTCCTCCATTGCGGACGTTGACGATGATCTCGCCCTCCCCATCATCATCCACATCGGCGACACAGAAGTCGTAGAATAGTTGTCCGTCAGGGACGGCCGTTTCCGCCCTCTTCTCGAAGCTCGTTCCGTTGAACCAAAAAACCGCCAAGGCGATATCGGACATAAGGACAACCTCATTTCCATCAAGACCTGACGTCGTGTTCGCGGATAGAGCCTTCATGACCGACGTGCGTGCAGTGCTATAGATAGAAGCGCTTGTATAGCTGGGCGATCCGGTCGAGCCTTCCTCGTAGACGACAAAATAGCTCCTGTGGTCATATCCGGTGCTGTCTTTTCTTAAAGTATAATATGCTGAGGCGATGATCTCCTTTTTGTCATCACGCTTATTCGTAGCATTCCCCAGTTGCACGGAAATGTGTGAATGTTTTCCATCCGGGCTCCAAACGGCCTTGAAAGCGTCTCCCGAGCCCTCTTTTTCCCAGACCCGCATCAAAGTAGGTTTTTCTATCGTGACGATATTGATCTTGCCCTCCATTCGAAGGGCGGGAGCCGCCGGTTTAGCGCCCCGCAGATAGTGGCTAATCCCCAAGACGAGGACTACGAAAGCCATGCCGAGACCCAGGCTAACTCTCATTCGAGTGTGGTCTTTCGCAAGTTTCATTGCAAACTCCTCCTTTTTAGTTCTAGAAAAATGAGCTTCTTTGGAATTGATTATCAATGGATTATTGAAGAGTCAATAGGATGAAGCGAGTTGGCCGAACTTGGCGCAAATTGTCGCTTATTGTCACGTTGCAAGCACTCAGAACGTGGCCTCGTCCTTCCCCTCGACGTACTGATGCAGGATCGAGCCGATGAAGGGCTGGTAAGGTATGCCTAGCTCGAGGGCACTTGCCCGAAGCAACATCAGGTCCTCCTCCGACAGAGGGATGCTGATGTGCCGGTTCTTGGCGAGGATTGCCCGGCGCCGCCCGGACGAGCCTCTCTTTTAATGCCTCCTTATCGGGAACCATCGGGACTGGTTCCCGGGGGGGCCGGAGGGGAAGCGGCGACATCCATCGGTAGCACCACCTTGATAGGCCCCGGAATCGGGAGATTAACCCTTTTTCGGGCCCGTCTTGTGATAAAATAGAACGATTATGCTCGACGAAATTCGCATCAAGAGGGCGGCCCAGCACAATCTGAAGGCCATCGACGTTACGCTGCCCCGCAACAAGCTCATCGTCGTCACCGGGCCGTCCGGCTCCGGCAAGTCCTCTCTCGCCTTCGACACCCTGTTCGCCGAGGGCCAGCGCCGCTACATCGAGTGCCTGTCGGCCTACGCCCGCCAGTTCATCGACCAGATGGAGAAGCCCGAGGTCGAGTCCATCGAGGGCCTCTCGCCGTCCATCTCGATCGACCAGAAGACCATTTCCGCCAATCCGCGCTCGACGGTCGGCACGATCACCGAGGTCCACGACCTCTTCCGGCTGCTCTTCGCCCGGGTCGGCACGCCCCATTGCCCGAGCTGCGGCCGGGAGGTCAGCTCCCAGACCCCCGGGGAGATCCTGGTCCGCCTCCGCGAAAGCTACGAAGGCGGCAAGGTCCGCCTCTTCGCTCCCGTCATCAAGGGGCGCAAAGGCGAATACCAGCGGCTGTTCGAGAGGTTCCGCAAGAAAGGCTTCCTCCGGGCCCGGGTCAACGGAGTCCTCCGTGACCTCGAGGACGACATCCCTCTCGAGAAGACCCGCAAGCACACCATCGAGGTCCTCGTCGACACGGTCAAGGTCGGGCCGGACGCGGAGCGGCGGCTGGCCGAGGCCGTGGACAAGGCCCTCGAGCTCTCCTCCGGAGAGCTCCTCGTCGTCGACGAGAAAGGCCGCGAGCGGTTCTTCTCCCTGACCCTGCTCTGCCCGGACTGCGAGGTCAGCCTCCCGACGCTCGAGCCGCGCAACTTCTCCTTCAACAGCCCTTACGGGGCTTGCCCGGCGTGCCACGGATTGGGCTGCCGGACGGCCCTCGACGAATGGGGCGAGACGGCGCTGACGGACGACCTCTGCCCGCAGTGCCGGGGCGCGCGGCTCAAGGCCGAGAGCCTTTCGGTCCGTGTCGGCGGGCGGAACATCCACGAGATCGGCGAGCTCGCCGTCCGCGATCTCCTCGGCGCCATGTCGGATCTCGCATTCCCTCCGACGCAGCGGGTCGTCGCCTCGCGGATCCTGCGGGAGATCACGGCCCGCCTGGTGATCATGGAGGAGCTGGGGATGTCCTATCTCCAGCTCAACCGGACGGCCTCGTCGCTCTCCGGCGGCGAGGCCCAACGCGTCCGCCTCGCGGCCCAGGTCGGCTCGCGCCTGCGGGGCGTTCTCTACGTCCTCGACGAGCCGACCATCGGGCTCCATCAGAGGGACAACGGCCGCCTCATCTCTCTCCTCCGCAGCCTCCGCGACGAGGGCAACTCCATCGTCGTCGTCGAGCACGACGAACAGACCATCCGGGCCGCCGACCATATCCTCGATCTCGGGCCGGGGGCCGGGGAGTCCGGCGGCTTCAAGGTCGCCGAGGGCCCCCTTCAGGACGTCCTCGCCTCGGACGCCTCCCTCACCGCCCAGTATCTTCGCGGCGAGAAGTCCGTGCCGGTGCCCACCGCCCGCAGGAAGCCGTCGGGCTGGCTGACGGTCCATAAGGCCCGCGAGCACAATCTCAAGGGCATCGACGTCCGCGTCCCCCTGTCGGTCATGACGGCCGTGACCGGCGTCTCCGGCTCGGGCAAGAGCACCCTCGTTTACGATATCCTCTACAAGGCCCTGACGAACAAGCTCCACAAGGCCCGCCTGAAGGTGGGTGTCCACGAGCGCCTCACCGGCGCCGACGGCCTCGACAAAGTCGTCGCCGTGGACCAGAAGCCGATCGGCCGCACCCCGCGCTCCAACCCGGCCACCTACACCGGCCTCTTCGCGGCCCTTCGCGACCTGTTCGCCCACGCTCCCGAGGCCCGGGCCAGGGGCTATGCGGCCGGCCGGTTCAGCTTCAACGTGGCCGGAGGGCGGTGCGAGGAATGCGAGGGCGCCGGCGTCAAGAAGATCGAGATGCATTTCCTGCCGGACGTCTTCGTGACCTGCGACCGCTGCGAAGGGAAGCGCTACAACAAGGAGACCTTGGCCGTCACGTACAAGGGCCGGACGATCGCCGACTTCCTGGCCATGACCATCGACGACGCGGCCGAGCTTCTCAAGGCCCACCCCCAGATCAAGCGCAAGCTGGCCACGCTGAAGAAGGTCGGGCTGGGCTACCTCCGGCTCGGCCAGCCGGCCCCGACGCTCTCGGGAGGCGAGGCCCAGCGCATCAAGCTCAGCAAGGAGCTCGGCCGGCGGGCCACCGGGCGAACGCTCTACCTGCTGGACGAGCCGACGACCGGCCTTCACTTCGACGACGTCCGCAAGCTCCTCGAGGTCCTGTCCGAGCTCACGGCCCTCGGCAACACGGTCGTCATCATCGAGCACAACCTTGAAGTCATCAAGTATTGCGACTATATTATCGATCTAGGGCCGGAAGGCGGCGAGGAAGGCGGCTGGGTGGTGGCCCAGGGGACGCCCGAATCCGTGGCCGGAGAGGCCCGATCCCATACAGGGCAATACCTGAAGAAAGCCCTCGGCGACGGGCGGCCGGCGGGAAAGGACGGTTCATAAGCGATGGCCTTCAAGGATATCGAGGGCAATGAACGGGCCAAGCGGATCCTCAAGCTGGCCCTCGAGCGGGAGCGCCTGCCGAACTCGCTCCTGTTCGCCGGGCCCGAGGGGGTCGGCAAACGGCGGACCGCCCTGACCCTGGCCAAAGCCCTCAACTGCCGGCAGCTGACGACGGACTCCTGCGACGCGTGCGAGGCCTGCCGGGCCATCGACAAGGGTCGTTTCCCCGACGTCATGGAGATCGTCGCCCCGGCCAAGGAGATCACCATCGAGCAGGTCCGGCTCCTCAAGCAGATGGCGGCTCTCAGGCCCCTCGCCGGGAAAAGGCGGGTCTTCATCCTCGTCGACGCGGAGAACGTGAATCCGGCCTCCGCCAACTCCCTGCTCAAGGTCCTCGAGGAGCCCCCCCCGCGGTCCCACATCATCCTCCTGACGGCCAGCCCCTTTCTCATCCTGCCCACCATCCGGTCCCGCTGCCGGACGCTCTCGTTCGCGGCCATGGCCAGCGAGGAGCTCGAGAGGATCCTCCGGGGCCGGGGATTCCGCGAGGACCAGGCCCGGATCCTGGCCCTCTTGGCCGGAGGCAGCCTGCGGCGGGCCCTGGAGCTCGACTGGGACGATGTCCAGGAGCGCAAAGAGAAGGCCTGGCTCCTGTTCGAGGCCCTGCTGTCGGGGGACCGGGCCTCGCTCTTCCTGGACGCTTTCAAGATCCTGCCCAAAAGCGCCCTCGAGGAGTTCCGCGAGACGCTGGAGCTTTTCTCGTCGTTCGCCCGGGACCTCCTCGTGATCGGGCTCGGCGGCGACGCCCGGCTGCTCCTCAATCCAGACCTCGAGGAGCGCCTTCGCGCCTCCGGCCGCTTTTCCGCGCCCCGTCTCCTGGCCGTCCTGGCCGAGCTCGACTTCGCCCTCGCCGAGCTGCCGAGGAACCTGAACAAGAGCCTGCTCGCGGCGGCCCTGTTTTCCAATATCGGGGAGATCCGAAATGCCTGATGTCATCTGCGTCCGATCCGAAACCTCCGGCCGGCTCATCCGGGCCAGGCCCGACGGCATCCCCCTCGCGAAGGGGGACCGGTGCATCATTGAATCCGAGCTCGGCGGCGACCTGGCCGTCGTCGTCGACGATCACAGTTCCCTCTGTGCCAATCCGAAAGCGGCCCGGGCCGCCGTCAAGGTGGTCCGGAAGGCGACCGACGAGGACGTCCGGAAGTTCGAATGGCTGGGGGAACGGGAGCGGCGGGCCTTCGCCCTCTGCCTGCGGAGGATCGAGGAACGGAAGCTGCCCATGAAGCTCGTCGCGGTCCGTTATTTCTTCAACGAGAAGAGAGGCATCTTCTATTACACCGCGGACGGTCGGATCGATTTCCGGCAGCTCGTCAAGGACCTGGCCAAGGAGCTTCGGATGCGGATCGAGATGCGCCAGGTCGGTGTCCGCGACGAAGCCAAGATGATCGGCGGCCTGGGGGTCTGCGGCCGGTGCCTGTGCTGCACGAGCTTCATGAAGACCTTCGAGCCGGTGACCATCCAGAAGGCCCGCAAGCAGCAGATCGCCATCAACCCGACGAAGATCTCCGGCCTCTGCGGCCGCCTGATGTGCTGCCTGGCCTTCGAGGAGGAGACCCGGGGCCGGATGTTCCATCAGGACGATCGCCTCATCGAGGATTGACAGGTTAAAGGGAGGCGACGGGGAAAGCGCCCTAGCTCCGGCGCCTGAGGAAGGGAAGGAGCCGCCGTTTCCGGGTTTTGGGGCGGGGCTCTTCGGGGGCGAATTCGAGCGAGGGGTCGAAAACCCGGCCGTCCTTGAGCACCCGGACGACCTCATAGGTCTCCATCGTCCGGGCGAAGCAGGTTTCGCAGTTGAAATAGTGCTTCTCGAACTCGGCCTGTTCGTCCGGAGCGAGCTCGTCCTTCACATACCGGTCGATATAGTCCTCGTAGGGGCACTTGCTCATGGTCTCGGCCATCCCGGGGCTCACCTTTTTAGTCGCCCGTCGCGGCCGATGGGAGTAAAAATCATGGCCGGACCTTCTTGCGGATGAGCTTGATGGCGTAATTGGCCCGTTCGCTGACCCGGCGGGGCGTGATGCCCAGGCGGCGGGCGACCTCGTCCCTCGAAAGCTCTTTGTAGTAATAGAGATAGAGGACGTCGCGGAACTTGGGTTTGAGCTCCGACACGGCCTCGGCGATCCGGCGGGACCGCTCCCGGCTCTCGACCTCGTCGTGGGGATCGGGATAGGGGGGAGGCTCGGGGGCGTGGCGGAGGACGCGCGTCTTCTGGCGGATGTAGTCGATGATCCGCCGGCTGGTGATCGTGTAGAGGAAGGTCCCGACCGAACAGTCGCCCCGGAACTCGCCGCTCTTGATCTTCTCGACGGCCTGGGTCAGGATCTCGTTGACGACGTCCTCCCAATCGGGGTTGGAGGCCCCGAGGGCCTTCCGGACGCGGAACGAGATGACGTTCCTGTAGGGCAGGACGGCTTCGTCCGGAGCGGGCTTCTTTCTCGACGCGGCCATGGGGGCCATTATATCGGGAGGCCCCGGCCCTCCGCAAGGTGCGGCCGGCTCATGCCTCGTCCTTCCTGGCCCGCTCCTTCTCCCTCTCCTTGAAGTAGGCCTTGCGGTCGACGAGGATCTCCCGGGCCTTGCTCCCTTCCGACGGCCCGATGATGCCCTCGTTCTCCATCTGGTCGATGATCCGGGCCGCCCGGGCGTAGCCCAGCTTCAGCCGCCGCTGGAGATGGGAGGCCGAGGCCTGGCCGCTCTGGATGACGGTCTCGACGGCTTTGTCGTAGAGCTCGTCCTTCTCGCCGTCCAGCTCGAGGAGGTGGCCGCCGTCGCCCTTGACGACATGGAGGATGCGCGTGTCGTAGGTCGGCGTCCCCTGGCCCTTGACGTGCTTGACCAGGCGCCGGACCTCGGGGATGGAGATGAACGAGCAGTGGAGGCGGACGAGGCGCGGATAGTTCGGCGGCAGGAAGAGCATATCGCCCATGCCCAGGAGCTTGTCGGCGCCGACGGTGTCGATGATGATCCGGGAATCGACCTTCGACGGGACGCGGAACGCGATGCGGCAGGAGAAGTTGTTCTTGATCGTGCCGGTGATGACGTCGATCGACGGCCTCTGGGTGGCCATGACGAGGTGGATGCCGACGGCCCGGGCCAGCTGGGCCAGCCGGCCGATGAAGAACTCGACCTCCTGGGCCCCGACCATCATCAGCTCCGCGAGCTCGTCGATGATGATGACGATGTAGGGCAGGGGCTGGAGGGCCTGCTTCTCCTCCTCGGTCAGGCGCCCCTTCTTCTCGGCGATGAGGCTCTTCATCTGCGTGTTGTACTGCTCGATGTTCCGGACCTTGGCGCCCTGGAGCTTCTTGTAGCGCTCCTCCATCTTCCGGACGATGTCCATGAGCACGACATGGGCTTTCTTGGGGTCGTTGATGACCGGGCACAGGAGGTGGGGGATGTCCTCGTAGAGGGTGAACTCGAGCCGCTTGGGATCGATGAGGACGATCTTGACCTCCTCCGGGGTCGCCTTGTACATCAGGCTGGCGATGAGGGCGTTGAGGGCCACGCTCTTGCCCGTCCCCGTCGAGCCGGCGATGAGGAGGTGGGGCATGACGGCCAGGTCGGTGACGGCCACCCCGCCGTGGACGTCCTTGCCCAGGGCGAAGGTCAGCTTCGACGGCGAGCCCTGGAACTTCTCCGACTCGATGATGTCCCGGAGCTTGATCGTCTCGCGCTTGTTGTTGGGGATCTCGATGCCCAGCGAGGACTTGCCCGGGATGCGTTGGATGCGGACGGATTCGGTCTCCAGGGCCAGGGCCAGGTCCTCGGTCAGGTTGGCGACCTGGGCGACCTTGATGCCGGGAGCGGGAAAATACTCGTAGGTCGTGATGACCGGGCCGGGGTGGTACTCGCGGACCTCGCCCTCGATGCCGAACTCCTTGAGCTTGTCCTCGATCCGGCGCTTCTTGTCGAAGAGCTCGTTCTTGTCGATCTTCTCGGCGGGTTTGCCCGGCTCGAGGAGGGTGAAGGGCGGATAGTGATACTCGCCCTTCTTGCCGAGGTCGGGGAAGAGGAGCGGCTCGGGGGGCGGCGGGGCCGGCTTGGCCGGCGGGGGCCCGGGGGCCTTGAACGCCCGGCGGGCCTCTTTTTCCTTCCTCAGGCGCTCTCTCTCAGCCTTCTTGTCGGCCTTGCCGCTCATGGGGAGAGAGCCTTGTCCGGTGTCCTCGGCCGGGGCCGCTGGCGGGGCGTATTTCTGCCGGACCTTCTCGCGCATCTTCTCCTTTGCCCGGGCCCTGTGGTAGTCGGTGATCTTGATCCGGACGGTCTTGACGGTGGAATCGAGGGCGCCCTTCAGGAAGCGGAGGGTCTTGGCCAGGGACCAGCGGGTCGAGAAGATCAGGAAAAGGGCCAGGGCGGCGAGGAGAAAGAGGAACGAACCCACGGTGTTCAGGTAACGGACGAGGAAGGTCAGGATAAGGCTGCCGATGATGCCACCGGCCGGCATTTCGGTGCCCCGATAGGGGAACGTGCCGAAGATCAGGGCCAGGAACGGGCAAAAGAGCAGCAGGCCGATAGTGATCGTGCCGAGCCGGCGCAGGAGGTGGGCCGCGGTGCCTCGGAGGACGGCTCGGAGGGCGGCGTAGCCGAGGGCGAAGGGGGACAGGAAGGCCGCCAAGCCCAGGACCCAGAGCAGGGCCTGGGAGAAATAGGCCCCCGCGCCGCCGGCGAGATTGCGGACCTTGTGCCCGGGCAGCGGCGTGTTGGCGAAGGACGGGTCCTGCGGGTTGTGGCTGACGACGCTGACGAAGGCGAAGAGGGCCAGGACGACGAGGACGACGCCGGCGATCTCGACGGCCAGGCCTTGTTTCCCGGCTTTGGACCGGCCGTTTCTGCCGTTCGCGCCCTTCGTCTTCCGCTTTTTCACGGCGCGATTATAGCACATAAGGAAAGTCCGTGTACTGCTCTCTCCAGGGGCCCTAGAGGCCGTTGACAAGATCGACAGGCCGGTCCACCAGGAATATCGTCAGACAAGGCAGCGTGAGGCAACAAGGGAGAGATCGCTTGAAAGAACATGAGGAGCGGGTATTTTCAAACGAAGGCAGCCGCCCCAAGAACTGTCCGCGGTGCCGGTTGGCCAATCCCGGCACGGCCGAAAGGTGCGACTGCGGCTATGATTTCAAATTGGGCACGGTTGAGAAATCGTACTTCAGGGGAAAGCCGCCAAGAGGACTCAAGACGTTCATCGCGCTGATCGTCTAATTGAACTCGTTCGGCGCCATGATCTCTATAGCTACCGAGAATTGGGCGCAACTTGTGGCGATTCTCATCATTATCCCCCTCATCCTTTGGGCCTATGGAAGGTTCCTGAAACGCAAGAACTGGGTCAGGATCGTCTTGGCGGTTTTAACCGCCCCCATGGGGCTGCTGTTGCTGCTCTCCAGGGAAATGCGCATGTATTGCCTTCAGAAGGATTGACGACCGAGCAGCAAGGCTTCGTCGTCAGGGACACAACGACCGCAGAAGAGCGAATAGGACGCCCGAAGGAAGCTCTTCGGCCCTCACGTTGCGGGCGAGGCCCAGCGTTTCGTAGGATGCGGCGAGAGCCCTTGCATTATAGCGGCGGGCGAGGTTGTTCCAGAGGAGCTTGCGGCGCTCGGCGAAGGCCGCCTTGAGGAAGGTCCGGAAAGGCTCGCCCTCGACCCCGGGGATGAGCGGCTCCGGGCGGCGGCGCAGGGTCAGAAGCGCCGAGCGGACCTTCGGCGGGGGGGAAAAAGAGCCCGGGGAGACATGGAGGGCGATCCGGGCCTCGAACGCGTTCTGGAGAAGGATGCCGAGGGGGGCGTAGTTTTTCGAGCCCGCGCCGGCCGTGACCCGCTCGGCGACCTCCTTTTGAACGAGCAGCGTGGCGTCCGAGAGGGCCTCGCGCTCGCCAAGGATCTTGAAGAGAAGCGGGGAGGAGATGGAGTAGGGGATGTTCCCGGCCAGCCGAAAGAGGGGGACCCCGGCGCTCTTCAGGATGTCCCGGAGATCGACTTTCAGAGCGTCGGCGTGGACGAGTTCGACGTTGGAGGGCATCGTCTCGCGAAGCGCGGGGACGAGCCGCTGATCTTTCTCCAGGGCGATGACCCGCCCGGCCTTGGCCGCCAAGGCGGCCGTCAGAACGCCGCGACCCGCGCCGACCTCCACGATGACGTCTCCGGGCCGGGGGTCGATGACGGCGACGATCCGGCGCAGGACGCCCGGGTTGGCCAGGAAGTGCTGGCCGAGGGCGTGGCGGCGGGACTTTCTCGCGGGCACGAAGGATATGATAACGCCTTTCCCGCTCCCCATAAAGGGTCTTCTCCCGAACCCGGGGATCTTCCGTTGAGAAGATCACCGATAGATATCCCCCTTGGCCCCCCAGGCCCCCGGGAACCAGTCCCGGCGGTTCCCCCGTCGGCGGCCGACGGGTCCCCTTCCGCTATGGGGGTCTTCAGGGGGATATCTATCGGCTTTTCTCGATACAAGGTCCCCGGGTTCGGGAGAAGATCCTTTTTACGGATCGGTCGGGGACAGGTGCCCGGGGACGTCGCCACTTCAGTTGACCGGGCGGCGTCCGACGGCTATAATTTTAACGACGTCGCACGAAAGGTTATGGATAGATGAGATTGAAGAAGATCCGGCTGTTCCTGCTGGGGGCGGCGGCCGTCCTGGCGGCCCTCCTGGCCTTCAAAAAGAGCCCGAAATAGCCTGGAATACGGCCCGGCGATTGACAAACGGGGCGGATTCCCCTACAATCGGCGGGCGCCCGGGTATCCCCCAAAGCAAGGACATCGCCCATGACCAGCCTGTGGACCCGCTGCAACAGCTGTCAGCGGATCCTCTATAAGCAGGACATCCTCGACAATCTGGCGGTCTGCCCGGCCTGCAATTTCCACTTCCGGTTGACGGCCGAGGAGCGCCTCCAGATGCTCTTCGACGACGGGGCCTACGAGGTCCTCGACCGGAACATCCACGCCGTCGACGCTCTCCACTTCGTCGACACCAAGCCCTACGCCTCGCGGATCGTCGACAGCGAGAAGAAAACGGGCCTCTCCGAGGCCATCGTCACGGCCAAGGGCACGATCGGCGGCATCCCGGTTTACATCCTGGCCATGGAGTTCGGCTTCATGGGCGGCAGCGTCGCCTCGGTCGTCGGCGAGAAGATCGCCCGGGCCTGCGAACGGGCCCTCGAGGACCGGCGGCCGGTCATCATCGTCTCCTGCTCGGGCGGGATGCGCATGCAGGAAGGGATGCTCTCGCTCATGCAGATGGCCAAGTCGAGCGCGGCCATCGCCCGCCTCGGCCAGGCGAAGATCCCCTACATCTCCGTGCTCGCCGACCCGACGACGGGCGGGACGACGGCCAGCTTCGCCATGCTCGGCGACATCAATGTCGCCGAGCCCCAGGCTCTCATCGGCTTCGCCGGCCCCCGGGTCATCGAACAGACCATCAAGGAGAAGCTGCCGAAGGGATTCCAGACCGCGGAGTTCCTGCTCGCCCACGGCATGGTCGACGACGTCGTCGAGCGCAAGAACCTGAAGGCCCACCTGGTCAAGGCCCTCCGGCTGTTCCTCAACCGTCCTCAATGAACCCCGCCGCGTGCCGGGATTACCTCGGCCGTCTCCAGTATTTCGGCATCAAGCTCGGCCTCGACAACATCCGGGCCCTCTGCCGGGCCCTCGGCGACCCCCAGGCCCGCTTCCCGTCGGTCCACGTGGCCGGGACGAACGGCAAGGGCTCGGCCGCGGCCATGCTCGAAACCATCCTTCGGACCCACGGCCTGAGGACCGGGCTCTACACATCTCCCCACCTCGTGAGGGTCGAGGAGCGCGTGCTCGTCGACGGCCGGGCCGTGTCGTCAGCCCGGTTCCGGTCCCTCCTCGGACGGGTCAAGGAGGCGGCCGATCGCCTGATGGCCGGAAAACGACTCCTCGGTCACCCGACGTTCTTCGAGGTCCTGACGGCCCTGGCCTTCCTCGAGTTCGCTGAGCGCCGGGTCGATATCGCCGTGCTCGAGGTCGGCATGGGCGGGCGGTTCGACGCCACCAACATCGTCACGCCGCGCCTCTCGGTCATCACCACGATCGCCAAGGACCACGAGAAGCACCTCGGAACGACCCTCCGAAGAATCGCCTTCGAGAAGGCCGGCATCATCAAGCCCGGGGTCCCCGTCGTCTGCGGCGTCGAGGGCGGGGAAGCCCTCGGCGAGATCCGGCGGGTCGCGCGCCGGCGGCGGTCCCCGCTCGTCGAGGTCTTCGGCGCGGGCAGGGCGCTCGTCGAACGAAGCGGCCCCGGGGGATCCCGGTTCGTTTATGACGGCGGGGAAGCACGCTATTCCTTTTCGCCCTCCCTGCCGGGCCGCCATCAGGGCCGCAACGCGGCGGTGGCCATCGCCGCGGCCGAGGCCCTCTCCCGGACCTGGCGGCCGCTCGAAAAGCGAAGGATCGTCGAGGCCATCGGCCGCACGAGGTGGGAAGGCCGTCTGGAGACCGTCTCCCGGCGGCCGCTCGTCCTGCTCGACGGGGCCCACAATCCCGACGGCGCCCGGGCCCTTGCCGACCATCTCCGCGAGACCATCCGCCGGCCGGTCGTCCTGGTCTTCGCGGCCATGAAGGACAAGGACATCCGGGGCATGACCCGGGCGCTTTTCCCCCTCTGCAGGGCGGTCGTCCTGACCCGCGTCCCTTACAAGCGCTCGGCTTCGCCCGAAGAGATCCGGGCCGCCGCCGCGCCGATCAAGGGGAAGCTTTTCCTCGAGCCCGACACGCGGCGGGCCGTCGAGCTGGCGCTGACCGAGAGCCAGCAAGGAGCGGGGCAAGGAACGCGGCGAAGCCCGTCGCCGGTCGTCATCGCCGGCTCCCTCTTCCTCGTCGGCGAGGTCAAGCGCCTCCGCCTCTTCGGCTCCTGATTTTCCCGCTGAAGCCCTCACCCGGAGAGAATGGTGCTGTGCCCTCTCGCGGCGCTTTTTTGGGGTTCTTCGCCCGGTCCCGGGGGGCTGGGGGGCTGGGGAGGATATCTATCGACAGGATCCGTTCCGGAAGAGCCACGGGGATGGGAGAAGAACCCATTGTTGAATGCCGGAGCCCGGCATCGGCTCTCGGCGAAAAAACTCCTGGAGGCGGCGAGAGGATCCTCCGAGCCGCTTCGGCGTTGCAATCGCGGGCCGGACATGCTAAAGTTCCTTTCCCATAATCCCCAGGGACTGACGTTTCATGCTGTCGATCGACGCCTCGGCCATCGTCATCTTCGCCCTCGTCTGGGTCCTCGTCCTCGTCCTGGGGAAGATCTTCTTCAAGCCCATCACCCGCGTCCTCGACGAGCGGGCCGGACGGATCGCCCGGGACCAGGCGGCGGCCTCCGAGGCCATGGACGCCTTCGACCGGGACCTGCGCCGCATCGAGGACAGCCTGAAGGAGGCCAGGGCCGCGGCCGACGGCGTCCGGGAGAAGGCCGAGCTGGAGGCCCTCAAGGAGAAGAGCCGCCTCGTCCGCGAGGTCCAGGCGGAGGGCCGGGCCGAGGTCGAGAGAGCCAAAGAGGAGCTGGCCCGGCAGGTGGAGGCCCTCAAGGCGGAGCTCGAGGCCCGCTCCGGCGAGTTCGCCGAAAAGATCGAAAAAAGGATCCTGGACGGATGACGCGGCGCCGCCCGGCCCTCGCCCTGCTCCTCGTCCTGCCGCTCCTCGTCTTCGCCGCGGCCGATGAGGGCCATCACGGCTCGGCGACGCTCGATTTCCTCGGAAAGGTCGTCAATTTCGTCGTTCTGTTCGGGGGCCTGTTCCTCGTCCTCCGCAAGCCGGTCCGCGAGATGCTCCGGAGAAGGGCGGCCGAGATCGGCCTGACCCTGAGCCGGACCGAGGAGTCCAGGACCGAAGCCGAGAAGAAGCTGGCGTTGTCCCGCTCCCGCGTCGCCGGCCTCGAGGAGGAGATCGGCCGTCTCAAGGCGGAGGCCGAAGCCGAGAGCCGCGCCCGGGCCGAACGCATCGCCAAAGCCGGGGCCGAGGAGGCCGAGCGGCTGAAGAGGTTCGTCCGCCAGGAGATCGAGGAGATCGCCCGGGGCGGGGTCCGCGAGCTGGTGACTTTCGCCGCGGAGCGGTCCGCGTCGCTCGCCCGCGAGAGGATCCGCGCCCGCCTGACGGACGAAGCCCAGTCCGCGCTCGTCGACAGGTCCATCGAGAGGTTGTCCGAACTCCATGAGACATCAGGTCCTCGTTAGGAAGTACGCTCAGGGAATGGTCCAGGCCCTGAAGGACGAGCGCGAGTACGGGTCCGTCCTGGCTTCCCTGAACGCGTTCCTCGAAATCTACCGCGAAAGGGAGGACCTGCGGGCCGCCCTGGCCAGCCCGTTCCTGAGCGCCCGCAAAAAGGCCGCCCTCCTCGAGGAGGTGGCCGCGCGGGCCGGGGTCCGAGGCAAGGCCCTGCGGTTGCTGGGCCTGCTCCTCGCCCACAAGCGGCTCGACATATTCCCCGGCGTCGTCGGGATCCTGCCCGAGGCCTGGCACGAGAAGCTCGGCGTCCGGACGTTCGAGGTCGTCTCGGCCGTGCCGCTGACGGACGCCCAGAAGGCCCGGCTCGGGGCCCGGGTCGAGGCCTGGCAGAAGGCCCCCGTGCGCCTCGTCTACACGGTCGATCCCGGGATCGTCGGCGGTTTGGCCCTGCGGCGCGGCCACGTCGTCTACGACGTTTCGGTCCGGGGGCAGCTCGAGAGATTCCAGGAGACACTCCGCGAGGCATAGAGGACGCCATGAGCATCAAAGCCGACGAGATCACCAGGATCATCCAGCAGCACATCGAGGGCTACCAGGCGGGGGTCGACGTCCGCGAGGTCGGCACGGTGACCTCGGTCGGCGACGGCATCGCCCGGGTCTACGGCCTCGACCGGGTCATGTTCAACGAGCTCCTCGAGTTCCCGCGGGGCGTGTTCGGCCTGGCCCTGAACCTCGAGGAGGAGAGCGTCGGGGCCGTCCTCCTCGGCGAGAGCCACCTCGTGCGGGAAGGGGACGCCGTCAAGCGGACGCGGCGGATCATGCAGGTCCCGGCCGGCCCGGCCATGGTCGGGCGGATCGTCAACCCCCTCGGCCATCCCCTCGACGGCAAGGGCCCGGTCAAGAGCGACGTCAACGTCCACGTCGAGCGGCTGGCGCCCGGGGTCGTCGACCGCCAGCCCGTCCGCGAGCCCTTGCAGACCGGGATCAAGGCCATCGACACGATGATCCCCATCGGCCGCGGCCAGCGCGAGCTGATCATCGGCGACCGGCAGACGGGGAAGACGGCCATCGTCATCGACACCATCCTCAATCTCAAGGGCTCGGACGTCGTCTGCATCTACGTGGCCATCGGCCAGAAGAACTCGACGATCGCCCAGATCGTCAAGACCCTCGAGGACTTCGGGGCCATGGACTATACGATCGTCGTCGCCTCGTCGGCGAGCGATCCGTCCCCGCTCCAGTATCTGGCCCCCTACGCGGGATGCGCCATGGGCGAGTACTTCCGCGACAACGGACGCCACGCCCTGGTCATCTACGACGACCTCTCCAAGCACGCCGCCGCCTACCGCGAGATCTCGCTCCTCCTGCGGCGGCCTCCGGGCCGCGAAGCCTACCCGGGCGACGTCTTCTACCTCCACTCCCGGCTCCTCGAGCGGGCGGCCAAGCTCAGCGACGAGCTCGGGGGCGGCTCGCTGACGGCCCTGCCGATCATCGAGACCCAGGCGGGCGACGTCTCCGGCTACATCCCGACCAACGTCATCTCCATCACCGACGGCCAGATCTATCTTCAGCCGGAGCTGTTCAACGCCGGCGTCCGGCCGGCCATCAACGTCGGCATCTCCGTGTCGCGCGTCGGCGGCAACGCCCAGGTCAAGGCCATGAAGCAGGTCGCCGGCAAGCTCAAGCTCGACCTCGCCCAGTACCGCGAGCTCGTCGCCTTCGCCCAGTTCGGGACCGAGCTCGACAGGACGAGCCAGGCCCAGCTCGACCGCGGCGAGCGGCTGACCGAGGCCCTCAAGCAGGGCCAGTACGAGCCCATCCCGGTCGAGAAGCAGATCCTCATCGTCTACGCCGGCAACCGCGGCTTCCTCGACCCGTTCCCGGTCCCCGAGGTCCGGAACTACGAGCGCAAGCTCTACGAGTTCATCGACAAGAAGCATCCGGACATCCTCGTCAAGCTCCGCGAGAAGAAGCACATCGACCACGCCCTCGACGAGGCCATCGCCGCGGCCCTCAAAGAGTTCGGCGCGGAGTTCAAGGAGGGGCTGAGCTAGCATGGCGACCCTCATCGATCTGCGGCGCCGCATCCGCAGCGTCCAGAACAGCCAGCAGATCACCCAGGCCATGAAGACCGTCTCGACGGCCAAGTTCCGCAAGGCCCACAAGACGGTCCTCGAGTCGAGGCCCTACTGGCACCTCCAGCCGGAGCTCATGGGCCGGCTGGCCTTCTGGGCGGCGGCCGCGCCCCACCCGCTCCTCCTTCGCCGCGAGGAGAGGAAGATCGCGGTCATGGTCGTCACCTCGGACAAAGGCCTGGCCGGGGCCTACAACTCGAACCTCCTGGCGGCGGCCTGCGCGTTCATCGAAAGCAAGGCCCCGTCGGCCGAGGTCCGGCTGGTCCTCGTCGGCAAGAAAGCCGCCGGCCATTTCCGCAAGGCGGCCCTGCCCGTGGACCGGGCCATCGGCGACAAAACCGACCGTCTGACGGCGGGCGAGATCAAGGAGCTCGGCGAGTTCCTCATGCGGCAGTACGCCCTCCAGAGGGCCGACGCCTTCTATATCGTCCGCAACGAGTTCAAGTCCATCCTCGGGCCGCGCATCGTGACCCAGCGGGTGCTCCCCCTGGAGAGCGATCCGGGTCCCGAGGGGCCGAGCGGCCGGGGCCCGGACTGGGAGCCGGAGGCGGGGCGGCTCGTCCGCTTCCTTCTGCCGCTCTACGTCGAGAGCCAGATCCGCCACGCCCTCCACGAGTCGCAGGCCGCGGAGCAGGCGGCCCGGATGATGGCCATGGACAACGCCACCAAGAACGCCGAGGAGCTCATCGACAAGCTCGTCCTCCAGCTCAACAAGATCCGCCAGGCCGGCATCACCAAGGAGCTCCTCGAGATCATGACCGCCGTCGAGGCGCTGAGGCAGCAAGCGTAGGGAGACCGCTCATGCAAGAGACAACCGCCGCCACCGGGACCGTCGTCCAGGTCATCGGGCCCGTCGTCGACGTCAAGTTCGAGGGCGGGGCGCTGCCCGAGATCTACACGGCCGTCCGCATCACGAGCGAGGGCTTCGACGTCCCCGAGCCCCTCCGCATCGTCGTCGAGGTCGAACAGCACATCGGCGAGGACCGCGTCCGCTGCGTGGCCATGCACCCGACCGAGGGGCTGGCCCGGGGCATGAAAGCCGAGAGCCTCGGCGGGCCCATCGAGGTCCCGGTCGGGGAGGGGACGCTCGGGCGGGTCATGAACGTCATCGGCGAGCCGGTCGACAAGCTGGGGCCGATCCGCGCCGAGAAGCGCTACCCCATCCACCGGCTGCCGCCGCCCCTCGACCAGCAGAGCACGCGCCTGGAGATGTTCGAGACGGGCATCAAGGTCATCGACCTCATCCAGCCGTTCCTCAAGGGCGGCAAGATCGGCCTGTTCGGCGGGGCCGGGGTCGGCAAGACGGTCATCATCCAGGAGCTCATCCACAACGTGGCCATGAAGCACGGCGGCTACTCGGTCTTCGCCGGGGTCGGCGAGCGGACCCGCGAGGGCAACGACCTGTGGCTGGAAATGAAGGGGTCGGGGGTCATCAGCAAGGCCGCCCTCATCTACGGCCAGATGACCGAGCCCCCCGGCGCCCGGCTGCGGGTCGGGCTGACGGCCCTGTCGGTCGCCGAATACTTCCGCGACGAGATGGGCCAGGACATCCTCCTGTTCATCGACAACATCTTCCGGTTCACCCAGGCGGGGTCCGAGGTCTCGGCCCTGCTCGGGCGGATGCCCTCGGCCGTCGGCTACCAGCCCAACCTGGCCACCGAGCTCGGCGAGCTCGAGGAGCGCATCACCTCGACCAAGAAGGGCTCGATCACCTCGGTCCAGGCCATCTACGTCCCGGCCGACGACTTCACGGACCCGGCCCCGGCCACGACCTTCTCCCACCTCGACGCGACGACCAACCTGTCGCGGGCGTTGACCGACATCGGCATCTACCCGGCCGTCGATCCCCTGGCTTCGTTCTCGCGCATCCTCGATCCGCGGATCGTCGGCGAGGAGCATTACCGGGTCGCCCGCAAGGTCAAGGAGATCCTCCAGCGCTACCGGGACCTCCAGGACATCATCGCCATCCTGGGCATCGAGGAGCTGTCGGACGAGGACAAGGTCATCGTCGCCCGGGCCCGGAAGATCCAGCGGTTCCTGTCCCAGCCGTTCCACGTCGCCGAGGAGTTCACGGGGCGGCCGGGCAAGTACGTGACGGCCGAAGAGACCGTCCGCGGGTTCAAGGAGATCGCCGAGGGGCTCCACGACGACAAGCCCGAGCAGGCCTTCTACATGCAGGGCGGGATCGACGATGTCGTCAAGGCCAGCGAGGAGCTGAAGGCGGAGGCATGAGCGAAGCGACGGCGGCCACCATCCGGCTCAAGGTCGTCACTCCGAGGCGGCTTCTCGCGGAGGCCGATGCGGACGCGGTGGCCCTGCCCGGGCTCGAAGGCGAGCTCGGGATCCTTCCCGGGCACCGGCCGCTTCTCGCGGCCCTGGGCTGCGGCCGGATCAGCTACCGATCCGGGGGCTTCAAGGAGTCGTTCGCGGTCCGGGGCGGTTACGCCCAGATCGGGCCGGACGAGGTCCTGGTCATGACCGAGGAGGCCGAGGATGACGGATCCGGCGCTCCTTCGGCGTGAGGGCGAGACCCTCGACGCTTTCCACCGCGGGCGGGTCCGCGTCCTTCAGAAAAAGAAAGGCTACCGGTTCTCCGTGGACGCGCCGCTGCTCGCGGATTTTCTCCGGACGCGGGGAAGCGATGGGATCCTCGAGATCGGGACGGGCTGCGGGATCGTTCCTCTGCTGATCGGGGCGAAGCCGTTCCGGCGCCTGACGGCCCTCGAGATCCAGCCGGAGCTGGCCGACCTGGCCCGGCGCAATGTGCTCTTGAACGGTCTTGAGGAGCGGATTGAGGTCGTTGAGGCCGATTTCAGGGCCTATGAGCCGGACGGGAAGTTCGATCTCGTCTTCTCCAACCCGCCGTGGATCCGTAAGTCATCGGGCTTCCTGAGCCGGTCGGCCGAAAAGTCGGCCGCCAAGCACGAGCTCCACGGTGCCATCGAGGAGGTCATGGATAGGACGGCCGCCTGGCTGGCGCCTGATGGCCGGGCGTGCTTCGTCTATCCGGAGAAGCGGCGGGCGGACTTCGCGCGGGCCGCCGCCGCCCGCGACTTCTACGTCATGCGCTTCCGACACGTGCTGCCGCGGGCCGGAGAGCCGCCGAACCTGTTCCTGGTGGAATTGGGGCTCGTCGCCGGCGAGGGGAGCGGGCCGGCAAGCGAACGGGCCGAGCCCGAGATCATGCCACCGCTCGTCCTCTTCGGCCCCGACGGCAAGTCTACGCCGGAGGCCGAAGCCGTCTTTTCCGGCTGATTTATTTCAGGGCCTTCTTGATCTCTTCGATGCCGACGCCGAGGACGGCCCTGGCGATCACGTCGAGCGACTTCTCAGGGCCTTGGAAGTGCATCGTCGTGTGGACGTGGGTCAGCGATCCGCCGGGCCCCAGGGCCGCCGCCGGCGAGGACGATTCGAGCTCGTAGAACGGGCCCAGGGGCTTGGCCCCGGGGGCGGCCGGGCCGTCGTTGTAGCTGTTGACGACGTCCCCGGCGAACGGGTCGTCCTGGAGCTCCCACATGGAGTTGACGTAGTCCTTGGCGCCCTCGGGGATGGTCAGGTGGACGAGGGTCAGGACCCTGCTGGCCGCGTCGTAGCTCCCGGCGAACGGCTTGGCCCGCAGGGGAGAGACGCCGATCTTGCTCCGGAACAGGCCGTCGCCGCTGAAAAACAGGACCCCGTCCTCCTCGCGGACGACGAGGCGGTCGGCCGGGACCTTCCCGAAGTAGGCGTCGTTGACGGCCGGTCCGAGCTCGCTCTCCGGGCCCGGCTTGAAGGGGATGACGACGGTCGTTCGCGGCGAGGGATTGAACATGCCCAGGATCCAAATGGAGAGAAGGCCCGTCTCCTTGGTCCAGGCGGCCGTCCCGGTGTTCGTGATCTGGTTGTCGGAGGCGAAGGCGACCCATTGGACGCCGGGCGGGACGGGCGACACGCCCAGGGCCGCGATGTCGGCGGCCTCGAGGAGGCGGATCTCGCGGTTGAGCTCGAGGTCGAACTCCGTCCCCGAGTAATTCACGAGGCGCATGGACTTGTGGAAGTGGACGCGGTCCGGTCCCCGGCCGACGACGTCGTAGCCGCCCTCATTAATGGGCGGAGGGGTGAACCAGTGTTCGAGATCGAAGGGGTCGCCCTTCTTGAAGAAGATCGAGAACTGGCCGCCCTCGGGTCCGAGCCAGAAGCGGTCCTCGCCGCCGAAGGCGTTGATGTGGAGGTTGTTCTCGCCCGCGGCGATGAGCTCCCGGTTGATCCATCCGAAGCTCAGGCCGTCCGGGCCTCCGGCCGTGCTGGTCATGACCCGGCCCTGGATGTCGGGGCTGACGGCGACCAGGGCCTTCCCCCCGGCGCCGGTCAGGATGACGGGCTTCGTGTGGGTCTCGAGGAACGCCAGGTCGTCCTTGAACAGGATGCCCTCGGGGGCCTTGGCGGGCTTGCCGCAGCCGGCCGCCAGGGCGGCGATCAGAATGGCCGAGGCGATGACGAATCTCATGGGTCCTCCTTGCTTCTCTCGTCGGTCCCCCTATTATTCATATTTTGGAATGGAGGCACAATCCCCCCATTCCCGTCTAAAGAAGCTTTTTGAACTCGTCGATGGTCATCCCGGCGTCCTTGACGATCCCCGCCATCGTGAAGGAATGGATAGGGTCCGCCCGGGGAATGATGATGATGCGTTCACCATCGGTCAACGATGTGTGCTTTCCCTACCGGACGATCCGAAAACCCGCTTTGAGGAAGGCCCGGATCGCCCTCTCGTGGCTGATGCCTGCCAGCTTGGGCATGGTCAGCCGATCTCGACGTACCGGGTTATCTTGCCTTCCGAGAGTTGTTCGGCCGTCTTTAGATAGGCGCTTATCGCGTCCTTGATGTTCTCGAGGGCCTCCTTCTCCGATGCTCCCTGGGACCAACAGCCGGGGAGGCCGGGTACCCAGACGGAGTAGCCTTCCTCCGTTTTCTTGAGAAGGACCCTGTACCGCGTCGCCATTTCCAAGTCTTTATAATTCATTAATATTTTACCTCATAAGAAGAACGATGCAAGAGGCCAAATTTTTTCAATGAAAAAGGCCCGCCGTTCCTTCCCCGGCGGGGACGGGACGACGGGCCTGAGAGCCACACAACGAGCCTTTTCACCTCCTGCTCAGGAGGACCGTGGGCAGCCGCCCTTGCAGTGCGACACGCGCGGGACCATGAAGCGCTTCATCGCCGGCTCCTTTCGTCGGATTCTCCCTAAATACTACAATTTTAGTAGGGATTTGTCAATCCCCGCCCGCCCCGAGGGCGGAGCGGTCCGCGAAAGGCTTGACAGGCCCGGCCCGCTCGCCTAATCTCGGGAAGAAGCGATGAAGATGGATCCTCTGAGAAAGACCGTCCCCGCGGCCATTGCCGTCTGCTCCGCGGTCCTCGTGCCGGCCTTCTGGACGATGCCCGTCCCCGCCGCCGGCCCACCCGCGACGCTTGCCGTCCAGGCCCTCCAGCATGCCGTCTCCGTCGTCAACATCGAGGTCCCCGTCCGGGTCTTCCGGGGGGACGAATTCGTCGACGGCCTGGGCCTCGACGACTTCGAGGTCTTTGAGGACGGCAAACCGCAGAGGGTCGAGGCCGTCTACCTCATCAAGAAGACCGGCATCGAGAAGAAGGAGGAGAAGGAAAGGACCTATGCGCCCGACGTCTTCCGACACTTCTTCCTGGTGTTCGAGCTCCACGAATACCTGCCTCAGGTCGGGCAGGCCACCGACCTGTTCTTCGAGCAGATCATCGCTCCCGGAGACCGCCTCTATGTCGCGACACCGGTCAAGACATACCATTTCAAGGAGGAGGCGTTCACCCGGTTGACAAGGAAGAGGATGGCCGAACAGATGAGGGACCTCCTCCAGACCGACCTGGTCCTGGGCAATTCGCAGCACAGGAGCATGATGAAGAGCCTGACCGACATCTTCGCCATGGACGTCGAGCCCGATGTCAAGCAGTCCCTGTACATGGAGGCGGCCAGGACCCTCCGGGACCATAAATACATCGAGGAGGACAGACTGCGCTCCTTCGCCGACCTCCTCAAGGGCATGGACGGCCAGAAGCACGTCTTCCTGTTCTATCAGAGGGAGCTCATCCCCATCCTGCCGGGTCTCGACGACTTTTCGATCGCCGAGCTCGGCAAGGACATCTCCTTCGACACGACGAAGATCAAGCGGGCGTTCTCGGATTCCTCGATCGCCGTCCATTTCCTGTTCGTCACCAACAAGCCGGGGATGCACGACAACCTGGACGTCGGCCGGGGGAACCCGCTCCGGGTGGAGCTTTACGACCAGTCCGACAGCGTCTTCGGGGCCTTCCGCGACGTCGCCCGGGCGACGGGAGGGATCGCCGACAGCTCGGCCAACCCGCTGGCCTCTTTCCGAAAGGCCGTCACGGCCTCGGAGAACTACTACCTTGTCTATTACTCGCCCTCGGACCGCCGGGCCGACGGCCGGTTCCGGAAGATCGAGGTCCGGGTCAAGGGCCGGGGCCTGCGCGTCACCCACCGGGACGGATACTACGCGGACTGAGACCTCCGCCGGCCGTCCCGTCTAACGTCCGTGGCTCGCGATGAGCTTGCCCCCGAACCAGCGCCAGATGGCCCGATTGAATTCGAGGCTCGGCGGCGTCCCCTCGAGGATGGCCCGGAAGCTCGTCAATTCGTCCCCCGGCTTCTGACGGTGTTGCGGCTCGGCATCGAAGAGCAGGGGGTGCTCCGGGTGGAACTGGACGCCCAGGACGTTGGGATATTTTGTGTGCTGAACGGCCTCGACGACCCGCTTGTCCCGCGACCAGGCCACGGAGACGAGCCCTTTGCCGGGCTTCCCGACGGCCTGGTGATGCGAGCTGAGGATGCGGGGGTGGTCGGACATCTGGAAGCCCATGTCCCGGACGAACAGGCTCTCGCCGTCGATCTCGATCGTGTGGAAATTGTAGCCGATGAGCCGGTCCAAGGGATGGATCTTCCGATAAGGGTTGTTGTGCCATCTCTCGGCTCCGAGGGCGATGGCGTCCTCGACGGTCGCCTTCCCGTAGACTTCGGACCAGATGTCCTGGACGAGCGTCCCCCCCGCGCCCACGGTCAAGGTCTGGTGGCCCAAACAGATGCCCAGGACGGGAAAGCCCGGCCTGGTCTCGAGGAGCGGGACGCGCGTCTCGTCCTGGGATCCCCCGAGGAGGTGGAACGCGGCGGAGACCTCCAGCCAGTGACGATAGGGGTCGCTGATCTCGGTCAGGAGGTTCGTTTTCTCCCCGAAGATCGAGGGCGGGATGTCGGGCCCGCCGAAGAAGATGACCCCGTCGGCCTTTTTGAGGATCAGCTCGAACTCCGGGGTCCAGGCGTTCTTCCCGAAAAGCGCCGTCTCGGGGACAACGGCCGCGACCTCGTGGAATTTGAACCAGTCCAATCCGTTGTCGGCGACGTATCTCCGGCTTTCCGAGAAATTGCCGGTCTGCCGGATGTGGTAAACGCCGATGACCGTCAGATCCGGGACATCGAGCGCGCCGTTGGCCCGCAGGGCGGCCAGGGCCCGGATGTTGAAGGTGATGGGATTGAAGACGACCAGGCGGACGGACTCGTCGCGGGCCGGGGCGGCGTCGAGAAAGCGTTCGGGGGCCTGGGCGGCGAGGGGCGCAACGGCCGCCAGGAGCAGGGCCAAGACCAGGGGGAGGGCGGCGGCTGTCCAAATGACGGGCCGGAATAACGGGGCGGCAATCCTTCTCAAGCTCACGGGCTCACCTCCGGGCGGTTCGGATGGGACGCCGTCTATTATAGGCGTTTCCCGGCTTGCGCCGCAACCGGAGCGCCGGTTCGAGAGAACTGTATGATAGAATGAATGAGGTTGGATCAGGACATGCCAGAAGATCTGCCGGGTGCCCGGGTCGAATGTCACTCCGGTTACAAGAGCGAAGAGACACCCCGGGTGATCGTTCTTGAGGGGAGAAGGCTGCCGATCGTCGAGATCCTCTCCCAGAACAGGTCCATCGACCGGGCAAGCGGCCTCGTTCGGGACATCTGGCGCTGCCGCCTTGAAGACGGCCGACGCGTGACGGTCGAGCTTTCCGAGACCGGGGCTTGGCGCGTCTCCGCCCAGCTTTGACCCGTTCCCTGAAATTACCCCAGGGGGGAACCTTTCGAGGCGGCCGTTCGTCTACCCTAGAGGAACGCCTCGATGGCAGGATGAGTCGCATGAGAGAGAGAACAAGGACCAGAAAACCCGACGGGATCGCGAGGACCTCGGTTGCTCCGGCCATCGCTCTGACTGTCGCCTTGGCCCTGACGGCCGGCTTGGCGGCCGCGGCCCAGGCTCAGGCCCCCAAGGAGCCGCTCGTCATCCCCCGGCTCAGCGAAACGCCCAGGATCGACGGCACGCTCGACAATCCCATCTGGGACGAGGCCCTCAGGATCGAGGACTTCGTCCAGCTGACGCCGAAGGAGAACGGCGTGCCCACGGAAAAGACGGTGGCCTACTTGGGTCACGACGAGAAGAACCTCTACATCGCCTTCCGCTGCTACGATTCTCAGCCGAAAAGGATCCGGGCCTCGGTCACCGGCCGGGACAATTGCATCGAGGACGACTGGGTCATCATCTTCATCGACACGTTCAATGAGAAGCGCCGGGCCTTCACGTTCATTCTGAATCCCATCGGCGTCCAGATGGACATGATGCGCATCGAGGAGGGCGGCAACGACAACATGGATCCGAGCTGGGACACGGTCTTCTTCTCCGACGGGAGAGTCGATGACGAGGGCTATGTCGTCGAGGCGGCCATCCCCTTCAAGAGCCTGCGCTTCCCGCCCGGCGAGGTCAAGGACTGGAACATCGTCCTCGGCCGCAACCTGCCGCGGACGGGGGAGATCATCCTCCATCCCCATTTCTCGAGGGACATCCCGGGCCTGCTCAGTCAGGGCCGGATCTTCCGGATCGTGGGGGACGTCCAGAAGGGCGGCAACCTGGAGGTCATGCCCTTCGTGACCTCACTCAAGAGAGAGGGCGAGAAGGTCAGCTTCGGCCCGGGAGGCAATCTCAAGTACGGGGTGAGCTCCCAGATGACCCTCGACTTCACGGCCAACCCCGATTTCAGCCAGATCGAGACCGACGCCCCGCAGATCGACTACAACCTCCGCTACGCCCTGCGCTACCAGGAGAAGAGGCCGTTCTTCCTGGAAGGCATGGAGATCTTCAGCTCGCCCGAGATCGAGACGGTCTACACGCGCCAGATCATCGACCCCTCGTGGGGGGCCAAGATCTCGGGCAAGAGCGGGCGCTTGACCTACGGCCTCCTGTCGGCCTACGACATGCATCCGGCCGAGAGCCTGTGGGACATCCACAACGGGAACGGCAGCGCCGACACGCGGGCCTTCTCCAACGTCCTGCGGACCAAGGCCGACGTCGGCTCGGGGTCCTATATCGGGCTGACGGTCACCGACAAGGAGCTCGGGAGCGGCTCGTGGAGCCGCCTCGGCGGCTTGGACGGCCAGTTCCGCTTCAAGGACCGGGTCTTCTTCAACTTCCAGGCCCTGGCCTCTTCTTCGAGCCGCGAAGGGGAGCGGTCCGAGCTCGCCCCCGGCCTCTACGGGGAGCTCTTCTACACGAGCAAGCATTGGACGTTCGGCGGGTTCTACAAGGCCATCCACCCCGAATTCCAGGCTTCCCTCGGGTTCGTCAACCGGACCGACTACAGGAGCGCTGGCGGCTTCGCCACGTACCGCCTCTATCCCGACAAGAAATATCTCAACCAGGTCCAGTTCCGGCTCCAGGCCGGCACGCGCGACGGATATTCCGACCGCGTCACCCAGGATACCTGGCTCCGGGCCCAGGTCCAGTTCCGTCTGACCGAGTTCAACCAGGTCTTCGTCATGGCCGAGGACGCGATGGAGCGCTTCTCCGGCGTCGATTTCAAGAAGCGCAGCCTGTCGGTCGAGAGCCAGACCATGTTCATCTCCTGGATGCCGTTCGGGGCCTACTTCCGCACGGGGGACAGCATCAACTACGACCCCGACGACGCCTTCCTCGGCTTCAGCAACACCTACGGACTGTTCGTCAATTTCAAGCCCAGCAAGCGCCTCCAGATGGGCGTCGACTTCAGCAAGCAGACCTTCTGGCGGTCGGCCGGCGGGGAGAGGCTCTGGGACTACAACGTCGTCCGCCAGCGGACGACCTACCAGGTCAGCAAGACCCTCGCCTTCCGGGGCATCGTCGACTACAACTTCTTCTACAAGCGGGCCTTCGGCAGCCTGCTCGCGAGCTGGGTCCTGCGTCCGGGGACGGTCTTCTTCCTTGGGTACGACGCCAATTACCTCCGGGACGACCTCGGCGCCTACCTGCGCGACAACTCCAGCGTCTTCGTCAAGTTCTCCTACTGGTTCAGGACCTGAGACGGGAGGCTCGGGCGGCCCATCCCGGCCTCCGGTTTGACCGGGCCGAAGCGCCCCATTAGAATAGCCGGGTGAGCCTCGATTTCCTGTTCCGGACGGCCGAGTTCAAGGACCTCGTCCGGGCCGTCGCGGCCGGCGAGAGGCCGCTCTCGGTCCGCGGCGTCATCGATCCGGCCCGGGCCCTCGTCCTGACCTGCCTGGCCCGCGAGGCCCGCCGTCCCGTCGTCCTCGTCCGGCCCGCCTCGGCCCCCCTGGCCGCGCTGGAGGAGGAGTGCCGGTTCTTCGTCCCGCGCCTCGCGCCGGGCTTGCGGACGGCGGTCCTCCCCGCCCTCGCCGACAACCCCTACTTCGAGGTCCCGCCCGCGCTCGACGCCGTGTCGTCGAGAATGCGGTTTCTCCGTTCTCTCCTGGGGACGCCTCCGGCCCTCATCATCACGACCCCGGCCGGGCTTCTCAAGCCCGTCCCCGTCCGCGAGGAACTGGCCCGGCTCTTCCTGACCCTCGAGGCCGGCGGCGAGATCGGGCACGGCGACCTGCTCGAGACCCTGGCCCGCTACGGATACGCGCGGGAGGACCTCATCGGCTCGCCCGGCGAATACGCCTGGCGGGGCGGCATCGTCGACGTCTTCGCCCCGGGCGAGACCAACCCGTTCCGCATAGAGCTCGACGGATCGACGGTGGCCTCGCTGCGCGAGTTCGACATCTCGAGCCAGAGGTCCCTCAAGAGGATCGACCGCCTGACCGTGCCCTCCCTCCGCGAGTTCCCGGCCGGGCCCGATTTCCTGGAGGCCTGGGAATCGGCCGCCCGGAAGAGGGGACGGGGGATGGCGCGGGACATCGACGCGAAGGTCTCGGCGCTCCGCCGCGGCGAGTTCGGCCCCGCCTTTCCGGCCCTGGCCCTGGCCGTCAAAGACCGGTTCGCCCCGGTCACGGACCTTCTCGAGGACTGCCTCTTCGTCATCGAACGCCCCGAAACCGTCGAGAAGGAGTGGGAGGCGGGTCTCGAGGAGCTGCGGGACCAGTACGCCGACCTCCTTGCCGAGCGGGTTTTCGCGCTCCCGCCCGAGGACATCTTCCCTCCCCGAACCTGGGACCGCATCCGGAAAGAGGCCATGCGCTTCGAGGAGCTCGAGGCTCCGGGACCCGGCCTGGCGCTCTCCTTCTCCTTCCAGTCCGTGCCCCGCTTCGACAACCGCATCCCGTTCTTCCTCCAGTATCTCGAGAAGCTCCAGGCGGAGCGCGAGCTGTGCTTCATCTATCTCTCGAACCCGGCGACGAGGCACCGGCTGGCGACCCTTCTCCGGGAGAGCGAGGTCCCGGCCGTCGAGACCGATTCGCCGCTCGAGGTCCCGGCCCGCTCGGAGATCGCCCTTCTTCTCGGCCCCCTGCCCGGCGGCTTCGCCTACCCGAAGGAGCGGCTCAATTTTTTCTCCGAAAAGGACGTCTTCACGGAGGAGAAGGTCATCGTCAGCCGGGCCACCCGGCGGCCCTTCTTCTCGCAGTTCCAGGACCTGCGGTCGGGCGATCACGTCGTCCACACGGACTACGGGATCGGCGTCTTCCGGGGCCTGCAGAGGCTCGAGGTCGACGGCCGCGGCCGGGAGTTCATCGAGCTCCACTACCGCGACGGCGACAAGCTGCTCGTGCCCGTCGAGGACCTCAACCTCGTCCAGAAGTTCACCCGGACCGGGCCCGAGCCCCCGGTGCTGGACAAGCTGGGGACGAACTCCTGGGAGAAGACCCGGACCCGGGCCCGCAAGGCCGTCGAGGCCGTGGCCAAGGAGCTCGTCGAGCTCTATGCCCGGCGGCGGTCCCTCAGGGGCTTCTCGTTCTCGTCGGGCGGCGAGTGGGAGCGGGAGTTCGAGAAGATCTTCGAATACGAGGAGACCGAGGACCAGCTGCGGTCCATCCGCGAGGTCCTGGCGGGCATGGAGTCGGAGACCCCGATGGACCGCCTCCTCTGCGGCGACGTCGGGTACGGCAAGACGGAGGTCGCCATGCGGGCGGCCTTCAAGGCCGTCATGGACGGCAAGCAGGTCGCCGTCCTCTGCCCGACGACCGTCCTGGCCAGCCAGCACCTCAAGACCTTCCGCGACCGGATGGTCCTCTTCCCGGTCCGCATCGAGGCCCTGACCCGGCTGCAGTCGCCGGGCGAGCGGCGGGGCGTCATCAAGGCCGTCCGGGAGGGCTTCGTCGATATCGTCATCGGCACCCACCGGCTCCTGTCGCGGGATGTGGCCTTCAAGGACCTCGGACTGCTCATCATCGACGAGGAGCAGCGGTTCGGCGTCGGCCACAAGGAGAGGATCAAGCAGCTCAAATCGACGATCGACGTCCTGACGCTGACGGCGACGCCCATCCCGCGGACGCTCAACATGTCGCTCTCGGGGCTGAGGGACATCAGCCTCATCGAGACCCCGCCGCGCGACCGGCTGGCCGTCCACACCATCGTCACCCCGTTCAACGCCCGGCTCATCGCCGCGGCCGTCCGCCAGGAGCTCGGGAGAGGCGGCCAGGTCTACGTCATCCACAACCGGATCGAGGACATCGACAAGTTCGCCGAGCTCATCACCCGGCTCGTGCCGCAAGCCAGGGTGGTCACCGTCCACGGCCGGATGACCGGGGCGGCCCTCGAGAGGAAGATGCTGGACTTCATCGCCCGCAAGTACGACGTCCTGGTTTCGACGACCATCATCGAGAACGGCATCGACATCCCCCTCGTCAACACGCTCATCGTCGACCGGGCCGACCTCTACGGGCTGGCCCAGCTCTACCAGCTCCGGGGACGGGTCGGCCGCTCGTCGCGCCAGGCTTATGCCTACTTTCTCGTCCCGCCTCACATGGAGCTGACGCCCCTGGCCCGGGAGAGGCTCAAGGCCCTCCAGGAGTTCAGCGAGCTCGGTTCGGGCTTTCGCCTGGCGGCCAAGGACCTGGAGATCCGTGGCGCGGGGAACCTGCTGGGCCATCGTCAGCACGGCTCCATGGAGGCCGTCGGGTTCGAGTACTACATGCAGCTGCTCGACCGCGCGGTCCGCGAGCTGAAAGGCGAGGTCGTGGAGGAGGACAATCCGGAGATCAACTTCAAGGCCGACATCCGGGTCCCCGAGGAGTACCTGCCGCAGGTCAACCTGAGGCTCAACCTCTATAAAAGGTTGGCCTCGATCGAGGACCTCTCGGAGATCGACAGGATCCGCGACGAGGTCCGCGATCGCTTCGGGGACGTCCCGGGGACGGTCGAGAATCTCCTGCGCTACGGGGCCCTCAAGCATCTGGCCCGGAAGCTCCGCGTGCGGAGGATTGAGCGCACCGACCGCCGGGTCGTGCTGACCTTCGGGCCCGGGACCCCCGTGGACTGGTCGCGCGTCCCGCCGCTCCTGAAGAGGCATTCCGGTTCGCTCTCCCCTCAGGGGATCATGACGCTGCTCCTCAAGGGGGAAACGGAGCGACAGCTCCTCGACGAAACGGTCCGGGTCTTGATGGAGTTATCGCAATAGACTATAATGAATCGGATAATAAACTGATATTAAAAAAGATGGACCGAACCCGAAAATCCCTCGCGAATGGCCTCGCCCTGGCCGCGGCGGTCTGCCTGGCGGCCGCGGCCTGCGGCCGGGGCGCCGACCAGAGCCCGCGGCCTCGGGGGGCGGACCGGGCCCTCAGTCAGCTCGACGGACGTCCGGTCCTCCAGGTCGAGGGGGCCGAGTTCTCGAACGCCGATCTCCGGTCTTACTTGAGATCTTCGGGGGCGGAAGACATCGATAGTCTTCCTGATGAGAGCTTGAGCCGGCTTTTTGACCGGTTCGTCGACGAAAGGATCCTCCTCGAGGCGGCCCGCCGGAGGAACATCACGCTCGACGAGGACGAGAAACGGGCGTACCTTGCCCGCATGGCCGCGGATGCGGTGCCCGGCGAGGGCGAAGGAGCGGCCCGGAGCGTCGCGCCTCCGGAGGGGCTCGAGGACCGCTTGCTCGTCGAGAAATACACCACCCTCGTCATCCGCGACGTCCAGGTCGAGCCGGCCGAGATCGGGGAATACTACGAGACCCGCAAGAAAGACTTCCTCCTGCCGGAACGGGTCCGGGTCAGCCAGATCCTCGTCGACACGGAGGACAAGGCCGTCTCGGTGCTCCGTCGCCTCGAGCGGACGGGGGAGAGGGAATTCCGGAAGATCGCCCGCGAGGAGTCGGTCGGTCCCGAGGCCGCGCGGGACGGGGTGATGGGCGTCTTCAAGCCCGGCGACCTGCCCGCGGACATGGAGCGCGTCATTTTCTCCCTCAGCGAGGGGCGGACCAGCCAGATCGTCGAGTCCGCCTACGGCTATCACATCTTCCGGCTGGATCAGAAATTCCCTCCCGCCCTGAGGTCCTTGGAAGAAGCGGCCCCCGCCATCCGCAGCCGGCTCCTGTCCCAAAAGATCATGGCGGCCGTCGCCGCCCACCTGGAGGCTCTCAAGGACACGCTGTCCTGGCGGACCTTCCCGGAGAACCTATTCTTCAGATACCATAGGACGAACGGATGAGAAAGTTCCCTGCGGTTATCGTTCTGTCGGCCGTTCTCGCGGCGGCGGTCATCTCGGCCGGCCAGGAGGTCGTCGAGGAGATCGTGGCCATCGTCAACGACGACATCATCACCCTCTCCGAGTACAAGGACCAGCTCGATCTCGCCATGAGCCAGCTGAGGGCCATGTCGCTCGCCCCGGCGGACTACGAGAAACAGGCCAAGGCGATTCGAGAAAAGCTCATCGACATCATGATCACCGACCTCCTGCTCCTCCAGAAGGCCCGCGAGCTGAACCTCAACGTCTCCGAACAGCTCCGGGCCACGCTCGACAAGATCAAGGCGGACAACAACATGGCCTCGGACGACGACCTGCGGCGGGCCGTCCAGCAGCAGGGGCTGTCCTACGATGTCTGGCTCAGGGAGTACGAAGAGACGATGCTCAAGCAAGCCATCATATATACCGAGGTCGAGCGCGGGCTGGCCCTCGACGACAGTGAGGTCGTCCAGTACTACCGGAGGAACCCCGAGAAGTTCACGGTGCCGACCCAGTACAAGATCCATGCCATCTATCTCAGCACGGAAACCCACGGGAAAGAAGAGCTGGAAACCCTGGAGGCCGGCATCGAGGAGCGGCTCAAGGCAGGCGCGGACTTCGCCGACGTCGCCGGCGAGTTCTCTGACCCGCCGATGAAGGAGGCCCGCGGAGATCTGGGGACGTTCAAGGAAGGAGAGCTCGACGAGACGCTCGAGGAGGCTATCGCCAAGCTCAAGAACGGCGAGACGAGCCCGTGGGTTTTCGCCCGCGGGGGCTGGTGGCTTTTGCAGCTCGAGGAGAGAACGCCCCGCCGCTTGAAGCCGTTCGAGGAGGCCCGGCCCGAGGTCGTGGAGATGCTTTACGACAAGATGAGGGACGAGAAGACCGATGAATTCCTGAAGGCTCTCCGGGAAAAGAGCTACGTCAAGATCCTGCGCCCGAATCCCCTCGACCGCTAGCCTGACCTATTCACAAAAACGCCGATGTGTTCCCCAATTCCCGCGGGATCTGAAAGATTCCCAGTTTTCCGAAGTCACTCAGGGCTTTTGAGAACTCCTCTCAGAAAGACCGGCGTTTTTGCCCTCCGGGCGAGCCGATCCGGCCGCATCCGCTGTGTTGCGAAGAGACAAGATCTCCGGCCGCCTCGACTCGTGAATAGATCAGGCTATCCTTCGATAACGAGGACCGCGGCCGCCAGGACCGTCGTCCACTCCCCCGCTTCCCCCGTCGCCGTTTGTGACAGGCTGCGGGTCCTGAGGGCCAGGCCGTTCGAGAACCGGTAAGAGCGGCGGCCCGCGGCCGGCCCTCTCAAACGCTCGCCCATCTTGGTGGCCAGCATCTCCGCGGCCAGGTACTCCGTGTAGAGCCCGGCCTCTCTCTCGGACCTGCCGAAATCCTCATGTTCGGCGAGATATCCGTAGCCGGACGGGTCTTCGGGCATGGCCAGCCCGATCGACGCGGAAATCAGACGGCGGGGCTCGTCGGTGGCGTTCTCGCTCAGGACGACGAAGACGACCTGGCCGGGCCGAAGGAGCTTGAGCCCCGCTTCACGGGTCACGAGCCGGGCGCGGGGGGGGAAGATGCTCGAGACCCGGACGAGGTTGAAGGGCGCGATGCCCGCCTCGCGCAGGGCGCGCTCGAAGCTGACGAGCTTTTCCTTGTGACGGCCCCGGCCCCGGGTCAGGAAGACCTTGGATGGGACGAAGGGGAGGCTCACTTCTTGATCTCGACGGGCTCGGGTTCCTTGAAATCGATCTCGCGGGAGACGTCGAAGACGCCCAGGAGGACCGGCTGGGAACCGCGGGAGATGGCGAAGAGACGGACCTCGGTCGGTTTCCACTCGGGGTTCTCGCGGATGTTGGCCAGGTCCTTCCCGTCCACGCCCAGGTTGCTCGTCAGCGTGATGACGGGGCTCGTCTCTCCGGGCTGGACGGCCTGACCCCGGATGGCGGCCAGGAAGGCGTCGCCGAGGTTCTCCCGCTCGCCTTTGAAATTGAAGACGGCGTTGAAATTGACGTAGTTCAGGGGCCGGCTCCCGACGTTCTTGATGCGGAACGAGACCTGGGGGACGAGGATAAGGCGCGGGGGCCAGGGCTGATAGTACTTGGAGACCCATTTGGTCTCGATATCCATGAGCTCGATGGAGCTCTTGAGCTCTTCGGGCGTCGTCTGCCGGCAGGCCGGCACGAGGGCCAGGGCCGCGACGGCAAGAACGAGGATGCATGTCGGGGCCCTTCTCAAGGTATTGGTCATGGTCATGGTCGGCCTCCTTCAGAACCGCTCTTACTATAGCGAACAACGAAGAAGGGGTCAAACTTCGTTAGCGGACGAGGGCGGAGACGGGGACGACCTCGAGGCCGTAGGACTCGAAGAGCCGGAAGCTCGTCCTCAGGACCTCGAGGGTCTCGGGGATCGGATGGCAGATGCCGACGGCCCGCCCGCTCTTTTTGGCCTTCTGGAAGAGCTCGAGGAGGCGGCCGCGGATCCGGCCCCGGTCCTCGTCGGCGTCGAGGAAGACGTCGCGCTCGGCGGAGGGGACACCCATTCTCCGGGCCTCCGCATAGGCCACGGAGCCCGCGGTCGTCCGGCTGTCGACGAAGAACAGCCCTTTCTCCTTGATAGGGGCCAGCAGGGCGCGCATCGCCTCCCGGTCGGCCGTGAAGCGCGAACCCGTATGGTTGTTCACGCCCTTCGCGTGAGGGACCCGCGACAGGCCGGTATCGAACGCGCGGCGGATCTCCTCAGCCGTCATCGCGGCGAGGAGGGTGCCGTTGCCTCCTCCCTCGTCTCCGTGGCCGTTGAGGGATTCCAGGGGGATATGAAGGAGGATCTCGAGTCCGTTCTCATGGGCGATGCGGGCCGTGTGCGAGGCCCAGGCGCTGTCGGGGAGGATGGCCACGGTCAAAGGTTGACCGAGCCCGAGAAGGATGTCGAGGGCCTCGAGGCTGTTCCCCATGTCGTCGACGATGAGGGCCACCCGGCCCGGGCGGGCCTTCTTGGCCGCCAGGGCGGCAGGTTCGGCCGCGGCCGGCAGCAGGAACGAGATATCGGCGGCCTCCCGGTCCGGCCCCCGAACGCTCCAATGGACCTCCGCCCTGTCCCGCCCGGCCGTCCTCTTCCGGTCGAGAACGCGCACGGCCCCGTCGGCCAGGGCCCTCTCGAGGGCCGGCTCGATGGACTCGTACTCTTCCGACGAGATCTCGACCTCGGCGACGAGCTGACCCTTCGGCCCTGTCGTCCAAAGCATGGCGTCTTCGGGGACCCCGGCGGCCCGCAGGCTCTCGGACAGGAACTCGGCCAGAGGCTTGCCGGCCGCTGCGGCCTCTTCGACACCCCGTTTTCCTCCGAAGATGAAGGAGAGCTCGCCCTTGCGCGCGCTGATGAGGTCCAGCAGCAGCACGGAGACGAGGGCGACGGCCGCGAGAACGACGGCCAGCAGGGAGAACTCCGGCCAGGGTTCGGAGCGTTTGAGAAGAGGCCTCCTCATCGTCCGTCACTGCGGGGGGAATAAGGGCAGCGTCCTCTCGAGATAGACTTTCTCGCCGTCGCCCGCCTCCGTGAGCAGGACGTCGGGTTCGACTCCCTGCTCCCAAAGCAACCGGCCCGAAGGCAGGGCGAAGACGGCCGACGTCAGCAGGGCCAGACTGCCGTCCTCGAGGGCGAACGCCTCGCGCCGTCCGGCCAACCCCAGCGTCGGGATGCCGACGACCTTGGCCTTGCGGACCTCTTGAAGGATCCCGGCGACGATCTCCCCGGGCCCCATGGTCGCCTCGTTGACCCAGACGACCAGCGGCGTCTTGGCGAGCGGGGCATCGTCGGAACAGGCCAGGTCCTGCTTGACGCCGCCCTTCCTCTCCAGGCGCCCGACGAAAGCGGCCTTGACGAAGATGTTCGCCAAAGCCAAAGCCTCATCGACGTCGCCCTCCCGGCAGTTCCTGAGGTCCAGGACGACCGGCGTCCTCCCGTTCCTGAGGGCGGGGACCGCCTCTTTTCTCAGACCGGGCACGAGCGGATCGGAGAGATCGTGGATCTTGAGAACAGCGGGCCCGCCAGCCGGCCGGGAGAACGTGAAAGGCTTCGGGAAGAGGACCGCCCTCGTCAGCGGAATCTCGAGGGTCGCGTTGCCCCTCAGGACCTTGACCTCGACTGTCGCGTCATCCCCCGCCCGAAGGAGGAGCTCGGTCTCGAGGAGACTCATGCTCAGGGTGTTCCGGCCGTCGATCGCGCTCAGCAGGTCGCCGCGACGCAGCCCGGCTTCCGCGGCCGGCGAGCCGTCGACGACGCCGAGGACCTGGGGGAAGGTCCCGTATCGCTTGAAGATCACGAGCCCCGTCTCCGCCTCGCCCGGCCTCCGGGCCTGATACCCGGCCGCCAGGCCTTTGTCCAGATAAGCGGAGATCGGATCGAGGGAATTGACCAGTCCCCGATAAGCCCCCTCGGCCGTCCGGGCGGGGTCGCGCTCCTCGAGATAATCGTTGCGGATGAGGCGAACGAGCGAGTCATAGAGCTCGAAGCCCCGCGGCGCCGGGCCGCGCTGGGCTCCCCCCGGCAGGTTCCTCATCTGGAAGATGAAGAACAGCAAAGCCCCCAGGAAGAGGATCCACAGGACGAGTCTGTATCTCGGCATTTTGGTGATGAAACGGAGGTCCATTCTATCACCTCCTCTTCAGCCATTGCAAGGGATCGAGGGCCCGCGTCTTGAAGCGGATCTCGAAGTAGAGGCACTCGCCCTTGAGCGACCCCGTGTCGCCGGCGACGGCCACCGGCTGGCCGGCCTCGACCATGTCGCCGACCGCGGCCAGGAACTCCGCGCAGTGGCCGTAGAGCGTGTAGTAGGTCAGGCCGTGGTCGACGATGAGGAGGTTCCCGTATCCCTGGAAGTAGTCGGCGTAGACGACCTTCCCGGAGTGGACCGTCCGCACTTGGTCCCCCGGCTCGCGGGGGGCGATCTCGACGCCCTTGTTCTCGACGACCGTCCTGAAGTTCGGGTGGCGCTCGAAGCCGAACCGGGTGATGACCCGGCCCTCGACGGGCCACGGGAGCCGGCCCTTGGCCTCATAGAAGGGCACGAAGGCGAACGGCAGGACCCACTCCTGGGTCATGATCTTGTTCATCATGGCCTGGAGGAGGCCGGCGCTCTCCTTGAGCTCGGCCAGGGTCTGCTCGTGGGTCTTCCTGTTCTTCTGGATCTCGTTGATCAGGGCGGCGCTCTTGCGGGCCTCGGCGTCGAGCTCCTTCTGCTTGAGGCCCGCGGCCCGGACCATTTCGGCCAGGTCGCGCTCCCGGCCCTCGAGCTCGGCCTGGGCCGACCGGAGATCGGCCAGGGACCGCTGATAACCGGAAATGAGGCCCTCCTGGTGGCGGGCGAGGAGGGTCAGGCGCTTGTTCTCGGCCGAGTAGGTCTCGATGTCCCGGGCCTTGAGGAGGAACTGGAAGAAGTCGAGGCGACCGAACTTGTAGAGGGCGAGAAGCGTCCTCTCGACGGATTCGCGCTCTCGGTCGATATCGGTCCGGATCGCCCGTATTTCGGCCTGGGTCTCGGCCAGCGCGGCCCGGGCCCGTTCGAGCTGGACGTTCTGGGCGGCCAGCTCCTTGCGGACGAGGCTCTTGCTGAGGTTGACGCGCCTGAGGCTCGAGAGGATGGTCGTCTCCCGGCGGGACTCGGCCTCGATCTTCGACCGGAGGGCGTCGATCTCGCCGTTGATCTTGTCGAGGCGCTTCTCGAAGTCGGCGATGTTGCGGTCCTTGTCGGCCTGGGGCGGGGGAGAAGAGGACGCGGACTGGGGGCCCGGCCCGGGCGAGAGGGCAGCCCACGCCGACGGGAAATGAGAGCGGGCGAGGAGGAGAAAGAGAAGCGCCGCCGCGGCGCCGGCGATTGTTCGGGCGGTGCGACACATAGCCTTGCGCTTATTCTACCATACCCCCGCCCCGGCTTGCGCCCCGGCCGGGGGCCGGATCCCTCATGACCTCGTCACTCGTGTCCCCGTTTCATGGGCCCCTTGCCCAAGTCTTCCGCGGAGACGGGACGCTTTCAGGGGGGAGTCAGGCTTCCCTATAACCAAGCTACCTCCGGGACGCGACATGAGTATGGCCGGGGGAAGGCCTGCGGAGATGAGAGAGGCTGTCATGGGCTTGCTCCCGGCCTTGACCGGGCGGGGACCGCGCCTCTATACTCGGGGGGGTCGATAAGGAGCTGCAACGTCGCCATGGCCGCCGTTCCCCGGAGCTTCCAGGTCTTCGTCAAGCCGGTGGGCGCCGCCTGCAACCTCGGCTGCCGGTACTGCTATTACCTGGACAAGGACGGCCCCTCGCCCGGGTCCGGGCCCCTGCGCATGCCGCTCGACCTTCTCGAGGATTATATCGTCCGGCACTTCGCCGCCTCGCCGCCCGACGAAATAGTCCGCTTCTCGTGGCACGGCGGGGAGCCGACCCTGGCCGGGCTGGATTTCTTCCGGCGCGCCGTCGCCCTCCAGCGCAAGCACCTCCCCACGGGCCGGTCGTTCGCCAACGGCCTGCAGACGAACGGCACCCTGCTCGACGACGACTGGGGCCGCTTCCTGGCGGCCGAGGGCTTCGCCGTCGGCCTGAGCCTCGACGGCCCGCGCGAGGTTCACGACCTGCGGCGGGTCACCAAGGACGGCCGCCCGACCTTCGACCGGTGCCTCGCCGGATACGAAGTCCTGCGCCGCCACGGCGTGACGACCGACATCCTTTGCGTCGTCGGCGCCCACAACGCCGATCGTCCCCTGGACGTTTACCGGTTCTTCAAGGGGCTCGGCGCCTCCTTCGTGACCTTCCTGCCCCTCGTCGAGAGGAGGGCCGAGACGCCCTGCGAAGCGAGCGACGCTTCCGTGACGCCCGAAGCCTGGGGCGAGTTCCTCTGCGCCGTGTTCGACGAATGGGTGAGCGGCGACATAGGGCGCGTCAAAGTCCAGATCTTCGAGGAAGCCGTCCGGACGGCCTTCGGGCTGGAGCACTCTCTCTGCATCTTCCGGCCGGTCTGCGGCGACGTCCCGGTCGTCGAGCGCGACGGCGCCGTCTTCTCCTGCGACCACTACGTCGACGCCGGCCACCGGCTCGGTTCGATCCGCGAGACGCCGCTCGATGAGCTAATGGAGAGCGCTCCCCAGCGGGTCTTCGGCCGCCGCAAGCTCGAGACCCTCCCGCACGCCTGCCGCGAGTGCGACGTCCTCGAGATGTGCCACGGGGAGTGCCCCAAGAACAGGTTCGCGCGGGTCCCCGACGGCGAAGAGGGGCTCAACTACCTCTGCGCGGGATACCGGCGCTTTTTCCGGCACTGCCGGCCGTTCGTCGAGGCCGTCGGCGCCGAGTGGCGGCGATCGACGGCGGCCGCCCCGCCCCGCAAATAGGCCCGTCTATCCCTTGAGCGTTCTTTCGTAGAAGGCCAGCGTCCGCTTCCAGGCCAGCTCGGCCGCTTCCTTGTTGTATCTCGCCCCCGTATCGTTGAAGAAGGCGTGGCCGGTGCCGGGGTACATGTGGATCTCGTGCGCGATTCCGGCCTTCTCCAGGGCCTCTTTAAAAGCCGAAATGCCGGCGTTGATGCGCTCGTCGTTCTCCGCGTAGTGGGCGAGGACGGCGGCCTTGATCTTCGGCACGTCCTCGGGCGCGGGCTGGCTCCCGTAGAAGGGAACGGCGGCCGTGAGGGCCGGCGCGTGGACGGCCACCTGGTTGGTCACCGCGCCGCCCCAGCAGAAGCCCATGCAGGCGACCTTGCCCGTCGTCTGGGGGTTGGTCTTCAAGTAGTCGACGGCCGCGGCGAAGCTCCGGGTGGTGGTCTCGCGTTCGAGCTTCTGGAAGAGCGGCCGGGACTCGTCCGGGTTCGCCGGGGTCCCGCCGAAAGCCGAGAGAGCGTCCGGGGCGACGGCCACATAGCCCTCCAGGGCCACGCGGCGGGCGACGTCCTCGGTGTGGGGATTGAGGCCCCGGTTCTCATGGATGACGATGACCCCGGGGTGCTTGCCGCCGCCCTTGGGCCGGGCCGAGTAGGCCCGCATCTCGCCGTCGGGGGCCGGGTACTTGACATGCCCGGTCTCGAGACGGGCGTCGTCGGCCGGGACGAACTGGCCGGGCGGCGCCGGCCGCGCCTCGAGACGCGCCAGGAGCGCGGCTGCGGCGGCCGCGCCCCCGGCGATCCGCGCCAGGCGGGCCAGGAAATCCCGGCGGCTGATCCCGCCCCCCGCATACTCCCTATAAAGGCCGATGATCTCGCGTTCCATGGATAATCCCTCCTTCCGGACGTTCCGTCCGTTGTGATCTCGTCGCGCCGACACGCCAACTATAGGTCCGGCCTCGAGCCCTGTCAAGAAAAAGCCATTGACAGCATGGGGGGCTTCGATAAAAATGGACATACAAGAAGGGAATGGGCTATGCATTTTGCCGCAGTTCCCCCCGGGGCCCTGAGGTGAGTTCGTCATGATAGCTTTAGACCGGAAGAAGGACCCTCAGGAGCCCAGAAAACCGTGTCCTTTTCTCATCGCCGGCCTGCTGATATTCCTTGGTGCGGTTTTATTGTCAGGCCGGCAGGATGTGGAGGAGGCCCGCCGGAGCCTTTTAAAAAAGATGCCCGTGCGCGAGGGTTCTATCGCGCTGGGCAAGCTCATGAGCTTCCCGGCCGACGAGGAGGCCGAGCTTCTCTGGAATCCGGTCTCGATCTCGGCGGGTTCTGATGGGGAGATATACGTCGTCGACCGCGCCGAGCATTGTGTGTATGTCTGCGACGACAATGGGAACGGGCTTAGGACAATAGGGAGAAAGGGGCAGGGCCCAGGGGAGCTGCTGAATCCCGAGAAAGCCGTCAGGGATGGGAACAAGATCCTTGTTTTGGACAGGGGCAATTCTCGCGTGGTGACCTTCGACATCTCCGGGAGATATCTCTCTTCCTTCAAGCTGTTGAAATATTATCGCGACATGGCTGCCTTTCACGGCTCGATCTATCTCACCCCGATGGGACAGAGGGAAGGCAAGCTCATCGATGTCTTCGATGAGCAAGGAAGGCCGCTGACGTCTTTCGGCGAGCGCCGCTTCGACGATCCTCAGCTGAACTGGTGCAAGATCGCTGTCGGTCCGGCGGGGGAGGTTTACCTGGGCTTTGAGCATATGCCATGGGTCCGGCGATACGGAGCAGAAGGTCGGGTCATGAGCGAATTCCGTTTTGACCACCCGATGGGCAATATCCAGGAGGATATAAACGAAAAAAAGGCAGCAAAGCGCGGGCAAGGACCATCGAGTAGTGCCGTAATAATAAGCGCGATCGTCGCTGCAGATGAAGGGGTATATATTTTTCATGCCTACCCGAGAGCAGAGATTTGCTTCTTCGATCCAAAAGGAAAGCTCAAGGAAACCTATTGGTATGAAGAACCGAACACATCGTTCTGGGACATGACCGTATCGAGCAACGACGAAGGTAAGAGATTTTTCTTGTTAGAAATGCGCTCCGGGACAATCGTTGTACTTGGCCATCGCTTTGGCCGCCAGGCCCGGCTGGCCTTTGGCGCGCTGCCGGCGGAATCGTTTGGAGCGCGGCTCCGTTTTGGGCTATAGTATCGGCATGGATATCGATGCCAAAAGGCCCGGCTCCTTGTTCGAGGCCGCCGAGGCCGTGGGCCGCGCGGCCGTCGAATCCGTCGACCCCGGACGGCTGATCATCAAGAGCGTCTTTCGCGTGGCCGCCGGGCCATCCGGAAAGGACGCGGTCACGATCCAGGGCAAGACCTTCGACCTCGGCGAGTACGACCGCGTCTTCCTGGCCGCGTTCGGCAAGGCGGCCGAAGCCATGGCCGGGGCCATGGCCGATATCCTCGGCGACCGGCTGGCCAAAGGGGTCGTCGTCTCGCCGGACGCCGAGAGCAGCACACGCGGCCGGCTCGAATTCATAAAAGGCTCACATCCCCTCCCCGACGAAGGCAGCGTCGAGGGCGCCCGCCGCGTCCTGGCCCTGGCCAACGAGGCGGGGGAGAGGGACATCCTCTTCCTCTGCGTCTCGGGAGGCGGCTCCGCTCTCCTCTGCCTGCCCGCCCCCGGGCTTTCGCTCGAGGACAAGCGCCGGGTGACGTCGTCCCTCCTCAAGGGTGGCGCCGACATCACCGAGCTCAATGCCGTCCGCAAGCATCTTTCGGCAGTCAAGGGCGGCCGTCTGGTCCGGGCCGCGAGCCCGGCCGCGGTCGTCAGCCTGGTCGTCTCCGACGTCCTCGAGAACGATCTGGCCAGCATCGCCTCCGGCCCCGCCCACTGGGACGGCACGACCTACAGCGACGCCCGCCGGGTCCTGGAGAAGTACGGCCTATGGGACGAGGCCCCGCCGGCCGTCCGGGACCTCATCGAGAAAGGGGCCCGCGGCGAGGTCGAGGAGACGGTCAAGGAAGGCGACCCCGTCCTCGAGCGCGTCCACACGTTCATCGTCGGCGACAACATGACCGCCCTGCGGGCGGCCAAGGCCGAGGCCGAACGGAGAGGCTTCGAGACGATCATCATGACCTCGTCCGACAGCGGGGAGGCCCGGACGGCCGCCGCGAACTATGCCGCCTTCTTGGCCGAGATGGCCTGCTCGGCGGTCTCCCTGCCGCGGCCGCTCTGCCTGCTGGCGGGGGGCGAGCTGACGGTCACCGTCAAAGGGAAGGGCAAGGGCGGCCGGAACACGGAGTTCGTCCTGGCCTCGCTCGTCGAGATGGGGAGAGGCGGCCTCGAGGAGGCGTTCTGCGCGGCCTGCGACGAACGGGACGCGGAGTCCGGCGGGGAAGGAGAACGGCGTCCCGTGCTCGACTGGCTGACGATGAGCTTGGGGACGGACGGCATCGACGGCCCGACCGACGCCGCCGGCGCCTGGGCCGGCCCGGAGACGATCGTCAAAGCCCGGGGCCTCGGCCTCGATGCCGCCGCCTATCTCGACGACAACGACTCCTACGCGTTCTTCGAGAAGACGGGGAACCTCATCGTCACCGGCCCGACCGGGACCAACGTCATGGACGTCCGGGTGTTTATGCTCCGGACGGTCTGACGGCTCGCTCAGTCCCTATAGACCCCCGCCAGATCCCACTTGGCGATCGTGTCGAGGACGAGCTCGGCGACCCGGTCGTTGACCCTCCGGAAATATTCCTTGGCCTGGGCGGCGTCGAAGGTCGGATAACCCTGGCCTTTCTCATAGAGTCCGATCGTCGAGGTCACCGGCGCGGCGTAATAGGCTCCCGCGGGCGGATTGGGCGAGGCCATCTCCGGCTTGTAGCGCTCGGGGTGGACGTGGGCCGGCAGGAAGGCCTGGATGTAGGCCGTCTCGTTGTTGCCGGCGTGCCCGCCGTTCTCCTTGAAGACCGCCTTGGTGATATCGTCGGCCAGCGTCCACCAGTTGACGACCAGGACCCGGACCCGGTTCCGGTTGGCGACCCGGGTCGCGGCCGCGTTGAGGACGGCGGTATTGCCGCCGTGGCCGTTGAGGACGACGATGTTCCGGAAGCCGTTCGCGGCCAGGTTGTCGAGGACGGCCTCGGCGAACGGAGCGTAGACCTCGGCGGGAATGGACACGGCGCCCGGGAAGGCCTTCATCGCATCGGTTGTTCCGTAGTTGAAGGTCGGGGCGATGAGGGCTTCGACCCGCTCGGCGATGGCCCGGGCCATGGCCTCGGGGATCAGGTTGTCGGTGCCGTTGGGGATGACCCCGTGCGGCTCGAGCGAGCCCATGGGCACGAGCACGGTGCGGACCCGGGCCGGGACGAGCTCGCCGAACTCCTGCCAGCAGAGAAGGTTCATCTCCCGGGTCGTCGGCGGCCGGGGCCCCGCGCCCTTGGCCTCCGGCTTGGCCTGGGCCGCGGCGAAGACGGCCAGGGCCAGGGACAGGACGATCGAAAGGACGATGGATTTCTTCATGGTTCTCGCCTCCTTGGGTTCTCATCTTAAGGCAATTCGCATACTTTTTTAAGGGGCGTCTCCGGTTTCCGGGCATTCCGCTGGCATTGTAGCGCCGATAGGCATCCCCCCTAGCCCCCCAAACCCCCGGGAACCAGTCCCGTCGGTTCCCCCGTCGCAAAGCGCCGGGACCCCCTCCGCTATAGGGGGCTTCGGGGGCATGCCCATCGCCATAACTCGGTCTCATTCGCCCGGAAACCGGAGAAGAATCCGAAGAGAAACTATAGAAAAAAACCGCTTGTTTTTTACGGCGGCCCTGGTATAATCTGACGAAGTTTTCTTGCGCCGGCTGGAGAAAACTTCGATCCACCCATGAATCATCTTTCCCTTTTCTGCTGTTAATAAGAAACAGCCGGCTTTATCGTCAACAAAATTTTTTTTTGTTCCCCCCTTGCTTTTTTCCCCGGCTCCCTTATAATGATATCGGTCCTCTTTGGCCGGCTGGAGAGGGCTCCCTCAAAAAACCAATCATCACCCCCCTTTTGCTGACCTCAGCCGGCACTAACCCCCCCGAGGGGTCTTGCCGTCGGTCGAGCCCCAGGTAAGACTGTGCCGCCTTAAGGCCATTCCCTGCGCGTCCGGGGTGTGGTATGATAGGAAAAAATCGGAGAAGACAGGCGGACGATGGGCAAACGTGACTGGCGCGCCGAGCTGAGAGGCCATTTCGACAACATCCGGGTCATCGAGAGATGCCAAGCCGAGACGGTCGGCCAGTTCGCCCAGTTCTGCGAGTTCATCGCCGAACCGGCCTTCGAGAACCTGACCGACGAGCTGGCCCTCTACGGCATCAAGTCCCGCCACCAGAAGACCCGCGTCCCCGACATCCGCTTCATCTTCTGTTTCCCCGGCACGAAGGAGGACCAGTTCCACTATCGGATCTCGCTCCCCCGCAACGCCGTTGAGCTGCGCTTGAAGCTGACGATCCGGAGCCGCAAGACCCCTAAAGCCGAATACCAGTCGGTCGAAGAGAGCTTCCTGCCGGAGCTCGATCCCTCCGCCGTTCTCAAGATGGACAAGGAGGACGTCATCCTCGATGTCATCGAGCATTACCGCAAATTCTGCTACGAAACGCTGACCTCGCCTGATTGAACGCGTGGAGCGGGAGGGAGAGACCATGAAGAGAACGGCAAGAATGACGAGAAGAGAGTTCTTCGCGACGGGTGCGGGGCTTGCGGGGGCCGCCTTTCTCGCCAAGTCGGCGGCCGGCCGCAGCGCCGGCGCGGCCGGACGCCCCGGCTTGCCGCTCGGCCTCCAGGGCGCAGGGAAAAGCCGCGTCGTCCTGGTCAGGACGGACGACCGGGCGGCCGGCGTCGCCCGATGCCTCGACATCCTGAAGGTCAACCCGTTCAAGGGCCAGAGCGTCCTCGTCAAGCCCAACTTCAACACCTCGGACGCCCCGCCCGGATCGACCCACAACGACACGCTGAAGGCCGTCCTGGCCCGGGCCAGGGACATGGGAGCGAAAAAGCTGGCCGTCGGCGACCGCAGCGGTCCCGAACCGACCGACCAGGTCCTGGCCAAGAAAGGGATCGTCGAGCTGGCCGGGCCCTACGGCGCCGAGGTCCTGAACTTTGACGAGCTGGGCGATGAGGGTTACATCAAAGTCACTCCTCCCCACTCGCACTGGAAGGACGGCTTCCTGGTCGCCCGGCCCGTCGTCGAGACCGAATGCGTGGTCTCCGTATGCTGCCTCAAGACCCACCAGTTCGGGGGCGTCATCACGATGTCGCTCAAGAACTCGGTGGGCGTCGTGCCCCGCAAGGGCCATGCCTACATGCGCGAGCTCCACGCCTCGCCCGACCAGAGACGGATGATCGCCGAGATCAACGCCGCCTACCGCCCGGCCCTCGTCATCCTCGATGGCCTGGAGGCTTTCGTCGACGGCGGGCCGATGAAGGGCACGCTCAAGGAGGCGGGGGTCGTCCTGGCCGGCACGGACCGGGTGGCGATCGACGCCGTGGGCACGGCCATTCTCAAGGAGCTGGGCTCGAACGACGCCGTCATGAAACCGCGGGTCTTCGAACAGGAACAGATCGCCCGGGCCGCCGAGCTCGGCCTGGGCGCGGCCTCCCCCGCGGACATCGTCATCGAGACGCCGGGCGGGGCGAGCGAGTCCTACGCGGAGAAGATCCGCGCCATCCTGGCCGCCTGATCGAGCGGGCTACTTCCTCGCGCTGACGACGTCGAGGACCCTGAGCAGATAGTCGTAGCCCGGGCGGTCCATGGTGTTCTGGCCGAGGTACTTGAACTGGAGCACGCCCTCGGCGTCGACGATATAGACGCTGGGGATGTTCTGGTCGACCTTTCTCCCTCCCCACTCGGTCTGGAAGAGCCCCAGGCTTTTCGACAGCGTCCGCTCGCCGTCGACCAGCAACGGGAAGGGGGCCAGGATCTGTCCCGCTTCGAGATCAAAATCGGCCGGGAACATCTTGCGCCAGCTCTCCATGCGGCGCCGGCCGGCGTCATCGAGCTTGTCCGGCTCGGCCGGGTTCTTGGTCTTCCGGATGGACTCCAGCTGGCCCGGCAGGTCCTTGAGCCAGGCCGTGACGGTCTCGTGCCCGTAGGGGAAGACGACCAGGATCTCGAGGTTGTACTTCTCGCGGATGCGCTGGGCTTTCTCCAGCTCGACGAGCTCGACATACTTGTAGTTGCAGATCGTGCACCAGTAGTTCTCCGCGGCGTAGCCGCGGGGGAAGAGCAGAAGGACGTTCTTTCCGCGGAGAGACGACAGAGTCAGCGTGCCGCCCTGATAGACGGGCAGGGTGAAGTCGGCCATGGGCTGGCCGACGATGGCCGGGTTGGGACGGACCTCGGCGGCTTGGGCTTGGGCCGGGACGGCCACGGACCCGGCCGTCCCCCTTAACAAGATAAAAATGGCGGCCGCAGCCAGAACGAGCAGGGCCGCGACGGCCAGGGCGGATCTTTTCTTGTCGATCATCGGCATGGCTCCTTCTCTGGGATGCCTCCATTTAAGACCCAACGTCGCTCCGAGTCAAGCCGACTCAGATGAGAAAACCATGGCCTTCGAACGTCCTTTGCCATGGGACTTGACATTGTGGCTACAAGGCTATATAATGTAGCTACAATTGGACCCCCTGAAAGGCGGAACAATGACTGTCGGCATACGCGAGCTCAAGAACAAGCTCAGCTTCTACCTCGACAAGGTCCGGGCGGGGGAGAAGCTCGCCGTCACCGATCGCGGCGCGGTGGTGGCCTACATCCTGCCGGCGGCCGGCGTCCCGGCGATCGACGGGCTCGTGCGGCTTGTCCGCGAGGACAAGGCCTCCTGGGGAGGCGGAAAGCCGTCCGGCCCTCGGGCACCTGTCGGGGCCAAGGGCAAGCCGGTTTCTAAGATCGTCCTTGAGGACCGCCGATGATCCTCTATCTCGAGACGAGCCGCCTGGTCAAGCTCTACGTCCGGGAGCCGGATTCCGGGGAGGTCCGCGAGTCGGTCGACACGGCCGATGTCGTCGCCACTTCCATCGTGACCTATGCCGAGGCCCGGGCCGCGTTCGCCCGAAAGCTCCGCGAAAGAGGCCTTTCCAAAGGGGCCTACGAATCCGTCAAGATCTCCTTGGACGCGGATTGGCCCCGCACCTTCGTCCTGAATGTCACCGGAACGACCGTCGCCGCGGCCGGGGACCTGGCCGAGAAGCACGCCTTGAGGGGCTTCGACGCCTTGCATCTCGCCGCCGCGCTCGACCTGCGCGCGGCCGCGGGGGGATCACCCGTCGTCTTTTCCACCACGGATCGACGGCTGGCCGAAGCCGCCCGCCTCGAAGGCCTCGACCTTCCGCCTTGAGGGGGTCCGGCGCTTATGCCGGTCGGAATACAATCCTCCCCCCCGCCGGCTCTCTCCGGTCTTGGCATCGTCCCGGCGGCGGGCGCCGCCCCAATCCTCTTTCCCTCTGCGGTCATAACATCGGGCGGAGGAAGCCCCCTGTCAAGGCCGCGAGGCGGGATGTCCCATTATTTCCGATGTTTTCACATGAGCCCGGGGGCCCGCGCCCTCCTGAAACCTGAAAACGGTCGGGAATTCTGCTATACTGCTTCGGATATTCCGCCCGAGGAGAAACACCATGAGGACAAGGAATCACAGAACCCGGCGGATCTTCAGATCCGCCCTGATCCTGATACTCGGCCTGACCGTCCTGACCGGCGCCCAGGCCCAGAGGCAGACGCCGCCCGAATACGACGAATTCGTGGCCGCCTCCCGCATCGAGGACCCGGCCGCCCGGCTCAAGGAGCTCGAGCGCATCAAGGCCGCCTACCCGAACAGCCAGATGGCCGCGTCGATCGACATCGCCATCCTCAACGCCAAGGTCACGATGGCCGACACGCTGGACCAAGTCCTCTCCCTCCAGAAGGGATCGCTGGACAAGATCCAGGGGCCGGACCTCGTGGCGGGCCTCGTCAGGGCCGCCGGCCTCATCCTCGAGCACCCCAAGGTCCAAGCTTTCGATGGCCGGGCCGTCGTGGCTGCCATCGCGGGCTACAAGGAAGCCGCGGCCCGGGCCCTGAACGATCCCGCGACCTTCAGCCGGATCCCCGACGCCGACCAGCAGAAGTCCTTCAGAGCTTTTTACGGGAACGCTTTCGGTGTGCCCATCGCCCGGGCCCATCTCCTTGCCGGCGACGCTCCCCGGGCCCTGGCGGCTCTCGAGTCCTACCGCAAGGACGGCGGCGCCGCCGACGGCCGCTATGCCTATGTCCTGGCCGAGGCGCGCCTCGCCTCGGGTAAGGACAAGGAGGCCTACGAGGCTTTCCTGAGCGCGGCCGTCGAGAATTTCAGCGACGCCGCCGAGAGGGCCAAGACGCTGTATGTCAAAAACGGCGGCCGGCCCGAAGCTTTCGCGGCCGTCCTCGAGGCCAAGGCCCGCGAGCTTCCTTACCACCCCGCGCCGTTCGAGGCCCCGTCGAACTGGAAAGGCAAGGCCGTGCTGGCCGAGCTGTTCACCGGTTCGGAATGCCCGCCCTGCGTCGGCGCCGACCTGGGCTTCGACGGCCTCATCGAATCCTACCCCGCGAAATATCTGGCCGTCCTCCAGTACCACCTGCCCATCCCGGCCCCCGATCCGATGATGAACCCGGCCACCAAGCTCCGCCAGGACTATTACGGCGTCAACAGCACGCCCACGGTCTTCATCGACGGGACGAACAAGATGGTCGGGGGCGGCAGCCGCGGCATGGCCGAGGGCAAGTTCGAGCAATACAAGGCCGCCATCGATCCGCTTCTTGCCGCGGCCCCCGAGGTCTCTCTCGAGGTCCGGGCCTCGCTCGCCGGCGACAAGGTCGAGGTCGGTTACGGCTTCGACAAGGCCGTCCCCGGCGCCGATTACCACGTCGTTCTTGTCCAGGGCGAGGAGGACTACAAGGGCTCGAACGGCCTCCAGTTCCACAAGCTCGTCGTCCGCGACCTCGTCACCGTCGACCCGGCCGCGCCGAAGAAGGCCTCGTTCGACCTGCCTGCCTCCGAGCAGGCCGCCGACGCCTACCTGACGGAGTTCGAGAGGACCTACACCCGGCGCCCGAACTTCAAATGGCCAACGCGCCGGGCCAAGATCGCACGGGAAGGGCTCAAGGTCGTCTTCTTCGCCCAAGACAGGGAGAGCAAGCGGGTCCTCAACGCCGTCGTCGCCGACGTCAAGTAGGCCGCTTCCCAAAGCGCGGCGCGGGTGGCAATTCGTCCCCGCTTCGGGTATAGTCAGGGTGGAACAGAAGGAGGTGGACCGTGTTCAGCCGCAAATCCTTCAATGTCCTTCCCGCTGTCGCCGCCGCCGCGCTCATCGTCGGAGCGGCGTCCTGCGCGATGAACCCCGTCACCGGGAAGAAGGAGTTCATGCTCCTTTCATCGGGCGACGAGCTGGCCCTGGGAAAGCAGACGGACACCCAGATCCTCAGCTCCTACGGGCATTATGAAGACCCGGCGCTCGACGCCTATGTCTCCGGCATCGGGAAGAGGCTCGGCGCCCTGAGCCACCAGCCGAACCTCGAGTATTCCTTCAAGGTCCTCGACAGCCCGGTCGTCAACGCCTTCGCCGTGCCCGGCGGATTCGTCTATCTGACCCGGGGCATCCTGGCCTACCTCAACGACGAGGCCGAGCTGGCCGGGGTCATCGGCCACGAGATCGGCCACATCGCGGCCCGCCACAGCGCCCAGCAGTACAGCCGGGCCCAGGTCGCCCAGCTGGGACTGGGACTCGGCGCGGTCCTCTCGGAGACCTTCCGGAAATACGCCGGGCTGGCCGAGGCCGGGATGACCCTGCTCTTCATGAGCTTCAGCCGCGACAACGAGCGCCAGGCCGACGACCTCGGCGTCCTCTATTCCTCCAAAGCCGGCTACGACGCCAGGCAGATGGCCAACATGTTCGTCACCCTCGAGCGCCTGAATCCCGGCGAGGGACGGGACGGGCTGCCGGGCTGGTTCTCGACGCACCCCAACCCGCCCGACCGCATCGCGGCCATCCAGAAAGGGGCCCAGGAGTGGCAGGCCCAGAACCCGCAGATTCGCGTCGCGGTCAACCGGAACGAATACCTCCAGCGGCTCGACGGCCTTGTCTTCGGCGAGGACCCGCGCCACGGCTACGTCGCCGGCCAGGCCTTCTATCACCCGCAGATGAGGTTCCGGTTCCCGGTCCCGGCGGGCTGGACGGTCAACAACACAGCCTCCCAGGTCCAGATCTTCAACGCCAAGAAGGATGCGGTCATCCTTTTGTCGCTGGCCGCCGAGAAGACCCCCGCCGAGGCCGCCCAGGCCTTCGTCGCCGGCACCAAGGCGACGGTCGTCCGCTCGGAAAGCGCGGCAGTCAACGGGCTTCCGGCCCAGCGGATGCTCGCCGACGTGGCGACCGAGCAGGGCAGCCTCCGCGTCCTGGCCTACTTCATCCAGAAAGACAACGCCGTGGTCAACTTCCTCGGCTACACGGCCCAGGCCCAGTTCGGCGCTCAACAGGCCGTCTTCGAGCAGACCCTGGGCGGCTTCGCGAACCTGACGGACGCGGCCAGGATCAACGTCGCGCCCGTGCGGCTCGCGGTCCGCAAGGCGGCCAGGCAGGGAAGCCTCCGGCAGGCTCTCCAAAGCTTCGGCGTCGCCCAGGACAAGCTCGAGGCCCACGCCGTCCTCAACGGGATGAAGCTCGACGACACGGTCCGGGCCGGCACGCTTGTCAAGCTTGTCGTCGAATAGGCCGGAACCCTTCCGCGATCATGGATTGCGTCGCTTTCAAGCCAGGACGGAGTGGGCCGCGGCCAGGCGCTCGGGGATGGCCAGTCCCCGCGGGCAATGGGGGACGCAGCTCGCGCACCCCTCGCAGGCGTCCGCCCGACGGTCGAGTCCGGCGTAGAGCCATCGCGCTCTGGCCGCCCGACACGCGGGCGTTCCCGGCGTAGCCGTGCTGCGACAGGCAGAGGTGCTTGACGAGGCCCTTGTCGTTCTTGACTTCGGCCGTGTTGTGGTATCCGTAGTGGAACTGCAGGTCGTCGAAGTAACCGAGGCCCGTCCCCTGAAGGATGGGGGTCTTCAGGGGGGCATCTATCGACTGGCCCTGATTTACAATCCCCGGGAACGGGAAAAGAAGCAAGAAAAAAGGGGCCGGCGGCGAGGCCGCCGGCCCCGAGGTGACGGAGTAAAGAATGCGGGCTTCGGCCCGGGCCTCAGAACCGGATGCGGATGCCGGCCTGCAGGCTGAAGCCGCTGAGGTCGATCTTCGGCTCGGTGTAGACTTTGCTCGGCGGGGAGGACACAGGCGGTGTCTCCTCGACCGTGAAAATGCTCCAGCTCCCTTCCGGGTAGGTGCTCGTCATCAGGTAGATCTTGCCTTCGGTCGACTCCGTAGATCCGCCGCTGCTCCGGTTCGAGCCCATGGCTGTCTCGAAGTTCTTGAAGCGGGCGTAGCGGCCGAGGGCCTCGACGAAGAAGCCCATCTTCGGCGAGACCATGTATTCGAATCCCAGGCTGCCCTGGAAGCCCAAATTGGCGAAGCTGCTGCGCTGGGCGCTGAGGGACATCTCCGACCACTCCGTCGAGCTGATCTCGATACGCTGTGTCGCGTCGACCTTGAGCGCGGCATAGTAGGCCGCGCCGGCGTCGGCTGTCAGGTTCACCTTCCCGCCGAGAGGGAAGGTCAGGAACAGTCCGAGGCGGACGGGGATGGCGCTCAGCGTCGCCGTGGCCGGAAGATCGATCGCGTCTCCTTCGGCGGAGAGCGTCGCCAGCGAATTCGCGGACGTCCGCAGGTACCCGGTGCCGATGCCGATGCCGATCCTCGGCGTGATCTCATAGATGACATCGGCCCCGCCGTTGAATCCGTTCTTCAGGGGTGTATACCCGCCGGTGACCGTCCCGTAGCCAAGAGCCTCGTAGAGCTCGATCAGCTCGTAGTAGCCGTCGAAGCCCGCGTTCAGGTCCGCCGCGCCGATGCGGCTGAATCCCCCGTAGAGCCGGAGGCTGAAGCGGGACGCGCCCGCACCGCCGCCCGCGTAATCGGGGGTCACCTGGGGGAACGTGAAACCGATCCCCTCCGGCCGGGGCCCCGTCGCGTCGTCGCCGGCCGCCGCCGACGGCCAAACCAGAAGACACGCGATCGCCAGCGCGGACACCAGGCCCGCGGCAAACTTCGCACGAACGCTCATGATGATGAACCTCCACATAAGATTACCAACAGGTTAGTCGTCAGCGGCGAGGAAATGTGGAGTTCCCGGCGCTGAAACTCATCCTATGATCCGATATTCCCGGATCTGGGCGCCGCGGTAGCGGTCGAGGAGGAAGAGCCGGTCGCCTCGGATGAAGATGCCGTCGACGAAGACGTCGAGCGGGAACGTGCCGAGGAGCGCGCCGTCGGCGTCGAAGACCTCGAGGCGGAAGGCGTCGGTCTCGCGGAGCTCGGTGTCGCCATGGACCTTGTAGCCGATCTGCCGGCCCCCGCCCGTGCTCATGGACATCGACACGCCGAGCCCGACCTGCTCCTCCTTCTTGAGCTGACGGGCCAGGCCGACGACCCAGACCCGTCCCTGTCCGTCGACGGCCACGCTCTCGGCGCAGCGGTTCAAGCGAGGCGCCTGGATGCTGACGCCGCCGCCCTTCCTCTCGATCTTGCCCTTGTCCAGGATGTCCATGGTGTAGGGCAGCTCGCGGTCGGCCCGCCATAAGAGGCGGCCGTCGCGGGCGTACTTTTCGATCCTATTCTGGTGCGGGAAAACGAGATAGACCTGACCCTCGCGGCCGACCGTCAGAACGACCTGGTTGAGCGAGCTGTTGAGGAGCTCGTCCTTGTGATCGCCCGGGTCGCCGAACTCGCGCAGGACCTTGCCCTCGACGTCGATGACCTTGACGAGCTTAGGCGGCTCGGCCTTCTTATCGGGCTCGTCGGCCGTGAACCTCATCTGGAAGCGGCCCGGGCCCATGACCAGCTCCCCGTCCTTGGCGCAGAAGACGTCGCCGGCCCCGCCTTCGAGGAAGCGGATGGTCTTGTGGTCCTTGCCGTCGGGCGTCAGGACCTGGACGCGGTTGTTGTGGGGATCGGAGACATACAGATAGCCGGCGTCGTCGATGTCCAAGCGTGACGGGTAGAGGAACTCGCCCGGGCCCTGGCCCCGCCGTCCCATGGTGGTCAAATACTTCCCATCGGGGCCGAACTTCTGGATGCGATGGTTTCCCGAATCGAGGACGTAGATGTTGCCGGCCGCGTCGACGGCCATCCCGGCCGGCATGTAGAAGGCCAGGTTCTCGTCGGCCGTGTCCACGTCGCCGATCGTGCGGACGGGCTCGAGGGCGACCTTGGGAGTTTTCCCCCAGGCCCCCGCCCCGCTGTTATGGACCAGGCGGATCCCATCGACGGGCTCGACCTTCTGCCCGGCGAAGGCGAACGCGATGAGGATCAGGATGACCGCGATCAACAGAAGGAGCTTCCCTATGTTCATGTGCGCTTCTCCCTCACTTCATAACCGATGATGCCCGGAAACGGTTGCGGGTTCAAGCCCCCCCGATGCGGCTCTCGAGTCCGTATCGTTCGGCGTCCTTTCGTCAGCCCCTGGTGACGCGGACGGCCTTCCTTTTCAGCTCCCAGGTCATGACGTATTTCTGTTTGCCGCCCAGGTCCTCGAGGAACTCCCGGAATTCGGCCGGGACCTCCTGCATGAGGTCCTTGCGGCCCTTGAGCTCCTCGGGGACCCCCTCGGGCGTCCGGCTCTTGTCGAACTTGCCGGTGATGTCCACGGACTCATCGATGCCCGTGGCGCCGCCCGGGTCCTCGCCGTGGGCCTCGTCGACGGGCCGGACCTTGATCTCGATCTCGTCCCGTCCCTGGATGGAGATGCCCTGAACGTCGATCTTCCCCCACAGGCGGTAGGTCCCCTTGTTCGTGTCGACGATGAAGTCGAGGTCGCACTCGCCCTTCGACAATCGTCTGCCCCTCGACGCGGCGCCTTCTTTGGATGCGGCCTCGATCCGCCGCCCCTCGCGCTCCATCATGAACAGCGTGGCCTCGAGCGTCTCCTTGAACGAAAGAAGGCGGGCCTCGTCGACGGCGTAGCGGAACCGCCCTCCGGCGTCCGCCTCGCGCTTGAGCTTGAACCGGACGCCCCAGTTCTTGGAGATGTCGTATCGGCCGCCGGGTGTCAGCGCGGCCAGGAGCGACTCCTTCTCGCCGGCCTGCATGGTCTCCGACATGGTCAGCGTCCCCTCCCAGCCGCACTGGTTCTCGATCTGGAGGAGCATCGAGCCTTTCTTGGTCTCGCTCAGGGGGATGACCGATTCGTACCGGATCTCGCAGGAATTGTACACGGTGATGACGTCGGAATGGTCCTCTCCTTCGGGAGGTATGTAATTGAGCAGAAAAGGGGTCTTGCCGTCCATGTGCTGACTGGCGAATTCGAAGACCCGCGATCTCGGGTCCCCGGCGAGGGGGGTTCCTCTGACAAAGCTCCCTTTCTCGGCCGATACGATGATCCTCACGGAATGGGCGTAGCTCGCCTTGTCGAGCCGGCCTTGGGCGGCTCTTAAACCCTCGATCTCTATCGTTACCGGGCGTGGGGAATCATGGGGATGATCGCACCAATAGGGGGTTTTTCCGAAAACGGCTTCGACCGGGATCTGCTCATAGCGGGTCAAGATGGCGTTGATCTCGGAGGCCGTGACCTTTTCGGCCATCAGAGGGACATGGGCGGTGATGTCGTGCCCCTCCGAAACCGTCAGCCACGTGCGCAGCCGCTCTTTATGGTAGTGGCAAGGAATGTCGTTCCGGAAATTCCGATAGTCGGGATTCTCAAGGTCCCCGCTGACGTCCGCGGTGATCCAGGTGAGGCTCCCGTACCCGGAGCCTATCACCCCGCCGTTGAAGCCCAAGGCCACGGTCAGGACCGAATAGGGTTTCGAGGTGTTGATCTCGATGATCTTGGTGAACGTCGCCGTCAGGGAGTACTCCGGCTTGTCCTTCGTGTCGAGCATGAGCCGCGACCCGGAGAAGATCGACGAGAAATGCTCGAGGAAAACACCGCGGGTGAACGACCCGTCCTTGGCGATGGTTTGGAGGATCTTCACGTCCCGGATCATCCTGTAGGTCCCCGGCTCCGGTTCCCGGTACCCATAGGCCCAAACCTCACAGTTTCTCGGGCAGTCCGAGGTCGCCGCGATAAGCGGGCCCATCCCGGGGGCCGTGATCAGAAAGGCCAAAGTCAGAATAACGACCGTACGGCCGCTCAATGGAGATCCCATGCGTCCCTCTCTCGTCGAAACTCTCAAGCTCAACTTAGCTTAGAACGGGACGCCACGGAGAGTCAATGGAGGCGCCGCTCTTGACCGCATGGGCAGCGCCGCCACGCGCGGATTTCGGCGTCGGGAACCGGGCGAGCGCTGGGCGATCGGACGGTCCTCGAAGACCCGTCCCCCGCTTCAGCGCGAAACCGTGACCGAGGCCGCCGCCACTTTGGACGGATCGCTCTCGGAGACGGCCTGGAGTGTCACTGTCGCCGACAGCGCGGCACCCTCGTCTCGTGAGACATAGACGGGGATCCGCCGCGAACGGCCGAACTCGACGGCGGCCAGACCGTTGAGAAGTCGTGCGTCCCAGCCTTCCCCCTCGACCGACACGGACAGCCTGTAGACGTCGGCGCCGAGGAAAGCCCCGGCGTCCTGGGGGTGGGCCGCGGGATCTGTCTCCGCCGCCGCGCCTGTGTTCTTCAGTGTGAAGAGAATGGGCGTGTAAGGCTTCCGGACCTTCCTGGATGCAGGTCCATCGATGGCCGCGCCCCGCTCATGGGGGCCCGAGCCGTCCAGCGACCGGACGGCCAGCGTATAAGAAAGGATGCCGCGCTTGTCCCGGCCGAGGTCGACGACGTAGAAGTGGAGGCGGTTGGGCTCATCGACGTATTCATACTCGCTGCCCGAGTCGAGCCCGGCGTGGAACAGGGCGTCGTTGAGCTGGCGGTAGTCGGCGATCGTCCGCATGACCTTTTCTCCGTTCGGCTTGATGTAGTCCACCATGCCGATGTCCTCGGGGTGGGCGTCGATGACCCAGATGTAGCTGTTGAAGGCGTTGGGGCCGCCGTTGCGTCCGCGCAGGCTGTCCTTGTTCTTGGCGATGAGGACCCCGTTGTCCGGGGTGAACGAGTCGTAGCCGATGCGCTGGACGACCTCGAGCGAATAGAAATTGTAGTTCGGGATGCCGGGGGACAGGGGATTTTCGGCCGGGTCGTCGGGCGGGGTGCGGTCGCCCGGCTCTGGCCCGTCGAGTCGGACGAAGATGCCGGCGAACTCGCCGGCGAGAGGCTCCACGGCCCGGGCCGTGACGCCGGCCACGGCCAGCCCCGTCCGGGCCAGACCGTCGCGGTTCAGGCGCAGGAGGACGGACTCGTCGATGAAACCGTTCTCCAGGCGGTTGCGGACCATGAGCCCGGCCGGCATGGACGCGCCCTGCGTCGGCGGCACCACCCAGCGCCTATGGGGGCCGCCCGGCCCGTTGAAGCAGCCCCGGTCCATCATGTCCCAGGTGCCGGCGGCGGCCCGACGGTAGGGCTCAACGTAGGGATTGTTGTTGAGGTCGGGCAGGCGGAAGGCGAAGTGACCCAGCTCGTGGGTGATGGTCCCGGAGTTCTCGCCTTGGCGCATCGAGGACAGCCCCCATTGCTGGGAGCCGGCCAGCCAGCTCGTCCACTCGACGTAGCGCGTGGGCGCCCAGCGGGGCATGTCGGGATTGGGGTTGCCCCACTCGGGCGGGATGTCGTCGCGGCTCGCGAATTTCATCTCGCCGAACTCCTGCCAGACTCCCGTTTCGTCGTAGCTCGCATAAATGCGGAGCACCGCGTCGTATTCCTTGCGGATGTCCCTGCCGACGTCGGCCGTCCAGAGCGCGTCGCAGTCGGGCTCCATGCGGCCGTCGGCCCGGCTGCCGTCGGGGGTCTGGTCGTGCTGGCCGTACTCGTTGAGGCCGTACGCCCAGACGGGCCTCGGCATGCGGTAGGGGCCGAAGATGTCGACCTCGGTGATGCCGAACTTGCCCCGCGACTGCTCCATCCAGTAGCCGTTGATGGTGTGGCCGCGGTTGACCTTGTTGGGCTTGGTGAAGAAGTCGGCGTAGAACCGCGGGACATCCTCGCGGGCGATAGGATCGATCTGCGGATTGCCGAACGGGTCCGAGCCCTTGGGCAGGGTGATGACGAAGGGCTGGTCCGGGAAGTCGATGCCGACGACGGCCAGCATGAAGCCCCGCTCCGGCTCGAGCATGGGGTTGGCCCAGTCGCGGCCGGGGATGGGCCGGTAGTCGTCCCAGGTCATGTCGTCCTGGTCCTGGACGACCTGGGGATCGATGGGGGAGGGGGGTGCGCCCTTGCCCGCCGTCCCGGCGCACGCCGCCGCCAGCGCGAAGAGGACGGCGAGAGCTCCGATGCCCAGGACGCGGGAGTTCGTTGTTCCGGTCATGGCCTGCCTTCCTTTCATACCCCCGAAGATAGCCCAGGCCGATCGGAATGGCAAGCTCAGAACAGCCAGGCGAACTTCGCGAACAGGGTGTCGGTCCGCTCTCCGGCGACCCCGAAGACGGTCGAGCCGCGCTGATAGGCGAGCTGGACGAGCCCGAAGGGCGGCTTGAAGCGGTAGACGAAAAGGATCTGGACGCTCGTCTTGTCGATGGCCGAGTTGACCTGGCCGTAGACCTTGAGGAACAGGTCCGGCGTGAAATGGTGCGTCGCCCGCAGGGAGTGGATCCAGGTGCTCTCCTCCTCGGGGTCGGGGCTGAAGACGAGGCGAGACAGTCCGTACTCAAGCGACAGGTCCCGGGTCAACTTGTAGTTGAGAGAGCCTTCGACGAGGTCGAAGTCGAGGCCGAAGTTGCGCCCGAACGCGTAGGAGACGCGGGCCGATTGCCACTCCCGGGTGTTGTAGCCCAGCGTGAGCTCGGTCTGGCGGTTCCGGAACTCCGCTTCGAACAGCTTGTATTCCTCGGCGTGATCGACCTCAAGGGACAGCGTGTTGCGGAAGTCGAGCTCCAATCCTTGGTCGATCTGCCAGGACCGCAGGACGCCGCTCATCCCCCAGTAGATGTTGTAGTTCGAATCGTACTCGACGCGCTCGAGGAAACCCCGCTTGATCCAAAAGGTCTTGGACAGGGCCGAGTCGAGCTCGCGCCGGTTGTCGTCGCGGACGAAGCCGACGGCGTTGGCGTTGTCGCCGAAGAACTCGCCGAGCTGTGTGTAGCGGACGTGGAAGTGGAAGGTGGCCGTATCGATCGTCGGCCGGAGGAAGAAAGCGACGTTGCCCGCCTTGGCCTCCCCGTAGCTCACGGCGAGCTGCCCGGTGAAGCGGAAGGCGTCCGTGAAGTTGAGGGACGCGTCGATGCCGGCGGTGCCCGCATGGCGGCCGCCGGCGAGCTTGTTGGCGGCCAGAAAGCCGATGGACGAGTCCTTGAGGAAGTCGGCTTTCAGCCGGAAGACGGAGAAGTTGGCCGAACCGGCGCCCGTCTCCTCGTTCGGTTTGGTCTGGGCGCTCAACCCCGAGAACTCGACGCCGCCGGCCTTGCCGTAAACCTTGGCCCCGCCGTGGATGTCGCCGATGCGCCGCGAGTAGAACAGCTGGATGCGCTGGCGATAGATCTCCGAGCCCTCGAGGAAGAAATTCCTCTTCTCGGGCAGGCTGAGGGCGAACCGGGTCAGGTTGACTTGCTCCTGGTCGGCCTCGACGGTGGCGAAGTCGGGATTGAGGGTCAGGTCGCCCGACACGGTCTGGCTGAACGCGTACCGGGCGTCGAGCCCGACCGAGGCCCCGGCGTCGCGCCAATCCTCGAGCCTGCCGATGACGTGAGGGACGACCTGGAGAGCCTTGGAGGCCTTCTCGAGATCGAGGCCCGTGAGCCGCCCGAACTGGGAGACCCGGTAGGGTGAGTCCACGCGGCCCTGCCAGAAGCTGGACTCGAGACGGCGCGGGAAGATCCGCCCCAAGCCGAGGCCCCAGACCCTGTCACGGCCCGGCCGGTACTTGAGACAGGAGAGCTCGATGGCCAGCTCCGCGGTCCAGCCCGTCTCCGTGCGGCGGGCCGCCGATCTCCAGACGCCGTCCCAGGTCGAGTCCTGGGTCGTTCCGTTGTCCGTGAATCGGCCGTCGAACTGGGCCCCGAGGAGATTTGTCAGGAAGAAATAGCACGACCGCCGGTCGTCGTGGGTGTCGAGGCATACGGCGACGGAGTCGTCCTCCCGGAGATCGGAGTCCCGCTTCGAGAGGCTGGCGGCGATCCGAGCCGGCTCGGGATCGAAGTTCTCGAAGCCGAAGTAAACGGCCCGGTCGTCATAGAGGATGCGGACGACCGTCCGGACGGTGGCCGGCGCCCCTCGGTCGGGCGCGAACTGGACGAAATCGGTGAGCGCGGGGGCCTTGGCCCAGGCGGCTTCGTCGAGGACGCCGTCGATGCGGACGGGCTCATCGATCTTCAGCGCGGACGCCTCGCGGACCACCTGAGCCAGCCCTGCGGCCGGGGCACAAAAGAACGGCAGGAAACAGGCGGCCAGGACGACGGCTCTGACGGATCTCACAAGCTGGGATTGTATGGGGGGGATCCCGAGTTGTCAAACCCGGGATCCCTCCGTTCGTTTCGCCCCCGGCCCTCCTTCTCTATGAGCTGGCCAGCGCCCTGCGCTTCAACCCCCGGCTGAGCCCCGATGACGTGAAGACCGCCGTCGGCTCGCTTCTCGATCTAGGGATCACCTTCCACCCCGCCGAAAGCCCTCTTCTCGAGCGGGCCGTCGAACCGGCGTTCCGATGCCGGACGACGGTTTACGACAGCTGCTTCGTCGCCCTCGCCGACATCCGGGGCATGGCCCTGGTCACCGCCGACGAGAAGCTCATCGAAAAGGCCGGAAGGCGCGCCGGGATCGTCCGGCTTTCGGACGCCGCGGCCCTGTGACCCGAGGCCGCCTCAGCGGAACCGCTGAAGGAGGCGGCCGGTCGAGGTCACCAGGGCGGATCCGAAGGCGAGATCGAGGAGTCGCAGGCTTTTCGCAGGGCCTCCGAAAGCCTGGCCCTGGCGATCCCTTCGTCCGGTTCGCCAAGGACGAGCGCGGCGAACCGGCCCGCCGCCCGGAACAGGAACCAGCGGCCGATCCGGTTCCGTCCTTCGATGATTTCCCCATCTTGGCGGACGTCCTGGAGATATTCCTCGAACACGGAGAGGACCTTCTCCGCGAGATCCGCGGGCGCGGCCGGGCGTGCCGCTTGGGCGCCGGTCGTCGCCTCGTCCGCTCCCGGGGCCCCAACGAACTCGACGATGATGAGTTTCGAGACGGCCGGGGCGGCGCCGTACCGGGCCGCATAAGCTTCGGCCGCGCCCTCGCCGAAGCCCCAGAATCCGGCCTCGAGGATAGGCGACTCGTTCTGGGCCGCGAGCGGACCCTTGATGTACCGGCCGCTGCCGCGGACCATCCCCTCGGCGGGCAGCCGGCTCATCCCCGGCGGACGGACAGTTCCGGGGCCGGGGATCTTCCGCTCGACCGCCGCGGCGAATCCCCTGACCTCCTCATTACTGCAGCCCGACGAAAGGATATCGATCAGATATTCTCCCTTGACCAGGTTGGCCTGCCCGGGGCTCATCCAATGGTCCGCATCGATGCCCGGCCAGCCGTGTTCGCCGCCTTCGAGCCGGGTCGAGTAAAGTCCGAAGGCCGCCTCGCCCGACTCCATCCGGTAGATCTCGAGGACGATCTCTTTCGTCGCGGTCGGCCCGGAGGCGCCGGCCTCCTTCGACCCATCTCGCGCCGGCTCGAAGACGTGGACAACCAGCTCCCGGAACCCGTACTGAAGGACGATCTCGGCCCCGCCGTTGATGTGCCCGTAGAGCCCTTCCCGGGTGAAGACGCGCGGCTCACCGGTCCGTATCCATCCCGGGATCCCGTCCATGGCTCGCACGATATCGCCGGCACGTTGAGAGAGGAGCGGCGCGTCACGCGCCGATGACTCCGTTGCCGCAACGGACGACGGCGCGCGCTCCACGAATAGAGCGGCGTCCCCCGCCCGGCAGGCCCCGAGGGCCAAGAGCCAGATCACGACAGCGATCCGCGGGAAGCCGGACGGCCCGCGATGGACATTGTGATTCATGTTCATGCGCTGCGCCCGTGTCATCCCTTCCGATCCTCGACCGCCGCCGGCGGATCGAGCCCCGCGGACGAGGCGGAGCCGGAGCCTACCTTTCGATCGATCCGATATCGCCCATCGCGCCCCTCGGTCGGGAATGGCCGAGCTGGTCCGTGCTTTCCATGCGCAGGGTCCTCGTTTGGGAGCCGGCCGTGACCCGGACGTTGCCGAGGGGGCCGGACGAGAACGTTCCCCAGAAGTCGTCCCCGAGGATGGCCATCCCGAGCCGGTCGCCGATGGCCGCGTCGAGGTTGCGCCAGAACGCGATCCAGTTGGCGTTCTGGGGGTTCGACGGCCAAGTCACGGCCGGGCCGTACCAGGTGACCCCGGTCAGGTCGCCGAACTCGGAGCCGAAATCGTCGCCCAGGATCGATCCGTAGAGGGCCCGGATCTTGAGGATGACGTGGTTCAGGAAATCGTCCGTGGGCTGCCCGGCCCCCGCGTATCCGACCATGACATTCGTCACGGAATAGTCCTCGTTCGGGATCTTGTCGACCGCCAGGTCGGCCGGGGGGTACCACAGGACGGCCGGCTGGCCCTCGTCCGTGCCGGCCGAGACGACCGTCGGGTGGCGGCGGACCCCGGCGACGTCGAGGGCCTCGAGGAGGTCCGCCCCGTCCGCGTCGCCGACTTTCGGCCAGCGCTTGCGGCTGGCCATCATCCATTCGGGCACGGGAACGAGGATGTAGCGGAAGTCGATGACCCCGACGATGTTGTAGCCCTGGCTGTAGAAATTGAGGATGGACCCCGCGAACCAGTCCTCGGCGGCGCCGTTCAGGGTGTTGCCGACGACGATCGAGTTCTGAAGCCAGACGTTCTCGACGGTGTGGGCGTTGCCGATGGTGGCCGCAACGCCCCCGCCTCCCAGGTTCGGCCGGCCGCTGAACATCGCCGGGACGCCGACGACCGCGTTCTCCGCGATCGTGCATCCGGACACCCAGAGCCCGCCGCCGCCCATGTAGATGCCGCCGCCGCGGGTGTACCATTGCCCGACCTCGGGGAAGTCGGGGTGCTCCTCGACGAGGTTGCGGGCGATGGTGCAGTTGGTCACGAACATGTTGGCCAGGTTGCTCGGTCCCCCGGACAGGGTGAAGATGCCCCCGCCGTAAGCGTGCTGGGCCGTGACCCGGTTGCCGCTGACCGTGCAGCCGCGCAGCGACGTGTCGTTGCCCTTGCCGCCGGAGTTGGCTCCGCCGCCGACCGAATAGATGCCGCCGCCGCCGGCCCCGTAGGCGACGGCCCGGTTGCCGCTGATGACGCAGTTGACGAGGTCCAGGTTGTCGGCGTAGATGCCGCCCCCGTAGGTGCCGCGGTCGCGGGCGGAGCCCGACTCGCCGAGACAGGTGTTTTCGGCGATGGTGCAGCCGGTCAGCGCGGCCTTGCCCCAAACGGCGAGGCCGCCGCCGCGGGCCAGCGTATAAGGCTGCGTGCCGCCGGAGATGGGAACGGCCTCGGAAAAGCCGGAAGTGATCGTGACGTTCTTCATGGTCAGGTCGCCGTAGACGGCCAGGACGCGGGCCCGGCTCGCCTCGCCGCCGCCCCACTTGACGGTGATGCCGTGGGGCAGGGCCGAGGCGTCGATGGTCAGGTTCTGGCGGGCGTAGAGGGCCGAGCGCCCGTAATCCCGCTCCTGATATCCCGAGAAGACATTGTTGACATAGACCTCGCCTTTGAGGACCGAGTGCTCCTCACCGACGACGGTCAGGAGGATGGTGCCGCCGTCGAGCGAGCCGTCGAAGACGATCGTGTCCCTCGGGCCGGCCGAGGCGATGGCCGAGCGCAGGGTGACCGTGCCGGCCGGGGGGGAAGCCAGGTCGGCCAGGGAATTGACGGTGATCCGCTCTCCCTGTGTTCCGTCGTTCAAGCTGCAGGCGGCGGACACAATGAGGGAGGCCAGGGTCAAGGTCAAGAGGAAGGGGCGAATGCGCGTCATGGGCGAATCTCCTTTTTCGCTTATGGGCTCTGGACCTTATGGCCCTAGTATAGGCCGAGCCCCGCCGCTTGGCAAATCCGGGGGCTGAGCCCGGCCGAGCCCGGCATTATCCATTATCCCCGAAATCGGCTATGATGGAGGGGATGAACACCCCGCGCGTCACCCGCCTCGCCTCGGTTCCGGCCGCCGGCCTGTTCTTCCTGCTGTCGGCCTTCCTTTCTGTAATCATGGGCCTCCCGGTCCCGGCTTCGAGCCAGGACCCCGCCCCCGCATCCTTCGCCCAAGAGATCAAGGCCGAAGGGCCCGATCTCGGCGCGAAGATCCCCGTCGATCCCAAGATCACGGTCGGCGAGCTCCCCAACGGCCTCCGCTACTGGATCCGGGAGAACCGCGAGCCCCGCAACCGGGCCGAGCTCCGGCTCGTCGTCCGGGCCGGGTCCGTCCTCGAGGACGAGGACCAGCGGGGTCTGGCCCACATGGTCGAGCACCTGGCCTTCAACGGCACCCGCAACTTCCCCCGTCAGAAGCTCGTCGAGTTCATGGAGTCCATTGGTATGCGCTTCGGCCCCGACCTGAACGCCTTCACCGGCTTCGACGAGACGATCTATCTGCTCAAGGTGCCCACGGACTCGCCGGCCATCCTGCAAACGGCCTTCCTCATCCTCGAGGATTGGGCCCACGGCCTGACCTTCGATCCGGCGGCCGTCGAGAAGGAGCGGGGGGTCATCGTCGAGGAGTGGCGCCTCGACCGCGGCGCCGACGCCCGGATGCGCGACGCGCAACTGCCCATCCTCCTGCGGGGCTCCCGCTACGCCGAGCGCCCGCCCATCGGCAAAAAGGAGGTCATCGAGACCTTCGCCCACGAGACCCTCAAGCGCTTCTACCGGACCTGGTACCGTCCGGACCTCATGGCCGTCATCGCCGTCGGCGACTTCGACGGGGCCCGCATCGAGGAGCTCGTCAAGCGCCGCTTCGGGGCCATCCCGAGGGCCGCGAACGCCCCGCCCCGCCCGGACCACCCCATCCCCGACCACGACGAGACGCTGTTCGCCATCGCCGCCGACAAGGAGGCCACCGACAGCGTCGTGGCCGTTTACCACAAGCTGCCGATCCGGGACCAGAGCACCGTCGGGGCCTACCGCCGGATGCTCGTCGAGCGGCTCTTCAACGCCATGCTCAACGAGCGCTTCTCCGAGATGGCCCAGCGGCCCGGCGCGCCGTTCCTGGGGGCGGTCGCGAGCTCCGGTCCGTTCATCGGGTCGAAGGAGGTCTTCATCCTCTCGGCCCTGGTCAAGGAGGGCGGCGTGGCCGAGGGCCTGCGGGCCCTGTACGCGGAGGGGGAGAGGGTGGCCCGCTTCGGCTTCACCCCGACCGAGCTCGAGCGCCAGAAGAGCGAGATGATGCGCATCTTCGAGAGCGCCCTGGCCGAGAAGGAGACGGAGAACTCCTCGACCTACGCCGAGGAGTTCACCCGGGCTTTCCTCGAGGGCGAGCCGACGCCCGGCATCGCCTACGAATACGAGATGCACGCCCGCTTCCTGCCCGGCATCACGCTCGAGGAGATCGATCGGCTGGCCCGCGAGTGGATGTCCGAGAGAAACCGGGTCATCATGGTCAATGTCCCCGAGAAGCCCGGCGTGCCCGTGCCCCGGGAGGAGGACCTCCGGGAGGTCCTGGAAGCCGTCCGGGGCGAGGAGCTTGCCGCTTACGAGGACGAGACGATCGACGAGCCGCTCATGGCCGAATTGCCCGAGCCCGGCGGGATCGTTTCGGAGCGGGCGATCGAGGCCATCGGGGCCGTCGAGTGGACGCTCTCCAACGGGGCCCGCGTCGTCCTCAAGCCGACGGACTTCAAGGAGGACGAGATCCTCGTCAGGGCCACGAGCGCGGGCGGCGTCTCGCTGGCCGACGACGAGGACCTCGTGCCGGCCAACACGGCCGACCAGGTCGTGAGCGCCGGCGGCTTGGGGGTCTTCAGCGCCGTCGCCCTGCAGAAGAAGCTCGCCGGGCAGTCCGTGTTCATCCGGCCGGCGATCGGCGAGCTCGACGAGGGCCTCACGGGCAACGCCTCGCCCCGCGACGCGGAGACCCTCTTCCAGCTCATCCACCTGGCCTTCACCGCGCCGCGCCCCGATCCCGAGGTGTTCGAGGTCATCAAGACCCAGTTCCGGTCTTACCTGGAGAACCGGGCCAAGAGCCCGGAGACCGTTTTCTCGGACGTCCTGCGGACGACGCTCCAGCGGGACCATCCGCGCTTCCGGCCGATGACGGTCGAGGAGGTCGACAAGATGGACCTCGAGCGGTCGCTGGCCTTCTACCGGGACCGATTCGCCGACGCCGGGGACTTCACCTTCGTCTTCGTCGGCAAGCTCGACCCGGAGGCCATGAGGCCCCTCGTCCGCCGCTACCTGGCCTCGCTCCCGTCGACGGGCCGGAAGGAGTCGTGGCGCGACTGGAGGATCTCGCCCCCGGAGGGTGTCGTCGTCAGGTCCGTCGAGATGGGGGTCGAGCCCAAGAGCCTGGCGGCCGTCGTCTTTTCCGGCCCCTTCCGGAACACGGCCGGCAACCGCGTCGCGCTCCGGGCGGCGGCCCAGGTCCTCGAGACGCGGCTGCGCAAGCTCCTGCGCGAGGAGCTCGGCGGCACCTACGATGTCGCCGTCCGCCCGGCGTACAGCCAGATCCCCCGCGAGGAGTACCGGGTGACCATCGACCTCGGGGCCGATCCCCGGCGGATCGACGCCCTGACCGCGGCCATCTTCCGCGAGATCAAGAAGCTGAAGGCCAAGGGGCCGACCGAACGGGAGGTCGGGGACTTCCGGGCGGCGGACCTGCGGACCTTCGAGACGAGCCGCCGCGTCAACGGCTGGTGGCTCGCGAGGCTCACCGAGAGCTACCGGCTCGGCGACGACCCCGGCGAAATCCTGCGGTTCCCCGAGTCGCTCGGGCTGTTGACCAGGAGGTCCGTGCGGGATGCGGCCCGCCTCTATTTCAATACCGGACGGTACGTCCAGGTCACGCTCTATCCGGAACGCTAGTGCATTTTTTTGGAGACAATCCAAAAAAATGCACGAACTTTCTCGAGGGGGATTTCTAATCTCTTGATTATCAATTATTGACACCTGCATAATAAAAGTCCTATACTCTGTTCCGGAGGGACACGATG
>CAYREO010000005.1:101693-199790 GCA_964423315.1 uncultured Eubacteriales bacterium | reverse complement strand
ACCGACGCCACCAGGCGCCGCACGGCGTCGATGTGCGCGGGGGGCACGGGGATGTGCCACTCCCGCTCCAGGGGGGTGCGCTGGTACCAGGGATGACTCCAAGTCCCGATCACCAGGCACGGCGCGGCGTCCTCATCCAGCCGCATCGCCTCGATCACGTGCTCGGCGCCCCGCTCGCGGAAGTATTCACCGTCAAAGACGAACTCGCCCACGCCCAGGACCGCGTCCATCGGGCCGGCCGCGTCGCGCGATGTGGACGTCGAAGCCGGCCGGCTCGTGGTCGCCGACCCCGAGCTCCACCGGTTCCTCTATGCGGGGGGCGCCGCGCGGCCCTCCGCATCCCTCGCTCCGCCCGCGGCCGACGGCGGCCCGTCTCCCGCGAGCGCCTCGGAGCCGATGGTCATCTCCCAGGGCGTCAACGCCTGGAGGATCGCCCGAGAGAAGTACGACGACCCGGCGACCGTCTACATCTTCCCCAACGGCACGCGCCTCAAGGGGAACGAGGTCCGCGACTGGGACAAGATCCCCGTGGGGACGCGCGTCGAGTTCCTGGAGGGCGGCGAGGAGAGGGAGGAAGCTTTCGAGGGCTTCCAGGAGATCGGCAAGGACGGCCGGACGCTCCGGGACATCGTCGGGGACTTGGCGGCCGAAGCGACGACGATCTATTTCTTCCCCAGCGGCATGGTCCGGACGGGCGCCGAGCTGGCCCGCACACCCAGCCTGAAGCCGCTCCTCCAGTCCCCGCCGAAGGGGACCCGCGTCCTGGTCGGTTATATCTACGGAGGGCACATCCGGGCCGGGAGGACGGCTTCCCGGATCGCCGGGAGGAAATGGAACTACCCCTCGACCTTCTACCGGCTGCCCAATGGGCGCATCCTGAGCGGCGACGAGGTCGACGACAAGGCCATTCCCGCCCGGACGCTCATCTTCATGCTCCAGTAAGCGCCGAGCGGCCGCTTAGCTCCCCACCTTGACCCAGGCGCCTGACGCATGGGATCTCACGGCGGCGTCGATGACCTCCATCATTTCGTGGCCGGTCCGGAAGTCCGGGAAGGTCGCTTCGTAAGGCCTTCCTGACCGCTCAGCCGACAGGGCCTCGTAGTAATCTTTGAACAGATTATGGACCGCGTCGTGGTAGCCCATGGGGTGTCCCGTCGGCAGGGCTGCATATTTCCGCGTCTCGGGCGCCTGGAGGATCGACGATTCATAAAAGACCTCGTTGGCCTTTTCGCGGTGCCCGATCCACAGAGCGTTCGGGTGGACGTGGCTCCAGGCGTAGGATTCCTTCGACCCGAAGATCTGGAACTCGAGGTCGACCTTTCGGCCGGCCGCGGCCTGGCAGGTCGTGAAGCTCCCCCGGGCCCCGTTGTCGAGGCGGAGGAACAGCGCGGCATAGTCGTCGAGCCGGATCGTGACCTCCTCGGAGTCCCCGGCTCCTCCTGCGCCGAACGACAACCCGCCGCCCTTGGGCTTTCGTCTCTTGGGCAGGCAGGTGTGGAGATCGGCCATGACCTCAACGATCTTCCGGCCGGTGACGAACTGGACGAGATCGCACCAATGGCTGCCCAGGTCGGCGACGACGTTGGCCGCGCCGGCGACCGCCGGGTCGAGCCGCCACGAGTAATCCGTCTCGGTGAACAGCCAGTCCTGCAGGAAATGGCCCATGAAGGCCCGGACCTCCCCGAGGTCGCCCCGTCGGGCCCGGGCGGCGGCTTCCTGGACGACCGGGTAGTAGCGATAGCAAAAGTTGATGGCCGTCAGGGCGCCGTGTCTCTCGGCGAGGTCCACGAGCTCCCCGGACTCCCGGGAGTCGAGGGCCAGGGGCTTCTCCGACAGGACGTCCTTGCCGGCCCGCAGGGCCGCGGCATTGATCCCGAAATGGACGTTGTTCGGCGCGCAATCGTGGACGACGTCGACATCGGGATTGGCGATGAGAGCGCCCGCTTCGGCATAGACCTTGCCGGCCCCGAACCTATCGGCCGCCCGTCGGGCCAGATCCGTGTTCGTATCGGCCACGGCGACGACCTCGACGCCCTCGAGCCGTCTCAGCATCTCCAGATGGACCATCCCGATGTAGCCCGTTCCGATGAGCCCGACCTTGATCTTTGTCATATATCCCACCGTTTGAAGAAAATCATATTTAATACGGGCCCTTACGTAAAGAGCGCGCCTTCGGCCGCCGCCGCCCGGCCGCCATTGCCAAGGGTGCGGAAATCCAGTATAAAAACGCCATGGCCCACCGGACGGCAAGGACGGGCTACGAGAAGCTCGTCAAGCGGCTCAACAAGTTCCCCCAAGGGGCCCCTCCGTCCGCGCTCCTCTTCGAGATCCTCAAGGTCCTGATGAGCGAGAAGGAAGCCGCGCTCCTGGCCATTGTCCCTATCAAGCCGTTCACGGCCGGGACCGCCGCCAAAGCTTGGAAGACGGGCCTCGCCGAGGCCCAAAAAACCCTGGAGACCCTGGCCGGACGGGCCCTGCTCATCGACGCCCAAGGCCGCAAGGAACGCTATTACGTCCTGCCGCCGCCCATGGCCGGATTCTTCGAGTTCTCGATGATGCGCCTCCGGGGGGACGTCGACCAGAAGCTCTTGGCCGAACTGTACTACGAGTACATCACGGTCGAGGAGGACTTCATCAAGGCCCTGTTCACGCAGGGCGAGACCCAGCTCGGCCGGGTCTTCGTCAACGAACCGGTGCTGACGAACGAGAACGCTCTCCATGTCCTCGACTACGAGCGGGCCAGCGAGGTCGTCAGAACGGCGAGCCATCGGGGCATCGGCCTATGCTACTGCCGGCATAAGATGGGACACGCCGGCCGGGCCTGCGACGCGCCGCTCGACATCTGCATGACCTTCAACAACACGGCCGCCTCGCTCATCCGGCACGGCTATGCCCGGGCCGTCGATGTCGCCGAAGGGCTGGCCCTGCTCGACGAGGCCCGGGACAGGAACCTCGTCCAGTTCGGGGAGAACGTCCGCCGCCGGGTCAGCTTCATCTGCAACTGCTGCGGCTGTTGCTGCGAGGCCATGATCGCCCAGCGCCGCTTCGGCCTGCTCCACCCCGTCCACACCACGAATTTCCTGCCGGCCGTCGCCGGGTCATCGTGCACCGGCTGCGGCGAGTGCGTCGCCGTCTGTCCCGTCGAGGCCATGACCCTCGTCTCGGCCAACGACCCGCGCCATCCGCGAAAGACGCGGGCCAAGGTCGACGAGAGCATCTGCCTGGGCTGCGGCGTCTGCGTCCGGGTCTGCAAGACAGGGGCATTGAAACTCGTCTCGAGGCCCGAGCGGGTCATCACCCCGCTCAACTCGGTCCACAAGGCAGTCCTGATGGCCGTCGAGAGAGGCAAGCTCCAGAACCTCATCTTCGACAACCAGGCCCTGGCGAGCCACCGGGCCATGGCCGCCGTCCTCGGTGTCATTCTGAGGCTGCCGCCCATCAAGCAGGCCATGGCCTCCAAGCAGCTGAAGTCCCGCTACCTCGAAGCGCTCATCGCCCGGCTCAGGCTCTGACGGCGAAAGGACCAACGCTCGATGAAGGACGTGTGGCGTGAAACACAACAGGCCGTTCTGCCGTTGGCGGCCCTCGTTCTCGTGCTGCAGACCGCGGTCCTGTCCATGCCCTTCGCGGTCATCGCCCGCTTCATCCTTGGCGCGGCCATGGTCATGGCCGGGCTGCTGCTCTTCCTGAAGGGCGTCCGCATCAGCCTCCTGCCTATGGGGCAAGCCATCGGGGCGGAACTTCCCAAGAAGGCCACCTTCGGCTGGTTCCTCGTCCTGGCCTTCATCCTGGGATTCGTCGTGACCGTCGCCGAGCCCGACGTCCGGGTCCTGGCGTATCAGGTCGATTACGTCTCCGGAGGGGAGATCGGCACGAGCGTGCTCGTGCTCAGCGTGGCCCTGGGTGTCGGGATCTCGGTCTCGCTGGCTATGCTGCGCATCCTTCTCGGCGTGCCGATCGCCTGGATCCTGGCCGCCGGGTATGTCCTGGTCATCGTCCTGTCCTTCTTCGTCCCGGCGAGCTTCCTGCCGGTGGCTTTCGACGCCGGGGGGGTGACGACCGGCCCGGTGACGGTCCCATTCATCCTGGCCCTGGGCATCGGCGTCGTCTCCGTCCTCGGCGGACGGACGGCCCTCGGGGACGGTTTCGGCATCGTCGGCATCGCCTCGATCGGGCCCATCGTCGGGGTCATGCTCATGGGGATCATCTACGGATGAGAATGCTCGTCGAGTTCCTCGCCGTGGGTCCGGTCGTTCTGGAGGTCCTGGCGGCTTTGGCCCCGCTCGTCCTGTTCTTCACCGTCTTCCAGATCGTCCATCTCAAGCTGCCGGCGACGGCCTTGGTCCGTCTGGCCAAGGGTCTGGCTTTGACGTTCTCCGGGCTTGTCCTTTTCCTGCAGGGCGTCAAGGCCGGGTTCCTTCCGGTCGGCCAAGAGATGGGCCGGGCCCTGGGCACGCTCGACCACGGGTGGGTCATCGTCCCCATCGGGTTCTTCCTGGGGCTTGCGGCCACGGCCGCGGAACCCGCCGTCCGTATCCTCGGCCAGGAAGTCGAGAAGGCCTCGACCGGGGCCATCCGCTCCCGGATCATCATCCTGACCTTGTCCCTGGGAGTGGCGGTTTTCGTCGCCTTGGGGATGCTGCGCATCCTGACGGGGACATCCCTCTACTGGTTCGTCATCCCCGGGTATGGGGCCGCTTTGGCCATGCTGCCGTTCTCCGATCGGACCTTCATCTCGATCGCCTTCGACTCGGGGGGAGTTGCCACCGGGCCGATGACCGTGACGTTCGTCATGGCCCTGGCCGTCGGGGTGGCCGCGGCCCTCGAGCATAGGAATCCCGTCCTCGACGGGTTCGGACTGATCGCCCTCGTGGCCCTGGCCCCCATCCTGTCGGTCATGACCCTGGGCCTCATCTTCTCCGTCAGAATGAGGAGGAAACCATGAAAGCGTCCTTCGACCTCATCGTCACCATCGTCAACGCCGGCGTTTCCGAGACCGTTCTCAAGGCCTCCAAGGAGGCCGGGGCCGAAGGGGGGACGATCATCTTCGGACGGGGAGCCGGCATCCACGAGACCAAGACCATGCTCGGCATCCCCATCGAGCCCGAAAAGGAAATCGTCCTGACGGTCGTGCCCCGGGCCCTGACGGAGAAAACCCTGGATGCCATCGTCCGGGCGGCGGACCTCAATCAGCCCGGCACGGGCATCGCCTTCGTCGTCGAGCTGAGGCGGGTCGCCGGCATCTGCCATCTGTTCAAAGGCATCATCGCCTGCGAATAAGCCTCCGGGGATTCTCAGGATCGCTTTCTGTCGATAGATATCCCCCTTTGCCCCCCAGACCCCCGGGAACCAGTCCCGACGGTTCCCTCGTCAGCGGCCGACGGGACCTCCTCCGCTATGGGGTCCGCAGGGGGATATCCATCGCCGGTTCACGATCCATGATCCCCGGCAAAGAAAAAGAAAGCGCCCCCTCCCGGCCGGGAGGGGGCGCGAGGAATTTTCCGCTAAGAAAAATCGACTCAGAAGCCGAGGCCGACCATGACGGAAAAGCCCTTGTGCTTGGCCGTCTGGCCCTCCTCGACATCCTTGGAGACGTTGGTGATGCCGATGTGATAACGGCCGTCCAAGGTCAACGTGACGATAGGCGTCTTGAACTCGATGCCCGCACCGACGACGCCGCCCCACGCGGACTTCTCGAACATGTCCTTGATGTCCTCGGTCTGGCTCTCGTCAGGCGTCGTGAACCGTCCGGTGGCCTTCAAGAGATATCCGTAGGACGGTCCGCCGAAGATGACCGGCCGGACGGGCCCCGCGGGAAGGACGTTGAGCTTGACGAGCAGGGGCACCTCGATGTAGTCGAGCATGTACTCGATCTTGGCCGTCTCATCAACGCCCCACTCGAACTCCCACATCAGCCCGCGCCGAGAGTAGAGGATCTCGGGCTGGATGCCGATGAAGCCGAGGTTGAGGGAGAAAAACACCCCACCCGTCAGGCCGCGAAGGTCCTTGAAATCGGGCATTTCGGGATCCGCGGGCTTGATGGCCAAGTTGGCCAGATTGAAGCCGCCTTTGATGCCGACGGCCGCCGACAGGCTCTGGGGGACGAGGGCCGCCAGGCTCAGGACCGCCAGGGTCAGGACCAGGAATCTCTTCATGATGACCTCCTTTGTCAATTATTCCTAGAGTGCCTGCGCACATCGCCAATCTAGCAGACCGGTCCGGGCGGACAATCCCCGCGAAGGGGGTACCGAGGGGTGATATTCGGCCGCGCGCCCTCACCGCGGACGAGGAGGGCCGGGAGGATTGAACGGCCGTCCGCCTTCTGATACCATCCCAGGCGCCGTGGTCATTCCGGTCCTCAAAGAGCTGGTCATCCTTCTGGCCGTCTCCGTCGTCGTCATCCTGATCTCGAACCGCATCAAGCTTCCTCCCGTCGTGGGCTTCCTGCTGACGGGCGTCCTCATCGGGCCCGGCGGCTTCGCGGTCGTCAAGAACAGCGAGATGATCGACGTCCTGGCCGAGATCGGGGTCGTCATGCTCCTGTTCATGATCGGACTGGAGTTCAACCTGGAAAGCCTGAAGCGGATCCAGAGGAGTTTCTGGCTGGGCGGGGGTCTTCAGGTCTTCCTGACAACGCTGGTTTCCGTATCCGCGCTCGCCGCCTTGGGCGTGCCCGCCAAAGACGCCGTCTTCTTCGGCTTCCTGGTCTCCTTGAGCAGCACGGCTGTTGTCCTCAGGATCCTCTCCGACCGCGGAGAATCCGCAGCCCCTCAGGGACAGGTCGCCTTGGGCATTCTCCTTTTCCAGGACATGGCCATCGTCCCGATGATCGCCCTCGTCCCGGTCCTGGCCAGCGCCCGGTCCACACTGCTTGCGGCCATCGCCTCCCGCTTCCTGTTGAGCGCCGCGACGATCGCCGCCGTCTTCGTCGCGGCCCGCTTCCTCATGCCCCGCGTGCTCCACCTCGTGGTCAGGACCAGGATCCGAGAGGTCTTTCTCATCGCGTCCCTCTTTTTCTGCCTGGGCATGGCCTGGCTGACATCCTCGTTCGGATCGTCCCTGGCCCTGGGAGCCTTCCTCGCCGGCATCATCATTTCGGAATCCGTTTACAGCCATCAGGTCGTCTCCGAGATCCTGCCGTTCAAGGACGTCTTCAACAGCCTCTTTTTCATCTCCATCGGCATGATGCTCGACACCTCCGTCGTCTGGGGCTCGCGCTCCATCGTCGTCCTGCTCGTCCTCTCCATCCTCGTCGTCAAGTCGGCCGTCGTCGTCCTGACCATCAGGATCCTGGGTCATGCGCCCCGGGTCGCCGTCCTCGCCGGCCTGGCCTTGGCCCAGGTCGGGGAGTTCTCGTTCGTCCTGGCGGGAGTGGGCCGGGCCAACGGCCTCCTCCCGGGCGAGGCCTTTCAGGTCTTCCTGGCCTCCTCGATCCTGACCATCCTGGCGACGCCCTTCCTCATCCAGATCGCGCCGGCGATCGCCGAGCGGTCCGAAAAAGCCTTCGGACAGGCCGCTAAGAGACCCATCCCGGATGGCCCGGCTTCGGTACCCCTCCAGGGCCACGTCGTCATCGCCGGATACGGCCTGAACGGTCGGAACCTGGCCAAGGTCCTCAGAGAGGCGGGCATCGGTTATGTCATCCTCGAGCTCAATCCGGAGACCGTGCGCAACGCCGCGGCGGAAGGGGAGCCCATCATCTTCGGCGACGCCTCGAGCCCGACCATTCTTCGCGAGGTTGGGATCGAGGCCGCCCATGTCATGGTTATCGCCATCTCGGACCCCGCTACGGCCCGCAGGGGGGTCCGTGCAGCCCGGGAGATGAACAGGGACCTGTTCATCATCGTCCGGACGAGGTACGCCTCCGAGGTCGACGGGCTTATCGCCCTCGGCGCCGACGACGTCGTCCCTGAGGAGTTCAAGACATCCATCGAGATCTTCACCCGCTGCCTCGACCGTCTCCACGTCCCGCCGAACCTCATCGATGCCCAGGTCAAGATCCTGCGGAGCGAGGGCTACGGCATCCTGCGGGGGACCTGCCAGGCGTTCCGGCCGGCCGCGGAGCGGATCACGGACCTGCTGTCGGCGGGGACCGCCGAGACGTTCTATGTCATGAAGGGGACGTGGCCAGCCGGACGGACCCTCAAGACCATCGCCCTTCGGGAAAGGACCGGGGCGACCGTCCTGGCCGTGGTCAGGGGCGAGGAGTCGTTCACCAGTCCGGGCGGAGAGTTCACGGTCGAGGCCGGCGACACGTTGATCCTCGTGGCCAACCACAAGGACATGGACGGAGCGTTCCACTATCTCAAGACCGGCCGGAATTAGGGCCTGGCGCCAAGAATTCGATTGACAGCCCGGGTGGGCTTTCATACATTCATGGAGGACGCCGGAGGCGTCGTCATAAAAAAAACGGATGCGGAGGTCAGAATGACAGCCAACACCCTCTTCAGGACTTTCGGACGCGGACTGCTCGCCGCCCTCATTGTCGCCGCGGCCCTCTCCGTCGTCCCGGCCGGCAAAGCCGCCCCGGGCGCCATGCCCGTCCCGGCTTGGACGGATGACCCCGAAAGCTGCACATCCATCGTTGCCGGCCGTCTGGCCACGGTGGATGGCTCGGTCATCACCTGTCATACATGCGACGGGCGGTACCGCCAGTGGGTCAATATCGTCCCCGGCCGGAAGTGGCCCGCGGGATCCACGAACAAGGTCTACTCGGGCAAGATGCACACGGAGACGGTCGGCGATCTGCAAGGCGTCCTGCAGACCGGCGAGATCCCCCAGGTCCCGGAAACCTACCGGTTCCTCAACACGGCTTACCCGGCGATGAACGAGCACGGCTTGGCCATCGGCGAGACGACCATCGGCGGCCGCCGCGAGCTCATCAACAACGAGGGCGCCCTGATGATCGAGGAGATCCAGCGGATCACGCTCGAGCGCTGCAAGACGGCCCGCGAGGCCATCAAGCTGGCCGGCGAGCTGGTCAAGGAGTACGGGTACGGCGATTACGGGGAATGCCTGACCTTCGCCGACGGCAAGGAAGTCTGGCACTTCGAGATCTTCGGGGCCGGTCCGCTCGAGAAAGGGGCCGTCTGGGCCGCCGTCCGCATCCCAGACGACCACGTCGGCGTCTCGGCCAACATCCCCCGCATCGCCGAGCTCGACCTCAAGAACCCCGACCGGTACATGGCCTCGGACAACGTCTTCCAGGTGGCCGAGGACATGGGCTGGTGGGACCCCAAGGCCGGCAAGCCGTTCAAGTTCTGGGAAGCCTACAGCGGCCGGAAGCCCTTCTCGACCCGCGAGTATTTCGTGCTCAGCACCCTGGCCCCGTCCCTCAAGCTGACGATGGACATGGCCGAGCTGCCGTTCTCGGTCAAGCCCGCGAAGAAGGTCTCGGTCCGCGACATCCTGGCCATGTACCGTGATCCCTATGAGGGGACCGAACTGGACATGACCAAAAACCTGATGGTCCAGAGGCCCCGGCCCCGGGTGAAGCCGGGCGAGGGCCAGCCGGAGGCGGCTTCCGCGGCCCCCGAAACGATGCTCAGCCCGATCGCCAGCGCCTGGATGCCGCGCGATGTCATCACGCTCATCAATGCGATCAAGCCGGACACCGTCCAACAGCAGCGGACGATCCCCATCTCGGGGTGCGCCTATGCCACCGTCATCCAGATCCGGGGGTGGCTGCCGCCGGCGGTCGGGGCCGTCTGCTGGTTCGCCTTCGACAACCCGGCCATGAGCGCCCGCATCCCCATTTTCGCAGGGACGACCGAGCTCCCTCCCTCCTTCGGCATCTGCGCCCAGCACAACTTCCGGCTGGACTCGGCCGCCTGGGCCTTCCGCCGGGCCAACCGCCTGGCCACCCTGAAGTGGGGCCAGACCCGGAAGATCGTCGAGGACACCATCGCGGAGTTCGAGAACAAGGCCTTCGCCGACCTGCCCAGCCTCGAAAAGGAGGTTCAGCGGATCCTGGCCTCCAAGACGCCCGACAAAGAGCCGTTCACGGTCGAGCAGTACCTGACGAAATATACGAACGACATGGCCAGGGCCGCCGTCCAGAAGTACCTGGAGCTCGGCGACAAGTTCTGGATGCTCATCGCGATGAGCTTGTGATTTTTACAGCGCGTACTTGAACAGGTTCATGCCGGCGGGCAGCTTGGCCTGCTCGCGGTAGATGTTCCAGTAGGTGGTCCGGGCCTCGGCCAGCTTCGCGAAGACCGGGTGAGCCGTGTCCGGGACGTGGACCGCCGCGATGGCATTCTTCTCGTCGACACAGACGAGCTTGTGACAGCGGTTCAGGATCCCGGCCGTCCCGACGCTCGCGGCGACGACGAGCTCTTCGGACTTGACACGGTCGAGGAGCTCGCCGTAAGCGATGGGCCGCTCCTCGACCTTGACCCCCATCTCTCTCAGGATGGCGGCCATGCCCTGGATGGTGACGGAGGGCAGGATGAGCTCGCTCTCCGGGATCTTGACGACCGTTCCGTCCCGGAACCCGAACAGGCAGCAGGAGGAGTCCCATTCCGTGATGCGCCGCTCCCCGAGCGGGATATGGGTCTGATCATCCAGAAAAAGGGCCGCGACGGCCTCCGGGTCGATCTCCTTGGCGGCATCGACGGCCTTCAGGCTGATGAGATAATTGATGCCGAGCTTCAGCCAGCCGGTCTTGTTGGCCCCGACGGCCCGGACCCACTGGGGGGTGACGACGCCCGTGAACGGCTCTCCGAGGTACTTGTCGTATCGGCAGAAGATGGCCCGGAGCGAGGGTTGGGTGGGGAAGGTGACCCCCATGGACTGTTCCTCGTCGACCGTGAACGGCCTCAGGTATCCTTGGGCGCCGGCCTCGGCCATCTTCTCCAGGAAGCCGCGGATGGCAGGCACGCCGAAGTACTGACGGATGATGATCGTCTCCAGCTCCTCGACCGTGGGGACGAGTCCGGCCTGCTCCCGGCTGAGGTTGAACGCCATGCCGCGCGTCAGGCGCTCGAGGTTCCTGTGCCAGTTGAGGAACAGGACCTCGAGCTGGCCCTTGGCGTTCTTCTTGCAGAAGAACCGGATGCCCTCGAAGGCGAGGAACGTGGCGTAGAAGATCGAGCGGGACACGGCGTAGACCTTGGCGTCGGCCTCCAGGATGTCGAACTGCTTGTCGGTCAGAAGATACCGCATCTGGAGCGGGGCCCACTGGACCCCTTCGAACTTGGCCATGGTGACGCTCCTTTCGCTATTTCACGATCGGCTTGAGGTGCTCGACGAAATATTCGACCCGCGACTCGGCATAGCGGGGGAATCGGATGCCGTGCTGCTGCCCGGGATAGATCATCATGTCGAAGGCCTTGTTCGCCCGGAGCAGGGCATCGGCGAGCTGGATCGTGTTGCCGGGGTGGACGTTGTCGTCGACGGCCCCGTGATGGAGGAAGAGCTTGCCCTTGAGATTCTTGGCATAGGTCAGGCAGGAGCCCTTCTCATAGCCGTCGGGGTTGTCCTGGGGCCGGCGCATGAAGCGCTCCGTGTAGATCGTGTCGTAGTTCCGCCAGTCCGTGACGGGCGCCCCGGCGACCCCGACGTGAAAGACATCGGGCTCCTTGAGCAGGGCCATGCAGGTGAAGTAACCGCCGTAGGAGTGGCCCGTGACCCCGACCCGTCCGGTGTCCACGTAGGAGCGCTGCCCGAGGGCCTTGACGAACGCGACGTGGTCCTCGATCTCGACCTGTCCGAGCTTCAGGTAGTGGAGGTTCTGAAAGGTCTTGCCGCGGCCCGAGACGCCCCGGTAATCGCACATGGCGACCAGGAAGCCCAGCTGGGCCAGGGCTTGGTTGGCGTCGGTCATCCTGTACGTGTTGCTGACCCCCTTGGAGCCCGGACCCCCATAGACGGAGAGGATGAGGGGGTATTTCTCCTTGGGGTCGAAATGGGCCGGGAAATAGACGAGCCCGTCAAGATCGTGCTTGCCGTCGGCCGACTTGAACGTCAGGCGCTCGGGCTTGATGAGCTTCAACGCCTCGAGGTCCGGGGAGGGAACGGACCGGCCGATGACCCGGACCTCTTTCCCGTCGGCCGCGTACAGCGTCGTTTTCTGAGGGGTGTCGAAATTGGAGAAGGAATCCGTGTAGTAGTCGCACCCGGGCGAGAAACTGATCCGGTGGGAGCCGGCCTCCCGGGTCATCTTGGCGAAGCCCGTCCCATCCAGGCGGACCTTGTAAAGGTGGGTTTCCGTCCCGTTCGACTCGAAGCCCGTGAAGTAGACCCAACCCCGGGTTTCGTCGACGGCGGCGATGGACTGGACGGGCAGGCGGGCGCTGGTCAGCTGTTTGAGGAGCTTGCCGGTCGCGAGGTCATAGAGGTAGATCTCCCGCCAACCCGAGCGCTCGGAGGTCCAAAGGAAGCGCTTGTTGTCCTTGAGGAAGATGAGCTCGGTCTGCTCCTCGATGTAACAGGGGTCCTCGTCGGCGAAAATTAGGCGCGTTTTACCCGTGGCCGGGTCGGCGCCGAAGACCTCGACCCGGTTCTGGAAGCGGTTGAGGCGATGGTAGGTGAACTCCCGGCCGTCGTTCGTCCACTGGCCGCGGTAGAGATAGACGTCCAGGTCGTCGCCGGTCTCGAGGCGGACGATCGTCCTCGAGGCGACGTCGACGATGAACAGGCGGACGATGGGATTGTTGCCCCCGGGCTTGGGATAGCCCAGCATTTCCAGACGGGGGATGGGCTGGGTGTCATGAACTATGGGGTACTTCGTGACCGGGCTCTGGTCGAACTGCATGAAGGCGATCCTCTTCGAGTCCGGCGACCACCAGAAGGCCTGGTACTGCCCGAGCTCCTCGGGATAGACCCAATCGGGGAAGCCGTTGCGGAGGTCGTCGGTCCCGTCCGTCGTCAGGCGCGTCTCATTGCCGTCCAGATCCTTGACGTAGAGGTCGAAGTTCCGGGTGAACGCCCGGAGCTTGAGGTCGGGCGACAGGACATCGCCGTACGTCCGGCCGCGGACACCGACGAGGAGCCGCTCGGGCTCGAAGAAGCCAAGTTGGCCCGAGGCGAGATCAAAGATGAACGTTCTATTGAAGGCCGAGAACTGAATGGCCCTTCCGTCCGCGAGGTACTGGAAGCGGTTGAAGGGGAGTTTCGACTCCTGCTTTCCGAGGGCCCTGTTGACGGCGGCGATGATCTTGGCGTCATCGAAGAGCGGCGACGTCTCGCCGCTGGGCAGATCGAGCCGCTTGAAGGTGCCGTCCTCATGGAGGAAGGCCGACTTGCCGTCGGGTGTCCACGCGAGCGCGGCCTGGCCCTCGAACTTGACGAGGTCGCGTCCCTCGCGTCTGAGCTTCTCATAGAGGGCCTTGCCGATGACCCGTTCCTGGGCCAGGCCCTGGACGGCCGCGATCGCGACGAAAGATGTCAGGACCGGGATGACGAACGTTCTCCAAGCTCTTCTCATGTCACGCTCCTAAGGAAGATTCATGACGTGATCCTGTGGACCGTCAGGATCTTGATAGGGGGATCGAGCTGTTGCCCCTTGGACGGAAGGGCGTGGATCGTTCTGACCACGTTCATCCCCCCGACAACACGGCCGAAGGCGGCGAAGCCCTGGCCGTCGGGATTCCGGCGGCCGCCGAAATCGAGCTCGGGCTGGGGTCCGATGCAGATGAAAAAGCTCGAGGTGGCGCTGCCCGGCTTCGAGCGGGCCATCGAGACGGTCCCGTCGAGGTGCCGGAGGCCCGTCATTTCGGTGGTTTCGTGGTCGATCGCGGGGAAGCACTTCGCAGCGGGCAGGAGGGCCGCTTGGACGACCTCGATGCGCACGGCGTCGTCCGGCTGATTGGACAAGGTCACCGTCCGATGGAAGACCGTGCCGTCGTAGAGTCCGGCGTCGACGTAGCGGAGGAAATTGGCGGCCGTGATCGGCGCCCTGGCGAGGTCGACCTCGACGATGATATCGCCCTTTCCCGTCTCGATGACAACGACGGGGTTCTCGACGGGGCGTGCGGAGCTCACGAGGGCCCCGAGAAGGGCGGCGAGGATCACGCGTTGGATCATTCGGAATTCGCTCCGGAGTGAAGGGTCATTCTATCGATTTCCCGGCGATTCATCAAGGACCTGCCGTAAGCCTTCCAGGAACGCGTCGACCGTCGCGACGTCATCGTAGTGGGCGAAGCTCGCCCGGCAGAGCGCCGGACGTCCGAGATGGCGGACGACGGCCGCCGAATAGTGGTTGCCGTCGGCGATCTGCAGGCCGGCCCGCTCCCAGAGCCGCTTCTTGGTCTCGGAGGCGGCCTGGCCGCGGACCTCGAAGGCGAACGTCGGGACCCTCTCAGCGGCCCGCGCCGGTTCGGTGATCCCGTGACACCGGAAGCGCGCGGGAGGGAAGGCCTTGAATCCTTCGAGGACCCTGCTCGTCAGACCTCGCTCGTATTCGGCGACGGCTTCCATGGCCCGGCGGAACTTCGCCGCCCGGCCCGGGAAAAAAGCTTCGGGACCGGCGGAGAGGTCCGCGAGCCAAAGAACGTAGTCCAGAGCGGCCTCGAGCGAAGCCAGGGAGGCGTTGTTCAGCATGCCGGATTCGAACTTGAAGGGCGCCTCGTTCTTGGCGGTCTCGACCCGGTAGGGGAGGAGCCGATCCAGGAGCTCCCCCTTCCCCCAGAGGACCCCGAGCATCGGACCGAAGACCTTGTACCCTGAAAAGACCAGAGCGTCGCATCCCATCTCGGCGACGTCGAGCGGGCCGTGAGGCGCGTGATGGACGGCGTCGACGACGACGAGGCAGCCGGGCGATCTTTCGCGGACGCGCGGGATGATGCGGCCCAGGGGGACGAGCGTCCCGAGGCCGTTCGAAGCCGAGGTCACGGCCAGGACGGCCGTCCGGGCGTCGACGAGGGACAGAAGATGTTCCTCATCCAGGGTTCCGTCCTCAAGGACCCTTGCGGGGTGGTTGCGGGGGCCGTAGATCTATCCCCAGACGGTCTCCCAGGGCGTGATATTGGCCATATGGTCGAGGTCCGTGACCACAAGACCGGCGCCCTCGGGGATGATGCCCCGCAGGGCGAAGGCCAAGCAGAAGAGGGCTTGTGTTGCCGATTGATGAAAGCTGATCTCGCGGGGGCTCGAGGCCCGGAGGAAGTCGGCGGCCAGCGCGCGGACCCGGTCGTGAAGCTCCGTCGTGACCCGCTCGCCCGGAACGATGGACCCCGGCATGGGGTTGAGACGGCCCTGGGCTTCGCGGGCCGCCTCGGCGGCCTTGTCGACGGTCAGGCTCCCGGCGCCCGTATTGAGATAGACGCGGGGATTGCCCCGGGCGTCGCGGTCGATCATCGGGAAGCGGGCCCGGATGCGGGCATGGACGGCTTCGAGGGGGGCCGGGATCCGGCGGTCTTTCATGGGGCCTGTCTCCTTGCCGGGAATAGCTCAATGTATGCGAACGGGCCGCGGAATTCAAGAGCCGTTGACATCGCCGGACAGGATGCATTACTAATGCCTCGGTGAGGAGAGTGACATGAAAAGGACCCTTTCGTTGGTCGGGGCCGCCGTCTTTCTGGCGGCGGGGCTGGCGGCGTGCAAGGCGAAGCCGGGAACCCGTTGGGAACCCGTCGGGGGCCACATCATGACCCGATGGGCCGGCGAGGTCTATCCGGAGCGCGTCCTTCCCGAGCATCCCCGGCCCCAGATGGTCCGGCCCGACTGGGCCGGTCTCAATGGTCTCTGGGACTATGCCATCGTCGACCGCGGGTCCGGGCGGCCGCGGGAATGGGACGGCAAGATCCTCGTTCCCTTCGCCGTGGAGTCGGCCCTTTCGGGCGTCGGCAGGGCGGTCGGTGCGGACAAGGAGCTTTGGTACCGCCGGGAGCTGAAGATCCCCCGCAAGTGGCGCGGCCGCCGGGTTCTGCTCCATTTCGGCGCCGTGGATTGGGAATGCGAGATCTGGGTCAACGGGCGCTCCGTCGGAGCCCACGCAGGAGGGTATGATCCTTTCACCTTCGATATCACCGAGGCCCTCGTTCCGAGAGGCCGTCAGGAGCTGATCGTCAAGGTCCACGACCCGACCAACGAGAGAAACAGCCCCATCGCCCGCGGCAAGCAGGTCATGCGCCCCCGGAGCATCTTCTACACGGCGGTGACGGGCATCTGGCAAACCGTCTGGCTCGAGCCCGTTCCGGCCGCCCATCTCGAACGCCTGAGGATCACCCCCGACTTCGACGCCGGGACGTTCACGTTCGAACCGGCCTTGGGCGGGCACGCCGACGGGGCCGTTCTGGAAGTGGCCGTCACCCGGAACGGGAAGCTCGCGGGCCGGGGGGCGGGGCCCGCGGCGGACGCGGTCGTCGTCAAGGTTCCCGATGCCGAGCCCTGGTCGCCCGCCGATCCCGTCCTTTATGACGTCAAGGCGGCTCTCAAGCAGGGAGGCCGGGTCCTCGACTCCGTGACCGGCTACGCCGGCATGCGCAAGATCTCGCTGGGCCGCGACGACGCCGGGATCCTCCGCCTGTTCCTCAATGACCGGCCCCTGTTCCAGTTCGGCCCGCTCGATCAGGGCTGGTGGCCCGACGGGCTCTACACGGCGCCGACGGACGAGGCCCTGCGCTACGACCTCGAGGTCATCAAGGCCCTGGGCATGAACATGCTGCGCAAGCACGTCAAGGTCGAGCCCCAGAGGCTCTACGCCTGGTGTGACAGGATGGGGATTCTCGTGTGGCAGGACATGCCCAGCGCCCTCTACGACCGGAAAGCCACCTCCGCCGAAGAGCTGGCCGCGATCGACGCCCAGTGGGAATCGGAATGGCGGGCGATCATGGACGCTCTTCACAACCACCCGTCGATCGTCATGTGGGTCCCGTTCAACGAAGGATGGGGACAGTTCGACACCGAGCGCATCGCGGCCCTGACCAAAGAGCGAGACCCCTCGCGGCTCGTCAACAACGCCAGCGGCTGGACGGACAAAGGGGTCGGCGACGTGATCGACATCCACAGCTATCCGGGGCCGGCCATGCCCCCCCTCGAGGCCGGCCGGGCCGCCGTCCTCGGCGAGTTCGGGGGCCTCGGCCTGCCCATTACAGGGCATTTATGGCAAACCGAAGGGAATTGGGGCTACCGCAATCTCGACGATCTCACGGTTTTCGAGGAGCGCTACACGGGGCTCATCAAGGCCCTTTCCGCGCTCGTGTCCGAAGGCCTGGCCGCGGCCGTCTACACCCAGACGAGCGATGTCGAGATCGAGGTCAACGGCCTGATGACCTACGACCGGGCCGTGATCAAGCTCGATCCCGCCCGCTTCGCCCCGTTCCACCGGCAGCATCTTCCTCTCGGGGAAGCCCCCCGTAAGGCGGGCCAAGCCGGGCGATAGGCGAGAACGCCGCGGGATCTTGGCCCGTGAGCGTCAGCGGCGCTTCGCCAGCTCGGCGCAGCGGATGCCCCGGGGATCGAAGCATTTATTGCACGAGATGCAGTCGGACCTCGCGGCCGAACCTTCGCGGAAACGCCTGACGAGGAACGGGTCCCTGATGAGCGGGCGGCTGAGCGAGACGAGGTCGGCCCGGCCCTCCCGGACGATCCTTTCGGCGACGGCCAGGGTGCGGATGCCCCCGAGGGCGAATACCGGGACTGTGACGGCTTGTTTGATGCGCGCGGCGTTGTCCGCGAAATAGCCTTCCTCGTCCTCGGTCCGCAGGCCCGGCCAGACCGAGCCTCGTCCGGCTTCGGCCATGCCGCCGCTCACCTCGATGCCGTCGATGCCTTCCGACTCGATGAGGATGGCGATGCGGACGGCATCCTCGAGGGTCAAGCCGCCCTCCAGGAAGTCGGTCGAATTGAGCTTGACGATGACCGGATACTCGCGGCCGAGGGCCGATCTGAGTCCCCGGAGGACCTCGATGAGGACGCGGGCCCTGTTCTCGACCGGCCCCCCCCAATCGTCCCGTCGGCGGTTCGTGTGCGGGGAGAGGAAGCTCGACAGGAGATAGCCGTGGGCGGCATGCAGCTGGAGGCCGTCGAAGCCGGCCCTTCGGGCCCGGAGGCCGGCGGCGACGAAATCGTCGATCAGAGACCGGATCTCATCGGACGAGAGCTCGCGCGGCATGACCTTGGAGGACGGGTCGTAGACGGCGGAGGGGGAAACGGGCACACATCCGCACAGCTTTTCCTTGGTCTGGCGCCCGGCATGGGCGATCTGGAGGACGACCCGCGACGGGAAGCGGTGGACGGCTTCCGGGATGCGGGCCAACCCGCCGATGAACCGGTCGTCGTGAACGGCCATCTGGCGCGGGCTGGCCTGGCCCGACGGCTGGACGTAGGCGTGGCCAGTGACGATCAGGCCGACTTCGCCCTCGGCAAGACGCGAATAGAGCTTCACCTGAGAGTCCGTGACACGGCCCTCGCCGTCGGCCATGAAATCGTGGGTCGCCGAGCGGACGAAGCGGTTGGGGACCGTGAGCGATCCGATGCGGAGGGGCGAGAAGAGGATATCCATGAGTCTATTGTAGACGATACGGGGGCTGGAAAAAAACCCGGCCCTTGATATAATCCGGACGGAAAGGAGCCCGGAGAATGAGAAAAGGGATCGGCTTGGCCATGATCGGGTGTACGGTCCTCGCGTTCGTTCTCCCGGCCTGCGGCCCGCCCATCTCGCAAGGCCCTGCGGAGGAGGCCGCCGCGGTCCGCGTCATGAGCTTCAACATCCGTTATGAAAACCCGGCGGACGGGGGCAACGCCTGGCCGATGAGAAAGGATATGGCCGCAGGGGTCGTCGATTTCCACCGGGTCGACGTCGCGGGCCTCCAGGAGGCGCTTTTTTCTCAGATCGAGGACCTCGAGGTGCTGTTGCCGGAATACGCCTGGGTCGGCGTGGGCCGGGACGACGGGAAGCAGGCCGGAGAGTTCAGCCCGATCTTCTACCGCCGGGACCGGTTCCGCCTTCTCGGGTCTTCGACGTTCTGGCTCTCGGAAGATCCGGACAAACCGGGCCTCAAGGGTTGGGACGCGGCGTGCCCGAGAGTGGTGACGCGGGCCCGTCTGCGTGACCTTTGGACGGGCCGGAATCTGACCGTCTTCAATACCCACTTCGATCATGTCGGGGAAGCGGCCCGGCGGGAAAGCGCGGCCCTCGTCCTCGCGGCCGTCCGGGACGTTCCCCCGGGTGACGGCGTCGTCCTGACGGGGGACTTCAACGGCACGTCAACGGACGCCGCATACCGGGCCCTCGTCGAAACGGACCTCGGCCCCGGGGCGCGCCTGAGGGACGCGAGGGACGCGTCCGAGCGCCCGCCGTTCGGGCCGTCCGCCACCTTCAACGGGTTCCGCCCCGACGCCGGCGGCGGGGCGCCCATCGACCACATCTTCGTCGGGCCGGGCGTCGCCGTCCTCCGGGCGGGTGTCCTCCCGGGAAGCTGGGGCGGGCGGTTCGTCTCGGACCACAACCCGGTCCTGGCCGAGATCCGGCTTGCGCCGCGGTAGCCGTTTGGTCTATGGTGATGTCCGCCATGCCCGTCGCCGAGATCGAGAGAGACGTCCTCGATGCTTTGGAGGGCTTGGGGATCCCCTATGTCCGGCACGAGCACCCGCCGGTGGCCACGGTCGAGGATGCGGAGAGGCATTGGGCGGGGCTCAAGGGCACCCATTGCAAGAACTTGTTCTTGAGGAATAACCGGGGGAACCGCCATTACCTGGTCATCGCCCCGGTGACCCGCGGCATCGATCTCCGGCGGCTCACCCTCCACTTGGGAGAGGACCGCCTGAGCTTCGCGTCGCCCGAGCGCCTCAAGCGCCTCCTCGGGCTCGAACCGGGCGCGGTCTCGCCGTTCGGCCTGATCAACGACGGCGGCCGTGAGGTCCGGGTGGTCCTCGACCGGAGCCTCAAGGACAGCGCCTTTCTCGGATTCCACCCCAACGTCAACACGGCGACGCTCGAGATCTCGCTCGCGGATTTCGAGCGGTTCCTGGCGTCGTGCGGGAATCCCGTCCGCTGGCTGGAGCTCTGAACGCCGAGGAGGATGATATGAACGTCCCTTCAAGGATCTTCGCGGCGGCCATGCTGGCCGGGGCGCTGGCTTTGCCCTCCTACGGGGACGGGGGGCTGCCCTCGGCCAAGCCCGAGGATGCGGGCATGTCGTCCAAACACCTGGCCCTGCTCGATGGCGTCATCCGGCAGGCCCTCGAGCGCCGGGATTTCCCGGGCGCCGTCCTGCTCGTCGCCCGCAAGGGCAAGGTCGTTTTCCGGAAGGCCTACGGGCTGGCCCAGACGGTCCCCGAGGCCAGGCCCATGACGACGGACATGATCTTCGACCTGGCGTCCCTGACCAAGCCGGTGGCCACGGCGGCCTCGATCATGATCCTGACCGAACAGGGGAAGCTCCGTCTCTGGGACAAGGTCAAGGATTTCGTCCCCGGCTTCACGCCCTATTACCATGAAAAGGGCATCGCCGGCGAGGACGCCCGCCTCTGGCATCTCCTGACTCATACCTCCGGGCTGCCGCCCTATACCGATGCCGAAAAAGCCGCCGAGAGGCTCGGGCGGCCCTGCTCGACGGAAGCCCTCGTCGCAGACATCGCCCGCCTGCCCAAGGAATCCCCGGCCGGGTCGCGGTTCGTTTACAGCTGCCTCAATTTCATCACCTTGGCCCACATCGTCAAGGAGGTCTCGGGACGGACGATCGCCGAGTTCGCGGACGAGAATATCTTCAAGCCGCTGAAGATGTCGCGGACCTTCTTCTTACCCCCGCCGGGGGTTCTGAGTTCCTGCGTCCCGACCGAGATCGTCGATGGCGCGCCCCTTCGGGGCGTCGTCCACGATCCCCTGGCCCGCCTTCAGGGCGGCGTATCCGGGAACGCCGGCCTGTTCTCCACGGCCGACGACCTGGCCGTCTTCGCCCAGATGATCCTGGGCGGCGGACAATATCGCGGGGTCCGGGTCCTCGGCCCCTTGACGGTCGAACGGATGACCGAGATCTTCCCGAAAGTCCCCTGGGCAGGACGAGGCTTCGGCTGGGACCTCGACTCGGCCTATGCAACGGTGAGAGGCGACCTGTTCGGTCCCGGGTCCTACGGCCACTCGGGATACACGGGGACATCGATCTGGATCGATCCGGGGACCTCGACGACGGTCATCCTGCTGACCAACCGCGTCCATCCGCGGGACCGGGGGGACATCATCTCTCTCCGGAGCCGGGTGGCGAACATCGTGGCCGCCTCGATCGTCAAGGAAAATCCTTGAAAACACCGGGGGGCTGTGCTAAGTTCCCGGTGAGGTCATAAGCCCATGCAGGTCCAGATCGAGCGCGATATCTATATTCACGCCACGCGGGCCCACGAGCTCCTGCGCGACGCCGTCGCCCTCTTCCGGAAATATCTCGGGACGGGCAATCCGGCCACCGATCCGCAATACTACCGGGCCCGGAGCTTCCTCAAGGAAGGCAAGGCGTTCTTCGACCACACCGTTCAGGACGCCAAGAAGCTCCTGGGGCCGATCCCCATCTACGCGGCCAAGGACTTCGAAGGCTGGCGGTCCCAGGTCCTCGTCGAGAACAAGATCGTCGTCCAGGGGACGACGGTCGAGGAGCTGAAGGCCGAGCTCGCGTCCGACGAGTTCGTCCGGACCCTGATGTCCGACGAAGAGATCGAGGCCTATCTCCAGGCCCGCTTCGAGACCCAGAAGTCCGGCAAGCGGAAGCTGGCCAACATCAAGATCCGCATGACGCTCGATAAGCTGGCCCTCATGCTGGGGGAGGCCCAGGAGCTTCAGAAGACGGCCCAGCGCAAACAGCAGGGCCTGCCGATCTGATCATTTGGTCGGAACGCTGTCCCGCCAGTACCTCAGCTTCCCGATCCCGGCTTGGTCCGGGCTCGCGTCGAAGGCCAGCCCGAAGGTCGACTCCCGGGCCTCGACGAGCGGCCGTCCCCGGAACAGGGCCTTCGTCAGGTTGACGATCGTGTAGTCGAGGCGATTTCCCTCAAGGGCGCCGAAGAGGAAATCCCCGTTGGTCTCGAAGTCGCCGACCGCGATGCGCCCGGCTTCGTACGTGTAGCGCGGACGGCGCCAGTCGCGGGCCATATCCACGCGCAGGTCGTTCTTGACGGCGACGAAGATCTCCCTGTCCCCCGAGCGGATCTTGATCCCCGCGGCGGCCCGGCCGGGCTCGGCGGGAAGGGCGGAGATCCTGTCCAACCAGGGCCGGGGGTCCTGGCCTTCGCCGTGGGGGACGAGGACGGTCGCGAAAACGGCCGTCTCTCCGAGCTCGAAATGCTGGGCGGCGGCCTGGTAGATCGTCCATTCGTCCTGATAATGACGCTTCTGAGGTTCTACCCCGACCTGGAGATGCGGCGAGAGAGAGGGAAAAACCACGAGCAACCGCCTGTCCCCGGGCAGCTCGGCCGGATGGATCCGGTCGTAGCCGGTATCGAACCAATGGTCGCCCCGGGCGCATATCTGGCGCGTGTGCCAGAGATCGGCCAGGGTGTAGTATTCCTCTCGCAAGGCCTTGAAGATGTCGAAGACGACGTAGCATCCCGGGTCCTTGATGAAGACGACGATCCGGTCGGCTTGATAGCCCCAGGCGTCGTCCACGACCCGGGTCCGGCTGTAATCGAAGTCCTCGAAGGTCAGGAAATCGACCTTTTGGGTCCGCACCCGGCGGTAGGAGCCGGCGTTGCGCATGAACTCGAGCAGGCCCTGGCCGGGGACGGCGTCGCGGACGCTGTAGCGGTATTCGCCCTCCTTCTGGCCCCAGAAGATCTTCTCCGGCCGGACGCAGAGCCGGTTGTGGAAATAATCCTGCCGGTAGGCGCCGAAGGGCCCCGACGGCATGTAGTCGCGGTAGCCGCCGTCGTGGAGGAGGACCGATCCCCCGGACATGAGGAGAACGATGCTGTTCTCGTCCTGGTGGCCGTGGGTCATCTTTTCCTCTTCGACGGGGATCGTGTCCCTCAGATAGTCACGGAAGTTCAGCCCGCCGTCGCCCTCATCACGGTAGTTGAGGAGCAGGTAGTTCGAGCGCTCCGACCAACCGTCGCGGAAGACGATCTTCTTGCCCACGATGTCCTCCATGACCTCCATGGACGGGGCCGTGGGGGCGGCCGGCTTGACCTCGTCCGTACCCCAGCGATAGGCGTCGAGGAGCATGTAGCCGAGACCGACGCTCGTCGGCGTGCCGAAGTCGACGAACCGGGAGGCGATCGTCCCGGCCGCCCATTTCATGGCCGGGTCCCGGAGGGCCGCCGCCGCGGCTTCGAAGAAGACCAGGAAATGGGTCCAGTTGGAGTTCCAATGGGCGTCGCCGAGATCGGGGACCATTCCGGCCGGGCTCATGAGATTGAGGTAATAGTGAGCGTAATAGGACATCTCGGGGGTCTTGAACAGCGCGCCCATCGAGCCCAGGGCGTCGGCGTAGCCCAACAGGGAGTAGAGCCAGACGCCGTTGTAGATCGTCGCGTCCTCGATCTGCCAGTTGCCCCAGTTGTCGTCCCCGAGGGCCCGGCGCTGCATCTCCCACTTCGGGGCGTCCGGGTGCTTCGGCAGGGCCTTGACCGCCCAAGCCAGGGATTCGGCCCGCAGGGCCGCGCGGTTCATCGGGCCCCATTCCTGGGTCCTGAGGAGATAGCGCATGCTGCCGGCGATGAGATCCTGGACCCTGGCGTCCTCGGCGGGCGTCAGGCGGCCGAGCCGGCGCAGAGTGTCGTAAGCCCGGATGTACCTCATGACCGTGAAGAAGTCGGGGAGAGCGGGAACGCCGTCGGCGTAATCGGCGCGGAGCCTGACGGAGGACTCCGGATAGGCCGAACGATAGTCGCCGTAGGTCAGAAGGACGGCCTTGGCCCGGGCCGCATATTCGGGTTTCTTCTCCTTTTCGTAGAGGAACGAGTAGATGCAGGCCATCTCCAACAGCCCTCCGGGCGCCCGGTAGCCGAAGACGTTGAGGGGATCGAAGGTCTTCCTCCACTGGGCGAGGACCTCCTCGGTGTGGTCGTGCGTCCAGTCGGCCGAGGCCCGGGCGTAGGTCAGGTAACGGTCCCGGCCGGCGGCTTGAAGGGCGGAGGATAGGAGGCCCAGAAAACAAAGCGCAGCGATGGCGGCGGATATCGGACGGCGGGTCCAGGACGGAATTCGACTCATGGTCACGCTCCTTGAGGGTTCGGTTTTTTTTCTACCACAATTCCCCGAACGAAGCAAAAGACAGGTCGTGGGGAGAAGAGTCGGGTTGCCGGACCTGCCGCGTTGTGAGAGAATATGGGCGAATCGACAGCGAGGAGGCAGCATGGCCCGCAAGCTCGGAAGACGGTATTTCTTCAAGACCGGAGCCCAGGCCGGATTGACGCTGGCCCTGGGCCGGAGGCTCGCCGCGCTCCCGGCGAGAGGTCCGTCGGCCGCCCTGCCGGGAGTGTCCGTGGGCATCGGGGCGGACTTTGGGAAGGCGACGGTCAAGGCCGTCGAATTGCTCGGCGGCATGGGACGGTTCGTCCCCAAGGGCGCCAGGGTGGCTCTCCTGCCGAACGTCCAAAGCCGGCACCCCGGAACGTTCACCAAACCCGAGGTCCTGAGGGCCGTCGTCCGGCTTTGTCGGACGGCCGGCGCGGCGGAGGTCGACTGCCTGAGCTGGCAGACCGTCAAGCAATGGGAGGACACCGGCCTCAAGACGGTCCTCGAGGAAGAAAAGGCCGGCCTGAAGCTCTTCGAACGGGACGAAGCGCTGTTCAAAGCCGTGGCCGTCGCCGGGGCGAAGGCCCTTCCGGAAGCCCGCATCCTGGCCGCCTTCGACGACTACGATCTGCTCATCAACATGCCCATCACCAAGGACCACGCCGGGAACAAGTTCACCGGGACGCTCAAGAACCTCATGGGCCTCAATTCGCCGGTCAACAACCGGACCTTCCATCGACCCAACTGGAAGACGGACCCCGACGACGTGGCCCATCTCGAGCAATGCATCGTCGACCTCAACAAGGCCGTCCGGCCGGCCCTCAACGTCGTCGACGCCACGGAGTTCATCATCACCAACGGACCGTTCGGCCCGGGCGAGCTTCTCAAGCCCCACAAGGTCGTCGCCGGGATCGATCGGGTCGCCGTGGACGCCTACTGCGCCGGGCTCTGGGGCCTCGTCCCGTCCGAGATCGTCCAGATCCGTCTGGGAGCCGAACAGGGCCTCGGGGAGATCGATCCGAAGAAGGCCGGCGTCAAGGAGGCCGAGGTCTGAGCCTGCGAGACCCGTCGAAAAAGCGGGTTTCCTCGTGTGAGCCGGCATCGGTCATGAGAAAAGGCATCATTGTCGCCGCGGCGCTGGCCTTGTCGCTATCGACGATGTGCACGTCATCGCGCGCATCCCGGGCCGGCGGCTTGGACGCCTATGTCCCCAAAACCGAGGTGGCCGGTTGGGCCAGGGATGGGGACCCCGAGCATTACGAGGGAGAGGAGCTCTACGCTTACATCAACGGCGGGGCCGAGATCTACCACGAATACGGATTCCGCCGCGTCGTCCTTCAGGACTACAGGGACGGGCAGGGGAGGTCCGTCTCCTTGGAGATCTTCGAGATGGACACGCCGGCCGCGGCCTACGGCATGTTCACCTTCAAGAGGTCGGGCCAAGGGAAGCCTGTGGCCCTCGGCGCCGAGGCCGAGCTCGAGTCCTATTATGTGAATTTTTGGAAGGGGCCCTTCCTGGTCACGCTGACCGGTTTCGACGAGCAGCCGGGGACCGTCGAGGGGCTTCTGGCGCTCGGCGCGGCCGTCGAACGCCGCCTTCCGGGAACGGGGGACAGGCCCCGCTTGGCCGGTGCTCTTCCGCCGGAGGAGCTGAGGCCCGGGAGTGTCAGATCCATCCGCGGCTGGCTCGGGCTCAACAGCCTTTACCCGTTCCCCTCGGCACGGGGGCTGGATTTCGACGAGGGGATCGGGGGGGCTTATGACAGCGGGGCGCGCCTCATCGTCCTCGATCACGGTCAGGAAGGCCGAGCGGAAGGGTCATGGAGGGAGTCGGTCGCCTCCCTCGCGGCCTCCGAGAGACATATCTCCTTGGAAACGTCCGATCCGTCGGTCGCCGGCTTCCGGGACACGAAAGGGCGTTACCTCTTCCTGGCGGCTTCCGGGACAAAACAACTCGTCGTGTTCGGCCCCGAACCGGCCGCCTGTCTCGAGCTCCTGGGGCGGGCCCGCTGAAGGGTCCGCCCGTCCCCCTTCTACTGGAGGACCTTCTTGGCGATCTCGACCAGCCCCAAGGCGTAATCGATCTCGGTCAGAGGGATGTTCTTGTCCTTGGCGATCCTCGTGAACCGGCCGTCCTTGTTGCTGTCCTTGGTCACGACGATGTAGTCGGCCAGCGGGGCGACCGCGTCGATCATCCGCTCGTTATCGCTCCCGGGGGCCCCGCGCTTGGATTCTCCCCCGATGTGGACGGCCATGATGAAGATCTTGTTCTGCTTGCAGTACTCGATGAGCTTTCGAAGACGGGCCTCTTCGGCCTCCAGGGTCAACCCTGACGCCCCCATGCCCTTGAGGCTGGCCCCGATGGCGAAGACGACGGCCTTGAAGGGAGTGCCCGCCGGGAAGCGGGCGAGATCGGTGTTGATCTCGATATGGAACCCGGGACCCGACTCCCGGCCTCCGAGCCCGACGCCGTCGGCCAGCATTTCCACGGTCGGCACGTCGCAGTAGTCGTAGCCGATCTCGGCCTCATCGAAGACGATGTTGAGGGTCGTGACATCGGCGCTCTGGCCGGCCGATGTCGTCAGCACGGGCAGCCCGGCTTTCGGGACCTGCTGCCCGACGAGGGCGAGCGGCAGGATCAGGGCCGCGAATAGGACGGGGATTTTCGCTCTTGGTCTCATGTCATCCCTCCTTGAGGACGTTGTCATTTCTTGTCCGGCTCCATGAGGATGTCAAAGGCCCGGGCGGCCTTCCGCCACCACTCCGGCGGGGCCGGGTTCCTGCGGTCGTAGGTCCTCTTCTCGGTGTTGTAGAGGTAGAGCCGGTTGTACTTGACGAGGAGGTCGTCCCCGAGCTTCCACCAGGCGTCGACGACGGTGTCCGCGTTGTTCGTGGAGAACCCGGTCAGGAACTTGGCGGCCTCGGCCGGCTTCTTCTTGTAAAGCTCGAGGGCCCGGGCATCGATCTCGGGGATGCGGGCGATCGCCCCGGCTTCGTAGCGGGCTTGGGCGGCCTGGACGTCCTTGATGGCCTCGGAATAGACGACCTGGACGTGGAAGTCCGTGTAGTCGAAGGCCCAGCGGGCCGAATCGCGTGTCGAGACCCAATGATCGCCGACGGTGAAGGACTTGGGCATGGCCGTCGCCCCCGCGTAGATGGGCATGTAGCAGGCCGTGTCCTGGGAGCCCCAGGAGATCCAGACGATGCCGCCGATCATGTCCGGAAGTCCCGCCCGGCTCTGGGTGACGGTCGTGTATTCGGCCCGCCCGTCGTTGATGACCCGCGTCTGGCGGTAGTAGTTCGGGTTCTTGAACGGGCCGCCCCGGATGCCCTTGACGGGATCGAAGGGCGTCCCGTAGCTCCGGTCGCGGGTCATGTTCATGACGTCCTGGACCGTGAGCTTGCGGTCCGGCTTGACCGAGAACGGGAAGTCCATGTTGGGCGTCTCGGGCTTGAATTTCTGCGACGGAGCGACGAGGTCGAAGAACCGCCACAGTCTCTGGATGCGGCCATCGGTGCTGGCGGCGCTGCCCTCCTGAGGCGAGTAAGCCCGTTTCCAGCTGAAGGGCTTGCCGCTCTTGGGATCATAGAATCCCATCTCGACCGCGAGCGAGATGACGTTGGGGGAGGCCATGAAGACATCTTTGTTGTCGAGGTCGATCTCGCCGATCCGCGACTCGTTGGGGCAGACGCTGACATGATCGTCAGGGACCCGCTGGGCGCACCAGACGGCGCCCGGTTTGCCGCTCTCGGGAGTCCACAGGGGGCCGACGGGCATGATCTCGAAGATCCAGACCTCCCGAGGGTCGGCGACGGCCAGCATCTCGCCGTCGTCATGGAAGCCGTAGCCGTATGTCTCGGCCAAGGACCCCATGACCTGAATGGCCTCCCGGGCCGTCGCCGCCCGCTCCATGGCCAGCATGGTCAGGGTCGTGATGTCGAGCTTGGCGGACGGCGTGGAATTGACCATCCGACGCTGACAGCCGACGGTGGCCTCGCCGATGGCCACCTGCTTTTCGTTCAGGTAGCCGAACATCCCGTGGTGATAGGCATAGGTGTGGGCGACCTGGGGGATCTCGAGGCCCGAGAAGTCGTTCTTGACGAGGTCCCACTTGAGCCCCTCCGAGGGCGGCCAGGTCTTGTACTGGGAGATGCGGTAGATCTTGCGGGTCGAGCCCGGTTTGTGGTCGGCCGCCGGAACGTGTCGCCATGTCCAGTCACAGATGCCGCAGTCGCAGGTGTGGGTCGTCATCGTCGACCCGTCGGTCGAGGCGTCCCTGCCGACCAGGATGGACGTGCAGGACTCGCGGGCGTCGATGCCCTCGAAGCGCTCCGGGCCCGGCTCTCGTCCGTCTGTCAAGGCCGCGGCCAAAAAGACGGCCAGGACCGGAAGAGCGACCCATGTCGTCAGGCTTTTCCTTCTCATCGTTCGCTCCCTTCGTTCGGTGGTCTCTCAGTTCTTGCCGGGCTCGGCCAGGACGTCGAAGCCCCGGACGGCGCGGTCCCACCACGGCGGATTGGCCGTCGGGATCCGGCCGCTCCTCCGCGTTTCGGGGTTGTAGAGATTGAGGTGATTGTATTTCACCCACATGTCATCGCCGAGCTTCCACCAGGCATCGACGACGCTCTTGGCGTTGTTCAGGCAATACCCCGTCAGGAACTTGACGGCTTCCCGGGGGTTCCGCCTGTGGAGCTCGAGGGCCCGCTCGTCGATCTCCTTGGTCCGCAGAACAGCGCCGTCCTCCCAGGTCTTTCGGGCTTCCTCGACATCGCGGATGGCCGCGTTATAGGCGACTTGGACGTGGAAATCGACATAGTCGAAGGCCCACCGGGCCGCCCGGCGGTCGAGGACGAAATGGTCGCCGATCGTGAACGAGGGAGCCATTTCGGTGGCCCCGGCGTAGAAGGGGATATAGCAGGAGGTGTCCTGGGCGCCCAGGGCGACCCAGACGATGCCGCCGATGGGGTCCGGCAGCCACGACCGGCACTGGGTCAGCGTCGTGTACTCGACGTTGGGAACGCTGATCAGGCGCGTTCCCTTGTAGTAGTTGGGGTTCTGGAACGGGCCGCCGCGGATGCCGCGGACGGGGTCGAAGTCCGTTCCTTGCGATTTGTCGCGCGTCAAGGCCATCAGGTCTTGGACCGAGAGTTTCTTGTCCGGTTTGACCGAGAACGGGAAGTCCATGTTGGGGAGATCGGGCTTGAACTTGCGGGACGGCGCCAGCAGGTCGAATGCCCGCCACATCCGGGACCGTCGGCCCTGAGTGCTCACGGCGCTTCCCTCGGCCGGGGAATAGGCCCTCTTCCAGCTGAAGGGCTTGCCGCTCGCCGGGTCGTAGAGCCCGTTCTCCACGGCGAACGACACGACGTGGGCGGAGGCCATGAAGAAGTCCTTGTTGTCGAGGTCGATCTCCCCGATGCGCGACTCGTTGGGGCAGACCGAGACGTGGTCATCGGGGACCCTCTGGGCGCACCAAACGGCCCCGGGCTTTCCGCTCTGGGGCGTCCAGAGCGGGCCGACCGGCATGATCTCGAAGACCCAGATCTCCTGCGGATCGGAGACGGCCAGCATCTCGCCGCCGTCGTGGTATCCGTAGCCGTACTGCTCGGCCAGCGAGCCCATCAGGGCGATGGCCTCGCGGGCCGTCCGGCACCGCTCCATGGCCAGCAGGGTCAGCATCGTGATATTGAGGGCCGGCGTCGGGGTCGGATTGGAGAGCTTGCGGACGTTGCCGATGGTCGACTCGGCGATGGCCAGCTGCTGATCGTTCATGTAGCCGAACACGGAATGGTGGTAGCCGTAGGTCCGCGGCGGTTGAGGGATCTCGACGCCCGTGAAATCCTTGAGGACCAGGTCCCACTTGAGGCCTTCCGACGGCGGCCAGGTCCTGATCTGGTCGATGTGGTAGAGCTTCCTCTTGGCCCCCGGCTTGTGGACGCCCGCCGGGACGTGGCGCCAGGTGAAGTCGCAGACCCCGCAGTCGGCGGCGTGCGTGCTCATGACGGACCCGTCGGCGGACGCGTCCTTGCCGACCAGGAAGACCGTGCAGGCCTTGAGCTCGTCGGCCTCGAACGGCCCGGACGGCGGAACGGACGGGCCCGTGAGGACCAAGGCCGCCGCGAGGAGTGTCGCGACGCCCGCGATGAGCATCGACAGAACGGCCGGTTTCCTGATGACCATGTTTCGCACCTCCCTTGAGAATATGCCCGACATCGGTCCATCACTGGACGATGACGGCCTCGGGAGCCGCCCGGGAAGGGTCCGAGAAATAGCGCCCGACGCCGTTCTCGACGAGATCGCCGTATCGGGGGACCCCGCGGATGACGAGGGGCCTGTCCTTTTCCCGCCGCGAGAACTGACGGATGATCTCGAGCGTCGTGGAGCAGTGCTGACCGACCCTCTTTTCGAGGGGCCATCCCGTCTCGTCATAGGGGACGAACAGCTTCTTCTTCTTCGACAGGCTGAGCAGGAACGGGTCCTTGCCGTCCAGGAAGAACTCGACCGTCTTCGGGCCCGTAGGCTGGTCGAGAAAGGGGATGGGGGCTTCGAGGAGGAACGGCATGGCCTCGGAATGGTCCCCGATCTCGCGGTGGGAGAGGCCCCGGAAGCCGGGAGGGGAAGGCTCGACATGGCTGTCGAACCCTTCGGAGGCCTTGACGGTCAAAGCGGCCAAGGTCGCGATGCGGACCGACTTCTCCGGGGCGACGATGCAGTTGGTGACCGGGAACATGGTCTCCGCGCCATGGATGTCGATGGCCATATCCACCCCTTCCCGGCGGATGAGCTCCATAGCCCCATATGTCACGCGCTCCATGAGCAGGCCGCCCGGGCGGCCCGGCCAGGTCCGGTTCGTGTTGCGGGCGTCGATGAAGGAGAGGAGCTGCTTGGTCGGATAATGGATGGTGACGTCCGGATCGGGCCACTGGTCGAGAGGGGAGGCGTCCCGATTTCCGTAGCGGAACCGCTTCGCGCCCCAGTCCGTGGGGACGTCGAAATAGAGAGGATAGCCGTCGCCCGGCCGGGTCGTGCGTCCGGCGCTGGCGTTGAAGAACGGGATGACATAGAGCGTGCCTCTGTCGACGATGGCATGCTCGATGAAGATCAGGGCCGTCAGCATGCCTTCGGGCTCGCTGGCGTGGGTGTTGCCCATGATCAGGGCCTTTCCCCCCGGCTCCCGGCCTTCGAGAACGAAGACCGTCGTGTCGGCCGCCGTGCCCTTGAGGCCGGGGGACAGGTCGCTCAGCCGGAAGACGGACGTCACCCCGGGTCCCTTGACCACGGGCACATCGTAGTGACGATGGCGATAAAGGGGCAGCCCTCCCCAGATGATGAGAGCGGCGGCGGCCGCCGCGAGAACCGCTTTAGAGAGCCGTTCACGAGCCATGTCGGTGGCCTCTCATTTGACCCGAAGGATCCTGAGAATAAGCGGGACCATGACCAGGAGGTAGAGAACGAGACGGTCCCGGCTGCCTTTCTCGCGGATAAAGCTCCAAACAAGCAGACTTAAAAGGAACGCCGTCAGGAGATAATAGGCGATGGTGATGATGCTCATCCTTTGCTCTCACATGCTCCATCTGACGAGGAAGGCCAACCGGGAGCTCCAGAGGACCATCAGCGTCCCGACGGCCGTGATGACCAGCCAGGGCAGCCAGGTCGCGGCGAGAAAGCTCCGATAAGGGCCCGTGTATCCCGTGACCATAGCGCTGAGCCGGCCGATGAGGGCCGTCGGGGGCAGCCCGTCGCCCAGGGGCCAGAGAAGGCTCAGGCCGGCGATGACCACGGTCGCATGGAAGCCGAGCGAGTCCAGGAACCAGATCAGAGGGATGCCGATAATTGCCGCCCCGCCGTAGGTCAGCACGCCCTCGGAGGCGGGGATGATGACGGGCAGCAGCAGGAACAGGAGGATGAGCGGCGTCGAGATGACGGCGAACGACAACAGGCCGCGGACCCCCGTCGCGGTCATGATCTGCTGGAGCATGCCGACGACGACCATGGTCGACAGCAGCGGCAGGAGCTTCTCGACCGTCTCCCTGGACAAGCGGAGGATCGCGATCCTCCGGGGGCTGAGCGCCAGCGCGGCGGCGGCGGCGAACACGAACGGCAGGGCCAGGCCGAGCACAGGAGCCTCGAACGGCCGGATCCGGTAGGCGGCGACGAGGCCGAAGAAAACGACGAAGGGCCCGAGGACGCGCCACCAGGCCATGCCCGGGGGGGCTTCAGGAACGTCCGGCATGTCGGCGGAAGCCGACGGATCTTTTCTCCATCCCAGCACGAGCGTGGTGAAAATCCCCAGGAGGAGCACGGGGATCCCCAAGGTGAACTCGAACCCCACGTAGGGAATGGCCGTCCCGGCGCAGAGGATCATGGCCCAGATGTTGACGGGCGGCGCGGCCGCGCTGAGCCCGGCGACGATGAACAGGAGGGCCGCGGCGCGCTTGCGGGGCACGCCGAGCCGGGCGAGGGCCAGGGCCACAGGCGCACCGACGACGAGAAGCGAGACGCTGCCCGCCCCGGTCAGGGCGCCGGGGATGAGGACGATGACCATCAGGACGAGGAGGGCGGCGACGCGCTTCCGGCCGAAGAGGCGGAGAGAGGTCCGCACGGCGTAGCTGACCCCCCCCGATTCGCTGACGATGGTCATGAACAGGGTGGCCGTGAAGAAGACGAGGATGACGTCGAGGTAGGTGAAGGCCCCTTCGACGAGGTGCCGGGCCAGGTCGCCGGCGGACGGCGTCCCGAAGAACGCTCCGGCGATGCCGCCCGCGGCCGCGGCGGCGAACATGCTCACTTCGACGGAGGACCGCAGGACCTTGGCCAGGACATAGGCGGCGACCATGACCGCCAGGATGATGAGGATCTGGATCGTCATGCGGCTCGGCCCGAATCTTATCCGATTGGCGGGGCGAGGTCAACTCTCCCTTCGCAGAAAAGAACAGGCCGGGGGAAGGCCCTCGAAGTGGACAACCCCTCGGGATTCCGCTATCATACATCCGGGAAAGGGTCGAAAGGAGTTTCGACCTATGAGCACGATCAACCCTCCCGGCCGGGAGGCCGTTTCGCACCTTCTCCATTTTCGGCTAAAATATGCCCATCGAAGGAGGACGACCATGCGGACTTCCGCTTTCAAAAGATCCCTTATCGCCTTGAGCCTGGCGGCCTTCGTCCTGAGCGCGGCCGCCCCCTTGCTCGAGGCCCAGTATTACGGCCGGAACAAGGTCCAGTACCAGAGGTTCGATTTCAAGGTCATGAAGACCCGGCACTACGATATCTATTACTATCTGGAGGACGAGGACACCGTCCGGATGGCCGCTCTGATGGCCGAACGGTGGTACGCGCGCTTATCGCGCATGTTCAACCATGAGCTCAAGGGCCGCCAGCCGCTCATTCTCTACGGCAGCAGCCCCGAGTTCCAGCAGACGACGGCCATCCCCAGCCTGCTCGGGGAAGGCGTGGGCGGCGTCACCGAGTCGTTCAAGCGGCGGATCATCCTGCCTTACGGCGCCTCTCTCGCCGAGACGGACCATGTCATCGGCCACGAGCTCGTCCACGCTTTCCAGTACGACATCATGGCCCAGGGCCACTCCGACCAGGCCCGGGGCAACGAGGCGGCCCTGCGCATCCCTCTCTGGTTCATCGAGGGCATGTCCGAATACCTGTCCATCGGCCCCGTCGACCCCAATACGTCGATGTGGATGAGGGACGCCGTCCTACGCAAGGACCTGCCCCAGATCGCCAAACTGAGCAACTCCTACAAGTATTTCCCCTATCGCTGGGGCCAGGCGGTCTGGAGCTACATCACGGGGCGGTGGGGGGACGAGATCATCGGCAAGATGATGAAGTCCGTCGGCCGGGCCGGCGATGTCGAGGCCGTCATGGAGGGCCTGCTCGGCGTCAAGATGAAGCAGCTCTCGGCCGACTGGCACAAGTCCATGGAGGATGCCTACACGCCCCTCGTCGAGAAGACCCAAATGCCCGGCCAGGTCGCCAAGACCCTGTTCAAGGGCGTCGAGAGGAACCCCTACAACATCGCGCCGTCCATCAGCCCCGACGGGCGGGAGATCGTGTTCCTGTCGTCGCGGGACCTGTTCTCGATCGACCTCTATCTGGCCGATGTCGAGACCGGCCGGGTCCGGCGCAAGATCGTCTCGACGGCCGTCGATCCCCACTTCGAGAGCATCCAGTTCATCCGCTCGGCCGGGTCCTGGGACGCGACGGGAGGGCGCTTTGTCTTCGCCGGCGTCACCCGGGGCCGTCCCGTGCTGACCATCCTGGACATGAAAAAGGACAAGGTCTGGCGGGAGATCCGTTTCGACGAGCTCGGCGAGATCCTCAGCCCGTCCTGGTCCCCCGACGGCCGCTATGTCACGTTCTCGGCCCTTACCGCCGGCATCTCGGACCTCTTCATCTACGACCTCGAGACCGATGTCCTCAAGCAGATGACCCGGGACGTCTACGGCGACCTCCAGCCGGTCTGGTCTCCCGACGGCAAGACCATCGCCTTCGTCACCGAGCGCTTCTCGACGAATCTCGAGTGGATCGATGTCGGCAATTACGAGCTGGCCCTGCTCGACGTCGAGTCCGGCCGCATCCAGAAGGTCCTGGGCTTCCCGACGGGCAAAAACGTCAATCCCCAGTGGACGCCCGACGGACAGGGCCTCTATTTCCTGTCCGACCAGAACGGGAAGACGGACATCTACCGCATCGAGCTCGCCTCGGGCCGGATCTCCCAGGTGACGAACCTCTACACGGGAGTCAGCGGGATCACCGAGCTGAGCCCGGCCCTGTCCGTAGCCCAGGATACCGGCCGGGTCGTGTTCTCGGGCTACGAGCAGGGGTACCACTCGATCTACTCGATCGACGACCCCGGCGTGCTCGAAGGGCAGGCGTTCCTGGCCCAGTTCGAGCGCAACCTCGCGCTCCTGCCCCCGAGGACCGAACCCGAAGGGGCCCTGCTCGGCCTCCTCAAGAATCCGCTGTTCGGCCTGCCCAAGAACAGGGATTTCGTCATCGCCGACTACAAGCCCAGGCTCGGGCTCAATTACGTGACGCCTCCCTCGATCGCCCTCGGCGTCGACCGCTACGGGACCTACAGCGCCGGCGGCATCTCCGCGTACTGGAGCGACATGCTCGGCAAGCACTCCGTCATCACCACGGCCATGACGGGGCCCCGGTTCATCGACACCTCGGGGATCGTCGGCTACATCAACAGCGAGCGGCGCATGAACTGGGGCGGGTCCCTGTCGAGGATCGTCTACCCCTACGCCTACTACGGGTACATCATCGATGAACTGAACTCCCTCGTGATCGAACAGGAGGACATCTACCGGATCATCAACTACGACGCGTCCCTTTTCGGCAGCTATCCGGTCAGCCAGGTCAGCCGCTTCGACCTGAGCGGCGGCTTCCGCCGGATCGGCTTCAACTCCGTGACCTACAATCGGTTCTACGACCTGGGCACGGGGATGTTCCTCGGCCAGCAGAAGATCAACAATCCCTCGAGCCCGGGCCTGAATTACGGATATCTCACCGCCGGGTACTACTATGATACGGGGATCTTCGGGGCGACCAGCCCCATCCTCGGACAGAATTTCGGCCTGTCCGTGTCGCCCGCCGTCGGCAGCGTCACATTCATCACGATGGCGGCGGACTTCCGCCGCTACATCATGCCCGTGAGGCCGTTCACTCTGGCGTTCCGGGCCCTGCACTACGGCCGGTATGGGAAGGATGCCGAGGACGATCGCTTCTATCCCCTCTTCCTGGGCTATTGGGACCTCGTTCGGGGGTATGAGTCGTTCATCTCCGAGGAGTTCGATCCCGTCACGGGAGAAAGCGAATTCGCCTACACGCGCCTGTTCGGCAGCAAGATGTTCGTCGCCAACGTCGAGCTGCGCTTCCCGCTGTTGGGCGTCCTCGGCATCGGCAAGGGCTACTACGGGGCCTGGCCCCTCGAGTTTTACGGGTTCTTCGATTGGGGGATCGCTTACGGCCAGAACCCCAGCTACTGGTGGGGAGGGTACAGCGACCCCGACGAGATCAAGCCGACGTTCTTCGGCGGCAAGCGAAAGCCCATCAGCAGCGCCGGCGTCGGCCTGCGGACGAATCTCTTCGGGGCCCTGATCTTCGGCCTCAACTACGTCTATCCTTTCGATCGTCCGACGCGGGGTTGGCATTTCCAGCTGAGCATCTCCCCGGGCTTCTAGCGGCAGTCGTCTATCGGGGGATCCCGGGACGGGATCCCCCGTTTCTTTTCTTCGGGAACCAGGGAATGAAGACGCTCGTCCGGCGGGCGTAGGCCTCGAAATCGGGGCGGCCCCGATACCGTTTCTCGAGCATCGGAACGCCCGAGACCTTGACCAGCAGGAAGGTGATCAGGAGCGGGCTGGCCATCGTCGTCCAACCATAAGGGACCTCCAGAGCGATCAGGAAGATCCCCCACCACATCAGCGACTCGCCGAAGTAATTCGGATGGCGGGTGTACCGCCAGAGCCCCTTGTCCATGATGCGGCCTTTGTTAGCAGGATCTTTCTTGAACCGGGCCAATTGGGCGTCGCCGACGGCCTCGAAGAGGAATCCGGCGATCCAGACGACCAGTCCGATACTCCAGACACCGCGCCCATGATGTCCTGGGGGGGAGACCCATCGATAGGTGTTGACGAGGATGACAGGCATGCTGATGATCAGCAGGAACAGGCCCTGGAGCAAAAAGACCTGCAGGTAGCTTCGCCAGAGGAACGAGCGCCCCCATTTCGCGCGCCAAGCGGCATAACGAGGATCTTCACCTTTGTTCCTGTTCCGCAGGAAGATATGGGACGAGAGTCTCAGTCCCCAGATGACGACGAGCGAGGTGACGAGCACCGGCAGGAAAAGGGAGGTCCGGCGGAAAAAGAACGTCAAAGCCGCGACGAGCACGAATCCCAACCCCCAGGCGATATCGGCCAGGGAGTTATCCTTCCTGATAAGCGCGATGACGAACCACGCCGTCATGTACGCGGCGACGAGGACGGCGGCCCGGCCCATCTCTGCGAGGAATTCACCCATGGGCGCCTCCTGCCTCCCGCCGTGCGGGGAGAACCTTAGTCGAACATCACGGCGATGCCGACAACTCCGATCCCGTTATGGACGCCGACAACCGGCGAAACATCCGAGATGAAGGCCGGGGGTTTGCCCAGCAGCCCTTCGAGGGCTTGGCCATAGCGCCGGGCCCGGCCCTCGTTCTGAGCGTGGACAAGGCCGTAGTTCCAGACAGATCGACCGGAAGTTCCCTCTCGGATGAGCCCGAGGATCTTCTTCATGTTCGCCCGGCGGCTGAACGACTTGCCCAGGATCGTTGCCTTGCCCGCGGCGTCGAGGCTGACGATGGGCTTGATGTTCAGGACGGCGGCCAGAAGACCCTTGGCCGGGCTGACCCGGCCGCCCCGGACCATATATTTCAGGGTCCGGATGTCGACCCAGAGACGTGTTCGTTGAACCCAACTTTCGACGTCCCGGGAGATGTCGTCGAACGGACGGCCGTCCCGGACGGCCTCGAGGACCCGGAGAACGATCAGGGCTTCGGACACGGACAAATGGCGGGAATCGACGACGGCCACCCGGGAGGCGTCGAGGCCAAGGGCCTCGCGGGCCTTGAGGAGCTGGCCGTGGAAACCCGTGAGGGCCCCCGAGATGGATACGGCGATGATCGCCTCGTAGTGTCCTGCCAAGAACTCCAGGACCCGCTGAACGTGGACCTGGGACGGCTGGGCGCTTGTGGGCATCTCGGGGCGGGAGCGGAGGAGGTCGTAGAAACGGTCCGGCGTGATGGTCACTTTGTCGAGGAACAGGCTATCGCCGAAGAAGAGATTGAAGGGCACGACGTGGACCTGATGGTCGTCGAGGACGTGCCGCGGCAGGTCGCATGCGGAATCCGTCAGCACCGCGATGGGGTGCTTTCGTTCGTGGGCGGCCTCGTACTGACGGAGCATGTCGTCGGCCTTGATGTCCTGGATCGTGCCGTGCTTCTGGAGCTCGAAGAACAGCCCGGCGGCATCATCGGTGTGGACGTGGAGGCGGAGCTTGCTCGGCGACCCGGCGACAATGGCCGACTCGCCCGAGCGGCGGACGAGGTCCTGGAGCGCGGCGACGTCCATTTCCTCGCCGACGAGCAGAGCCTCCGCGCAAAATCGCCTGGTCACCTCGCCGCGGGCCGCGTGGACGTCCGGCGGGGCCGGCAGCTCTTCGGGCCGCGTCCGGCGGGCCGCCTTGAGGCTGCCCTTCCGGATGAAGGCGACCACGCCTTCGAGGAAATCGAAGAACCCTCTGGCCCCGGCGTCGACGACCCCGGCCCGGGCCAGAACGGCCAGCTTCTTCGGTGTCTCCATGAGCGACCGCTCAGCGGCCTGGAGAGAGTGGGTGAGGAGCTCGACGAAATCGGATTTCCTGAGCCGCTCGGCATAGAGGGCTTCCGCCCAATCGTGGAGGACGGTCAGCATGGTCCCTTCGACCGGCGTCAGGATGGCCCGGCGGGCGTGCTGGACGGCCCGGCGGGCGACCTCGGCAAAGTGTCCCGGCGTCAGCCGGGTCTCCTCACGGACCTCCTGGCTCAGGCCGAAAACGAATTGGGCGAAGATGAGACCCGAGTTGCCCCGGGCGCCCAGGAGGGCGGCGTCGGCGATCGATCTCAAGGTGGCCCGGGCCGAACGCGAGGCTCTGGCCCGCTCGGCGATGGCCCGCATCGTCGAGGCCAGGTTCGTCCCCGTGTCGGCGTCGGGGACGGGGAAGACGTTGATCCGGTCGAGGTAGGATTGGTCGCGGATGACGGCTTCCCCGCCGGCCAGGAACGCGTAATAAAGCCGTGTGCCGTCGAGATAGCCGATCTTCATGGTCCGTCGCCTCCGTCAGGCGTCTATCATACCACAGGCGTTCTCTTTGGTCGCCTCCAGGGGCGGCGGATCACCGCTTCTTGGGGCTCTTGGGGTTCCACTTGCCTCGGGCCACGGCCGGAACGAACGTCTCGAGCCCCGGCGGCGGGAAGGGGATGGTCCTGTTCTGTTCCGCGCTCATGTAGGCGGTCATGAGGAGCTCGGCGACGGCCACGCCGTCCGTGAAGTTCTCGTCCGGCCGCCGGCCGTCAAGGAAGGACTGGATCATGTGACGGTTCTCCGCGGTGTAGCCGTACTCGACGGCCTCGTCGGCGACGACAGGCATCAGCCCGATCTCCGCATTCTGTTTCTCGACCAGGTCCTCGCCGGCCTTGCCCTTGACCTGCCGGCTGAAGAAGACCTTCAGCCCGGTGTCGAGGGTGTTGATCTGGAGGGCGTATTCCGGGCCGAGCAGCTCCATGCTCAGCCGCAGGCCGGCGCCGACGTAGCACCAGCTCGTCGTCGTCTCGACGATCAGCGTCTTGCCCTCCTTGTTCTTGTACTCGACGAGGGACCGGGCGAAGTCCTCGGCCGGCCGATTGAGATAGTCGGTCTTGCCGCCGCTTCCCCGGGCCAGAGCCGCGGCGTATCTCGGCTCCTGCCACTTGAGACAGTTCGTGTAGGCCGTGACGCTGACCGGCCTCAGGACGTCCCGGGGAGCGCCGGGAGGCGTGAGCATGAAGCGGGCCTCCTCGACGGAGTGACACATCATGTCGTTGAGAACGCCTCCGCCTTGGAGCGTCCCTTCCCAGAACCAGGGCATATGGGGGCCGCTGTGCTCTTCGGCCGCCCGGGCCAGATAGGGCGGGCCGGAGAGAGCCGCACCCCGGGCCCAGACGATCTCCTTGCCGCGGACGACGGCCGGGGAGAAGACCTGATTCTCGAGGTAGCCGTCGAGCAGGGCGGCCTTGCGGGCCAGCTCGAGCATCTTCCGGGCCTCCCGCACGTTGCGTCCGAGAGGTTTCTCGCAGGAGACGCCGACGAGCTCTCCCTTGCCCGAGATCACGGCCTGGGCGATCTCTTCCATGACCTCCAACCGCGTGTAGTTCGGCGAGCCGATCCAGACGGCGTCGACGGCCGGGTCGGCGACCATATCGGTCAGGGTCTTGTGGACCTTGGGGCTGCCGACCCTGAGGCTTTTGGCGAGAGCCGCCGCTTCCCGGGCCCGCTTTTCATCGATATCGAAGATGCCCGCGACGTCCGCCTCGCGAACGCCGACCCAGGAGCGGATATGGAACCGATTGATGAATCCCCCTCCGACGAATCCGACACCGAGGGTTTTTTTTCTCTTGGTCATAATCTCTCCTTCAAAGCCCCGGGCCATGGGCGCCCGAAGGCCGTGTTCGCGATCCAGGGCCTAGGGACGCTCCGTCGCGACCTGCGGTCCGCCGGCCGGCGCCCCCTTCTCCTTGAAGAAAGCCAAAAAGACGATGAGGCAGAGCAGGGTCAGGACCGTGGGGACCAGGAACGTCCCGCGCCAGTCGATGACCTTGACGACCTCACCGGCCGCACCCAGGGTCTCCTTCGTGAACAGGTTCTGGACCCAGCCGCTGAACAGGCTGCCGACGAAGTTCCCGAACCCGAGGATGATGATGGCGATCAGGCTCTGGGCCGAATGACGGATGTCCTTGGGGGCGATATTGTCGACGTAGATGAAAGCCGCCGTGAAGAAGAAGACGTAGCAAAAACCATGGAGGGCCAGGGAGGCCACGACCAGCCACGACGGCTCGCCGATGACGAAGATGATGTACCGGATGGGCCAGGCCAGGATGCCCAGGGTCAGCGTCCGCCGCATGCCGAACTTCTTGAGGGCCCACGACAGCATGAAGGCCATGACGAAGATCTCGGCGACCTGGGCGATGGTCATGACGGCCGAGATGTGCTTCTGGTCGACGCCGATCGCCGGCGAGGTCAGGAACGGCGAGGTCAGGACGTAGTAGAACTGGAGCTCGGTCGCGACGACGAACGAGATGGCGGCGAAGACCAGGAAGTTCCTGTCCTTGAACATCTTCAGGGCTTCGAGAAAGGCCCAAGGCTTGGCGCCCTCTCTCTGGGGCGGCGTGTGGGGCAGGCCGAAGGACAGGAGACCCATGAGCAGCGAAAAGAGCCCGGCCAGCAGAAGGGTGTCGCCTTTCATGGCGATGCCTTCAGGGGAGCGGGCCAGGGTACGCCACCCGAACAGGGCCCAGCCCGCCGCGATCCAGCCGATCGTCCCCCAGACCCGGATGGCGCCGAACTCCTTCTCGGAGCTCTTGAGGTTGACGAAGGCGATGGAGTTGGTCAGGGCCAGGGTCGGGGCGTAAACGAGGCAGTAGAGCAGCATCAGCCACATCATCGTCGTGAAGGACGTGACGTTGGCGATGAGGATGAGGATGACGCCGCCGGCGAGCTGGAGGCCGGCGATGACCTTTTGGGTGGGGAACCAGCGGTCGGCGAACTGGCCGCCGATGAACGGCGAGATGATCGTCGCCAGGGGCAGCAGGCTGAAGATGATCCCGAGCTGGACGCCCGAGAAACCGAGGTTGTTCTGGAGGTACGCCGAGAGGACGGGGGCCCAGGAGCCCCAGATGGCGTACTGGAGAAACATCATGACGCCGAGGCGGAACTTGACACTCATGGAACCTCCTTCCGGGGACCTTCATACCTCAAGACCCGAAGGATTGTCAATCAACGCGCGCCCCGCTCGTGCCGGAGGCCGCGACGCGTTGACCGCTCGCAGGAGGTCTGCTATGCTTGACCGCAGATCGGGGACCGGGGACCGGTCGAGGCTCCCGACCCCGGGCGGCAACCATGAGAGAAAGACGCCGGGACACCCGGATCGCCGAAGAGAACAAGGTCATCATGTCGGTTCCCGGCGTTCGGCCCGGGACGGATCAAGCGACGGTCTATTACTGCTTCACGAGAGACATTTCCGCGGGCGGCCTGCGGATCATGACCGGGGCCCGGCTCCAGGAAGGGGACATCGTCGGGCTGGAGATCGCCCTGACGGGCTCGCGGAGAACGGTCCGCGCGTCGGGCGAGGTCCGCTGGGTCCGCGAGGTCTACGAAAAAGAGGTCTTCGAAGCGGGCCTGGCGTTCGTCGATCTCGACCCCGAATCGGAGATCGCCCTCATCGGCCACGTCTACGGGAAGAGAGCGGGCCCGCGGCGAAAGCCCGGGGGCTGAAGGCGGCGCGGTGAAGCGAAGGACCGGTCTTTTCCGCCTCGTTCCGCTGCTCGCCATCCTCTCCTCTGTCCCGGCCGCAGCTAAGGACTATTACTTTCCCGAGATCCGTATCGGGATCGTCATCGACCGCGACGGATCGTTCCTTGTCGAAGAAGATCGGACCTTCGAGTTCGAGGGCGATTTCTCGTTCGCTTACCTCACGATCCCGCTCCGTTCCGACCGCAGGGGCTATCGCTCGGACGTCTCGATCTCGGACTTCGAGGTCCGCGATGAGCGCGGCCAGCCTTTGAGGACCGAGATCTCGACCGGCTCCGGCCGGTTCACGGGCAAATGGTACTACTCCGCGCGCAACGAGAGGCGCACGTTCCGCATCCGCTATCGGGTCCGAGGCGGCATCACCAGCTACCCCGACGTGTCGGAGCTTTATTGGCAGGCCGTCGGCGACGAGTGGGACAAGCCGGCCGGGAGCGTCACGGTCACGGTCGTCCTCCCGGAGCCCGTCGGAAAGCCGGGAGAGCTGCTTGTCTGGGGTCACGGGCCCCTTTCCGGCCGCTCGGAGGTCGTCGATGCCCGGACGGCCCGCTTCACATCTCCCCACTTGGCGTCCCGCCAGCCCCTTGAGATCAGGGTCGTCTGGCCGGCGGGCCTGACCAACGGCGTCGGCTCGGACCGCCACGATCTCGCGTCCATCAAGAGAGAAGAAGAGGGCTTCGTCCGTGAGACCATCGAGCGGGCCCGAAGACAGGGCGAGGAGGCCGAACGACGCCGGCGGTGGGTGGAGGCCGCCCGGGCGAAGGCCGTCAAGGCGGCCGGCGTTTGGGGAGTCTGGCAGATCCTGGGGCCGGCCCTATGGCTCCTTGTCTTCTTCCGCACCTGGGCGCGGGTCGGCCGCGATCATCGGTTCGAGGAGCTTCCCGAATACGTGCGCGAGCTCCCTTCGGACCTCCCCCCAGCGCTCGTCCAGTCCCTGATGCGCGAGGGCCGGAGCGTGACCCCGGCGGCCTTCACGGCCACGCTGTTCGATCTGGCCCGGAAGGGGTATTTAACCCTCGAGGACCGGGGACTTGTTAAAAAGACGCGTTTCGGGTCCAAGGAGACCGTCGAGACGGTCCTCACCCTCGTCCGGGTCCCCGATGGCGACAGGGCCCTTCAGGGCTTCGAGAAGGACGTCCTCCGGTTCCTCTTCGAGGTCGCCGCCGGGACGGGCCTCTGTTCAGGCGCATCGATCAGCCTCGACGAGCTGCGGGATTTTCTGAGGAAAAAGCCCCGGTCGTTCCAATCCTGGTACGAGCGGTGGACGAGGGATATCAAGAGCGAGGCGAAAGCCCTCGGTTTCCTCGAGGCCGAGGGACTGAGGGCCAGGACCATTTTGTATGGCGCGACGATCCCCCTGGCCATTCTGACCTTGAGCCCCGTCCTGCTCATCCTGTCGCTGGTCCTCATCCCGACGATGAAGCGGCGGACCGTTCGCTGGGCCAGGGAAAACGCGCTATGGAAAAGATTCGATAAGTTCCTCGATGATTTCTCGGCCTTCGAGAAAACCCCTCCGGAGGCCTACAAGCTCTGGGAGCACTATCTCGTCTTCGGCATTCTCTTCGGCAACGCCAAAAAGATCCTCAAGGGCCTGCCTGTCATCCTGCAGGACGAGAGGGCCGTCGCTCCGGCCTGGTACCTGGGGACAGCGGGGGTCATCTCCTTGTCGGGAGGGCGCCTTGAGGGCATGATCGGCAGCCTCGAACGGGCGGCGACCTCCATCCATCAGGCAAGCCTTTCCGCGGCTCATTATTCGTCGGGCGGCGGGGGCGGTTTCAGCAGCGGGGGCGGCGGCGGGGGAGGCGGGGGCGGGGGAGGGGCCGGATGATCCGGGGAGCGTTCAGGGTCTTGCCGGCAATACTCGCAGCCGCCGCGATTCTTCTCTCTTCCGGCTGTGGGCGTCCGCCCGAGGAAGAGCAGGTCAAGCGGACCATCAAGGACGCTGCCGCTCTGGCCCAAAAAAGGGACCTGCCCGCGCTCATGGACCTCCTGGCCCCGGACTATCGAGACCACCAAGGCCGGGACAAAGAGTCCGCCAAAGGTTTGATCGAGGACTATCTTCGGAGCTTCCGGGGCATCGTCATCCACGTTCTGGGCACAAAGGTCGAGATCACGGAGCCGGGAGGACGGGCCGCGGTGAGGACGGATATGGTCCTGTCCTCCGGTGCGGCCGAGACCTTCCGCAAGCTGGCCCGGTTCACGGGCGATTATTTCCGGTTCGACCTGGAGCTCGAGAAGGACCCGGGGGCCGGCTGGAGGATCCGCTACGCGGAATGGTGGTCCGTTTCACTGTCCGACCTTCTGCCGGAGTCCCTGGAGGTCCTCAAGGAACTTTTCCCGGGGCTCTGACGTAGCATCCCATGACGATATCAGGAGGACGAGTATGAGCGAAGAGAAAAAAGAGGAACGGTCGAGGATCGAGGAGTTCCGCCTGACCGGCGGCGAGATCCTCAACAAGGTCAAGGAGATCATCCAGCAGGGCAACGCCCGCCGCATCATCCTCAAGGACGAGCAGGGTAAGACGTTCCTGGAGATCCCGCTCACGGTCGGTGTCGTCGGGGCCATCGTCGCCCCCATCCTGGCCGCCGTCGGGGCCATTGCCGCCCTGGCCTCCAATCTGACCATCATCGTCGTCAAGACGGACGACTGAGCGGGCCGTTTTCGCCCCGGGGGACGGCCCTCCGCCGTCTTCCTTCCCTGGGGGCTCTGTGCTATAAAGAGCGCTCGGAGGAACGTGAACGGGAGGAGGGCCCATGACGACATCCAAGGTCCTGAGAGCGATCGTCGTCCTATCCCTTTTAGGGGGTGGGCTCACGGCCCCGCCGGCGAACTGCGCCGGCGGCGGCGACGGCCGGGCCGGGGTCTTTTCTCTTATGCCGGCCCCGGCGGACTTGACCGTCAACGAAGGCCGATTCCGGGTGGACGCATCCTTGACGATCGGCGGGCGCGTCGCACCGGGCCATCGGGCGTTCAAGGCCGCCGCCCGTTTCATGTCCCGGCTGACCGGAAGGACGGGTCTTTTCCTCGAACAGGATTTCCTGGCCTCCCACAGCGTTGCCGACAAACCCGGGATCTTCTATGAATGCGATCGGATCGGGAAGCTCGAGCCCCACGAGGACGAGTCCTACACACTGAGCATCGATCCCGACAGGGTCACGCTGACCGCGGAGACCGATACCGGCGTCATCCGCGGCTTCGAGACGCTCCTCCAGCTCTTGGCCGCGGACGAGGCCGGGTATTTCTTCCCGTGTGTCGAGATCCGGGACCGGCCACGTTTCACCTGGCGCGGCCTGCTCATCGATTCCGGCCGGCACTTCCATCCCGTCGATGTCATCAAGAGGAACCTCGACGGCATGGCCGCCATGAAGATGAACGTTCTCCACTGGCATCTGACGGAGGACCAGGGCTTCCGAGTGGAGTCCAAGGTCTTCCCCCGGCTCCACGAGCTCGGCTCCGACGGGATGTTCTACACCCAGGCCCAGATCCGTGACGTCATCGCCTACGCAGCCGACCGGGGCATCCGGGTGATGCCGGAGTTCGATGTCCCCGGCCATTCAACGAGCTGGTTCGTCGCCTACCCCGAATTCGCCAGTGCGCCCGGCCCCTACGCCATCGAGCGCCGGTTCGGCGTCGTCCAACCGGCCTTCAACCCGGCCAACGAGCGCATCTATGCGTTCTTCGACAAGTTCTTCGGCGAGATGGCCGCCCTTTTCCCCGATCCCTACCTCCACATCGGGGGCGACGAGGTCGAGGGCCACCATTGGGACGCCAACCCGGATGTCCAGGCTTTCAAGAAGAAGCACGGTCTGGCCGACAATCACGCCCTCCAGGCCTATTTCAATACCCGTCTCCTGAGGATCCTGACCCGTCACGGCAAGAGAATGGTCGGATGGGACGAGATCTTCCAGCCCGGGCTGCCGACGGATATCGTCATCCATTCCTGGCGCGGCACGGAGGCCCTCGTCGGATCGGCCCGGAAAGGCTATCAGAGCATCCTGTCGAACGGCTACTACATCGACCTCTGTCAGCCGGCCGAGACCCACTATCTCAACGACCCTCTCCCTCCGGGCTCGCCCTTGGATGAGGCCCAAAAAGCGCTCGTTCTCGGCGGCGAGGCAACGATGTGGTCCGAGCTCGTGACCTCGGAGACCATCGACTCCCGGATCTGGCCGCGCACGGCGGCCATCGCCGAACGGCTCTGGTCCCCGCCGTCGGTGAGGGATGTCGAGGACATGTATCGCCGCCTGGGGGTCGTCAGCGTCCAGCTCGAGGAGCACGGGCTGACGCACCTCAAGAACCAGGGCATGATGCTGAGGCGCCTGGCCAGCGGCTCCGACATCGGGCCGCTCGAGGTCCTGGCCCGGGCCGTCGAGCCATTGAAGAATTACCAGCGCCACAGCCAGGGCGTCAGGTATACCTCTCTCTCCCCCCTGACCCGGTTCGTGGATGCCTGCGCACCCGAATCCATGGCGGCCCGCGATCTCAGGCTCAAGGTCGAGGCTATGCTCGGGAGCGGCGACGGCCGGACGGCCCTCGAGATGAGAGAGACCCTGACGGCCTGGAAGAACAACCATGTCCTCGTCCTCCCGCTCATCGCCTGGTCCCCGTCCCTGAGGGAGATCGAGCCCCTGTCGCTCGCTCTGGCCGAAGTGGCGGAGATCGGCCTGGCCGCCCTGGCCCACATCGAAAAGGGAGAGAAGGCTTCTCGCGAATGGTCGGAGCGGAGCCGGGCGAGGCTCGCGGCCGCCGCCAAACCCATGGCCCACGCCGAGCTGGCCGTCGTCCGGGCCGTCAACCGGCTGGTCGAGGCCTGCGCCGAACCGCCCGACCGCCCGCGGGGGAGAGGATGACCCGATGAGGCCGACCGCCGCCCTCCTCGTGCTTGTGGGGCTGGCCCTCTCATCCTGCGGGCCGCCGCGCTCCGGGACGGCCGATGTCCTGAACATCGTCGACGACCTGGACCGCAAAGTCGCCGTGCCGTCGCGCGTCGAACGGGTCCTGTCGCTCGAACCGGAGCTCACCCGCATCATCGTGGCCCTCGGGGCGGAGGATCGGCTGGTCGGCATCGATTTCTTCCTTCGCCACCAGGACCACCTGTTCCCGCTCATTTGTCCGCGCGCGGCGTCCCTCCCCGTCGTCTCCAACCAGGGGCAGGAGCTCCATTACGAGCTCGCCTACCGTCTTGACCCCGACATCATCTTCTCATCCCCGTCGGAGTTCCGGATGACGGAGGCGATCGAGCGCAAGATGAGGCGTCCCGTGGCCGCCCTGGCCTCAAGAGGCCGGTTCGAGGCGTTGCTCCACGAGATCGGGCTCCTTGGAAGGATCCTTGGACGGGAAGAGCGGGCCGCCGAGATCCTGGACTTCTTCCGGCACCACCTCGCCGCTCTGCGCGAGGCCAACGAAAGAGACGAGGACCGGAGGCTCGGACCGACCGTCTACCTCTCGTTCTGGGGAAGCCTCATCAGGACGCCTGTCGCCTACGAGCCCGTCGACGCGGCCGGGGGACGAAATCTCGCTTCAGGCCTCCTGCCCGCAGCCCTGGGCGACGCCGGCACGACCATCCCCGTCGAGCAGATCCTTCTCTGGGACCCGGAAGTCATCCTCATCCAGGGGAACTATCCTCCGGGGGAGAGGCTCGTCACGGTCGAGGGCCTTCTTGAGGACCCTCGTTTTTCCTCTCTCCGGGCCGTGCGCGGCGGCCGGGTCCACTACACCTTCGGCTACTGGTACTGGTGGGACCCGGCGCTCGTCCTTGTCGAGACCCTCTATCTGTCCCGTTTGTTCGCCCCGGGCCGGCCCTCCGGTCCCGACCTGTTAGAGGAGGGGGATCGGATCTTCGAGTTCTTCTACCGGTCGAAGGGGGCGTTCAGCGCCCTCTGCCGTACGCTGGAATGCCATGAATGGTTCACGCATTAAGAGAACGGTCTGGCTTTATGCGCTGGCGGCTGTCCTGCCCTTCGCTCTGTTGGCGGTCTCGCTCCACATCGGCGTTTATCCCGTGCCGCTCAAGGCTGTTTGGGCGACGGTCCTGGAAGCCGTCAGCCCGGGCCGGATCGGGGCCGAGGCCTCGCCGTATGCCGACATCCTCTTCCGCATCCGTCTGCCTCGCCTCCTCCTGGCCCTCTTCGCCGGAGCGGCCCTGGCCGTCTCCGGAGCGTCCCTGCAGGCCATTTTCAGGAATCCCCTCGTCTTCGAATTCAGTCTGGGGATCTCCTATGGGGCCGCGTTCGGCGCCGCCCTGTCCCTCGTCTTCCTCGGACGGGCCGTGCCGGCCCAATTCTCGGCCTTCATCTTCGCTCTCCTGGCCGTCGTCCTCGTCCTGCTGATCGCCGGGCGCTCGTCGTCCCAGATCATCTCCATCATCCTCAGCGGGATCATCGTCTCGGCCTTGTTCCAGGCGCTCCTCTCCATGGTCGAATTCTTCGCCCACCCCTACGCCCTCCAGGCCCTCATCTTTTGGCTCATGGGCAGCCTGGCCCAAGCGACATGGAGCGACTTGGCGCTGACCCTGCCGATCATCGGCCTCGGGGTCTTCCTGCTCGTGGCCCTGCGGTGGCGGATGAACGTCCTGTCCCTCGGCGATGACGAAGCCCGGGCCGTCGGCGTCAATGTCCGGCGGGAAAAGATCCTCATCGTCATCGTGGCCACCTTGACGACGGCGGCCGCGACATCCGTCATGGGGGTCATCAATTGGGTGGGGTTGATCATCCCTCATATGGTCCGCATGATGGTCGGCGCGGACAACCGCAAGGTCATCCCTCTTTCGGCGTCCTTCGGGGCCTCTCTCCTCATCGTCGCCGACAACATCTCCCGCAGCGCCGCCGCCTTCGAGATCCCCATCGGCATCCTGACGAGCATCGTCGGCATCCCCTTCTTCATCGTCCTTCTCAAAAGGTCCGGGAAGGTCTGGCTGTGAACGTCCGCATCCGGGGCCTGTCCTTCTCTTACGGTGCGTTCACCCTCCGAGTGCCGGATCTCGATCTCGGGGAGGCCGGGGTCACGGCCGTCGTCGGGCCCAACGGGGCCGGCAAATCGACTCTCCTCAAGTGCGTCGCCGCCATCCTTCCGGCCGCCCGCGGCGCCGTCCGCATCGGGGGTGAGGATGTGGCCGGGCTTTCTGGTCGGGAGCGGGCCCGCCGGGTCGGCTACGTCCCGCAGGAGCCGTCCTTCACCTTCAATTACCGGGTCCTGGACTTCGTCCTGACCGGCAGAGCGGCCGAGATCCCGGCTTTCTCCCTTCCGTCGGGACGCGACATCGATATCGCCGGCGAGGCCCTTCGCTATGTGGGCCTCGCGGGCTTCTCCGAGCGGCCGTTCCTCGAGCTCAGCTCGGGGGAACGAAGGCTCGTGCTCATCGCCCGGACGCTCGCTCAGAGACCGGCCGTCCTCCTCCTCGACGAGCCGACATCGTTCCTCGATCCGCGCCACGAGGTCGATATGATGGAGCTCCTGCGCCGCCTGTCCCGCGACATGGGCAAGACGGTCATCGTGACCCTCCATGACCTCGATATGGCCGCGAAATACGCGGACGCCATGGTTTTCATGAAGGACGGCGGCATCATCGCCGTCGGCGCGCCGAGCGAGGTCGTAACCGAGCCTTTGCTCAAGACCGTCTACGATCTCGACATGAGGATCGTCCGGACGGACGGACGCCTGGTCATCGTCCGCTGAGAGCCGAGAACTGGAAACCCGCCCGCCCATCCGCTATAATCCCTCTTCAAGCCCGCGCCCTGAGGCTCGCTCGATGGACACGCCCATGAACGAAGACCGGCCAACCGCCAGCGCCCGGCCGCAAGCCGGTTCCGGAGTTCGCAGGCTGCGCCTCCGCGGCGCCGTCATGGCCCTGGCCGCGATCGGCTTCGGCGCCCTGTATTTCTTCGTCCGGCAGAGGCTGAAGGATGGGCTCTGGTCTTTCGACCTCTACCTGTTCAACAAATCCCTGGCCACGGCCTCGCTGTTCCTCGTCGCTCTGTCGATGATCCTGACCGGGATCGCCTATTTGTCCCGGAAGCCGGGCCGGGTCCTGGCGTTCCGTAAACACTACGGGCTGGCCGGCTTCTGGGTCGGGCTGGGCCACGGCCTCGTCTCTCATCTCGGCTTGCCGGACAGGTTCCCGCTCGCGTCCTGGTCCTTCGAACACCCGGCGGCCTCGGCGACGGGGTTGCTCGCTCTCCTGCTCTTCGGGGCGATGGCGGCGTTCTCCAACGCCGGAGCCAAGGGCCGCCTGGGAGGGGAGCTGTGGAGGAAAGGCCTTCGTTACGCGGGGTACGCGGCCCTGGTCATCGCCTGCGTCCACGCCGGGATCCTCAAGTGGGCCAGCTGGATGAGATACGCCCGAAGCTTCAATTCCGTTCTGCCTTCGCTCAGTCTTCCGGTCGTCGTCTTCGCCGCCGCGGCGGTCGTCCTCCGTCTCGTCGTCTGGCGGTCAGAGGCCCGGAAATAGGGCGTCTATTTCAGCTTTTCCTGTCCCTCGAACTGCCGGTACGGGTTGAGATAGGACAGGATCTCCCGGTCGGAATCCGTCGTCTCACGGAGGACCATCCGGGTCAGGAGCTCGGCGAGGCCCGGGCCGAGCATGAAGCCCTGGCCGCACATCCCGACGGCCTGAAGAAAGCCTTCGACCTCGCCCGACCAGCCGACGATCGGGAAGCCGTCGGGGGTCATCGGGTAAAGACCGCGCCATGTCCGGCGGACGCGAAGGTTCCGGAGGCGCGGGATGAGCTCGACCATCCGGCGCGCGACCATGGGCAGGAAGGAGCTCGTCTCCCGGGTGTCGAAGCCCCAGAGCGGGGGATTGGGCGTGATGCAGAAAATGACCTGGCCCGTTTCGTGCTGGTAAAAGTAGTAGTTCGCCGACCCGGCCACCGGGCGGATATCGACGACCATGGGCCCGAGGAAGCGGGCCACGGCCTCGGTCACGGCGGCCTCGTGCGAGTCCGGCTTCACCGGAAGGTCCATGCCGGCCAAACGGGCCGTCTCCGCGCCCCATGGTCCGGCGGCGTTGATGACGACATCGGCGGCGTAGGTCCCGCGGTCGGTCCGCACGCCTTTGACCCGGCCGCTCTCGATCACCAGACCCGTGACCTGTTCTTTGAACCGGAATTCGGCCCCCAGGGCCTTGGCCCGCTTCCAGAACGCGTGGGCCGCGAGGAGGGGAGAGGCGCTGCCGTCGTCCGGCGAATAGGTCCCGCCGATGAGGCCCGAGGGATTGATGTCCGGGATGACCTCGGCGAGCTCGCGGGCGTCGAGCCATCGAATGTTGAGACCGAAAGACTGTTGGACGACGAGAAGGTCCTTGAGGGTCCGTTCCTCCTCGGGCCGGTAGGCGACGAAGCTGTAGCCGCCCTTGCGCCACTCGAGGGCGTCGCCGAAGCGCTCCTCCCACGTTGAGAAGATCTCGAGGCTCCGCAGGCAAAGCCGGATCTTGGCGGGATCCGAGTGGGTGGCCCTGAGCCCGCCGATCGCGCTTTTGTTCGCGCCCTGACCGACGCTCGGGAACCTGTCCAGAACGAGGGTCTTCAGACCGGCCTCGGCCAGGGATACGGCCGCCGGGGCTCCGACGCTCCCGGCGCCGATGATGATGACATCCCAGGACTTAGCGGCGGTCATGATCGCCCTCCTCTTCAAGTCCGGCGAAGGCGCCCAGGGGGACCTCGATGAACAACGGCCTTTTCGGCTGGTCGACGATCTCGCCGGCCGGGACGCCTTCCTCCCTGAAAAGGCGGTGGATGAGGGGGGTGCAGGTCTTGGCGCCGCAGGCGCCCATGCAGGCCCGGGTGACGGCCTTGATCTGGTTGATGTCCCGCTCGCCGCCGCGGATGAGCCGACGGATCTCGCCGGCGGTGACCCGCTCGCATCGGCAGACGATCGTCTCGTCCGGCGTTTGCCCGGGCAGGACCGTCCCGATGGGCTCGGTCACGGACTCGGGTTGGATGCGGATGCCCCCGATCCTGGCCGCGATCGCCGGGTCGGCCTCGACGACGACCATGTGGGCCTTGTCCTGGATCGGGCTTCTTCGGGCCGCCCCGGTGCCCGGGTCGATTCCCGGCAGGCATTCTCCGATCGACCCGCATCCGAGGCAGCGTGAGGCCTCGGCCCGGGCGGCCTCTTCGCTCAAGGTCTTGACGATCTCCTTCATGTTGTCGAGGCGCTCGGCGAGCGGCAATTCCTCTTCTTTCGCCCGCGGCGCAGGCTTGACGTTCTCCCTCAGGGTCTCCGGGGCCGCGGCCGGAGGTACCCGGCGGCCTTCGGCGACATCGACGCCCCTCAAGAAACGGTCGATGGACTCAGCGGCCCGCTTGCCCGCGCCGAAGGCCGCGACCACCGTATCGGCGCCGGTCACCGCGTCGCCGCCGGCGAATACCCCATCGGGACGCGTCAACTGGGTCACAGGGTCGGCGATGACGTTGCCCTGGCGGGTCAGGGCCATGCCCTCGGCCAGGCCGCCGAGCGAGGTCTGCTGTCCGATGGCCGGGATGATCGTCTCGAACTCGAGCTCGAACTGTGAGCCGGGGATGGGGACGGGGCGGGCCCGGCCGGAGGCGTCGGGCTCCCCGAGCTTCATCCGGATGAGCCGGATGCGGGCGGCGCGTCCGTTCGATCCCAGGATGGCCTCCGGGGCCACCAGGAAATCGAAACGAATGCCCTCGTCCTCGGCCTGCTTGACCTCCCAATCGTGGGAGGGCATCTGCTCCCGCGAACGGCGATAGAGGATGCGGACCTCGTCGGCCCCCAGGCGCCGGGCGACCCGGGCCGAATCGATGGCCGAGTTGCCGCCGCCGATGACGGCGACCCGTCCCGAAAGCCGCGTCAGCTCGCCGGCCTTGACCCGGCGAAGGAAATCGAGCATGTTGACGACGCCGTCGAGATCCTCGCCGGGAATGCCCGCGCTCGTCGCTTTGAGGGCCCCCGGGGCCAGGAAGACGGCCGCGAAACCTTTATCGAAAAGCTCGTTGACGTCGTCGATCCGCCGCCCGGTCTCGAATTCGATGCCCAGACGGGCCAGGCAGTCGAGCTCGTAGTCCAGGACATCGTCCGGGAGACGGTACGCGGGGATGCCCCAGCGCAAGAGACCCCCGGCCTTCTCGGACGCCTCGAAGACCGTGACGGCATAGCCGCGGTGGGCGAGCTCGTTGGCGCAGGCCAGGCCCGCCGGTCCTGAGCCGATGACGGCGATCCGCTGAGGTCTGGTGACAGGCAGGGGACGGACATCGACGGCGTTCGTCCGGGCCCAGTCCGCGACGAAACGCTTGAGCGCGCAGATGGCCACGGGCTCGTCGATCTCTTTGCGCAGACAGCCCTCTTCGCAGGGGTGATAGCAGACCCGGCCGCAGACGCCGGGCAGCGGAAGGTCGCGGCGGATGAGGGCGATGGCCTCTTCGTAGCTCCCGCGGCGGATGAGCTGGATGTAGCCTTGGGCGCGGACGTCGGCCGGGCAGGCCAGACGGCAGGGCGAACGGCCCGAACGGTCGAGGATCTCCAGGACTTTGGCCTGGCCGAGCGGCTCCCCCTTCCAGCCGACGACAGCGACGCTGTCGCCGACCTCGAAGCGGACGGGGAGTTCGAACGGGATGGTGACCCGGGCTTTGCCGGAGGCGCGGCGCGTCATGTCGACCAGCGTGATGGCCAGTCCGGGGCAGTTGGCGACGCACTTGCTGCAGCCGACGCAATCCCCGTCAAATTCCGGCCGCTGGAGGATGTCGCCCGAGGGCATCTTGAGAGCTTGCTGGGGGCAGACGACGGAGCAGGGATTGCAGGGGATGGTTTCGAGGCATCCGATGACCGGGAAGATCTCCTTCTTCTCCCCGCCGCCGTCGCCGCCGTCCATGACCCGGACGATGGGGAAGTTCTGTCGGCCGGGGTGGGACTTGAGGAGCTGCGTCATCCTCTCCCAGGACGCGGGGACCTCGACATCCTTGCCGAGGTCTCGGGCGATGCGGCGCCCGGTCACGCGGCCCGAGAACATGGCCGCCGAGGCTTCGGCGATCTCCTCGGCATCGCCCGCCAGGTAGGAGGGCATGCCGACGTTGACGGCCATATCGTGGAATTCGCTGACCCGGTCGAGCCCGACGGCGATGAGCAGGGTGTCGCAGGCGTAGGTTTTGTGGGTCCCTGGAACGATCTTCCAGCTCTTGTCGACGCGGGCCACCGTCACCGATTCGACGGCCTCCGTTCCATTGGCCGAGACGACGCTCGTCGTCGTGTAGATGGGGACGCCCATGCGGCGGATCTTGTCGGCGTGGACCCAGTAGCCGCCGACGTCGGGCAGGGCCTCGCAGAGACCGACGACGGCGATGCCGGCCTGAAGGGCATGGTAAGCGGCGATGAGGCCGACGTTTCCTCCGCCGACGACGAAGAGCCTCTCCGACGGCCGGATGAGGTCGCGGTTGAGCAAGGTCTGGAAGGCGCCGGCGCCGTAGACGCCGGGAAGGTCGCAGCCGGTGAAGTTCAGGGCTTTTTCCCTGGCCCCGGAGGCGACGAGCAGGCTGCGGGGCGTGACGAGAACATACCGGTCCCCGGACGCCACGCCGACCTTCTTGTCGGCGAAGACGCCGACGGCTACGCTCGAGGTCATGACCTTGATCCCGGGGCGCTTGGCGACCTCGTCGGCCAGGATCCCGGCGATCTCGATGCCTCGAGTCCCGGCATAGCACTCGGCGGCCGCCCCGAAGAAGAGATGGGTCTGGAGGACGAGCTTTCCGCCGAGGTCGGACTTGTCGTCGACGAGGATGACCGAAAGCCCGGAATCGGCGGCCTCGATGGCCGCGCCCATGCCCGCCGGCCCGCCGCCGACGATGAGGAGATCGCAGGACAGGTCCTCGATGGCCCCCATTCTCAGGTCCGTGCTTCTGACCGGGGGCAGTTCCGGGAACCCTTGAAGGGGGAGAACGCTCATCCCCTCGCGGACGGGGACCATGCAGGACTTCACGGGCAGGCCGTCGGCGATGACCATGCATTGGGAGCATTGCCCGTTGGCGCAAAAGATCCCCTGCGGGGAGCCGTCCTTGTGATGCCGGCCGAAGATGCGGATCCCATTGGCAAAGAGCGCGCTGGAGATCATCTCGCCTTTCCGCCCGGTCAGCGGACGGCCGGCGAAATGGAAGGTGATCTTCTCCGTTTCCGGGATGCGGAGGATCGGATGTTCCAGGACTCGGCTCATGACCGGCTCGCTTTCCGAGAAGATCGGCTTCTCGTGGGATGATATCGAAACGAAGAGTGAAATATTTTACATCAGGGCCCGGGCCGGCGCAAGACGGAACGGGAATTTTTCTTGATGTAAGGCTCCATCTTTCAAGGCCCTCGGGTTTGATGTTAGAATGGGGACCTGTGCCGCTATGCGAAACACGACCGTCCCGGGCGCCAGGCAAGAAAGGCCGGCCTCTCCGGGAACGGGAATCCCGATCAAGGAGACTGACCCATGAAAAGACCGCTCGCCGTCATCGTCATCCTGGCCGCCCTGGCCGGGGCCGCCGCCGGGGGACAGGAGACGCCCGCCGTCCGTCTGCTCGATGTCAACACGTTCATGGACATGGAGACCGTCGGCAGCCCGTCGATTTCCCCGGACGGCCGGCAGATCCTGTTCACCCGGGGTTGGATCGACAAGACGAACGATCAGTCCCGGTCGAATCTCTGGATCGTCGATGTCGACGGGAAGCGGGTCCGCGAGCTGACCCACGGGAACTGGCGCGATTTCTCGCCGGTCTGGTCCCCGGACGGCAAGAGGATCGCTTATCTTTCCGACCGCGACCAGACGACCCAGATCCATGTCCTGTGGGTCGAGACGAAAGAAGTCGCCCAGCTCACCCGCCTCGAACGGGCCCCGCAGAACCTGACCTGGTCGCCGGACGGACGGACCCTGGCCTTCACCTGCTTCGTCCCTGACGACAAGCCCATTCTCGCTGTCAAGCTCCCGCCCAGACCGTCCGGGGCCAAGTGGGCCGCGCCGGCCGTCCTCGTTGACCGTCTGTCGTGGGCCGCCGACGGCCGGGGCCCGCTCCCCCGGGGCAACACGCATATTTTCACCGTGGACGCCACGCTTGGCGGCACGCCGAAACGGATCACATCGGGCGACTATTCCCATTCCTCCCCCGAATGGTCCGCGGACGGCCGAACGATCTATTTCAGCGCCATCCGCAAGCCCGAACCCGAATATGAGTTCGGAGACACCGAGATCTACGCCGTCGATCTCGCCACATTGGACGTCCGGGCCCTGACGGACCGGAAGGGGCCTGACGGGGATCCCCGCGTTTCGCCGGACGGGAAATGGATCGCCTACACGGGCTACGACGACAAGAACTTCACGAGTCATCTCTCGAGTCTCTATCTCATGGACGCGGCGGGAGGCCGCAAGAGACTCCTGGCCGGGGACCTGGCCAATTCCCCGTCCGTCATCGATTGGGCCGCCGACGGCTCCGGCGTCTATTTCCTCCTCCAGGCCCGGGGCGAGTCGAACCTCTATCTGGCCCCCCTCCAAGGCCCCGTCCGGCAGATCACCAAAGGGACCCATGTCCTTTCCGGAGTGAGCTTGGCCCGCAACGGACAGGCCGCGGCCGTCGTCTCGAGCTTCCAGAGGCCCGGATATCTGGTGACGTTCCCGGTGTCCAAACCCGACGCCTGGAAGGAGCTCGTGGACGTCAACGCCGATGTGCTCGATGGCGTCCGTCTGGGACAGGCCGAAGAGCTCTGGTTCAAGGCCCCTGACGGCCTGGACATCCAGGGCTGGCTCATCCGCCCGGCGGTCTTCGAACCCGATAAGAAATACCCCATGCTCCTCTGGATCCACGGCGGGCCGTGGTCCATGTATTCCGTGGCCTTCAACTGGGACTGGCAGAACTTCGCCGCCAACGGATATGCCGTGCTCTATCTCAATCCCCGCGGCAGCACCGGCTACGGCCAGGACTTCGTCAACGGCATCCAGCATTCCTATCCCGGCAAGGATTACGACGATCTGATGGCCGGGGTGGACGCGGCCCTGGCCAAGGGTTTCATCGACGCCGACAACCTCTTCGTCTGCGGCGGGAGCGGGGGAGGGGTCCTGACGGCCTGGATCGTCGGCCACACAGACCGGTTCCGGGCCGCGGTTTCCATGAGGCCGGTCATCAACTGGCACTCCTTCGTCGGCACGACGGACGGCCCCGGTTGGTACCGCCAGTTCCGGAAAATGCCCTGGGAGGATCCCCTCGAATATGCCGTCCGTTCGCCGCTCCACTACGTCGCCAACGTGACGACGCCGACCATGGTCATGACCGGGGAGGCCGACCTCCGGACGCCGATGAGCCAGAGCGAGGAATATTACCGGGCCCTCAAGATGCTGAAAAAAGAGACCCTCCTCGTGCGGATGCCCGAGGAATACCACGGCTGGCGGAGGCCGTCCCACCGGCTCCTCCAACAGCTCTACCTCCAGGCCTGGTTCGAGAAGTACCGCACAAGATGAGAGGGACCGATCATGAAAAAAGGGATCACGCTCGCCGCGGCGTTCTTGGCGGGGTGGATGATGTGTCCGTCTCATGGGTCCGCTGACAGGACCACCGAGAAACCCGTCCTGCACGGCCGGAATTGGGTGGCCATCACAGGTAAGCCCCTGGCCGCAACCGCCGGGGCCCTGATCTTCGCCAAAGGCGGCAATGCCGTCGACGCCGCCTGCGCCATGCTCGGCGCCGTCTGCACGATGCACGACGTGCTGAGCTGGGGAGGCGAGACCCAAGCTCTCATCTACGATCCTAAGACCGAGAAGGTCGTCGGCATCAACGCCCTCGGCGTGGCCCCGACAGGAGCGACGCCCGAATTCTATAAAAGCCGGGGCTACGAGTATCCCCCTCCCGACGGCCCCCTCTCCGCCGTGACCCCTGGCACTCCCGGAGGCTTGATCACGATGCTGGCTGAGTACGGCACGATGAGCCTGGCCGAGGTCCTGGCCCCGGCCATGGCCATGGCCGAAGGGTACCCCATGGACAAAGAGATCGGCGACCGGATCGAAAGGGACAAGGAAAAGATCAAACAGTGGCCCTACTCCCGTGCCGTCCTCCTGCCCCACCTCGGCGAGGACCGGGAGGCCCCGCATCCCGGCGAGATCTTCCGTCAGCCTGACCTCCTGGCGACTCTCCGCAAGCTCGTCGAAGCCGAACGCGAGGCCCTGGCCGCCGGCAAGGACCGCAAGGCCGCCCTCGCCGCGGCTTACGACCGCTTCTATAAAGGGGATATCGCCCGGGAGTTCGTCCGCGGTCTCAAGGAGCAGGGAGGTCTTGTCACCATGGACGATCTGGCCGATTGGAAGCTCCATATCGAAGAGCCCGTATCCACCAGCTACAAAGGGATCGATGTCTACAAGCTGACGACGTGGGTCCAAGGCCCGGTCATGCTTCAGGCCCTGAACATGCTCGAGCCCATGGACCTCAAGGCCATGGGCCATAACAGCGCCGAGTACATCCACACGCTCTACCAGGTCATGAATCTGGCCTTCGCCGACCGGGACTTCTATTACGGCGATCCCTATTTTCCCCCTGAGGAACCAATACGGGGGCTGCTGTCCAAGGACTACGCCCGCGAGCGGGCCAAGCTCATCGATCCCGACAAGAACGTCCCCCTCATCAAGCCCGGTGATCCTTACCCGTACGAGGGCCGCAAAAACCCTTACCTCCATCATCTCGACCGCTGGCTGGAGTGGGGACGGAAGGCCCCGGAGGGATTGGGGACGGAGGAGAATGCCGCTCTGGAAGAGAGCTTCCGGTCGGGGACGACGTCCATTCAAGCCGCCGACAAGGAGGGTTGGGTCGTCTCGGTCACCCCGAGCGGCGCTTGGGTCCCCTGCGTCATCGCCGGCCGGACCGGCGTCGGCGTCAGCCAGCGGGCCCAGAGCTTCGTCCTCGACGAGTTCAAGAACCCGTTCAACGTCATCGCCCCCGGCAAGCGTCCCCGGGCGACCCTGACGCCCGGGCTGGCCATGAAGGACGGCCGGCCTTTCCTGTCGTTCGCCGTCCAGGGCGGCGACACCCAGGACCAGAACCTCCTCCAGTTCTTCCTCAACGTCGTCGAGTTCGGCATGAACGTCCAGGAGGCCTGCGAGGCGGCCAACTTCACGAGCTTCCAGATGCACGATTCCTTCGACGACCACATGATCGTCCCGGGAAAGCTCGAGGTCAACGACAGGGTCCCCGAAGGGGTCCGCGAGAGGCTTCGGGCCATGGGCTACGTCCTGACCGCCAAGCGATACACCTCGGGCCCGATCAACGCCGTGTTCTTCGATCGGGCCCACGGCACCTTCTGGGGCGGCAGCAGCAACCACGGCGAGGACTACGGCATCGCCTGGTAAGCCTTGGGCCACTGAGGACAGGCCTCCAAAGGCCTCAAAAACGCTCTTGACAAGACCTCGAGAGCCGATATAAGAATCAAGCGTCCGAAATCGTCGTCACGGGGAGGGACCACCTATGATCAAAGAGTTCAAAGAATTCGCGATGCGCGGGTCCGTGCTGGACATGGCCGTCGGCATCATCATCGGCGCCGCCTTCGGGGCCATCGTCTCGTCGCTCGTCGCCGACGTCCTCATGCCGCCCATCGGGATGCTGTTGGGGAACGTGGATTTCTCGAATCTCTACATCGTCATGTCCGCCGGCCAGACGCCCGGGCCTTACCCTTCGCTGGCCGCCGCCCAGCAGGCCGGGGCGGTGACCCTCAACTACGGATTGTTCATCAACAAGATCATCAGCTTTCTGATCGTCGCTTTCGCCCTGTTCCTGGTCATCCGGAGCATGAACCGGCTGAAGAAGAAGGCCGAAGCCCCGCCGGCCGCCCCGACGACCAAGGACTGCCCGTTCTGCTCAACGGCCATCCCCATCAAGGCCGTCCGTTGCCCGCACTGCACCTCGCAGCTCGAGAAATAGGGGGATGTCAGAACGATTCCTGGGCCGTGAAGTAGAGACCGAAGGACCTGACGCCCCAGGCCATGTCCATGCGGATGTTCGAGCCGGCGCGGGCATCCAGGCTGTAGCGGAGTCCCGTTCCGAGTGAATACTTGAGGCTTTTCAGCCCGAGGTCCCCGAAGCGGGGAATGACATGACCGAGGCCGGCGAACCCGGCCAGACCGAACTTCTCACCGAGGGCCACCCGGTATTCGGCCTGGACGACGATCATGTCCTTATCGCGGAAGCGGCCCTTGTAGTATCCCCTCAACAGCGAGTCGCCCCCGAGCATGGAGAGCCTGTAAAAGGGGGTATCGCCGGACGTGAGCCTGAGGACGGCCTGCATGGCGAGAACGTGGCCTGAAGAGGGAGAGAGATACTGCCTGAGGTCCAGCTTCAGGCTGCTGAACCTGAAGTCGCTTCCCAAGGCCGGGCTGTACGAGCCGGCCGTCAATTGGAGGAACGTCCCCGACCGGGGGAACTGGGCGCCGTCGCGCGTATCCCAGTCGAGGCTGAGAACGAGCCCGGAGACGAGGCCTCCGCGGCTGCCCGGCAGGCCGGCCGTATCGAGGAGGCCCTCGGCTTCGATTTTTTCCATGGTCGTTCTTTCCAGATCGAAAAGCAGGCCGGCAAAAAGCCCGCCCAAGAGCCTCTTTTTCAAACCGGCCTGGACGAGGGCGATCCGCGGCGTGTAGGGTTCCATGAGGCTCGACGGCGTATCATTTCCGACCCCGTAGAACTTCAGCGGCGTCCTCTCGTAGCGGAGATTGGCGCTCACGGAGATGTCGTTGCGCTCGAAGTAGACCGTCGGGTTGATCGAGACCTGGATCTGTCTGGCCAGGCTGTAGGTCCCGAAGGCCCAGACGGTCGAGGTCCGGGTCCGGGCCTGTTCCGCTCCGGCCTTGAAGGTCAGGACGCCGCCAACGCCGAAAGCGAGCCGGGTTTCCGGAGTATAGTAAACGAAGGGCAGTAGGACGAGCCGGGGCTTGAACGCCGGAGGTTCATCCGACGCGGGCTCGACGGACGCGGGAGTCGTTTGAGCCGGTCCGCCGGCCGGAGCGGCCAAGAGGACGCCCAGGGCGAGAACGGCAACCCAGGCGCCGCCGGCCAGACCCGCTCGGTGGCGCCGGCGCGCGTCATCGTCCATGGACAGACCTTCCGTTCATGACCGCCCCATGATACCGCCCGGGCTGAAGAATGTAAACACCGCGCCGTCAGCGATGGGAGCTATTGCCGGGCGGGGGAGAAATGAGGTATAAAGGCGGGCATGAAAAAAGTCATCGTTCTCGGTTCGGGCATGGTCGGCCGCGTCATGGCCCTCGATCTGGCCAGGGACTTCGACGTGTCCGCCGCCGATCTGAGGCCGGCCAACCTCGAGAGACTGAAGGGCACGCCCGTCAAGCCCATCGTCGCCGACCTCTCCGACGCGGCCGCCGTCGGTCGCGTCGTCGAGCCCTTCGATCTCGTCGTCGGAGCCGTCCCGGGCTCCATGGGCTTCGCGACGCTCAAGGCCGTCCTCGAGGCGGGCAAGAACGCGGTCGATATCTCGTTCTTCCCCGAGGATGCGTTCCGGCTCGATAGTCCGGCCAGGGCCGAGCGTCTCACGGCCGTCGTCGACTGCGGGGTGGCCCCGGGCATGAGCAACATGATCCTCGGGTACCATGCGGCCCGGATGACGGTCAGCCATTTCGCCTGCTATGTCGGCGGGCTCCCGTTCAAGAGGGAGTTCCCCTTCGAGTACAAGGCGCCGTTCTCGCCCGCCGACGTCATCGAGGAATACACACGGCCCGCCCGCTATGTCGAGAACGGCCACCTCGTCGTCAAGCCGGCCCTTTCGGACGTCGAGCTCATGGACTTTCCTCCGGTCGGGACGCTTGAGGCCTTCAATTCCGACGGGCTTCGGTCCCTCATCAGGACCATGGCGGTCCCGAACATGATCGAGAAGACCCTTCGGTATCCGGGCCACGTCGAGCGGATCCGGGCCCTCCGGGACAGCGGCTTCCTCGACCGGGAGGAGATCGAAGTCGGCGGGAGCCGGATCCGGCCGCTCGATTTCACTTCGGCCCTGCTCTTCAGACAATGGCACCTCCACGAGGAGGACGACGAATTCACGGTCATGCGGATCGTCATCAGGGGCGAGGATGACGGACGGCCCCGGAGATTCGCCTACGATCTCTTCGACCGCAGGGATCGGGCGACGGGATTCTCCTCGATGGCCCGGACGACCGGATTCCCGGCCACGGCCGCGGCCCGGCTCATCCTATCCGGGGCGTTCAGCCGGGAGGGGATCTGCCCGCCCGAATACATCGGCGCGGAGGAGAGCTGTTTCCGGTTCGTCATAGCCGAGCTCGAAGCGCGCGGGGTCCGCTACGAGCTCAAGGAGTAAGGACTGCCGGCCCGCCGAGGGACCGACTTTTTCATTGTCCGCGGCCCGGGCCTCGGTTATAATGGGCCCTTGCGCCCGAAGAGCGATGCCGACATTCCATCATTCAAAGGAGTCATCATGAAAACGACCCATCGCGGACTCGTCTGCCTGTTCGCAGCGATCCTCCTCCTGTCCCCGGCCGGCCTTCTCTCCCAGGCCCGAACGCCGGCCAAAGCCAAGGCCCAGCCGGCCGTGCCGGCCGTCAGCGCGGCCGACATCGCCAACAGCATTCCCTACCGGTCGATCGGCCCGACGCGCCAGAGCGGCCGCTTCGTCGATATCGCCGTCCCCCTTCAGCGTCCCCACACGTTCTACGCCGCCGCCGGTTCCGGCGGCCTGTGGAAGACGGAGAACAACGGCCAGACGTTCGAGCCCATCTTCGATCACGAAAAGGTCTTCTCCATCGGGGACATCGCCGTGGCCCCGTCGGACCCCGACATCCTGTGGGTCGGGACGGGCGAGGCCAACAATTCCCGTTCGACCTACTGGGGCGACGGCGTCTACAAGTCGACCGATGCGGGGAAAACCTGGCGGAACATGGGGCTTTCGGAATCCCATCACATCGGCCGGATCGTCATCCACCCGACCGACCCGGACATCGTCTACGTCGCCGCCCTCGGGCGTCTTTATTCGGAGAACGCCGAGCGGGGTCTCTATAAGACCGAGGACGGCGGAAAGACCTGGACAAAAAGCCTGGGGATCGTCGTCGACGGACGCCACATCGGTGTTGTCGACGTGGCCATGGATCCTTCGGCCCCCGACACCCTCTACGCCGCGACCTATGAGCGCCTCCGGAAGCCCTGGACCTACCAGATCGGCGGACCCGGCTCCGGCATCTACAAGACGGTCGACGCCGGCCGGACATGGACGAAGCTGACCAACGGCCTGCCCGGGGGGCTTCTGGGCCGGATCGGGCTGGCCGTCTACCCCAAGAACCCGAAGATCGTCTATGCCTGCGTGGAGAATGTCAACAAGCCCGGCATGTCCGTCGAGGAGCGCTGGCGGGAGATCCTCGAGGGCAAGTCCAGCCAGGGCATGATCGACGGGGAGATCTTCCGCTCCGACGATGCGGGCGCGACATGGAGAAAGGTCAGCCCCGAGAACCGGAGCATCGGCGGGAGCCCCGGCTACTGGTACGGGCAGATCATCGTCGATCCCAACGACGACCAGGTCGTCTACGTCCTGAGCGTCGGGGTCCACGGCACGCGTGACGGCGGCAAGACCTGGACGACGCCGTTCCGCTTCGGAGGCGACAATCACGCCCTGTGGATCGACCCGGCGGATTCGAACCACATGATCCTCGGATACGACCACGGCCTGGGCGTGACCTGGGACGGCGGCCGGAACTGGTACCATCCCGATTTTCTGCCTTTGGCCCAGTTCTACGCCGTCGATTTCGACATGTCCTACCCCTACCGGGTCGCTGGCGGGCTTCAGGACAACGGCTCGGTCATGGGGCCCAGCACCAAGCCGGGGACGGCGGGCGGCCGGTTCGCCATGGCCGGCGCGTCGGGCGCCCAGGCGGGCCCCCCGATCCAGATCGAGGACTGGTTCAACCTGGGAGGCGGCGACGGCATGTACAACGTCTTCGACCGCCGGACCAATCAAACCCTTTACAACGAATCGCAGTTCGGTCCCCTCCAGAGGGTCGATCTCGTGACGGGGGAGACCAAGAGCGTCGCCTACCAGCGCATCAAGCCCGAGACCCGTTGGAACTGGTGCGCCCCCATCCTGGTCTCCGCTCACAACAACGAGACGATCTACCACGGCGGGAACATCGTCGTCATGTCGACCAACCGCGGAGAGTCGTGGGTCGAGATCAGCCCCGACCTGACGACCAACGACCCGACGAAGCTCGTCGTCGGAGGACGAGGCGGGGACGGCAACATCCAATACTGCACGATCACGACCTTCGACGAGTCGCCTCTCGTCCCCGGGCTTCTCTGGGTCGGTACGGACGACGGCAACGTCTGGGTCACCCGCGACAACGGCCTGAACTGGACCAAGCTAAACGACCGGATCACCGGCAATCCTGGGTACTGGGTCAGCCGGGTGACGGCTTCGAATTTCGACCCGGGAACGGCTTACGTCACGTACACGGGCTACCGTCACGACGACTTCCGCCCGTTCATCTACAAGACCACGGATTACGGTCAGACCTGGACGTCGCTGGCCTCCGGTCTGGCCGAAGGGCCGGTCAACGTCATCCGCGAGGACGTCAAGAATCCCGACCTCCTTTTCGTCGGCACGGAGTTCGGGGTCCAGGTCTCGATCGATGGCGGCAAGAGCTGGTTCAAGATGAAGAGCAACATGCCCACCCAGCCCGTCCACGACCTCAAGGTCCACCCCCGGGACAACGACCTGATCGTCGCCACGCACGGCCGGGGGATCTTCATCGCCGACATCTCGCCGCTCCAGGAGCTCACGCCCGCCGTCCTGGCCAAGGACGCGCACCTGTTCCAGATCGAATCCAAGGTCCGCTGGATCGGGACGGATAGGCGCAACGCGAGCAGTTCGAACTACGCCGGGCAGAGCGAGCCCATCGGACTGGTCGTCAATTATTACCTCAAGGCCAAGCCCAAGGGCGACGTCAGGATCCAGGTCTACCGGGGAAGCCATCTCATCAACGATCTTCGGGGAACGGCCGAGGCCGGGCTCAACACCGTCGTCTGGAACATGACGGGCCGGCGCGAAAGGACCGAGGCGGAAAGGAAAGCCGCCCAGGAGATGGCCCAGCGGATGAGAGAAAGAGGACTCAGCGGAGCGGCCGCCGACACGGGATTCGCCTCCTATCCGGCCGCCGAGGGGGAATACCGGTTCGTCCTTCTCGTCGACGGCAAATCCTTGACCGCCTTCGGCACGATCCTCCAGGACCCGCGATACTGAAGGGAAATTACGAAAGGGCCGCCTCCCGGGAGGCGGCCCTTTTTTCGGTTCTTCTCCTATCTGCGGGGATTTGTGGAGGCGTTGTGCCGATAGCTATCCCCCCTAGCCCGCCAAACCCCCGGGAACCGGTCCCGTCGGTTCCCCCGGCGGCGCCGGGTCCCCCTTCGCTCTTGGGGTCTTCAGGGGGATACCTATCGCCATCGTTTGAAGTTATGTTCCCGGGCGCCGGGGCGGGCGGGTGCTTTTTTACGCGTGATTCTGTTAAGATGATCCGGGAGACCCAACATGGCAGGATCCCCGACCAAGGATATCCGGGACCGGATCGCGAAGTTCCCGCGCGTCAGGCTCATTGAGCGTCCGACGCCCTTCCGAAAATTGACCCGGCTGTCGGATCGTATCGGCGGGCCCGAGATCTACGTCAAGCGGGACGACCTGACGGGACTGGCCTTCGGCGGCAACAAGTCCCGCAAGCTCGAGTTCATCGTCGGGGACATGCTTCGCAAGAAGGCGGACGTCGTCATCACCTGGGCCAGCGTCCAGTCGAACTGGTGCCTGCAGACGGCCGCGGCGGCCCGGATGTTCGGCATCCGCCCCGTCCTCGTCCTCTTCAGGACCTCCGATCTCCCTCCCGAGCTCGACGGCAACCTCCTGCTCGACGTCATCCTCGATGCCGACATCCGTCTCCGGGAGGCCGAGAAGGGCAAGGTCGTCAAGTCGGCCCAGGCCTTCGAGGCCCTGGAGGAGGCGGCAAGGGAGTTCCGCGAAGCCGGCCTGCGGACCTATCTCGTCCCTGTCGGCGGGTCGCTCGTCCGGGGCGACATGGACAGACCTCTCGGGGCCATCGCCTACGTCGAGGCTTTCGCCGAGATGCTGGACCAGGCGGCAGGGGAGGGGTTCGTCCCCGACTACGTCGTCCACTCGACGGGCTCGGGCGGCACCCAAGCCGGCCTGGCCGTCGGGGCCAAGGCCCTCACGGAAAAATGCCGGGTCGTGGGCATCAGCGTTTCCGACGCCGCGGCTCCGTTCTCCGAGGATGTTTTGGAGATCGGCCGGGCCACCGAAGAGGCCCTGGGCCTGGTTCCCGGGCTCGGGTCCGAGGATGTCATCGTCCTCGACGATTATCTGGGCGCGGGCTACGGGACCGTCGACCGCGACGTCGCCGACGTCATCCGCCTCGTCTTTCAGACCGAGGGGATCGTCCTCGATCCCGTTTACACGGCCAAAGCCATGGCCGGGCTCATCGGTGAGGCGCGCAGGGATCGTTTCAAGCGGACCGACAAGGTCGTCTTCTTCCACACCGGAGGTACGCCGGCGCTTTTCCCCAACCGGGAAGCCGTGCTCGCGTTCCTCCGCGGAAAGGCCTGAGCGGCCCGCCCCGCTAGCGCCCCGCGCTCTTCAAATACTTGAAGAACTCGCTGTCGGTCGACAGGACGAGCCAGGTCTGCTTGGCCAGCGTCGCCCGGTAGGCGTCGAGCGTCTTGGTGAACTGGTAGAACTCGGGATCGAGGTTGTAGGCCCGGGCGTAGATGGCCGTCGCCTCGGCGTCGGCCTTGCCCATGATCTCCTGGGCCCTGCGGTAGGCCTCCGAGGTGATGCGCTTGAGCTCGCGCTCCTTCTGGCCCCGGATCTCGGCGCTCCTGCCGTCGCCCTCGGACCGGTATTTCGAGGCGATGCGCTGTCTTTCGGCGATCATCCGCTCGAAGACCTTGCGCTGGACGTCGTCGATGTAATTCACGCGCTTGACCCGGACGTCCTTGATCTCGACCCCGAACTCGGCCGTGATGGCCGAGGCCTTCTCGAGGATGATCTGGGCGATCCGGTCGCGCCCCAGCTTGATCTCCTCGATGGGCTCGACGACGTCGAGGATGACCGACTCCTCGGTCTCCTCGAACTCCCGGTTGGACGAGCGGACGACCTCGATGAGGTCGTAGCTGGCGATGGCGTTGCGCGTCTCGCCGTCGATGATGTCGTCGAGCCTCGATTGGGCGCCGCGCTCGTCGCGGACGCGCTGGTAGAAGACGAGGGGATTGGTGATCCGCCACCGGCCGTAGGTGTCGATCCAGATGTATTTCTTGTCCCTGGTCGGGACCTGGTTGGGATCGCCGTCCCATTCGAGCCAGCGCTTCTCGAAGAAGTGGGTCTTCTGGATGAAGGGGACCTTGATGTGGACGCCGGGGGAGGTCACAGCGTCGCCCTTGGGCTCGCCGAACTGGGTGATGATGACCTGATCGGTCTCGGTGACGATGTAGAGGGCGTCGGCGAGGACGAGGATCAGGGCCAAACCGATGATCGCGGCGGCGAGGATCGTCAGCTGCTTTTTCACTTCTTCACCTCCTCGCCGAGATTGAGGAGCGGCAGGATGTTCTTCTGGCTCTGGTCGAAGACGATCTTCCTGTCGATCGACGCCAGGATGTCCTGGAGGGCCTCAAGATAGAGGCGCTTGCGGGTGACGGCGGGGGCCTTGGCGTATTCCCTGTAGACCGAGATGAACCGTTCGGCGTCGCCGCGGGCGTTGTTGACCCGCTCGGCCTGATAGCCCTCGGCCGCCCGGATCATCTGCTCCGCCTCGCCCGTCGCCCGCGGGATGACGTTGTTGTACTCGGACCAGGCCTCGTTGATCTTCCGCTCCTTCTCCTGGATGGACTGGTTGACCTCGTTGAACGACGGCTTGACGGGATCGGGCGGATTGACGTCCTGGAAGATGAGCTGGTTGACGTCGATGCCGATCTCGTAGTCGTCACAGAGGTTCTGGAGCTCGATCTTGGCCTCGAGGGCCAGTCGGGCCCGGCCGACGGTCAGGATCTCGTCGACCGAGCTGTCGCCGACGACCCGCCGGACGACGGCCTCGGTCATGGCCCGGAAGGTCCGCTCGGCCTGACGCATCTTGAACAGGTAATTGTAGGCGTTCTTGATCTTGTACTGGACGATCCATTCGGCGACGACGACGTTGAGGTCGCCTGTCAGCATGACCGACTCGTTGCGGGCCTCGGCCGGCGTCGCGTACTCCGAGCGGATGCCCGCCCGGGTCGTCCGGAACCCGAACTCCATCTTCAGCTGGCGCTCGACGGGGACTTTGGTCAGCCGTTCGATGCCCAGGGGGATCTTGAGATGGAGCCCCGGGTCGGTCGTCCGGACGAACTTCCCCAGCCTGAGGATGACGCCGATCTCCTCGGGGCTGATCTGATAGAAGGACCCGGCCAGGATGAGGACCGCCGCCAGGACGATGAGGACGGCCCTAACGGTCTTGACGGGGATCTTCGGCAGCTCCGGCCGCGTGAACGATTGAAAATCATAAGCCATGGTCACCTCACTTCTGAGATTTCGGCAAAGAACGCACGGGCGGCCACCGGCCTCCCCGGGCGGGACGTCCTTATCTTATCACACTTCGGGGCCGATCATGTCGCGGATCTCTCCTTCGAGCCCGTCGAGCGGTATTCGCCTGACCGGCATGGAAACCGGGCCGGAGGGCTGATCCGCTCCGCGGTCCCTTCCGGTGAGGACAAGGACGACCTCGTCGTCGGCCGTGATCGTCCCGCCGGCGACCAGCCGGTAAAGGGCGGCCAGGACCGTTGCCGACTCGAGTTGACAGGACAATCCCTCCCGGGAGGCCAGCTCGGTTCGGGCCGCCCGCATCTCCTCGTCCGGGACGGCGACGAGCAGGCCGTTCCTGTCGCGGACGGCCCGCAGGACGGCGTTGCCCGCGGGCGGGGCCGGGTTGGAGATCGCGTGGGCGTCCGTCCGGACCCGGTCTATACGCTCGTAGCACGAGCGTCCCGCTTCGAACGCCTTGACCAGGGGGGCGCAGCCCTCGGCCTGGACGCCGATGAACCTCGGGACGCGGCCGATCAGGCGCTCCTTCTCGAGGTCTTCGAAAGCCCGCAGGAGACCGAGGAAATGGCCTCCCGCGCTCACCGGGACGACGAGGAACGAGGGAACCCGGCGACCCAGCTGTTCGTAGATCTCGTAGCCCGTGAGCTTGTATCCTTCCATCCGAAAGGGATCGATGGAGTTCAGGAACGGCAGACCGAGAGCCGTGCCGATCTCCAGGCTCCGATGGAAGAGGCGGCCGTAATCCCCGTCTACGCTGATGAGCCGCGGGCCAAAGGCGGCTGCGGCCCGGACAGCGGCGCCGGAGGTCCCCTCCTTGAGGAGGACGTACGTCTCCAGCCCGGCCCGGGCCCCGTAGGCGGAGGTCGAAACCGCCATGTTCCCGGTCGAGACGGTCCCGATGCGGCGAAGCCCGGAGGCGACGGCATTCATTACGGCCACGATCGTGCCGCGGTCCTTGAAGCTTCCGGTAGGGTTCCGTGTTTCGTCCTTCGCATAGAGCCTTGAGAGGCCCAAGCGGGAACCGACTCGGGTCAACCGGACGAGGGGCGTTCCGCCTTCGCCCAAGCTCAGCCGGTCATCGATGGAGGACAACGGCAGGAAATCGGCGTAGCGCCGGAGGGGCGTGGGGGCGCTCTCACGGATCGCTCGTCTCTTGCCTCCGGCGGCGACGAACACCGGTCCCCCGCACCCGGGGCAGAGGCGAAGAAAGGGGTCGTCGGCGCCGACCGGTCCGCAAGCGGGACATGAGAGAGCGCCCATACGCCGCATTATAGGCCATTTCCCACTCGCAAAGGAACGGGGATGGGGGATTGCCACCGCCACCCGGATAAGGATAAAATCTTGAACGCCATGAAGGTCCGCGGCCCTGTCGACGATGCGTTCTTCATGCGGGCCGCTCTCCGTGAAGCCGCCAAGGCGGCCGCAGCCGGCGAGGTCCCAGTCGGGGCGGTCGTCGTCCGCGAGGGACGGATCGTCGCCCGTGGAGCCAACTCGCCGATCAAAAGCCATGATCCTGCCGCGCATGCCGAGATCGTGGCCCTCCGGCGGGCGGCCCGCAAGTCCGGCAACTATCGTCTCGCGGGCTTCGACCTGTTCGTCACCGTCGAGCCGTGCGCCATGTGCCTGGGAGCCGTCGTCCAGGCCCGGGTCCGGCGCCTCGTTTACGGCGCGGAGGATCCCAAGGCGGGGGCGGTCACGTCGATCATGACGTTCCCGTTCGACCGGGTCAACCATCGGCCGGAGATCACGGGCGGCGTCCTGGCGGACGACTGCGCCGCCGTCGTTCGAGGGTTCTTTCGCACCCGCCGGCGGCCGCAGCGCTGACCGAAGGAGAGCGGCCGCCTGGTCACAGCCTCCGATTTCGGGTATAATGCACCACTTCGAGCGACCGTCCTGGCGGAGAGGTGGCCGAGCGGTTGAAGGCGACGGTCTCGAAAACCGTTATCCTGAGCAATCGGGATCGCGGGTTCGAATCCCGCCCTCTCCGCCATTTTTCGTGCCCGCAAGCGGCGCTCGGGAGGGGCAGGGAGGAAGATCATGAAGACGGTCCCTCTCATCGTCACAGGATTCGGCAACGTCGGACGGGCATTCGTCTCGTTGCTGAGGGAGAAGCGCGAGGACCTCGCCCGGCGCTACGGCCTCGAGTTCGAGATCGCGGCCGTCACCAAGGCTGATGGCTGTTTCTTCACCGGCGCACCCCTTGACGTCCGGCGGATCTCCAGAGCGGGAACCCCGTGGACCTCCGGGAACCCGGCCTGGCATGAGGGCATGAACGCGCGCATGGTCCTCGAAGAGTCCCGGCCCGGCGGCTGCCTCGTCGAGTGCACCCTCTCGAACCTGGAGACGGGGGAACCGGGGCTTACTTACATCTCCTCGGCATTCCGGAACGGATGGCACGCCGTGGCCGCCAGCAAAGGGGCCCTCGTCGTCGGCTTCCGCGATCTGAAGGCCCTGGCCGCGGAGAACGGCGTGTCCCTCAAGTTCAGCGGGGCCACGGCGGCCGCCCTGCCGACCTTAGACGTGGGAGTGTTCTCTCTGGCCGGAGCGCGGATCGAAGGCATTCAGGGCATCCTCAACGGGACGACGAACTACATCCTGACCCGCATGGCGGAGGGACTGGACTACGACGAAGCCCTGAAAGAAGCCCAGGGCAAGGGGATCGCCGAGCCCGACCCGGCGAACGACGTCGAAGGCCGGGACGCCGCCTGCAAGATCCTGCTCATCACCAACGCCTGCCTCGACGCGGACCACGACCTCCGGGAGGTTCAGGTGACGGGGATCGCCGGCCTGTCGGCGGACTTCGTCCGTTCCGCCGTCCGGGAGGGCCGGGCCGTCAAGCTGCTGGCCACGGCCGCGCCGGGGAGGAAGGGCGGGAGATGGAGCCTCGAGGTCCGGCCGTCCGTGCTCGACGCGACCCACCCTCTGTTCCACGTCAGCGGAACGGAAAAAGGGATCTCGTTCCTCACCGACTCCATGGGCACGGTGACGGTGACGGGCGGCCGATCGAGCCCGCGCGGCGCGGCGGCCGCTATGCTCAAGGACATCATCAACATCTACAGGCCTCCGGCCTGAGCTTCCGGCACCGAGTCGCTCGCCGGGGACCCCCGGGACGCCTTCACCAGGACGCCGATCGATTGACCTGGGGCGGCTTTTCTGATACGTTTGACTCCGCTGCGGAGCGGGGATCGCTTCGCGACCTCGGAACGGAGAGGTGTCCGAGTGGCTTAAGGAGCACGCTTGGAAAGCGTGTGTGTGCCGCAAGGCGCACCGCGGGTTCGAATCCCGCCCTCTCCGCCACCCCGTCGCGGGAACGCCGTGAATCCGATCAAGGAGCCGAAAAATGGACAGCAGAGATCTCATTCACCTCGAGGACGTTTACGGGGCCCACAACTATCACCCGTTGGATGTCGTCGCGACCAAGGCCCAGGGCATCTGGATGTTCGATGTCGAGGGCCGGAAATTCCTGGACTTCTTGAGCGCCTATTCGGCCGTCAACCAGGGTCACAGACATCCCCGGATCATCAAGGCCCTGATCGACCAGGCCCGGAGGTTGACCCTGACCTCGCGGGCTTTCCGCAATGATCAGTGGCCCCTGCTGGCCAAGGAGCTCTGCGATCTGACGGGCTACTCCATGGTCCTGCCCATGAACTCGGGGGCCGAGGCCGTCGAGACGGCCGTCAAGGCCGCCCGTAAGTGGGCCTATCAGAAAAAAGGCGTGGCCCAGGACCGGGCGGAGATCATCGCCTGCTGCAATAATTTCCACGGCCGGACCGTGACCGTGATCAGCTTCTCGACCGAACCGCTTTACAGGAAGGACTTCGGCCCCTTCACTCCCGGCTTCACGATCATCCCCTTCGGCGACGCCGAAGCTCTGGAAAAGGCCATCACGCCTCAGACGGCCGCCTTCCTCGTCGAGCCCATCCAAGCCGAGGCCGGGATCCTCATCCCGCCCGACGGCTACCTGAAGGAGGCGGCCGAGATATGCCGACGGAACAACGTCCTGTTCATCGCCGACGAGATCCAGACCGGCCTCGGCCGGGCGGGCCGCCTGTTCGCCTGCGAATACGACGGCGTCCGTCCCGACATGGTCATCATCGGCAAGTCCTTGGGCGGCGGGTGCTATCCCATCTCCGCGGTCCTCTCCGACCGGGATATCCTCGGGGTTTTCCAGCCGGGCGAGCACGGATCGACTTTCGGCGGCAATCCTTTGGGATGCGCGGTCGCCCGGGAAAGCCTGAGGGTCATCATCGACGAGAAGCTCGTCCAGAACGCGGCCGAGCGGGGCGGATCGTTCCTGGAGAAGCTCCGCAAGATCCGGAGCCGGCATATCAAGGAGGTCCGCGGCCGCGGCCTGCTCATCGGCGTCGAGCTCAAGCCCGAGGCCGGCGGGGCCAGACGCTTCTGTGAAGAACTGATGAAAGAAGGGCTCCTCTGCAAGGAGACCCACGACCACGTCATCCGCTTCGCTCCTCCGCTCATCATCAGGGAGAAGGACCTGAACTGGGCCCTCAAGCGGATCAAGGCGGTCTTCAAGAGGCTGGCCTGAAGCGCGACTAAAAGGTCAGGTTCGATACTCCGAGTGTCCTCTATGGAGGACGGCCGGACGGCGCAATGCCGGATTTGAACCTGTTCCGGGTTCTGGCACGTCTCTTGCTTAGGGTTCGGTAGGAGGAGCGAAATGAAAAAGCTTCTGGTCATTCTGGCTCTTGTCCTCATGGCAGGTTCGGCCTGCTACATCTACGTCCCCTATGACGGGACACGCACACCCCCTCCCCGCGCCCGGACATACGAACCGGCGCGCTCCGCCTACGGCCGGATGGACCTTTCTTATTTCTACGAGTATCTCCAACCGTACGGGATGTGGGTCTCCTATTCTCCCTACGGATATGTCTGGGTCCCGCGAGACGTCGGTTATCGATGGCGGCCCTATACGAGGGGCCACTGGGTGTGGACCGATCACGGATGGACCTGGGTGTCGATCGAGCGCTGGGGATGGATCGCGTTCCATTACGGCCGTTGGGGCTGGGACCGGCGCTTGGGGTGGTTCTGGGTCCCCGACATCGTCTGGGGGCCGGCCTGGGTCGGCTGGCGATGGGGAGGAGGTCACATCGGCTGGGCCCCGCTCCCGCCCGGCGTGGATTTCCATCCGGGCCGCGGGTTCGGGCGCCGGGACTGGGACATCCCCGGCCACTATTGGATCTTCGTCAGAGGAAGGGACTTCATGGACAGGTCCCTGAGCCAATGGATCCTGCCCTACGAGCGGAACACGACGATCATCAACCACACCGTCATCAACGTCAACATCGTCGTCCGGGACAACCGGATCGTCAACGAGGGGCTCGGACTGGACCACGTCCGGCGCGAGACGAACAAGCCGGTGACCAAAGCCGCCCTTCGGGACGGCCGAGGGCCCGATGATGTCCGGTCCTCCGGCCAGGAGGTCGTCGTCTACAGGCCCGAGATCTCCCGCAATGAGCTGGCTCGGCCCAGGCAGGTCATCGATCCGCAACAGGCCGCCGAACGGCTCGAGGCCGAGAGCCCCGGACGCATCGTCCGTCAAACGCCCCAAGAGGACCAGGGCGTCGTCCTCAGGCGGATCCATGAACGGGAACAGAAGCTCATGGAGGAAAGCCAGGAGGCCGAGATCGAGGCCATCCGTCGCCGGACGGCCGATGAGGTCAAGGCCGTCGCCAGTCCCGAGGCCCGGCAGAAAGCGGAAGAGCAGGCCAAAACGAGGATCGGCGAGCTGCGAAAAAAGCACGCCGAGGAGAAGGCCGAGCTCGCCAAGAGGCAGAAAGACGAGGAGGAGAAGGCCAAGAAGCCGCCGACCCCGGTCCGAAAGAAGATCGGGCTTCCTTAAGAGCGAGGCTTTCCGGCCCGGATCGTTACGGCCAGGGCCGCCCCCAGGACCAAAGTTCCTCCGGCGACCGTCCTCAGCGACGGGACCTCGCCGATAATGACCAGGGCGAGAAGGATCCCGTAAACGGGCTCGAGAGAGCTCAAGATGCTGGCCGTTCTGACGCCGACGCGCTTCATTCCGTTGATGAACAAGGTGTGGGCGGCCGCCGTGCAGAAGATCCCCAGAACGGCGACGAGGCCCAGCGTCCGGGCCGTCAGGGGCCGGCCCAAGGTCAGGACGAAGGGCGCCAGGAAGACCATCGCGGCGAGATCCTGATAAAAAGCGACCGTCAGGCTTGAGTTGCGGCCGGCGAGGTGACGATTGGCGATCGACAGGAGCGAGAAGGTCAGTCCGGCCCCAAGCCCGAAAAGCACGCCCCGGAAGGTCGAGTCCGTCAAGTCAAAGCCGGGGACGATCAGGTAGATCCCCAGGACGCAGAGCAGGGCGAACCCCAGGCTTCCCCGGTCCCGCGGTTCCTTCAGCAGGACGGGCTCAAGGAAAGCGGTGAAGACCGGGAAGCTCGAATAGGACAGGAGCCCGACGGCCACCGAGGAGATCTGCACGGAATGGAAGAACAGGGTCCAATGAATGACCAAGGTGAAGCCGCAAAAAACGAGCAGTCCCGCGTCTTGCGCCGATGCGACGCGGAATGACCGCCGGCCGAGGGCCAGCACGGCGGCCAGGGCCAGGGAGGCGAAAAAGACCCGGCCGAAAACGATCAGAGGAGGGGAGAGGGGGATCCATTTGCCGAAGAGCCCCGGGAAGCCGAAGAGGAGGACGGCGAGGTGGATCTCCCAGAGGCTCCGCTGGCGGGGGTTCACGCGGCCTATTATAATCGTTTCCCTTGATATTTGCCCCCTTTGTGCTAAGATAATCTTTACATTTTCGGGGATCCGACCCGTTCCCGACCTTTGACGAGCGGCCATGAAAAAAAGACCCTATAGGATCTTCGCCTTGAAATACAGGCCTCAGACCTTCGAGGAGGTCGTCGGGCAGAAGTCCGTCGTCCGGACCATCCAGAACGCGATCGAAACGGGACGGGTGGCCCAAGCTTATCTCTTTTCGGGGATGAGAGGGACCGGAAAGACCACGGTGGCCCGGATCCTGGCCAAGGCCCTCAACTGCGCTCACGGCCCGACCCCGCAGCCGTGCAAAGTCGAGACCGACGACGGCGGCAAGAACCCCGATGCGTGCGACTTCTGCCGGGCCATCTACGAGGAGAGGGCCATCGACGTCCTGGAGATCGATGGGGCCTCGAACCGGGGCATCGAGGACATCAAGGCCCTTCGGGAATCCCTGAAGTACAAGGCCATCTACGCCCGCTACAAGGTCGTCATCATCGACGAGGTCCACCAGATCACCAGGGACGGGTTCAACGCCCTGCTCAAGACCCTCGAGGAGCCGCCCCAGAACACCGTGTTCATCTTCGCGACCACCGAATTCGACAAGGTCCCGGCGACCATCGTCTCCCGCTGCCAGCACTTCGAGTTCAAGAAGATCTCCCACCGGGAGATCATCAACCATCTCATGGGGATCGCCGGACGGGAGAACATCACGATCTCCCCGGCCGGGACGGCCCTGATCGCGGCCGCCGCCGACGGCAGCATGCGGGACGCCCAGAGCCTGCTCGATCAGGCCGTGGCCTTCAGCGGGACCAACATCGGCGACGAGGAGCTCAAGACGATCCTCGGCGTCATCGGCCAGGACCTTCTCTTCGGCTGTTCGAGGGTCGTGCTCGAAGAGAAGCCGGATGAGGTCTTCGGCCTCGTGGACCGGATCGTCGAGGGAGGGCATGACCTTCGGGTCTTCTTCGCCAAGCTCATCGAGCACTTCCGGGCCCTGCTCCTCGTCCGGTCCATGAAGACGCCGGAGGACCTTCTGCCCGCGAGTGCCGAAGAGATCCAATCCCTGCGCGAACAAGCGGCCCCTGCGACCCCCGACGATCTCCTGCGCTATCTCATCGCCCTCCAGCAGGCCGAGCCGGGCCTGAAATATTCGGCCGTTCCCAGGATCTATCTGGAAACTTTCCTCATCAGGCTCTGTCAGTTCCGAAAGCTGGTCCCGCTCCAGGAGCTGATCCGGGAGGTGGAGTCCCTGAAAGGAGGCCACCCGGGCGGGCCGTCCGGCCGCGCCGCCGTCGGATCGACACCCCCTGTGGGTCAGGCCTCTCCCCCTCCGGCCGGGCCGTCGAAAGCGGCTGGGCCGGTCGCCCGGCCCGCCAAGGACCTTTTTGCCCGGGCCCTCGAAAAATTGGCCGCGGACAAAGCGCCTCTGGCCGCGCTCCTTTCCCAGTATTCGTCGGCGCGCGTCACGGGCGATGTCCTCGAGGTTTTCTTCGACAGCGGAAGGTCGTTCTTCGCCAAGAGCATTCAGGACAAGGACCTCAAGGCCGTCGAGAAGGCGGTCGCGGACGTCGCCGGGAGGACGATCGCGGTCCGGTTCCCCGCGGAAGGACCTTCGGCCGGTCCTCCTCCGGGTCCGGGCCGGGAGATCGAAACGGCCCTCAAGGATCCGGCCGTCCAATATTTCATGACCACCTTCAAGGCCCAGGTCCTGTCGGCCGATCCCATCGGGGAGCCGAGGGACAAGGGCCCGCAGGGCGCACCGCCCGCGGAGGACGGAACATGAAGAACGTCATGGACCTCCAGAGGATGCTGAAGACGGCCAAGGACATGCAGGAACGCCTGCAGAAGGAGCTCGTCGAGATGCGCGTCGACGGCTCGAGCGGCGGCGGCATGGTCCGGGTCGTCCTCGACGGCCATAAGAACCTCCTCTCGATCCGGATCGAGCCCGAAGTGGCCGACAGGAACGAAGTCGAGATGCTCCAGGACCTCGTCGTCGCCGCCGCCAACGATGCCTCCCGCAAGGTCGACGAGGCCCTGGCCCAGAAGATGGGCGGGCTCGCGGGCGGGCTGAAGATCCCGGGGTTGTTCTGATGTTCGAGTACGCCCAGCCGCTTCGCGACCTCATCGAGGAGCTGCGGCGCATCCCGGGCATCGGGGCCAAGACCGCCCAGCGCATGGCCTTTTACCTGCTCGGCTTGAGGACCGAGGAGGCCGACAAGCTGGCCGAGGCCATCCGCGAAGCCAAGCGGAGGATCTTCACCTGTTCGGTCTGCAACAACATCACCCACGTCGATCCCTGCCTCATCTGTTCGGACGGCCGCCGGTCCGACGACGCCCTGTGCATCGTCGAGGAGCCGTTCAACATCTCCTCTCTCGAAAGGACGGGCGTCTTCCACGGCCGCTACCATGTCCTGTTGGGCCCTCTCTCGCCGCTCAAAGGGCGAGGGCCGGACGAGCTGCGCCTGGAAAAGCTGGCCCGCCGGATCGAGGCCGGGGCGTTCCAAGAGATCATCATCGCCACCAACCCGACCGTGGAGGGGGAGGCCACCGCTCTCTACCTCCTGCGGTTCCTCAAGGGTTACGGGATACGCATCACACGGCTGGCCATGGGCTTGCCGGTGGGCTCGGACCTGGACTTTGCCGACCAGGTGACCATCAAGAAGGCCCTGGAGGGGCGGACGGAGCTGAAGGAGTAGTCGGGGAATATCCGCCGCCTCCGGGCGGCACAAGGAGTCATCCATGAATAAGAACATGCAGACGATCGACGGGAACACGGCGGCGACGCACGTGTCCTACGCCTATTCGGAGGTCGCGGCCATCTACCCGATCACGCCGTCCTCGACGATGGGCGAGCTGGCCGACGAGTGGTCGGCCCAAGGCCGCAAGAACATCTTCGGCCAGACGGTCGACGTGGTCGAGATGCAGTCGGAGGGCGGCGCCTCGGGCGCGGTCCACGGCGCCCTCTCGGCCGGGGCCCTGACGACGACCTTCACGGCCTCGCAGGGTCTGATGCTGATGCTGCCGAACATGCACAAGATCGCCGGCGAGATGCTGCCGACGGTGTTCCTTGTTTCGGCCCGCTCGCTGGCCTGCCAGTCCCTGTCCATCTTCGGCGATCACAGCGACGTCATGGCCGCCCGGAACACGGGCTTCGCCATGACCTGCGCCGGCTCCGTTCAGGAGGCCCAGGACCTGGCCATCGTCGCCCATTTGGCGACTCTCCGGACCCGCATCCCCTTCCTCCATTTCTTCGACGGCTTCCGGACCTCGAACGTCGTCGAGAAGGTCGATGTCGTGTCCTACGAAACGCTGGCCCAGCTCTTCGAGCCGGAGCACCTGGAGGCCTTCCGGAAACGGTCCCTGAATCCCGAGCGGCCGGTCCTCAAGGTCGGCCAGCAGAACCCCGACGTCTATTTCCAGGGGCGCGAGACCGTCAATCGCTACTACGCGGACTGCCCGGGCCTCGTCCAACACTACATGGAGAAGGTCGGCCGGGCCATCGGCCGTCACTATCATCTGTTCGACTACTTCGGGGCCCCGGATGCCGAAAAGGTCATCGTCATGATGGGCTCGGGCGCCGAGACCGCCGAGGAGACGATCAACCACCTCAACGCCAAGGGCGCCAAGCTCGGGCTCGTCAAGGTCCGCCTCTACCGTCCGTTCGACGCCGCCGCCCTCAACGCGGCCGTCCCGGCGACGGCCAGGAAGATCGCCGTCCTTGACCGGACCAAGGAGCCCGGCGCGATCGGAGAGCCCCTCTATCTCGACGTCGCCCTGGCCCTCTCGGGCCGGCCGGTCAAGGTCATCGGCGGCCGCTACGGCCTGTCCTCCAAGGAGTTCACGCCGGCCATGGTCAAGGCCGTCACCGACCATCTCGACAAGAAGGCCACCCACGGTTTCACCGTCGGCATCACGGACGACCTCACCGGGACGTCGATCCCCGTCGGCCCGGTCCTCGAGACCGAGCCTCCGGGGACGGTCCGCTGCAAGTTCTGGGGCTACGGGTCCGACGGCACGGTCGGGGCCAACAAGAACTCCATCAAGATCATCGCCGACCACACGGACCTCTACGGCCAAGGCTACTTCCAGTACGATTCGAAGAAATCGGGCGGGGTGACCATCTCCCACCTCCGCTTCGGCAAGCAGCCCATCCAGTCCCAGTATTTCCTGAACACCGTCGATTTCGTCGCTCTCCACAAGCCGTCCTACATCGGCCGGCTCGATATCCTCGAGGGCATCCGCGAGGGAGGGACGTTCCTGATCAACTCCAACTGGAAAAAAGAGGAGGTCTTCGAGAACCTGACCGAGGACATGCAGCGGACGATCATCGACAAGAAGATCAAGGTCTTCAACATCGACGCCCTCAAGATCGCCGGGGAGCTCGGATTGGGGTGGCGCATCAATTCCATCATGCAGGCCTGCTTCTTCAAGCTCTCCGGGGTCCTTCCGGAGGACGAGGCCATCGCCCTCATCAAGAAGGCCATCGAGAAGACCTACGGCCGCAAAGGCAAAGAAGTCGTCCAGAAGAACTGGGACGCCGTCGACCGCAGCGCCGCGGCCCTCGAGGAAGTCCCCATCCCGGCCAAGATCACCAGATCCGCCCCGGTCGCCAAGATCGTCCCCGACGACGCCGATGCGTTCGCCAAGGAGGTCATCGATCCCGTCACCCGGTTCAAGGGCGACAGCCTGCCGGTGTCGAAGATGCCGCTCGACGGGGCCATTCCCACGGCGACGTCCCGGCTTGAGAAGCGGGGCATCGCCGTCGAGGTCCCGCGCTGGCTGCCGGACAACTGCATCCAGTGCAACCAGTGCTCCTTCGTCTGCCCCCACGCCTCGATCCGGGCCAAGCAGATCGCCCCGGCCGATCTCGAGGGCGCTCCCGAGGGGTTCGCCGTCCTCAAGTCCAATACCAAGAACGACCGGAACCTCCAGTACCGGGTCCAATGCTACATCGAGGATTGCGTCGGCTGCGCCGTCTGCGTCGAGGTCTGCCCGGCCAAGACCAAAGCCTTGGCGATGGTCCCCATCGAGGAGGAGCGGAGCGCCGGGGAAGGGGCCAAAGCCGAGTTCTTCGACCGCCTTCCGGACAATGTCGTCGACGGCGCCAATCCCGAGACGCTCAAGGGCAGCCAGTTCCTCCGTCCGTTGTTCGAGTTCAGCGGGGCCTGCGCCGGCTGCGGCGAAACCCCCTACGTCAAGCTGGCCACCCAGCTCTATGGCGACCGGATGATCATCGCCAACGCCACGGGCTGCTCCTCGATCTACGGCGGCACGTTCCCGACCTCGCCCTACTGCGTCAACGCGGAAGGGAAGGGGCCGGCGTGGGCCAACTCCCTGTTCGAGGACAACGCCGAGTACGGCTTCGGCATGAGGCTGGCCGTCGATGCCGGCCGTCGCCAGCTGGCGGCGTCGATCGATGCCGCCCTGACGGCCGGGACGACTCCCGCGCTGACGGACGCCCTGACCCGGATGAAGGGACTTTGGGCGGACACGGGCGAGGACGCCAAGGCCGCGGCCCGGGCCGTCAAGGCCGCCTTGCCGGCCGCCGCGGCCAGAGGAGGCGCCGCCAAACCGTACCTCGCGAAGATCGATGAGCTCAAGGATTTCCTGGTCGACAAGAGCGTCTGGTGCATCGGCGGGGACGGCTGGGCCTACGACATCGGCTATGGCGGGCTCGACCACGTCCTGGCCATGAACCGCAACGTGAATCTCCTCGTCCTCGACACCGAGGTCTACTCCAACACGGGCGGCCAGGCCTCCAAGGCCACGCCGCTCGGGTCGGTGGCCAAGTTCGCCGCGTCGGGCAAGAAAACGACCAAGAAAGATCTCGGCCGCATGGCCATGAGCTACGGATACGTCTATGTCGCCTCTGTGGCCATGGGCGCGAACATGAACCAGTGCCTCAAGGCGTTCCTCGAGGCCGAGGCCTACCCCGGGCCGTCGATCATCATCGCCTACTCGCCCTGCATCAACCACGGCATCGACATGAGCAAGTCCCAGGCCGCCCAGAAGCTGGCCGTCGAATCGGGATACTGGATCCTCTATCGCTATAACCCGCTCCTGGCCAAGGACGGCAAGAACCCCCTCCAGCTCGACTCCAAGGAGCCCAAGCTCGAGTACGAAGCCTTCCTCCGGAACGAGATCCGCTACCGGACCCTCGTCCAGCAGTTCCCCGAGATCGCCAAGGACCTGTTCGCCCGGGCCGCCATGGAGGCTAAGAAGCGTTACGCCGACTACAAGAGGATGGCCGAGTGATCGATCGTCCCGGCCCCTCGGCGACACGAAGGCCCGGGCGCTTTTTTTCATCGCGTCACAGGAGGCAACCATGTCGCAGGGGAAGAGCCGAAGGCCCCTGGCCCGTTTTGCCGCTGTCTTGACGGTCGCGGTCGGGCTCCAGAGCTGTGCCGCGCTCAATGAGATGGCCTCGGCCCTCGCGAGTCTGAAGCGCCTTCAATTCAAGATCGATCGGGTCGGCGATTTCCGCCTGGTGGGGATCTCCCTCTCGGACAAGACGACGCTCAGCCAGTTCTCGGCCGCCGACGCGCTCAAGCTCGTCCAGTCCTTCGGCGCCAAGAAGCTCGTTGCCGACTTCGTCCTGGAGGTCCTGGCCGTCAACCCCAACGACGGAACCGGCGGAACGACCCGGACGACGAGCACGCTGACGGCTTTGGAAAGCCGGCTTCTCATCGACGGGAGGCCAACGGTCACCGGGGAGATCGCCCGACCGGTGGAGATCCCCGGGACGGGCCAGGCCGTGACGATCCCCATCCGGCTATCGCTCGACCTTGTCGAGTTCTTCGGGGACAAGCGCTATGAGGACCTCATCGGCCTGGCCCTGGCCATCGGCGGGGCCTCGGGCGATCCCTCCCGGGTCGCCCTCGACGTCCAGCCCCGGGTCACGACGCCGCTCGGAACGATCACCTATCCGGGCCGGATCACCATCGTCAGCGCCGAGTTCCGGTAGCTCGCTTTCAGAAGATCACGTAGCGTCCGTTCTCCAGCACCGCCTCGGGAGGCGCGTCCGGATAGTGGAAGACGACGGACTGGACCCGGACGCGCGGCTGGGCGGCCGGAATGTAGATGCGGTCGAGATGGATGACCTCGCCGGGCGAGGAAAAGTCCGATGGCCCGACACGGCCGCCGAAATGGTCGCTCCGCCCGAAGGCCACGTGCAGTCCCAGCTTCTCGTCGAGGAGGATCTCGCCGATAGGCTCGAGACCGAAATCGCCGAGGACCCCGAAACCCAGCTCGGCCATGTTCCCGTAGGCCGGTTCCCGTCGGAGGCGGTCGGCCTCGGCCTCGAACGCAGGCCCTTGTCCTTCGGCCGAGACGGCCGTGTTGGCCTCGATACGGAAGACCACGATCTCCCCGCCGATCTGTACGGGAAGGGAGCCTGTCGTGAGGCTGGGCTCGGCCCCCTCTCCTTCATAGGGCACGATGTAGGTCTCGCCGCTCGGCAGATTGCCGGCCGTGCCCTTGAGCGGGAACCGTCCGCTGCTCTCGTGGGCCTTGCGGAACCGGAGATCGAACAGCATCGGGAAAAGCCTGTCCTCATCGGTCTCGAAGACGACCTCGGCCCTCTCCGCCCTGTCCAGGCGCTCCTTGAGCAAGGCGACCCGCCGCCCGACCTCGCCGTAATCGATCCGCAGGGCCGGCAGCATCTTCTCCGAGAACCCGGGCATCGTCGCCGCCCGGAACCCGTGCGCCCGGGCCGCGTTCTTGAGCGGGGCCGTCGTCGAATACTCCGTCGGCGCCAGGAAGAGCTGGACGGCCTCGAAGACCGACCGGAACGTCCTCTTTTCGCCCGCCGTCGGCAATCCGGTCGCATCGGAGGGGAGGCCTCCATCGATGATATAGGCGTCGGTCGGCAGGTCCGCGTTGTTGGAGCCGACATCGGCGTAGGCGACGAGGTGGACGGCTTCGAGCGGGACCGACGGCGCTTCCCGCCTCAGGGCCTCCGCCCATTCCTCGGCCATCGACCGCCGGAGCCGCCAGTCCGGGTTATCGCCGGTCCTTTCTCGGGGGACATCCACAAGGACCCCCAAGGCCCGATCCCCGGGGTGATGCGGGAAGACCGAGCGGACGAGCTCGGCGAGCTCCCGAGATGTCAATTGGGACATGTCTGGCCTCCTTGGCGTTCTCTTAGGATGTTGGATGACGCGTATCGGCGGCCGTCTTCGGGAAGGCTCCCGGGCCGACCCGGACCCGGAGGGCTCCGGCGGGCGCCATGGTTTCCTTGATGAAAGCGTTCATCTCCCAACGCGTCACCGAGTCGATCGCCTCGGGGACGGCGGCAAGATAGCCGTGCCCCAGGCCGAGGATCTCGAACATTCCGGCCGCCCTCGTTCTCGACGTTTTGGTCTCGACGGATCGGAGGAAAGAGGAGCGGGCCATGGCTTTGGCCGCCCCGAATTCCTCCTCGGAAAGCCCCTCCCGATGAAGGGCCTCGAGGGTTTCGTCCAAGGCGGCCGAGGCGATACTCGCCTTGGCGCTCTCGGTCTCGAGATAGGCTTCCAGAACGCCCGCTGTCCTCGTCCAGACCGTCCGGGCGTTGACGTTGTAGGCCAGCTTTTCGGCCGTCCTGAGCGACCAGAGCCGTGAGCCGGGCCCGCGCCCGACGACGGTCTCGAGGATCAACCCGCGGGCATAGACCGCGGGATCCGGGGCGGGCAGCACGTACATGCGTCCGAGATACGTCTGCTTGGTCTCCCTGGACACGACGACATCGCGGTCCTCGGGAAGCGAAGGCCGTGGGCCGACGATGCCGGCCGCATCGCCGCTCGGGAAGGGCTGGAAGTGCTTTTCGAGAGAGGCCTTGATCTCCTCCCGGCCCAGGTCGGAGCCGACGGCAAAGAACACGCCCTCCCGGGTGAACAGACGCCGCCGGAAGTCGACGACGTCCTTCCGGGCGATCGACCGCAGGCTGGCCTCCGTTCCGAAAGTCGCGGTCCCGTATCCCCGGTCCCCGAACAGGGCACGCCAGCCCGTATGGCTGGCGGCGGCCTCGGCATCATCGTGTTCGGACCGCCCGCGATAGAGCATGACTTTTTTCGTCCGGTCGATCCGGATGCCCGTCAGGAGAGGGTTCTGGATGATCTCCGCGGCCGCCCGGAGCGCCGCACCGAGATTCTCGGATAGGCATTCGATATGGATGATCGAACAATCCTCCCAGACCGTGAGGAACATCCGGGTTGCCTGGGCCATGAGGTCCCGGGCCTTCCCCTCGTCCGGGATCTCCAGCGAGAGCGAGGTCGTCAGGTAAGCGAGCCCGTCCAGGCCGGCCGGCACGGCTCCTCTCCCGCCTCGAACGAAGATCTGGACGACGGTCGTCGGCGAGACGGCGTCCCGATGATAAAGGCATTCGGAGCCGTTGGCCAAGACGAGCTTCTCCGGCCCATCGATCCTGGCCGGGCCGGCGGGCCCGGCGGCGGCCAGGACCGCAAGGATCGCCAGAAAAAGGGCCGCGCGGGCGGAACGGCCGTTCATGACCCGCTCCCTTTTTTCCCGGGGATGACGGCCACGGCGGCCGACCCGCCCCTGGCGAAGTACTTCCGGGCGACCTTCCGGACGTCGCTCGAGCTGACATCCAGGATCCGGTCCATGTATCGTCCCGGGTCCTGACGCGTGTTGAGGAGCATGAAGCGGGCCATGGACGCGGCCAAGGCGAGTCCCGACTCCTCGGACTGGCTGACGGCGAATCGGACCTGATTCTTGGCGCTGCCCAGGAAGTCGAAGGCCTGAAAAGCGGCCTCGCCAAGGTGATCGGAAGGCGAATACAGCTCACCGGCGGACCCGCGGAGGCAGGTCAGAACCTCGTTCCGGGCCGCCGTGACATTCCTCGGATCGAGGCGCATGGAGATGACCACGGCCCCGCCGAAACGGTTGGCGAGATAAGTCATCGTCAACGTCTGAGGGAGGTCCCTCCGGGCCTGGAGGGCGGCGTGCAACAGGGGATGGACGCCCCGGCCCATCATCTCCACGAGCAGGTTCATCGCGTACTGATCGGGATCGTTGTAGTCCGGAGCGGGCAGGGCGAGAACGAGGGTCCCCCCTTCGACATCCTTTTCCTCGCGCAGAAAGACGTTCTTATTGAGGAGCGGGGCTTGCGGAACCGGGTCCCGGGCCCGCCCGGAAGAGGGGAGCGGGCCGAAAACGTCCCGGACCATCCGTTCCATATCCCCGTTGCGGAAGTCCCCGATGACGGCCAGGGCCCCGTTCTCGGGAACGAAGAACTTGCGGTGAAAGGCCATCAGGTCCGAGACGGTCGCCGCGGAGATGACCTCCCTTCGACCGTAGACCGACCGCCCGTAGGGGTGTCCCGGGAAGAGGTTCCGGAGGGCGAGCTCCACGGCATACCGATGGGGGTCGTCCTCCATCTGGTTGATCTCCTCGAGGACCACCTCCTTTTCCTCGTCGAGCTCCTCTTGGGTCAGAGCCAGCCCGAAGAGCAGGTCCTTCTGGTTCCAGAGGCCGAATTCCGCGGACGGGGAGGGTAAGGCGAGCTCGAAGAGGGACAGGTCCTGTCCCGTGTAGGCGTTGAAATAGGCCCCGTGGCGCCGGAGGTCGCGGCTGACCTCCGACCCCGAACGGGTCCCCGTCCCGCGGAACAGGATGCAATGCTCGAGCAGGTGGACGAGGCCGTTCGTCCCGTCGGTCTCGTCCTTGGAGCCCACGTCGAAGGCCAGAACGACGTTGACGAGCGGAAGATCGCGCTTCTCGAAGAGAAAGACCCGCAGGCCGTTCTCCAGGCGAAAGGACCGGCTCCGGTCATCGGACCCACCGGCTCGTCCGGGGACCGCATCCGTCGCGGCCAGAACGGTGAGGACCACGGCCAGCACCGGGCTGATGCGCTTCATGAGGCCAGTTTATCACAATCCCGGACTGATTTTGCCGGAGGGCGGGGAGTGTGCTAGAATCCGGTCCGGGGAGAGATCGAAACGATGAAACCCGAAAGATCGGCCAGGATCCTGGTCGTCGACGACGAAGAGAACATCCGGAAGACCCTGCGGATGATCCTCGAATACGAGGGCTATGAGCTGTTCGAGGCCGCCTCGGGAGAGGACGGGCTCGAGACTCTCCGGGGGACGGTCGGCATCGACCTCGTCCTCCTGGACATCAAGATGCCGGGCCGCAGCGGCTTGGAGGTCCTGGCCGAGATCAAGCAGCGGCCGGTCTCGCCCGAGGTCATCATGATCTCGGGACAGGGGACCATCCAAGCGGCCGTCGAGGCCACCAAGCTGGGGGCCTACGATTTCCTGGAGAAGCCCCTCCACCGCGACCGGGTCCTGCTCGTCGTCCGCAACGCCCTGAAGCAGAGCAGCCTGGCCCGGGAGTGCCTGGACCTCAAAAAGAAGGCCGAGAAGCACTACGAGATCGTCGGCCACCACCCCCTCATGCAGACCCTCTGGAAGGAGATCCTCAAGATCGCGCCGACCAACGCGACGGTCCTCATCCACGGTGAGAGCGGCACGGGCAAGGAGCTCATCGCCCGCTCGATCCATGCGAACAGCCTGAGGGCCCGGGAGAGATTCGTCCAGGTCAACTGCGCCGCGATCCCCGAGGAGCTCATCGAGTCGGAGCTCTTCGGCCACGAGAAGGGATCGTTCACCGGGGCCACGGAGAAGAAGACCGGCAAGTTCGAGCAGGCCGACGGGGGAACGATCTTCCTCGACGAGGTCGGCGACATGAGCCTGAGGACCCAGTCCAAGGTCCTCCGCGTCCTCGAGGAGGGCGAGGTCCAGAAGGTCGGCTCGAGCCGCATCTCCAAGGTCGACGTCCGGGTCATCGCGGCCACGAACAAGGATCTCCGCAAGGAGATCGAGGCCGGGCGGTTCCGCGAGGACCTCTTCTTCCGGCTGAACGTCGTGCCCCTCCATTCGCCGCCCCTGCGGGATCGCCGGGAGGACATCCCTTTACTCGTCGACTATTTCTCGCGGACATTCGCCGAGGAGAACAACTTCAGACCCCGGACGTTCTCGCCGGCCGCCATGGACGCTCTCGTCCGCCACCCCTGGAAGGGGAACGTCCGGGAGCTCCGGAACACGGTCGAGCGTCTGATGATCATGGCCGAAAGAGAAACGATCGATAAGGACGATCTGCCCGCGCCTTTCCGGGAGGATCACGAGGGGCCGCGGCCGGACGCCGCGGGGATCAAGACCCTGCGCGAATTCCGGGACCTGGCCGAGAGGGATTTCCTGCTGGCCAAGCTCAAAGCCAACAACTGGAACATCTCCCAGACGGCCCGGGACATTGACACGCCGCGCAGCAACCTGTATAAGAAGCTTGAGCAGTACGGCATCAAGATAACGGCCGGAGTGGGCGAGACGGTCGCCGCTCCCTCCGACAAGGAGGGAGGGGAGGAAAGTCCGAACTCCGAAGGGCAGGATGGTCGCTAACAGCGACCCCGGGCGACCGGGGGAAAGTGCCACAGAGAACAGACCGCCCTCCGGGCGAGGCGCAGCCTTCCCGGGGAGCAAGGGTGAAACGGCGAGGTAAGAGCTCACCGCCCCGGCGGCGACGCCGGGGGCACGGCAAACCCCATCCGGAGCAAGGCCAAACGGGCCCCGTTTTGGGACGGCCCGTCCCAGGGGGCGGGTCGGCCGCTCGAGCCCCGGAGCGATCCGGGGCCTAGACAAATGACCGTCACCCGTTTCGGCGGGGACAGAATTCGGCTTACGACCCGCTCCGGCCGTTCTTTTATTTGGTTCGTCTCCTCATAATTCCCTGCAAACGAGAGATGGAGCTTTTCCCCCTCTCGGCCGGCCCCTGTCCAAGCGGATCGATTTATGCTATAAGCGGGGTCCATGGTCCCCCGGATCCCTTATGCCGCGATCGGAATAGGGATCGCTGTGGTCCTGGGCTGCGTCATCTATCTTCGCTATAACGGCCTCGGGGTCCGCTGATGCCTCGATTCACGTGGTGGAAGAACGCCTCTCCTGACGCCCGCCGGTCCCTCGTCGCGGCGGCGTTCGGCTGGATGCTGGACGCCTTCGATGTCATGCTCTACGCCATGGTCCTGGCCTCCGTGATGACCGACCTGGGCATGGCCAAGCCGACGGCCGGACTGCTGGGCTCGCTGACCCTGGTCGCCTCGGCCTTCGGCGGCCTCATCTTCGGCATCGTCGCCGACCGCTTCGGCCGCCGCACGGCCATGATGTGGAGCATTCTCATCTATTCCGTCTTCACGGCGGCCTGCGGCCTCTCGACGAGCATCCTCATGCTGGCCGTGTTCCGGGTCCTCTTGGGCTTGGGCATGGGCGGGGAGTGGGCCAGCGGGGCCTCGCTCGTGTCCGAAACCTGGCCGGGCGAACACCGCGGCAAGGCCCTGGGGCTTGTCCAGAGCTCCTGGGCCGTCGGTTATGCCTTGGCGGCCGCCGTGGCGGCCGTCATCCTGCCGGTCTGGGGATGGCGGGCGGTGTTCTTCGCCGGGGTCGTCCCGGCCCTGTTCACGTTTTGGATCCGGCGGAACATCCGGGAGCCCGAGATCTGGAGGGCGCGCCGCTCACAGGGAAAGGTGGGTCTTGCGGGACTGGCCGAGGTATTCCGCCGGGAGCGCGTCCGGCTCACGGTGCTCGTGACCCTGATGAACGCCTGCACCCTGTTCGCCTGGTGGGGGCTCAATCTCTGGATCCCGGCTTATCTCTCGATGGCCGCCGAGCAGGGAGGAGTGGGCCTGAGCCCGCGGCTGATGTCGGGCCTGGTCATCTTCATGCAGGTCGGCATGTGGCTGGGCTATGTTTCCTTCGGCTTTCTCAGCGACCGCTTCGGCAGGAAGAGGACCTACATCGCGTTCCTCTTGACGGCCGCCGTCTTCGTCGTCCTTTACGCGCGGACCCGAAACCCCCTGACCCTGCTCGTCCTGGGACCCTTCGTGGCCTTCTTCGGCACCGGGCATTTCAGCGGCTTCGGCGCCCTGACCGCCGAGATCTACCCGACCAAGATCCGGGCCACGGCCCAAGGCTTCACCTACAACGCCGGCCGCATCGTCAGTGCCGCCGCGCCGTTCATCGTCGGCTCGGTGGCCCAGACCCGGGGATTCGGATTCTCCTTCTCGCTCATCTCCCTGGCCTTTCTGGCCGCGGCCCTGCTCTGGGTCGGGATCCCCGAAACGAGGGGACGAGAGCTCGAGTAAGCGCGGAAAAATCCTTTTTGACTTTACGATCGGATTTGCTATAATACCCGGCGGTACCGCGGGGTAGAGCAGCCTGGTAGCTCGTCGGGCTCATAACCCGGAGGTCGGTGGTTCAAATCCACCCCCCGCTACCATTTTTTTTGCGTTTTTCTCGCATTCCGGGGATTCGGGGACAAGAGATGGCGATAGATGTCCCCCTGAAGACCCCCATAGCGGAGGGGGACCCGTCGGCCTCCGACGGGGGAACCGTCGGGACTGGTTCCCGGGGGTCTGGGGGGCGAGGGGGGGATATCTATCGGCAGAACTCGTCCCTGAAAATCCCCGGAAACGGGAGAAAAACTCGTTCTCTTCGAGATCAGTCGAAAAGCCTCGCCGTCTTGACCGCGCCGTCGACCCCGTCCCAGCAGTAGGTGCAGAGCTTTGACTTGGGCAGACCGATGGCCTTGACGAGGTCCTCCAAACGCTGGTAGCGGAGCGATGTCAGCCCGAGCTTCTGGGCGATCCAGGAGACCATGGACTCGTACTTGTCGGAGCCGCTCTTCGTGTACTCCCCGTAGTCGGTGAAGTCCGGGCCCTCAAGGGCCCGGATAGCCTTGCGGGCCGCGAGGTCGAGCTCGGTCCGGGACCGCGAGAAGTTCAAGAAGGGGCAGCCGTAGACGAGAGGAGGGCAGGCGGGCCGCATGTGGACCTCGACGGCCCCGGCGTCGTAGAGCCTCTGGATGGTGTCCTTGAGCTGGGTCCCGCGGACGATGGAGTCCTCGCAGAACAGGACCTTCTTCCCCTGGATGATCTCCCGGATGGGGATGAGCTTCATGCGGGCCACGGTGTCCCGGACGTCCTGGTTCTGAGGCATGAAGCTGCGGGCCCAGGTGGGCGTGTACTTGACGAAGGGGCGCCGGAAGGGGATGTGGGCCGCCGCGGCGAACCCCAGGCCGTGACCTATCCCGGAAGAGGGGATGCCGGCGACGAAGTCGATCTCGGCCTTTTCGTCCCGGGCCAGGAGCTCGCCGCACGTGTTGCGGACCGCTTCGACGTTGATGCCCTCATAGTTCGAAGCGGGATAACCGTAATAGACCCACAGGAACGCGCAGATCTGGAGGGTGTCGCGGGGCGCGACCCGGGTCTCGAACCCCTCGGCCGTGATCCGGACGATCTCCCCCGGGCCGAGATAACGGACGGTCTCGAACCCCAGGTTGGGAAAGGCGCAGGTCTCGAAGGTCGCCGCCCAGGCCCCGGCTTTCCGGCCGAGGACGATCGGCGTCCGCCCCAAGCTGTCCCGGGCCGCGATGACCCCTTCGTCCGTCAGGATGAGGAGAGAGCAGGAGCCCTCGATCGTCTCCCAGACGGTGGAAATGCCCTCTTCGAACGACCCCTTCTGGCTGATGAGCGTGGCGATGAGCTCGGTCGGATTGATGGCCCCGCCCCGCATCTCGGCGAAATGAATGGACCTCGACCGGAAGGCGCGTTCGACGAGGGCGTCGATGTTCCTGACGACGCCGACCGTGGCGATCGCGAAATTCCCGAGATGGGACCGGATGAGCAGCGGCTGGTCCTCGAAATCGCTGATGACACCGACGCCGCGCGACCCGCGGAGCTTTCGGACGTCGTCCTCGAATTTCGAGCGGAACTGGGCGTTCTCGATGTTGTGGATGTAGCGGGCGATGCCGCTCTCTCCGGCGACGGCCAGGCCGCCGCGCTTGGTCCCCAGGTGGGAATGGTAATCGACCCCGTAGAAAAGGTCCTGGACGATGTCCTGTTTGCCGACGACACCGAAAAAACCGCCCATGATTCTCTCCTCCGTGCCCGTGTCCTGTCCACGGGCGCTCATCATAGCATCGCCCGGCGGACATTTCAAACACCCCGGGAAGTTGAACGCCGGCGGGGAATCTGTTATACAAGTCCTTTGGAATTCCCAAGGAGGACGACATGTTCAAACCCGAGATCTATGCCCAACGCCGCAAGCTCCTGAAAAAGCGGCTCGGCCGGGGACTCGCCCTGTTCGTGGGGAACGAGGAATGCCCGATGAACTATCCGGCCAACACCTACCCCTTCCGCCAGGACAGCACGTTCCTGTATCTCTTCGGCCTGAACTCCCCCGGGCTGGCCGCCGTCATCGACGTCGACGAGAACAAGGACATTCTCTTCGGCGATGACATCGGTATCGAGGACATCATCTGGATGGGCCATCTCCCCAAGCTCAAGGACCGGGCCCGGGACGTCGGGGTCGGCCGCACGGCTCCCCGTAAGGCCTTTGACGCCTATGTCCACAAGGCCCTGGCCGCCGGCCGGACGGTCCACTACCTGCCTCCCTACAGGGCCCTGACGGCCACGGTCCTCAGCGAGCTGCTCGGGATCCCGCACAAGGACCTGAAGCCCCGGGCTTCGGGGGCCCTCATCAAAGCCGTCGTGGATCAGCGTATCGTCAAATCCAGGGAAGAGGTCCGGGAGATCGAAAAGGCCCTCGACGTCACCCGGGACATGTACCTGGCGGCCATGAGGCTGGCCAAGCCCGGCCGCCTCGAACAGGAAATCTCGGGGACCATGGAGGGCATCGCCCTCGTCCGGGGGTGCCGTCTGGCTTTCCCGCCCATCGTGACCATCAACGGCCAGATCCTCCACAACCACTATCACGGCAACACGCTCGCCAAAGGACGCCTCCTCGTGATGGACGTCGGGGCCGAAACGGAATCGGGGTACTCCTGCGACATCACCCGGACCGTGCCCGTCGGCGGGAGGTTCAACCGCCGTCAGAAGGACGTCTATGAGATCGTCCTGGCCGGCCAGGAAACGGCCATCCGGCTCATGAAGCCGGGAGTCATGAACAAGGAGATCCACCTCAAGACGGCCGAGACCATGGCCCGTGGTCTCAAGGATCTGGGGCTGATGAGGGGGGACCCGGCCGAGGCCGTTGCCAAGGGCGCCCACGCGCTCTTCTTCCCCCACGGACTGGGACACAACATGGGGATGGACGTCCACGACATGGAGGACCTCGGAGAGAACCATGTCGGCTACGACGACACGGTCAAGAGGAGCGACCAGTTCGGTCTGGCCTATCTCCGCATGGCGAGGGAGCTCCGTCCAGGGTATGTCATGACCGTCGAGCCCGGCATCTACTTCATCCCGGCCCTCGTCGAGAAATGGCGCAAGGAAAAGAAGCACCGGGAATTCATCGCCTACGACAAGGTCGAGAAGTTCCTCGATTTCGGCGGGGCCCGCATCGAGGACGACGTCCTGGTCACGGAGAAGGGACGGCGGGTCCTGGGACCGCCCATCCCCAAGACCCCGGACGATATCGAGAAAGCGTGTCGTTGAGCCTGCGGATCGCCCTCGTCCAACAGCGCGCCGGCCCGGATCCCGAGGAGAACAGGGAGCGCGGGAAAAGGGCCTTTCTCGAGGCCGCCCGGTCGGGCGCCTGTCTCGTGGCTTTCGCCGAGCTCGCCTTTTCCCGCTTCCTGCCTCAGCAGCCGGCCACGGAAAGCCGGCTCCTCGAGGCCGAGCCCGTCCCCGGCCCGACGACGGAGATCTTCGCTCGTCTGGCCCGGGAGACGGGCGCCGTCGCCGTCCTCAACGTGTTCGAGCGCGACGGGCAGGCCACATTCGATTCTTCGCCGGTCATCGACGCCGACGGCCGCCTTCTCGGCGTCACCCGCATGGCCCACATCATGGAAGGACCGGGCTTCCACGAGCGGGGGTATTATGCCCCGGCCCAGAGGACCCGTCTGGTTTACGACACCGCCGCAGGGAAGATCGGGGTGGCCATCTGCTACGACCGCCATTTTCCGGAATACATGAGGGCCTTGCGCCTGCAGGGGGCCGAGATGGTCATCGTGCCCCAGGCCGGGGCGGTCGGGGAATGGACCGAGGGGATCTTCGAGGCCGAGCTTCGGGTCGCGGCCTTCCAGAACGGGTATTTCGCGGCCCTCGTCAATCGCGTCGGGCTCGAGGACGAGCTCGAGTTCTCCGGCGAGTCGTATGTCGTCGACCCCGACGGACGGGTCATCGCCCGGGCCCCCCGGGGCGCCGACCACATTCTCTACGCCGACTGCGACCTCGGGCGCAATCTCACCTGCCATGCCCGGCGGCATTTCTTGGAGGACCGGCGGCCGGACCTCTACCGCCTTCTCGGGCTTGCGGACACGAGGTGAAAGGCCCGGACATGCTCGCCTGGTTCGTCATCAACACCAAGCCCCAGAAAGAGTCCCAGGTCGAGCGCCTGTTCCGCGAGGGAGGGTTCACGATCTATTGCCCGAAGTACGTCCGCGAGAAGCGGGTCCGCCCGTTCTTCCCCGGATACGCTTTTCTCCTTTTCGATTTTCCGGGCCAGTATCAGACGGTCAAATACACGCGCGGCGTCAAGAGGATCGTCGGCGGGGACGAGGGTCCGACTCCCATTCCCGAGGAGGTCGTCTCCGGCATCCGGTCACGGGAAAAGGACGGGCTCGTCGTCTTCGAGAAATACGGCGAGGAGCCGGCCGTCGGCGATGAGATCGAGGTCGTCGAAGGACCTCTCAAGGGGCTGAGGGGCATCTTCCAGAAGGAGATCGGCGACCGCGAGCGGGTCATGATCCTCCTGAATTACGTCTCCTACCAGGGGCAGCTGCTCATCGAAAAGAGCAAGATCAAAAAGGCTTGAAGAACGGCGCCTGATTTCGGGCGCTGAGCTGTGCCGGGAACGGGCCCGCCGGGCGACTCGTCCTTCCTCGAGAGGCGGAGACCAAAACGGGACTCAGCGCCGGGATCTCGGCTTTCCGGAGCCGCCGCCTCCGGGGGTTTCGATCCTCAGGACGTCCCCCGGCCGCAGAAGGATGTTGACCTTCGAGTTGAGGGCCGTCCGCCGGCCCCGCGAGAGAAGGATGTTCCGGCCGCGGGCGCCGGGCGCTCCGCCGCGCAAACCATACGGTGCGAAACGGCGGCGCTCGGACATGATGGTCAGGGCCGTGGGCACGTGGAACTCGTATTCGCGGACAAGGCCGTCGCCGCCGCGGGAGCGGCCCTGGCCGCCGGACCCCTTGCGGAGCCTGTAAGAGCGGATGGTCAGAGGGAGGTAGTTCTCCAGGGCCTCGATGGGCGTGTTGAGGGAATTGGTCATGTGGGTGTGGACCCCGGACAGTCCGTCGCGGCCGGGCCCGGCGCCCATGCCCCCGCCGATGGTCTCGTAATAGGCGAAACGCCTGTCGCGTCGGAGGTCGAGACCGCCGAAAGCGATGTTGTTCATGGTCCCTTGGCTGGCCGCGGGGATGCGGGCCGGCAGGGCCTTGGACAGGGCCCCCAGCAGGACGTCGACGATGCGTTGGGAGGTCTCGACGTTGCCCCCGGCGCAGGCGGCCGGGAACACGGCGTTGACGATGGACGCCGGCGGGGCGATGATCTCGAGCGGGCGCATCAAGCCCGTGTTGAAGGGGATGTCCTCCTCGACAAGGGACCGGAAGACATAGAGGACGGCCGACGTCGTCACAGCGAGGTTGGCGTTGACGCCGCCCGCCGTCTGGGGGGAGGAACCGCGGAAATCGACGACCGCCCGGTCCCCGCGGACGGTCACCCGGACGGCGATCGTAAGGGGGCGGTCGGTGATCCCGTCGTTGTCCAGGAAGTCCCGGAAATCGTACGTCCCGTCGGGGATGGACCTGAGCGTCTGCCGAAGGAATTTCTCCGTGTAATCCTGGATGAGCCGGGAATACAAGCGGACCTTGGCGGCCCCGAACCGCTCACCGGCCTCGGCCAGCCGAAGCCGGCCGACCTCGTTGGCCGCGACTTGGGCCAGGAGATCGCCCCTCCGTTCGTCGGGGGTACGGACGTTCGAGAGCAGGAGATCGAGGACCTCATTGTTCATGCGGCCCCGCGAATAGAGCTTGAGAGGCGGGATGATCAAGCCTTCTTGGAAAAGCTCCGTAGCCAACGGCATCGACCCGGGCGTCATGCCCCCGACATCGGCGTGATGGGCCCGATTGGCGACGAAGAAGCCGAGCCGCCGGCCTAGGAACACCGGGGAGACGCAGGTGATGTCGGGCAGATGGGTCCCGCCCCGGTAGGGATCGTTGAGGATGACCAGGTCACCCGGCTCGAAGGTCACCGCCCTCAACGCGGCCTGGACGGAAAGAGGCATGGCCCCGAGGTGGACGGGGATATGGGATCCCTGGGCCAGGGTCTCGCCCCGATCGTTGAACAGCGAGCAGGAATAGTCCTTACGCTCCTTGATGTTGGGCGACAGAGCGGTCCGCCCGAGGACGGCCCCCATCTCCTCGGAGACGGCGACGAAGACGTTCTTGAACAGCTCAAGTTCGATGGGATCGTAGGTTTTCATCTCCGGGCCGCCTTGCGGATGATGAGGTTCGCGGTGCCGTCGACCCGGGCCGTGCAGCCAGGGGGGAGGAAGGTCGTGGATTCCGGGTCGATGACGAGGGCCGGGCCGGGGACCGTGTTTCCGGGTCTCAGCCGGGACCTGTCGACAACGGCCCCGCGGTGAACGGCCCTCCCGCAGACGATCGGCTGCCGGCCGATGACGGCTCTGGGATCCATGACCGCCGAGCTTTTCCCACGGCCCAAGGGGACCTTCGGAGTCACGGCGACGGCCTTGACCCGGAGATTGACGATCTCCACCGGGCGGCCGTCGTGGCGATAGGAATAGAGCGTCTTGTGCCGGGCGTGAAAGGCCTCGAGAAAGGCCCGCCGGGCTGTCGACGCGCGACGATAGGGGACATCGATCTCGTAGGATTGCCCGAGATAGCGGCAGTCCAGGGACCGCTCCAGGACGAGGTCCTTGGCGGCGAACCCGTCCTCGGCCATATCGCGGCGGGCCGCGTCCTCAAGCCCCCGGAATTCCTTTTCGAGCTCGGCCGCGGCGATCCGATCTCCCGTCCTCATGAGGGACTTCGCGTAATCCTTGACCGGATCGGCCATGAGCAGTCCGAACGCCGACAGGACGCCGGCATGTCGGGGGACGATGATCGTCGGCATTCCCAAGTGCTCGGCCATCTCGACGGCGTGCATCCCGCCCGCGCCGCCGAAAGGGAACAGGGCGAACCGCCGGGGATCGTGGCCCCGTTCGACCGAAATGACCCGGATGGCCTTTTCCATGTTCGCGTTGGCGACGGCGATGATGCCCAGCGACGTCTCCTTGACGGATTTGCCGATACGGCGGCCTAGGGCCCCCACAGCGGCCCGGCTCCGCTCGGGAAAGATCCGCATCCGGCCGCCGAGAAAGAAATCCGCGTCCAGGCGTCCGAGGCAGAGGTTGGCGTCCGTCACCGTCGGCAGATCGCCAAGCCCGTAGCAGGCCGGGCCCGGGTCGGCCCCGGCGCTCTGCGGCCCGACCCGGAGGGACCCCCCGCGGTCCGCGTAGGCGATGGATCCCCCGCCCGCGCCGACCGAGTGGATGTCGATGATCGGCAGCCGGACCGGGAAGTCCCCGATGCGGGTCTCGTGGGTCCGGCGGATCCGGCCTTCGATGAGGGACACGTCCGTCGATGTCCCGCCCATGTCGAAGCTGATGACGTTGGGCATCCCCGCCGCCAAGGCCAACATGCGGGCCCCGACGACGCCGCCCGCCGGGCCGGACAGGGCTGTTCTGATGGGCTCCCGCCGGGCCCGGGCCGGCGTGAGATACCCCTCGTTGGATTGCATGATCCTGAGCTCGGACCGGTCGAGCCGGCGGTCAAGCTCGTTCAAATAGCGGTCCATGACGGGCATGAGATAGGCGTTCACGGCCGTCGTGGACATCCGTTCGTATTCCCGATGCTCGGGGAGGAGACGGCTCGAGACCGAGGCCATCAGGCCGGCGCGCTCGAGCTCCCGGGCGACGACCTCTTCGTTGTGGGGATTGACGTAAGAATGGAGGAGGCAGACGGCGACCGCCTCCGCGCCAGCCCTGCGGATCCTGCCGATGATCCGCCGGACCTCGGCGGGATCGACGGGACTCTCGATCCGGCCCGTGTACAGGGTCCTTTCGCGGACCCCGAACCGCAGGTCCGGAGGGATGATCTCGAACCGGTCCTCGGGGCGAAGCGAGTAGAGTTCGCGACGGGTCTGGCGGCCGATGGCCAGGACGTCCTCGAACCCGGCCGTCGTGATGAGGGCGATCCGTCCACCCTTCCTCTGGAGAAGGGCGTTGGTGGCCACGGTCGTGCCGTGGACGATGAAGACGCCCCGATCATCGCTCAAGAGGTCGCCGAGGCCTCGGAAGATGGCCTCCGAGGGATCACGGGGTGTCGATAGGACCTTGTGGTTGACGAGTCCCCCCGTGCTCCAGATGACGAAATCCGTGAACGTCCCGCCGGTGTCGATCCCGGCCCGCACGGTGGTCTTTGGATCACGGCGTTCCATGAGCGAGGGCCTATTACATCGTCATCCGGCGCTGGAAGTCAAGGCCCGCGCGGGCCGCTTCAGTGGCAAGTGCTGCAGGACTTGGTCTAACATCACGCCCACCCCTTTTATTATCCTTTTTTCGGCATCACCCCCCCCCTTTGCCTAACCCGCCAACCTTATT
>CAYREO010000005.1:0-101683 GCA_964423315.1 uncultured Eubacteriales bacterium | reverse complement strand
CCGCTTATGTGGCAAGTGCGGCGGGAGTTGGCCGAACAGCTCGCGCAGCCCGAGTAATAAGCCTTGAGGCGGCACGCGCCCCCGCCGATGCCGAAGCAGGAAACGATCTTCCGGGGCTCGCCGGCGCCGCATTCGGGACAGACGACGTCTTTGTCCTTGTCGGCCCTCACAAGGCACTCGAACGCATGGCCGCACTTGGCACACACATACTCATAGATAGGCATGAGAGGACCATTTTAGCGGAATCCCGGGTCGCCGTCCAGACCGCCTCGCGTTCTCCCCGGTCGGCCCCGGGCCGCCGGGCGAACGGCGGCCGACGCCCCGTGGCATTATCGGGCGACGGCGATGGCTTCGATCTCGACCTTGACGTCGCGGGGCAGACGGGCGACCTGGACCGCGGCCCGGGCCGGGCTGGGGGCCTTGAAGAACTCGGCGTAGGCCTCGTTCATCTTGGCGAAATCGTTCATATCCTGGAGAAAGACCGTGCACTTGACGACATCGTCGTAAGACGAACCGGCCGCTTCCAGGACGGCGCCGAGGTTCTTGAGGACAAGCCGCGTCTGCTCCTCGATCGTCCCCGTGCTGAGCTCGCCGGTGGCCGGATCGATGGGGATCTGCCCCGAGCAGAAAACAAAGCCGTTGGCGACGATGCCCTGGGAATACGGACCGATGGCTTTCGGCGCCTTGTCCGTTTGGACTTGCTTTTTCATGGACTCTCTCCTTCTTTTTCCGGCGCAGGCCCCCGTGACGAACGCTCCCAACGCGGCCGCCGCCGCGACGAGAAAACCCCGCCTCTTCATGATGTCGTCCCCGTCGGGCTCCTGATCACTTCGATAGGTCGTCCAGGGCCGCCGTGAGGAACGTCCAGAACTTCTCGACCGAGCCGATGTGGACCCTTTCTTCGGGGGAATGCGGATTCTTGATGGTCGGGCCGAAAGAGATCATGTCCATCCCCGGGAACTTCTCGCCGATGATGCCGCACTCGAGGCCGGCGTGGACGGCGACGACCGCGGCGTCCTTGCCGAAAGTCCGGGAATAGACCTCTTTGAGATGTTTGAGGAGGGGCGAGGCCAAATTGGGCATCCATCCGGGGTAGCCGTCCCGGAGTGCGGCTCGGGCCCCGGCCAGGGCGCAGACGGCTTTGAGGATGTCCCGGGTGGCTTCGAGAGCCGAGGCCACCGAGCTTCTCGTGCTGCAGAGGACCTCGAGCTCTTTCTTGCCGGTCTTGACGATGGCCAGATTGGTCGAGGTCTCGACCAACCCGGCGATCTCGGGATGCATGGCCACGACGCCGTGGGGGACGGCCAGGAGGAAATCGAGCAGCCGGCGCTGGCAATCCCTGGCCAGGGGAAAGTCCTTGCCGGGGACGGGCTCGAGCGCGTATCGGGCCTCGGGCTCGACGGCCTTGTATTCGACGAAGATCTTGTCGAAGGCCTTCTTGAGGGCGGCCTTGAGCCCTTTGACCTGGGCCGGAGAGCAGGCCAGAACGGCGAACGCCTCCCGGGGGATGGCATTGTGCTTGCTGCCGCCTTGGACGCTGACGAGCTCGAACGCGGACGCCGCTTGGGCTTGGCCGAGCATCCGGGCGATGAGCTTGATGGCGTTCGCGCGTCCCTGATTGATGTCCAGGCCGGAGTGGCCGCCCCGGAAACCTTGAAGATGCAGCCGGAAGAGGTTCTGCGAGGCCTTCGTTTTCCTGATCAGGGGGAAACCGAGGGTCGAATCCGCTCCGCCCGCGCAGCCGATGGTGAACGTCCCCTCATCCTCGCTGTCGAGATTGAGGAGCATCTTTCCTTCCAAGAAGCCCTTCGGGATCTTGTTAGCGCCGGTCAGTCCGGTCTCCTCGTCGACCGTGAAGAGGAACTCCATGGGTCCGTGGGCGAGCGATGCGTCCTCCATGACCGCGAGGGCCGCGGCCAAGCCGATGCCGTTGTCGGCGCCGAGCGTCGTCCCTTTGGCGTAGACCCAGTCGCCCTTGATCTCCGCCTGGATCGGGTCCTTGGCGAAGTCGTGGGCCGTGCCGGAGTTCTTCTCGCAGACCATATCGAGGTGACCCTGCAGGATGGCCCCGACGGCCTTCTCACGACCGGGCGAGGCCGGCTTGCGGACGACGACATTGCCGACCTTGTCCCGCTTCCAAACGAGACCGCGGTCGGCGGCGACGGAGATGACGTAGTCGCCCAGGGCCTTCTCGTTCCCCGAACAGTGGGGGATGGTCAGGATCTTGGCGAAATGCTTCCAGACGGAAGATGGATTGAGCTCGTGAAGAACGGTCGACATTGAACCCTCCATGGTCGGATATTTTCGGGAGCACTCATGATGGCACAAAAATCCCGTGGATTCAAGCCGTCGTCTCGCTTATAATGATGACGAAATGGCCTTAAGATCCCGCGTCCTTGCGGCCGCCGTCGCGCTCACGGCGCTCCTCTCCGCCCCCGCCTTCGGCGGCCGGGCCAAGATCAAGATCATGGCGACCGTCTTCCCGCTGGCCGAATTCGCGGCCGCCCTGGCCGGGGACAGGGGAGAGGTCGATCTTCTGCTCCCACCGGGAGCCGGCGTCCACACTTGGCAGCCCCGTCCCGGCGACATCCGAAGATTGTCCTCGAGCGACCTGTTCCTGTTCATCGGGGCCGATCTCGAACCATGGCTCCCCGGGCTGCTCAGGGCCGTTCCCCGGGGACGCGTCAGGACCTTCGAGGCCAGCCGGGGCCTCGCTCTGCAGGAGGCGGCCGATGAGCATCATGACGACGAAGAGGGCCATGAGCATGGCCCTTTGGACCCTCATATCTGGCTCGATTTCGGGCTCGATATCCGGATCGTGAACGGGATCGCTGATGAGCTTTCCCTCATCGATCCCGACGGACGCGAGCTCTTCCAAGCCAACGCCGCCAAGCTCGCGGAGCGGCTCCTCGACCTCGACGGGAGGTACCGCCAAGGCCTGGCGGAGTGTCCTGTCCGGGACCTCGTCGTGGCCGGGCATGACGCCTTCGGCTATCTCGCCCGCCGGTACGGCCTCACCCGGCATGCCCTCTACGGGCTGAGCCCCGACTCCCAGCCCCGGCCGGGAGAGCTCATCAAAGTCATCGAGCACTGCCGCCGGAACGGGATCCAGGCCGTCTTTTTCGAGAATTCCGTCCCCCCCGATCTGGCCAGAACGCTGGCCCGGGAGATCGGCGGACGCGTCCTCGTCCTCCACGCCGGGCATAATCTGACCAAAGAACAGCAGGGGCGCGGGGAGACCTTCTTCGGACTGATGGAAGAGAACCTCAAGAGCCTGCGGGAAGGCCTGGGGTGCCGCTAGGCCCATGGACCTCGTCAGCGTCCGCGACGTCTCCTTCAGCTATGGCGGCCCCCCCGTGCTCGTCGGCATCGACCTGGCCATCCGGGACGGCGATTTCCTGGCCCTCATCGGTCCCAACGGGTCGGGCAAGACGACGCTCGTCAAGATCGTTCTCGGCCTCCTCGAGCCCTCTTCGGGCTCGGTCGAGATCATGGGCCGTCCGATCGGTGATTTCCGGGAGTGGTCCCTGATCGGGTATGTCCCGCAGAAAGCGACCCACGTGGACCCCCTTTTCCCCGCCTCGGTCGAGGAGGTCGTGGCCATGGCCCTGATGTCCAACGCGAAAGCCTGGAAAGCGTCGGGAAGAGGGGAGATCCGCCGGGCCCTCCATCGGGTCGGGATGGAGGACCTCCGGCGGTCACCCATCGGCCGGCTCTCGGGAGGCCAACAGCAGCGGGTCTTCATCGCCCGGGCCCTGGTGACGTCCCCCCGCATCCTGTTCCTGGATGAACCGACGACCGGTGTCGACGCCGAGACCCAGGCGTCCTTTTACGACCTGCTCGACCTGCTGAACAAGGAGGAGGGCATCACCATCGTCCTCGTCACCCACGACATCGGCATCGTCAACAAACACGTGTCCCAGGTCGCCTGCCTCAACCAGAAGCTCGTCTATCACGGCAGTCATGAGGATTTCTGCCGGTCCGAGGTCTTCCGGGACATGGTCACCCGGGGCGACCATCTCATCGCCCACGAGCACTGAGATCCCTCCCATGGAACCCTTTCTCGCTTACGGATTCCTCCAACGGGCCCTGCTGGCCGGCTTATCGATCGCCGTCGCCTGCGCCGTGCTCGGGCTGTTCCTGATCCTGAGACGGGACGCGATGATCGGGCACGGGCTGTCGCACGTGGCCTTTGCCGGCGTCGCCCTCGGCCTGTTCCTGAATGTGTTGCCGCTGGCCGCGGCCCTGGCCGTCTCCGTCATTGCCGCCGTCGGGATGATGAAGCTCAAAAACCGGGCCGGCCTCCACGGCGACACGGCCATCGGCATCCTCAGCAGCGTCGGCATGGCCGTCGGGATCCTCCTGGCGACCTTGGCCCGCGGCTTCAACGTCGAGCTCATGGCCTACCTCTTCGGGGACATTCTGGCCATCGACACCCTGGAGGTCTTCTTGACGGCGGGCCTGGCCGCTGCCGCGCTGATCCTCGTCTCCCGCAATTACGCCAAGCTCCTGTTCATGACCTTCGACCGGGAATCCGCCCGCGTCTCCGGCGTGCGCATCGCCCGCCTCGACGCCCTCCTGATGATGCTCACGGCCGTAACGGTCGTGCTCGGGATGAAGGTCGTCGGCATCCTCTTGGTGGCCGCCCTGATCGTCATACCCGCGGCAGCGGGACTGCAGGTCTCCGGGAGCTTCAAGGCGGCCGTCGCCGTCTCGACGGGCACGGCCCTCCTATCGGTCGCCTTGGGCCTTCTTCTCGCCCTGGAGCTCGACATCCCCGCCTCCGCCGCGATCGTCATCCTCTGCGCGCTCATGTTCGGACTGGCGGCCGCGGGGAAAAAGCTCCGCTCCCGTCCCCCGCGGAAGAGTTGAGGGCCGGGACGGGGAAGGCTACGGGACGCGGAGGGCCTTGTCCAGGACCTTGGCGACGGCGGCGGCCTGACGGTCGAGGCTTTTTCTGAGCTTCTCGGCCTGTCGCCGGACCCGGGCCTTGAATCTCTCGTCCTTGATGCCGGGGAGATTGATGAGGACGTTGTAATGCGCCCCTCGGCCGGCCGCCTGGGCGGCCAGGGCCGCGACGCCGGCGTCGCTCACGGAGTTCCGATTGCCTTTTTCGGCGGCGGTCCGGGACAACTCGACGGCCCGAACGGCCATTTCGAGGACCTCGAGCGGGACGAGAGTGGCCCCCTTGTTGGCCTCCTCAACGGCCCTGTCTTTCTCGGCCGCCTGTTCGGCCGTCATCTTGGGGAGCCGCAAAGCCTCCATGACCTCATGGAAAGCCTGCGTATCGCGGTCCACAGCGGCGAGCAGGGCCTCTTTGAGGGACTGGGCCTCGACCGCGGTCGAGATCATCGCGTCCTGGACCTTCTCGTAGCCTTTCTTGCCGACCGTCAAATTGGAGACCATCGCCGAGAGGGCCGCCGAAAGGGACCCGCAGAGGGCCGCGGCGCTTCCGCCGCCCGGTGCGGGCGAGTCCATGGACAGTTCGTTCGCGAAAGCCCTCAGGCTCATCCCGACGAGGGACGGCCCGGCGGGGCGGAACTGGTTCTCGATGATCTTCTTCTCGGGGTCGAAGGGGGAGACATCGTTGAGCCCCAATGAGATGACGGCCGTTCGGATGAGCTCTTCCTCGGGCACCCCCGGGCTCTTGCCCTGTTTCGCCAGATAGTGGCGTCCGGCCATCAGCAGGGCCTCCTTGGGGATGAGCCCGACCAGCTCGCTGCCCGTGACCCGGAGCCCGAGCTTGCCGGCCAGTTTGACGGCCTCGTCGAAGACGATATGCGGCGGGGTGATCTTGTAGTTCGTAAAATTGACGGAGATCTGGGCGATGCCGTAATCCTCGATGTACCAGCCGACGGCTTTGACCTCTTTGAACCGGCCGGGGACCTTGACCGTGTCGCCCCGGGCGTCCTTGACGATGCGGCCGTCCTTGTCGCGCTTGGCCCGGCCGCTCTCCCTGAGGCTCAGGGCGATCTCGTGGGCCAGCCTCCGGTCCCTCGTATTGAGGTTGATGTTGTAGGCGATGAGGAACTCCCGGGCCCCGATGACGGTCGCCCCGGACAGGGCATTGAAAACCGGCGTCCCGAAGTCGGGGGCCCAGCGGGGGTCCTTGAGCTTCTCTTCGAGACCCTCGTATTCCCCGGCCCGGATGGCCGCCAGGTTGCGCCTCTCGGGCTTGCGGGCCGCGGCTTCATACAGGAAGACGGGGATCCCCAGCTCGTCCGCCACCCGGGCCCCGAGCCCTTCGGCCAGACGGACGCAGTCGTCCATGGTCACGCCGGAAACCGGCACGAACGGGCAGACATCCGTGGCCCCGATGCGGCTGTGGGCCCCGTGATGGGCCCGCATATCGATGAGCTCTCCGGCTTTGGCGATGGCCCGGAAAGCCGCCTCCGCGGCCGCCTCGGGGGTCCCGATGAAGGTCACGACCGTCCTGTTGGTGGACTCGCCGGGATCGACATCGAGAAGCTTGACATCCGGGACGGCTTCGATCTCCCGGGTGATGGCCCGGATCTTCTCTCGGTCGCGGCCCTCACTGAAATTGGGGACGCACTCGACGAGCTTCATTTCTCGACTCCTTTGATGATGGTCTGCTTGAGGACGCCGTTGACGTCGTAGACCTCGACGACCCGGAAATCCTGGAGGTGATTGAGGATCCATTCGCGCCGGCCGACGACGACGATGACAGGGGGGGTCGAGAGATGCCGCTGCCCGGCGGCCTGGACCGTCTCCACATTGACCCGGATGATGTTCTCCAGGAACCGGTCCCAGTGATCGGGCCCCAGTTCCATCGCCGCGATGCGGGCCGTCCACTCGGAGAAGCCCTCGGGCGATTCGAATCTCAACGGGATGTTCCCGACGAGGTAGGCCTTGGCCTCCTCGACCTCGGCGGCAGGGGCCCGGGTGGTCGAGAAGGACCGGATCTCCCGGATGATCTCGGTGACCGACGGGAAGATGAATTCAGGGGCCACCCGGGCCCGGGCCCAGAACAGGCTGCAGGCCCGGAGGAACTCGATCTCGCTGAAGGCGTAATAGGCGTAGGCCTTGGATTCCCGGAGGTTCATGAACAGCCGGCTCCGGGTCGTGCCGCCCAGGGCCTGCTTGAGCACGAGAAAGGGAAAGAGGTCCGGGCTCTCCTGATCCATGACGACGTTGCCCACGAAGATCGTCGCGTCCTGAGAGTCCTCGTCCTCGACGAAACAGACCCGCTCCCGGGCGTTGGGGGCCGGGACGGGGACCCGAGGGCGGTCGGCTTCCTGGCGGCGCCAGGCCCGGAAATGGGCGCCGATCTTCGGGACGACATCCTCCGCGGCGACGTCCCCGGAGACCACGAAGACGGCGTTGGCCGGGTGGTAGAAGCGGCCGTAGAAGGCGGCGATATCCCGGGCCCCGATGTACTTGATGACGTCCTCGTTGTAGGTCCCGACGTGATAGGGGTGGTTCTCGAACAGGACGCGCGCGAGTTGCTTCCAGCCCACGAATTCCGGGTCCTTCTTGCGTTCGAACAGCTCGCGAAAGGCGACCCGCCTCACGCCGGCGAGGGCCCGCTCGGTGAAGGCCGCGTCGAGAAGCATGGCCCGCATGATGAACAGGGCCCGGTCGAGATGCTCCCCGAGGACATCGAGCTTGAACACCGTATAGTCCATATACGTCGTGACGGAATACTCGGCGCCGATGCCCTCGATCATGTTATCGATCTGATCGGAGGAGAGGACCCTGGTGCCCTGACCGATCATCCGGGCCGTGATGTTGGCGACCCCCGGCAGGTCGGGAGGGGAATCGGCTTCGCCCGCCAGGATCACGAGCTGAAGAGTGACGATGGGGCTCCGCGGGCGTGGGATGAAGGCGACCTTGAGCCCGCCCGGCAGGTCGACGCGCTGGATGGCGGCCAATTCGAGGTTTTGGCGGGCGTCGGCCAACGGAGGGGTCCTGCGGAACCGCTCCTGGGCTCCGAGTCCAGGGCCGGAAAGGACCGTCAGCATGGCGGCCAGAGCCAACATCCTGACCGGAGAATGGCGCGACGTGCGGTTCCTCATCGGGGACCCAGCCTCAGGACGGCTCTGTTGGAAGGCACGAAATACCTGGCGACGAGATTGGCCAGGCTCGATGAGCTGACGCGGTAGTGCCGGTCAAGCTCGTCGGTCAGGGAATCCAGGGGACGGTCGGAGAATGCGGCTTCGATGAGAACAACGGCTCTGTCCTGTCCCGTGCTCAAGCGGCGGAGATAGTCCATCTTGAAGAACCGCTTGGCCTTGGCCAGCTCGTCGTCGGAGACCTGTCCCAAACGGACCTTCTCGATCTCCGAGAGGATGGCCCGCTGGGAGCGGTCGGACATGACGGCGTTGTTCGTCAGACAGAAAATCTTGAGGCCGAGGGCCCGGCCGCGCTCCTCAAGACCGCCGCTGAGGTGGTAGGCCGTTCGGTCTTTGTCGAGCAGCCGGGCGCGCAGCCGGGAGGTCTTCCCTCTGAGCAGGACATATTCCAGGATCCGGAGAGTGTAGGCATCGCCGGTCTGGAGAGGATAGAACCTGAAGCCCAGATGAAAGCCGGAGTTCGGGATCGGGAGGCCGGGCATGGCGGCGGCCGTCTCGCCCTCCTGCTCGAACTGCGGCGGCGGTGTCGGGGGCACGCCGGGCCCCGGAGGGAGGGAATCGAAATACCGGGCCACGAGCTCCCGGGTCTTGGCGGGCTGGATGTTACCGACGATGCAGAGGACGGCGTTGTTCGGGACATAGAGCGTCTGGTAGAACTCCGACACGTCCGTGTTCGCGATCCGGGCCAGCTCCTCTCCGTTCCTGATCACCGAACGGCCGTACCGGGGATCGGGGTAGAGGAGGGCGTCAAAGACCGAGAAGCTCTCGAGATAGGGATCCCTTGCCAGCCGGATCCGGTGCTCCTCGATGAGGGTGCCGCGCTGCCGCTCGATCGAGGGAGGCGTGACGTTGGCCGTTCTCATGCGGTCCGACTCGAGCCAGAGGGCCAAGGCCAGCTGGTTCGACGGCAGGGTTTGGTAGAAGAGCGTCTTGTCGAACTGGGTCGTGGCGTTGAGCTCCCCGCCGACCTTCTGGACGTAGCTGACGTGCTGAAGAGGCCCGACGTTCTCCGACCCCTGGAACATGAGATTCTCGATGAGGTAGGCCAGGCCTTCCTGTCCCGGACGCTCCCGGGACGTCCCCGCGCCGTAGGCGATGGCCACGGTCACCAACGGAAAGGAATCGTCCTCGGAGAGGATGACCCGCAGGCCGTTCTTGAGCCGGAATTCCTGGACCGGTGGGCTCCATCCGGCGGGCGGCCCTTCCTGGGCCGAAGCGGGCGGAGAAAGGGAGGGGAAAAGGGATAATGTGAAAAGAAGGTGGACCGGCCTGATCATCCGCATCAAGCCTGGTTTCGAGGCGGACATTCAATTACCTTAGCATAAAAGCCGCATCTTGAAAACCCGTCGAGACTGTGCTACGTTGGCCCCTCGTTCCCCGGGGCCTCGCCCCCGGGCCGCTCGATGAGCCCACGACCCGAGGGAGAAATGATACCACACGATATCAAGGACCTGTCCCTGGCCCGCAAGGGCCGCCTGCGCATGGAATGGGCCGCCCGGTCCATGCCCGTTCTGGACCGCATCAAGAGGCGCTTCGCCAAAGAGAAGCCCCTCCGGGGCGTTCGGATCTCGGCCTGTCTCCACGTGACATCCGAGACGGCCAACCTCATGGAGGCCCTGAAGCTCGGCGGAGCGGACGTCCGGCTCTGCGCGTCCAATCCGCTCAGCACCCAGGACGACATCACGGCCGCCCTGGTCAAGGAGTTCGGCATCCCCGTTTTCGCCGTCAAGGGGGAGAACCACCGGCTTTACTATCGCCACATCCACCAGGCCTTGGACCATGGGCCCGCCATCACCATGGACGACGGGGCGGACCTCGTTTCGGTCACCCACGAGCGCCGGAGGGACCTCCTGCCGGGCATCGTCGGCGGGACCGAGGAGACGACGACCGGCGTCATCCGCCTCAAGAGCATGGCCCGCAACGGCGTCCTGTCCTATCCCATCATCGCCGTCAACGACGCCCGGACCAAGCATCTGTTCGACAACCGCTACGGAACGGGGCAGAGCACTCTCGACGGCATCCTGAGGGCCACCAATATCCTCTTCGCCGGGCTGAAGTTCGTCGTGGCCGGGTACGGGATGTGCGGCAAGGGCGTGGCCATGCGGGCCCGCGGGGCCGGCGCCCACGTCATCGTCACCGAGGTCAACCCAGTCCGGGCCATCGAGGCCGTCCTCGACGGTTTCGAGGTCATGCCCATGGCCAAGGCCGCCGCCGTCGGCGATGTCTTCGTCACGGTCACGGGCAACAAGGGCATCATCCGCAGGGAACATTTCCTGCGCATGAAGGACGGGGCGCTGGTCGCCAATTCGGGGCATTTCAACGTCGAGATCGACATCCCGGTCCTGAAGGAGCTGAGCCAGTCCCGTCGGCGGGTCCGCGACATGGTGGATGAATACATCCTCAGGAACGGACGGCGGGTCCATCTGCTCGGGGAAGGCCGGCTCATCAACTTGGCCGCGGCCGAGGGCCACCCGGCCATGGTCATGGACATGAGCTTCGCCAATCAGGCGCTCTGCGCCCGGCATCTCGTCCGCGGGGTCCGGGACCTGGCCAAGGCCGTTTACCCCGTGCCTCATGAGATCGATGAAGAGATCGCGTCCCTGAAGCTGGCCTCCATGGGAACGTCCATCGACCGGCTGACGGGGGCCCAGAAGAGATACTTGGAGGACTGGAAGGAAGGGACCTGACGGGGCCGCCCGCCTCAGGCCTTTACCGCACCCCGCTCATTGATGATCTTCAAGTAGCGGTCGATCGCGTCCTTCATCTCCGTGTCGGTGACCCTCGGGGAGATCTTCAGGAACACGTCCTTGGCTTTGGCATAATCCTCGTTCTTGAAGTAGGCAACGCCCAGATTGTAGTTGAAGAGAATGTCGTCGGGCACGATCCGCACGGCCTGCTCGTACGCGGCGATGGCCTCCTCGAGATTGTCGCGCTTTTCGAGGATCAAGCCATGGAGATTGTGGGCCATGGCCAATCGGGGCTGGCTTTGGAGGGCCAATCGGACGCTTTGCAGGGCCTCGGCCAGACGGTCCTGAAGGACGTAGAGGCGGGCCAGGTTGTAGGACGGCAGCTCCCGGTTGGGATAGGCCGGGTCCTCGAGCGCCCTCCGGAACTCGGCCTCGGCCTTGTCGAGGGCATTCATCTCCTGGTAGACCGTCCCAAGATTGTTGCGGGCCTCTGTGAACTGGGGATCGATCTCGAGGCACTTCAGGAAGGCCTTGACGGACTCCTCGAGGTTGCCCTTCAACGAGTGAGCCAGGCCGAGGGCGTTCCAGGCCAGGTGATAGCGGGTGTTCAGGCTGAGGGCCTTGACGAAATACCTGATGGCCTCGTCGATCTCGTTCTGGTTGAGATGGAAGAGGCCGACATTGTACTGATACTTGGGGTCCTTGGCCTGGGCCCGTCGCTGCTTGGTCTGGGCGGACGCGCAGAAGGTCAGGCTCAGACAGAGGCCGATCACCAGCATGGACTTGGCGCGCATCGTTCTCCTCCCCGGCGGGGGCCCGGCCCCGGCCGTCATTCGCTCTTCAATGTCCGCGACATCAGGTCCGAGACCGCTTTTCGGGGCGACTTGCCGCGGTACAAGACCTGGTAGATCTGTTCGGAGATGGGCATCTCGACGCCCCGGGCCCGGGCCAGACGTCTGGCGGTCAGGGTCGTATGAACACCCTCGGCGACCATCTTCATCCCCTTGAGGATCTCATCGAGCGTTTGCCCGCGTCCGAGGGCTTGGCCGACCCGATGGTTCCGGCTCAGCTCGCCCGTGCAGGTCAGGACGAGGTCCCCGACGCCGGCGAGCCCGGAAAAGGTCTCCTTGCGGGCCCCGAGCGAGACCCCCAGACGGGTGATCTCGACAAGCCCCCGGGTGATCAGAGCGGCCCGTGAATTCAGCCCGAACTCGAGAGAGTCGGAGATGCCGGCGGCGATGGCGATGACGTTCTTGAGGGCCCCGGCGACCTCGACCCCTGCGACGTCCCGGCACGTGTAGGCCCTCAAGGTCAGGCTGGAAACGGCTTGCTGGACGGTCCGGGCCGCCGCCAGGTCCCTGGAGGCGATGACGACCGCCGTGGGCTGCTCACGGGCCACTTCGCGGGCGAAGCTCGGACCGGACAGGACGGCCAGGCGCGGGCGAGGGTGCGGGCTGAAGATCTCCTCCATGACCTGGCTCATGCGCTTGAGGGTCTTTGGGTCGAATCCCTTGGTCAGGCTGACGACGATCTGATCCTTGCGGAGGGCGGACCGGACCTTTCTGTAGACAGCGCGGCAGAATTGGGACGGCACGGCCACGAAGACGATGTCGCCGAAGGCCGCTGTCCCGCCCAGGTCGGATGAAAAATCGACGGACGGAGGGAACGGAAAACCGGGCAGGAACATCTTGTTCTCCCGGCTTCTTTGGAGCTCCTCGAGGACGTCCGGCTCGAGGACCCAGAGTCGGGTCGGGATGCCGATCGTGCCGAGATACCTGGCGAAAGCCGAGCCCCAGCTCCCGCCGCCGATGACCGAAGCGTTCATGAGGTCCTCTCTCCCAATTTGCGTTCCCGCCCCTGGAGAAGGCGGCCGATGTTCCCCGCGTGCTTGAAAATGATGAGGGCCGAAATGGCCAGGCTGATGAGAAAGACGCCCTTCGGCCCGCCGAAGGCGAGCACGAAGAAAGGAAAGGCGGCTGAGGCCAGGATCGAGCCGAGAGATACGTAGCGCGTGGCCCCCGCGGAAACGGCGAAAACGGCCAGCGCCGCCAGCAACGGTCTCCAGGCGATGGCCGCATAGGCGCCCAGGGAGGTCGCCACGCCCTTCCCGCCGCGGAAACCGATCCAGATCGGATAGCAGTGACCGAGGACGGACAGGAAGGCGCAGAACGCGGCGAAGACGGGATCGCCGAAGGCCCTCATGGCCACCTGCGCGGGCAAGAAGCCCTTGAGGAGGTCGATCGCGGCGACGGGGACCGCGAACTTCAGTCCCCTGAGACGGAGGACATTTGTGGCCCCCGTGCTCCGGCTCCCGAATTGCCGGATGTCCCTGCGGTCGGCCAGGAGGACGAAAAGATAGCCTGTAGGAATGGAGCCGACGAGGTAGGAGGCCGCCGCGAAAATGGCTTTCATGACAATGCGTGCTCCGAGACGACCCGGTATTGCGCCCCTCCGGGACCGAGCCGGCTTTCAAAGAGCGTGACGCTCCTGACCTCCATGTCCCCGAACAGGAAGCGGCCTTTTTTCTCCAGTTCGCCCAGAGCCTCCCCGATGGCCCCGGAACCCTTGACCCGGCCCAAGGTGAGGTGCGGATGGAACAGCCGGTCCTCCCGGAGGAAGCCCTCGGCTTCGAGCTCCCGCTCGATGTCCTCCTGAAGCGAGAGGAGCTCCGGCTGAGGGCGGACCCCGATCCAGAGGACACGTGGGCTCCGGCCTTGCGGGAATCTTCCGGTCCCTTCGAGGGCCAATGAGAACGGCCGATGCCGGCCGGCGACCCGCGCCAGGGCGCTCGTCACCTTTTCCGCTGTGTCCGGCTCGATCTCGCCCAGGAACTTCAGGGTCAGATGCAAGCCCGACGGACCGGTCCAGCGGACATCGGCCTTGGTCCTCTTCAGGCTTTCGACGAACCCGCGGACCGCCTCTTTGAGGGCCGGTTCGAGATCGATGGCGATGAACGTTCTCACGGATGTGCCCTGCTGAGGTCCATTATATGGTCTTCCGGCCGTTTTTGCGAAGGACTTTTCTCAGGATGTCCAGGGCCGCCTGCGAGGACTGGAACTTGATCTGGCTCCGGGCGCCGGAAAAGCGTTTCCGATGGACGGATGTCCCTCCGTCCCAAGCCAGGGCGATATAGACCAGGCCGACCGGCTTGCGGGGCGTGCCGCCCCCCGGCCCGGCGATCCCGGTCGCGGCCAACCCGAAGTCCGCACGGCATGCCTTCCTGACCCCGACGGCCATGGCCTTGGCGACCTGGGCGCTGACCGCGCCATAGCGGGCGATGAGGGAGGCGGGCACGCCGAGGCGCCGCATTTTGGCCCTGTCGCTGTACACGACCGCCGATTCGAGGAAGTAGTCCGAACTTCCCGGGACTTCCGTCAGCCGGTGGCCGATGAGGCCCCCCGTGCAGGATTCCGCGCAGGCCAGCGTCTTGCCCCTCTCCTTGAGCAGGCGGCCGACGACCTCCTCGAGGCTCTCGCCCTTCGAGGAGTAGATCCACGATGAGAGCCGACGGCGGATCTTGTTCTCCAGGCCCTCGAGCAGGCTTTCGGCGGCGGCCTCCGGCCCCGGGCCGTGGTAAGTCAGGTGGATGGACAGGTCTCCCGGCGCGGCCAGGGTCGTGACCGAGACGCCTTTCGGCACGGCTCGATAGACGGCGCGGATGCGGGTCTCCATTCCGGATTCCCCGAGGCCGGTCAGTTTCAGGACATGGCTGGCCGTGAGACCTCGGCCCAGAGACGACAGGCGCGGCAGGACATGGTGTTCGAACATCGGCTTAAGCTCCCCGGGGGGGCCGGGGAGAAGGGCGATTTTATGCCGGCCGGTGTCGATCCAAAGCCCAGGGGCCGTGCCGTGGGGATTATCCAGGACCTCGGACCCGTCGATGATCCGGGCCTGCTTGATGTTCGAGGGCGGCATGACCAGCCCCCTGAGACGGAACCTCTCCCGAATGCCGTCAAGAAGCGCCTTTCGGAAGACGAGCTTCCGGCCGAGCGCTTTGGCGACCGTTTCGCGGGTCCTGTCGTCCTCGGTCGGCCCAAGCCCGCCCATGACCACGATCAGCCGCGACCGGGCTATGGCCGCCTGAACGGCCCAGAAAAGGTCTTCCTCTTCGTCGCCGACAACGGTCTTGAAGGCCACCCGAAGCCCGAGAGCGTTGAGGCCGGCCGTCACGAAAAGCGAATTCGTGTCCTGAAAGAACGGGGTCAGGAGCTCGGTTCCGACAGCCAGAATCTCGGTCTTCATGGTCCACTAAGCGAGCCCGGGGACAACTGCCAGGATCAGGCGGACGGACACGGCCGCCAGCAGTCCGGCGGCGATATCGTCGGCCATGATCCCCCAGCCCGAGGGAAGCTTCTCGAGCCGGCGGACCGGCCAGGGCTTGATGATATCAAAAAAGCGAAAAGCGGCGAAGGCCAGAAGAATCGGCGGCCAGCCGGGCGGGAGCAGCGCGAGGGCCAGCAGCTGGCCGCAGACCTCGTCCACGACGATGCGGCCGGGATCGGGGGATCCCAGCTCGGCGGCATAGCAGGAGGAGACCGCGGCGCCGGCCAGGAAGAGCCCACCGAGGAAAAGCGCGAGAACGGGCCAGGGCCATTCCGAAAGGATAAAACGGTAGCCGAGGACGGCCGCGGCGCTGGCCGCCGTCCCCGGCGCCGCGGGGACGAGACCGAGCCCGAAGAAGGTGGCCAGGAGCCTTGCTGCGGCTTTCATGGGACCATCCTTCCGCGCAGGTCGTAAGCCCCGGCCGAAAGGATCTCGGCCCTGACCAGGGGAACGGCGCAGGGGCGGCTCTGCGGCGGGACGGAGACCCGGACGAGGCCGTCGACCTCGGGCGCCTGGAACCGGGTCCTGCCGACGAGCTTCGAGCCTTGCGGCCCGGGAACGCTCTCGACGAGGACTTCGAGGACCTTCCCGATATGGGACCTGTTGGAGGCCAGGGAAATGGGGACCTGGGCCGCCATGACCTCCCGCCGGCGGGCCTCTTTTTCCGCCGCCGCGACGGTGTCGGGCAGGCCGAAGGCGGGCGTGCCCTTTTCGGGGGAATAGCAGAACACGCCCAGGTGGTCGAAGCGCGCCTCCCGGACGAAGCGGAGGAGCGTCGCGAAGGCCCGCTTGTCCTCGCCGGGGAAGCCGACGATGAGCGACGACCTGAGGGCGACGCCCGGCAGCCGTTCGCGGGCCTTCTCCAAGAGACGCAGGGCCCGCCCGCCGTCCATCTCCCGACGCATGGCCCTGAGGACCGCCGGGTCGGCGTGCTGGAAGGGAAGATCGAGATAGCGGCAGATCTTGGGTTCGGCCATGATCGCCAACAAGGGTTCCGAAAGACCCTCGGGGCAGCCGTAAAGGAACCGGACCCACTCGATGCCCTCCACGCGAACGAGACGTTCCAGGAGCCTGACCAGACCATGCCGAAGCCCCCGGTCCCGCCCGAAGGCCGTCGTATCATGGGACACGAGATCGATCTCCTTGACCCCCAGCTCGGCCAGCCGTTCGACCTCGCGGACGACCGATGACACGCTTCTCGAGACATAGGGGCCTTTGATCAAGGGGATGGAACAGAACGCGCACCGCCGCGAGCAGCCTTCCGAGACCTTGACGTAGGCCCATGTCCCGGGCGTTGAGACGAGCCGCGGCGAGGAATCGGAATACAGGAACGTCCGTTTCGGTTCGCGGACGGGCCGGTCACGGACGATGTCGGCGATCCGGTCGAAGGCCCCGACCCCCGTCCAGGCGTCGACTTCCGGAAAACGGATTTTGAGACGATCCCTGTCCCGCTGAACATAACATCCCGCCCCGACGACCTTCTTCCGAGGGTCGTCACGCTTGAGGCGGACGGCCTTCCTTAGCGCCCTATCCGCTTCCTCCCGGGCCGGCCGGATGAAGCCGCAGGTGTTGACGACGATGATGTCGGCATCCTCGGGCCGGGCGGAAAAGCTGAAGCCGGACCTCTTCAGGACGCCCATCATGACCTCGCTGTCCACGAGGTTCTTGGCGCAGCCGAGGCTGATAAGAGCGACCTTCTGCGTCCTGGCGTCTCGACCCCGGGCGTAGGCGGTCATGGGGTCAGGGGTAGATGCGGTAAAGGAGCCGCGGGAACGGGATCGTCTCCCGGATGTGCTTGATCCCGCAGAGCCAGGACACGACCCGCTCGATGCCCATGCCGAAGCCGGAGTGGGGCACGGACCCGTATTTCCTGAGGTCGAGGTACCATTCGTAGGCCTCCCGGGGAAGGCCGTGCTCCCGGATGCGCCGCTCGAGGAGCTCGAGGTCATGGATGCGCTGGCCGCCGCCGATGATCTCCCCATAGCCCTCCGAGGCCAGGACATCGACGCCGAGGACGACATCGGGATCGTCCGCGGCCGGCTGCATGTAGAAAGCCTTGATGGCCGCGGGGAAACGGGTGACGCAGACCGGGCCCGGGAAGATCTCGGAGATCAAGGTCTCCTCCGGGGCCCCGAAATCCTGGCCCCATTCGATCTTCGATCCCTTGTCGCGGAGCAGGGGCACGGCTTCGGCGTAGGTCAGCCGGCGGAACGGCTTGGCAATGGCCTCGAGCGGCTTCACATCGCGCTCCAAGGTCTCCAGCTCGATCTTCCGTCGGGTAAGGACGCGGTCGAGGACCGACATGACGAGGTCCTGCCCGAGCTCGATGACGTCGTCGAGCTCGGCAAAGGCGATCTCGGGCTCGACCATCCAGAACTCGATGAGGTGCCGCCGGGTCTTGGACCTCTCGGCCCGGAACGTGGGCCCGAAGCAATAGACCTTGCCGAAGGCCATGGCCGTCGCCTCGTTGTAGAGCTGGCCGCTCTGGGTGAGATAGGCCTTCTGGTCGAAGTACTCGGTCTCGAAGAGGGTTGTCGTTCCCTCGCAGGCGCTCGGCGTCAGGATGGGGGTGTCCATGAGCCGGAAGCCCCGGCCGTCGAAGAAGTCCCGGACGGCCTTGACGACCTCGGCCCGGACACGGAGGACGGCGTGCTGCTTCGAGGACCGGAGCCAGAGATGACGGTGCTCCATGAGGAACGGCGTGCTGTGCTCTTTAGGGGTGATCGGGAAATCGCGGGCGATCTGGACCGGCTCGATGCTTTCGAGGCTCAGCTCGAACCCCCCGGGGGCCCGCGCGTCCTTGCGGACCAGGCCCCGGACGATGACCGAGGACTCGTGGGTCAGCTCGTCGAATGTCCGGAAGAGCGGGGCATCCTTGTCCGCGCTGAAGGCCGTCGCCTGGAGAAGTCCCGTGCCGTCCCGGAGGACGAGGAAACGGACTTTGCCGGAAGACCGCTTGCTATGGACCCAGCCGCGGATCTCGACCTGTCGGCCTTCATAGGCCCCGATGTCCTCGATGTAGACCCAGCTCATGACGGGCCAATTATAGGCAATTCGGTACGGATTGGCAAACCCCCGCCCCGGACGGCACTGGAAGGGAGGATGAGGACTGGGATATACTTGCTTCGGGTGGACCATGTCCCGGCCGAAACCTTTCGTTCCCGTTAAGCTCGTCTGCGGGGTCATCCACGGCGACCCACGGTCCTATGACCAGGCCCGGGACCGGCTTGCCGAACGCTACGGGAGCATCGATCTCGAAAGCCCGCCGTTCGCGTTCGATCTCACCGGGTATTATGAAGCCGAGATGGGCGGCGGTCTGGCCCGCCGTTTCATGAGCTTCACGGAGCTCATCGATCCCCAGGACCTGGCGGGGATCAAGCTCGGTACCAATGTCCTCGAACGACAGATCGGGCCGCCGGCGGGGGAGGGCCGCCGGCTCGTCAACCTCGATCCGGGATACGTCTCGGCCTCGGCCCTGGTCATGGCCACGGCCAAGGACTTCGCCCACCGCATCCCGCTCCGCGACGGGATCTACGCCCATCTGGAGCTGCTGTTCACGAGGACGGGCGCCCGGGTCCTCGAATGGACCTATCCGGACATGCGGCGGGAGCCTTGCCTGGAATTCTTCGTCCGCGTCCGCCGATCCTACCTCGAGCGGCTCAAGAGCGGCCCGCCGACCCGCTGATTCAGTCCTGCGGGTCGAACGCCGAGATCTTCCGGAGCTTGTCGACGATGGCCGCAAGCTCCCGGATGACGGTCTCGACGTCGGCGTCCGTGTTATCGCGGCCCAGGGACATCCGGATGCAGGACCGGGCGATCTCCGGCCTCAGCCCGATGGCCGCCAGGACATGCGAGACCTCTTCGGATTCCTCGCTGCAGGCCGAACCCGTCGACACGTAGATCTCCCGGGTGGCCAGGGCCAGGAGGATGGCCTCGGCCTCGAGCCCGGGGAAGGCGAAGTTGAGCGTGCTCTTGATACGCCGCTCGGGATGGCCGTTGAACTTGACCCTCGGGATCCGCTCCTCGATGCCCCGCTTGAGGGCTTCGGCCAGTCTTTCGACCCGGACCCGTTCCTTCTTCCCCTTTTCTTGAAGGACGCGGACGGCCTCGCCGAAGCCGACGATGCCGGCCGTGTTCTCGGTCCCGGCCCGCAGTCCTCTCTCTTGACGGCCGCCGCGGAGGAAGGGACAGATGTCGGTGCCCTTGCGGATGTAAAGGGCCCCGACGCCCTTGGGCCCGTAGATCTTGTGGGCGGAGATCGTCAGGAGATCGACCCCGAGCCTGCGGGCATCGAGGTCGATCTTGCCGAAACTCTGGACGGCATCCGTGTGGACGGGGACGCCTTTCTCGCTGCAGATGCGGACGATGTCCTCGATCGGCTGGATGGTCCCGATCTCGTTGTTGGCGTGCATGACCGAAACGAGCGCCGTTCGCGGGGTCAGGGCGTCGCGGAGAGCGTCGAGATCCACCGTCCCATAGGGATCCACCGGGAGATAGGTCACCTGGACCCCCCGCTTCTCGAGCGCCTTGGCGGCCTCGAGAACGGCCGGATGCTCGATGGACGAGGTGATGAACTCGTTCTTCTCGGGATGGGAATCGAGGGTCCCGAAGACGGCGAAGTTGTCGGATTCCGTCCCCGAGCCGGTGAAAAAGATCTCGCCGCGGTCGACGCCGAGGACCGCGGCGACCCGCTCCCGGGCCTCGGTGATCAGCTCCTTGACCTTGCGGCCGATGGGGTAAAGGGAGGAGGGGTTGCCGAAGTGCTCGCGCAGGAACCAGGCCATCTTCTCGGCGACGGCCGGGTCGACGGGCGTCGTGGCGTTGTGGTCGAGATAGATCATGGACGTATTCTAGCAGAACCCGGAGTTGTTGCCAAAGACCGCTCAGCTTTGGCCCGCGTCTTCGACAAGGCCGCCGATCCCGAGAGTTGAGTGAGCCGCCGAATCCGTCCCCGTGGGAGGCGGAGAGAATCACCGTGCGGACGGAGACGATGCCCCGGGGCTTCTCCGCAGGCGCTTAAGCGAGCTTTTCTTTGAGGATGCGGACGACCTCGAGCCCGGCCCGCTTCTGACCCTCGACGGCCTGGGCCCCGAGATGCGGGATGGGGATGACCCGAGGATGGTCGACGAGGGTCCAGTCCTCCGGGGGCTCCTTGTCGTAGACATCGAGGGCCGCCGCCCGGACCTTGCCCGAGTTCAGGGCGGCCAGCAAGGCCTTCTCGTCGACGACCCCGCCGCGGGCGACGTTGACGATGATGACCCCATCCTTCATCCTGGCGAATTCGGCCTCTCCGAGGATGGGCTTGGGCTGCTTCGGGACATGGAGGGTGATGAGGTCCGCGGCGGCCAGGACCTCGTCGAGCGGGACCTGCTTGACATCGAGGTCGGTCGTGATCGGGATGACGTCATAGATGAGGACTTTCATCCCGAAGGCCAAGGCCCTCTTGGCGACCTCGATCCCGATCCGCCCGCAGCCGATGATCCCCAAGGTCTTCCCGTAGAGCTCCGTGCCCTCGAGGGACTTCTTCTCCCACTTGTGCTGCTTCATGGACAGCACGGCCTGCCCGTGGTTGCGGACGGCCCCCAGCATCAGGCCGAACGTGTGCTCGGCGACGCTGATCGAGGTCGCCGCCGGGGTGTTGGCCACGATGATGCCCTTTTCCTTGGCGGCCGGGCCGTCGATGTTGTCCAGGCCGATGCCGGCCCGGACCAGGACCTTGAGGTCCTTCCCGGCCTCGATGACCGGCCGGGTGATCCGGGTGGCGCTCCGGACGACGACGGCATGATATCCGGGCACGGTTTTGACGAGCTCGTCCTCTTTCATGCCCGTCTTGACGGTGACCTCGAAACCCGGGACGGCTTTCAACGCCTCCAGGGCTTCCGTGTCCATCGAATCGGCGATCAGGATCTTCGTCATTGCCATCTCTCCTTGAGGACGGCTTGGGCGGCCCGGACGCCGCTGCCGGCCTCGAACCCGTATCCGAGGTCCGCGAGCGTCATCTCCAGGGCGGACAGGGCCGTGATGATGTCGAACCCGCCCATGTAGCCGAGGTGGGCGATGCGGAAGAACTTGCCCTTGTGCGGGTCCTGAGCGCCGGCGATATAAGCCATGTACTTGCCTTGCATCGTCTTGACGATCTTGCCGCCCTCGATGCCGGCCGGCGTCTTGACGGCGGTCAGGATGTTCCCGGGCCTTTCGGAGAGAAGCTCCAGGCCGAGGGCCTTGACCCCGGCCCGGGTGGCGTCCCCGAGGATCCGATGATGGGCATAAAGCTTTTCCAGTCCCATGCTTCGGATGATGTCCAGGGCTTTCTTTTGCTGGATCACGAGGGACACGGCCGGGGTCCAGGGCGTCGTCTTGTCGGCCAGGTTCTTACGGGCCTTCTTGAGGTCGAAGTAGAACTTGGGGCACTTGGCGGTCTCGACGAGCTTCCAGGCCTTGGGACCGACGGCGATATAGGCCAGACCCGGAGGGATCATGAACGACTTCTGGGAGCCCGAGACCATGACGTCGATCTTCCATTCGTCCATCGGACAGGGCGTCGCGCCCGTGCCCGAGATGCCGTCGACGACGAGGACAGCGTCCGTTTTGGCGACGACCTCGCCGAATCCCTGGATGTCGAAGATGGCCCCCGTCGAGGTCTCCGACAGCTGGCAGAAGACGGCTTTGACGCCGGGCTCGGCCTTGAGCGCGGCCTCAAGCTCGTCCTTCGAGTAATCCTTGCCCCATTCGATGACGATCTCCTTGTGGGCGATGCCGTAGGCCTTGCAGATGTTGCCCCACCGCTCGCCGAACTTGCCGGCGTTGAGGGTCAGGACCCGGTCGCCGGGGCTGAGGAGATTGACGACGGCGGCTTCCATGGCCCCGGAGCCCGACGAGGTCAGGATGTAGACGTCCTCCTTGGTCCCGAAGACGTACTGGAGGGCCTCGGTCGTCTCCATGAAGATCTTGGAGAATTCCGGCGTCCGGTGATGGATGATCGGTTCGGCCGCGGCGGCCAGAACGTTCTCCGGCACCGGGGTCGGGCCGGGAGAGAGGAGATAGTATTTCTTGATCATGATGCCTCCGTGGAAATTCGCTTATCCCTTATGATATGGGACTTATAACTAGCAGATTCGGCCTTGGGAGTCAATCAAAGCTCCACAAGGAGTCGGGTCAACAGGGCCGTCCTCTCGACGAAGGAGGACAGAAGAAGATGTTCGTTCTCGGCATGGAGGCCGTCTCCGTCGGGCCCGAGGCCGTCGAGGGTCGGGATGCCCAAACCGGCGGCGATGGAAGCGTCCGAGCCCCCTCCCGTCTTGCCGCCTTTGAGGGTCAGACCCACGGACTTGGCGATCTCCGTGGCTTCTGCGAAGAGGCGGGTCGAGGCCTTCGTTCTCTCCATCGGCGGGGTCGTGCTCTGGACGGACACTTTGAGGCGGGCGCCTCGGAGAACGGGCTTGGCCCCCTTGAGGGCCGCCAGGACTTTGTCACGGTCCGAAGCCTTCCAAAAGCGGATGTCGAGGACGGCCCAAGCGGTCTGCGGAACGATGTTGGGCTTCTCGCCGCCGCCGATGAGGCCGATGTTGACGGTCGTCTCCCCGGTCCTCAGCTTCTTGAGGCGCTGGAGCTGCGAGACGAGCTCCTCGATGGCGTTGACGCCTTTCTGGGGCATCCCTCCGTGCGCGGCCCGGCCGTGGGTCTCCAGCCGGGCGACGAGCCGTCCTTTCCTCTCGAGCTTGAGGGCCCCTCCGGGCAGGGCCGGCTCGAGGCAGAGAACGAGCGAGGCTTTGCGGGACAGCTTGCGGATCACCTCGTGGGCCGCCGCGTGTCCGGTCTCCTCGGCCGTGTTGACGAGGACCGTGATCCGCTTGCGGGGCTTGAGGTTCAGGCTGCGGATTGTGGACAACGCCGAAACGACCATGACGAGTCCGGCCTTCATATCCAGGACGCCCGGTCCGTAGAGCTTGTCGCCTGTGACATAGAACGGCATCTTGGTCAGTTTTCCGACCGGCCAGACGGTGTCGATGTGGGTCAGGACGAGGATCTCGTCGTCGGCATCCTTTAAACGGCCGGGAGCGAACTCAGCTTGGACGAGGTCCCCGATGTCCTTCTGGGGCAGGGTCGTCACCCGGCACCCCGCTCTCTTCAATTCTCGGGCGGCCAGGGCGGCGCAGGCGTCCACGGCCGCCTTGTCGCCGGTGGGAGACTCGAGGGCCACGAGCTGCTTGAGAAGATGGACCATCTCTCCCTGGCGGGAGCGGAAATACAAGCGGAAATCCATGGCGGCCTCCAACCGGTTCTGAGACATCGTAATGTAGCACAGTTCGCGCGGAAATGCATCCTGCCGCCGAACGCCACCGGCTCCTTGACGCCCTTCCGGACCTGCATTACAATGACCGGGAATCCGGGTCCGGGGAGGTTCGACATGTCACTTGAGAATTGGAGCCGCCGGGATTTCCTGCGCACGGTCGGGGCCGCCGGAGGGGTCGCCTTCACCTGGAACGCGGCCAACCTCGCGAGGGTCGAGGCCGCCTCGCAGTCCGTCGCCGGGCGCAGCCCCGCGGAGGTCGCCGCGGACGAGTTCTATTGGCGGGAGGTGCAGCTCGGTTTCAAGCTGGACCGGTCCCTCATCAACCTCAACAACGGTTTCACCTGCCCTTGCCCGCGGGTCGTGCTCGAATCCGCCTTCCGGTACATGGAACAGATCAACCTCCTGCCCGTCCATTACCAAGCCATGGTCGCGGGGAACATTCAGACCATCCGGCGGCGGATGGCCAACGAATTCGGCTGCGACCCGGAAGAGCTGGCCCTGACCCGCGGGGCGAGCGAAGCCCTTCAGATCGTCCAGAACGGGATCGACCTCAAGGCCGGCGACGAGGTCGTCACGACCGAACAGGACTACCCCCGCATGCTGACGACCTGGGACCAGCGGATGCGGCGCGAGGGCATCAAGATCACCCGTCTCCAGTTCCCCGTACCGGCGACCCAGGACCATCTCTACAACCTCTTCGAGAAGGCCATCAGCCCGCGGACGAAAGTTTTTCATTTCTGCCATATCACGAACCTCACGGCCCAACTGTTCCCCGTCCGGCGGATCAGCCGCCTGGCGCGCTCCAAAGGCATCGTCACGATCGTCGATGGGGCCCACGCCCTCGGGCACTTCCCGTTCAAGCTGCGGGACCTCGAGTGCGACGCCTACGGCGTCAGCCTCCACAAATGGCTGATGGCCCCCATCGGCAACGGCTGTCTCTATGTCCGGCGGGAGATGATCCCGCGCTTCTGGCCTCTCCAGGCCGCTCCCGAGCAACAGGACGAGGACATCCGGAAGTTCGAGTCCATCGGCACCCATCCCTGGGGAATCCGGGCGGCCCTGGGGGAGGCCCTGGCCTTCCACCAGGCCATCGGGGCCGAGCGCAAGGCGGCCCGCATGCGCTACCTGACCTTGCGCTGGGCCAAGGCCCTGCAGAAACATCCCCGGGTCAGGATCCTGTCGAACCTCGGGGAGCCGCCGGAGACCTGGGGCGTCGCGGCGGTCAACATCGAGGGCATCGACGTCCGCGATCTGGCCCGATTCATGATGCAGAAGTACCGGATCATCGTCGTCCCGCTCGTCGGGGGAGTGCCGCCGAACCAGGTCTTCGATTACCAGGCCCTCCGCGTGTCCCCCAACGTCTATACGACCGTCGAGGAGATCGACACCTTCGTGGAGGCCATGGAGGACGCCTTGGCGAACGATGTTCCGCGGTCCGAGCCGGCGGCCGGAAGCGGCCCCGAAGAAGGGACGGCCTGGATATGACCGGCCGTCGATCAAGGAGGTAGACCATGGAACGACCGATCATCGCTGCGGCCGCGACGCTGGCCCTCGTCCTTATCGTCGGATCAGCGACCGCGCCCGACCCGGCCGTCTTCGAGATCCCGTTCAAGTTCCAGGCGGGCGGCAAGAGCTTCGCCGCCGGCGAGTACCGGATCGAGCTTGCGGCCGAGGGCAGGCTCCTGATCCGGCAGGCATCGACCGGCCGCGGAACGGAGGTGGCCGTGATCGAGAAGCTGCCCCGGCCGGACAAGCCGGCCGAAAATCCCCGTCTCGTTTTCAGCCTGGTCGGCAATTTCGAGCCGTCCTACACGGAATACGTGACAGACTATGTCCTGACCGAGGTCTGGCTTGACGAGGACAGCGGCTACCTCATCAAGATCTTCAAGGGGACGTACAAAACACAGACCGTCGCGGGGCGGCGGGCGGACGGCCCCTAAGGGGCCGAGGACATGCGGGCCCGCGGCCGCGACGATAAGGTCGTGGCTTCGCCTTGCTTTCGAGGCTCCTTTTCTTTAGAGTAGGAAGGGCTCGAGCCCGCCGCCGGGATCCCCGTCATGGCCGCCATGAGAAGAACGCTCTTAAGCCTTGCCCTCCTGGCCCTTATTACGGCCGGGCTGGGCGCCGAGGTCTTCTACCCCTGGAAAAACACCTTCATCGGGGCTCTTGACGGGCCGGCGTGGCCCGGGCTGGTCATCGCCCCGGACCGGGATGCGGCGTTCGCCTTCGTGCTTCGCATCGAGAGGGATGGGGAGACGGCCGAGGGCGGCGACTTCTATTATCTCGTCTCCGAGGTCGGCCCTCTCTCTCCGGACGGTCAATACGCCCGGATGCGTTTCGATCTCGGACTGCCCTTCAAGCGCGGGAAAGACACGCCCGTCTTTCTCAAACCTCCGCCCCGGGGTCAGGTCCTGACCTTCGAATGGTCGCGGAGAGACGAAACCATCGTCATCGGCCGCGTCCGCGGACCGGGGAATGTCAAGGTCCACCTCGTCCACTATTTTCCGTGGGGCCCGGGCGGGGCGTATTCGCTTCTCCCGGACGGCCAGGTCCGTGGGCGGAGCGGGGATGATGCCCTTTGGCATTACCAGATCTGGGTCCATCGGCCGGGCAAGCCGGTGGATGGCCCTCCCGGCGGCGTGGCCCTGTCGTTCGAATCGGCGGCCGACAGGACCGTGTCCTTCGCCGCCGGCGTCGATGGGGACCCCAAGACCCTCGGCGACCGTTTGACCCGATACATGAACGCCAGGGCTATCGACGCTTTGATCGATGAAGAGGCCCGGGTCTATGAACAGAGACGGGTCAAAGCCCGTGGCCTCGCCTCAGGTGTCGCCGAGGCCGTCTCCAGCAATCTTCATTGGTCCGTCCTCTACCAACCCGGCGAACATCGCTTTTACGTCCCGTCGGGGAGGACTTGGGTCTTCCCCCGGCCGGACGAGGGGTCGGAGCCCTGGACGGTCCACAGGGGGGACGGGCTGTTCGCGGCCCTGGGCCTGGCGATGGAGAGCCGGAAGCTCGCCCTGGACGCCGTCCGGGCCCTGCTCGAAACCCAGTATCCGAACGGCAACATCCCGAACTGGCGTGGTCCCCACGGCGGGACGCAGGACCGTTCCCAGCCACCCATCGGATCGTACGTCGTGATGAAGCTTTTCCAGCGGCTGGGGGACATCGAGTTCCTCCGGTACGCCTACCCGTACCTCCAGAGATGGCACGATTTCTGGACGGCCCGCAAGCGGAACGGGTCCATCCGCAGGGACGGCAACAGCGATGGGCTCCTCGAATGGGGGTCCGACGCCGAGCTCATCGGGAGGAACGTCCCTACGTGGGAAAAGAACGCCACGGGCCGGATGAGGGCGGCGTGGGAATCCGGGCAGGACGATCTGCCGAACTGGGACGATGTCCCTTTCAGCGACGAGACCGGGACCCTGATGATGAATTGCGTCGACCTCAATGCCCTCTACGCCCTGGATTCCTGGTGTCTGGCCGAGATCGCGGCCATCCTCGGGCGGAAGTTCGACGCCGAGCGCTACCGTGGCCAGTATGAGACCATCAAGTCGCTCATGAACGCCCGGCTATGGAACGACCGGGAGGGATTCTATTTCGACCGGCACTGGGACGGGCGGATGTCCGTCCACAAGGCGGCGTCCGCTTTCCTGCCTCTCCTGGCCCGTATCCCCGATGAATCGCGGGCCCAGCGGATGCTCAAGCATCTCCTTGATCCCGCGAAGTTCTGGGGGGACCACGTCCTTCCGTCCATCTCCCGGGACGACCCGGCTTTCAAGTCCGAGAACCAGCAGATCTGGCGGGGAGCCGTTTCACCGCCGATGAACTACCTCGTCTACCAAGGTTTGAGGGCCGGGGGGTTCGACGTCGTGGCGTCCGAGCTGGCCCGAAAGAGCGCGGACATGTTCATGCGCAGCTGGGCGAGCTTCGGCCTCTGCCCCGAGAACTACGATTCTCTCACCGGCGAAGCGGGTGGCCGCCGATACCAGAGCTGGGGCCCGCTCGCCGCCCTCCCGGCGATCGAGGAATATCTCGACTTCACCCCCCATGAGGGGTTCCGCTTCGGGATCCTCAATCCCGAAACCAAGGGGCGGCTGTCGCGGATCATGATCCAGGGCCGCCAATACGAAGTCGGCGTATCCCGGTCCGAGACCTCGCTCTTTGAGGAGGGATCGAGGATCGTGTCCGCCAACGGGGGGGCCGTCTTCCGTCGGTTCCTTTACAACGAGTCTGAAGTGTCTTTCGATATCAAGACCCTCAAGGCCCGCCAGCTCCGGCTCCGGCTCCTGAAAAAAGGGAAATATCAGTTGCTCATCGACGGACGGGAAACGGAGGTCTTCAAAGGGAATGCCGTCAAATTCTCCGTCCCCGAGGGCGATCACAACGTCGTCATCCAGCTTCTCGAGGATCTCGAGGGCGCGCTCACGGCATCGAAAGGAGGACAGCGGTCATGAACGGATTCTCCCGACGGGATTTCTTCAGGTGCGGAGCCGCCCTCGGGGCGGCGGCCGCCCTCGGGGCGCCGGCGCTCCCGACCCTGACGGCCGGGACACCCCTCCGGGCGGTGGCCTCCGGCAACGGTCTTCGGGCCACGGACAAAGCCATGGAGATCCTTCGCGCGGGCGGCGATCCCCTGGACGCCGTCATCGCCGGGGTCAACATCGTCGAGGACGATCCCGAGGACATGTCCGTCGGCTACGGCGGACTTCCGAACGAGGACGGGGTCGTCGAGCTCGACGCCTCGGTCATGTACGGGCCGACGCATTCGGCCGGGGCCGTGGCCTCGCTGAGGAACATCAAGAACCCCTCGAAGGTGGCCCGATTGGTCATGGAGCGGACCGACCATGTCCTGCTGGTCGGCGAAGGGGCCCTGCGGTTCGCCCGGGCCCACGGCTTCAAGGAAGAGAACCTCCTGACGGATAAGGCCCGGGAGGCCTGGCTTCGCTGGAAGGAGATGATGTCGGATCGGGACAACTGGTTCCCGCCGCGGTCCGAGAGCCTCCCGCCCGAGGTCCGCTCGGCCATGAGCACCACCGGAACGATCAACTGCCTGGCCCTCGACGCCGGGGGCCGGCTGGCCGGAGTGACCACGACGAGCGGTCTGTCGTGGAAGATCGCCGGCCGGGTGGGAGATTCACCGATCATCGGGGCCGGGCTCTATGTCGACAACGACATCGGGGCCGCCGGATCGACCGGCCGGGGAGAGGCCAACCTCCAGACCTGCGCGAGCTTCCGGATCGTCGACCTCATGGGCCGCGGCCTGTCGCCCGAGGACGCGTGCCTGAAGGTTTGCGAGGCCGTGGCGGCCAAGACGAAGCTCGTGCCGCGCCTCTGTGACGAGCGGGGCCGGCCGAAGTTCGGGCTCGACTTCTACGCATTGAATAAAAAAGGGGAATTCGGCGGGGCCGCCCTCTTCCAGGGATCGCGCTACGCGGTGCACGACGGCGTCGCCAACAAGCTACGTGACAGCGCCTATCTGTTCAAACGGACGTGAGCCGTCAGTCGTCGAGGATGACGGCGGCCAACCCCATGTCGGCGAGCGCGCCGGCGATCCTTTCCGCGTCCTTTCTGTCCGCGGCCCTGATCCGGACCCGATAATAGGTCGCGGCGGAGGTCCGGAGGACCGTGATCCGGACATCGGCAAAGGACGCTTCCAGCCTTCTCGCGAGCGCGTAAGCGTTCTCCTGGACGGCGAAGGCCCCGGCCTGGACCCAGAGGGCCCGGCCGGGCGCGCTGTCGTCCCGGCGGCCGCCCAGGACATCCAGCCGGACGCGGGCCGTGCCGGGCCCGATCATCCCCAGGACCCGGGCGGCGGCGTAGGACAGATCGATGATCCGGCCCTTGACGAACGGTCCGCGGTCGTTGATGCGGACGACGGCCGAACGGCCGTTGTCGAGGTTGGTGACCATGACGTGGGTCCCGAAGGGAAGGGTCGGATGGGCGGCCGTCATGTCGTGCATGTCGTAGATCTCCCGGCTCGAGGTCGGCCGGCCGTGGAAATCCGGGCCGTACCAGGAAGCGATGCCGGTCTCGGCGGCGCCCTGACCGGGCGGCGGCAGCCGGGAGCACGAGACGAGGGCCGCCAGAACGGCCGCGAGCGGAACGAGACCGGCGCGGTATCGGCCGGTCACCGGATGAGGGCCTCCAGCTTTCTTTTGAGATAGGAGAACGCCCGGCCGGGGGTCGACAGCATCTTGAAGAGCTCGAGGTCCCCGGCGCAGATGGCGTTCTTGGCGACCATGGAATCGAACTTGATGAGATCCCGCCAGTAATCCTCCCCGTAGAGGACGAGGACCAGCTCTTTCTTGGAGATCTTGCTGACCTGCAGGAGGGTCACGATCTCGAAGAACTCGTCCAGCGTCCCGAAGCCTCCCGGAAAGATGATGACGGCCTTGGCCTTGTAGACAAGCCAGAATTTCCGCATGAAGAAGTAGTGAAAGGAAAAGCTCAGGTCGGGGCTGACATAGGGGTTGGCCGGCTGAGGCTGCGGCAGGGAGATGTTCATGCCGATCGTCTTGCCCCCCGCCCGGGCCGCGCCGCGGTTGGCGGCCTCCATGATCCCCGGGCCCGCCCCGGTGCAGATGACGAAGTCCTTGCCCTTGGGCTTCTTGAGCGAGATGGCCCAGCTCGCGAGGAGGAAGGCCAACTCCTCGGCCTCCCAATAATACCGGTAGAACGGGGACCGGGCGTCCGTCGGGTCGGCCTTGGACGAGCCCAGAAAGAGGATCGTGCTGTTGATCTTCGCCTTGTCCAGGCGGGTCATCGGGCTCAGATATTCGCTCAGGATACGGAGGGTCCGGCCTTCCAGGGACTCGAGGAACTCGGGGTCCCGATAGGATTCCTCCCGATAATCGAGCTTTTTCATCGTCGGCACTCCTTGGTTTCTCGGCACGGTCCGTCGCGATTCTAACAGATTGGCTGACGGCCCTCAAGGACTCCCGGCGCTTTGACTCCCCGCACCGCCTATGCTATCAATAGGTCCGAAAGGATGCCCATGATGACCGAAGTCCCTGCCGGTCTCTCGTCCCTTGAGTACCCCGGACGCCTGCTGTCGATCGGCCTGTCCCCCTCGGGCCGGGAATTCGTGATCGTCTACGCCATTACGGGCCGATCACCCTCGAGCCAGGCCCGCTGTCTGGTCCACGACGGCGGCGGCGTCTGGGTCAGGCCGACCGACGAGGACGTCCTCAAACAAGGCCAGGTCGATCTGCTCGTCTATCCTTCTCTTCTTTACGGGACCTCGGGACTGGCCGTTTCGAACGGCAAGCAGACGCCGGACATCCGGAACGCCTTGGACAAGGACCGGGACCCCGTCGCCGTCCTCTCCCGGGCCCTTCGGACCTGGGACTTCGAACCCGACGCGCCGATCTTCACCCCCCGCATCAGCGGATGCGCTTCCGCGGGCCAAGCGGCCCTGAGCGTCATCCGCCGGGGCCCGGAAGGCGAGACCCGGCGGAGCTTTTTCGAGGTCCCGCTCCATCCCGGGCAGGGGCACTTCGTTTCGACCTACCTAGGCCCCAACGCGGACCCGTTGCCGTGCTTTGAAGGCGAGCCGCGCCGGCTGTCCCTGCCGTCAAGGGGGCCCCGGGAAGCGGCCGAACACATCTATACGGACCTCGGCCCGCAGCCGGGCGGCCGCGATCTCCGGGTCGCCGTGGCCTGCGTTTTCGCCTCCGTCGCGGATCCCGCGATCGTCGATATCCACATCATCAACCGTCACGAAAGGACCTGAACCATGAGCAAACCCGAACGGACGGCCCGGAGCCAGTACCAGGCCAAGATCCGCGAGGACTTCCCGGAGACCATCGCTCTCGGGGAGACCGGCTTCGTCAAGAAGTTCTCCATGCGCTACGGCGAGAATCCCGGGTATCCGGCGGCCTTCTATCAGGAAACGGGCGCCTCGGGTCCGAACATGGCCTCGATCGAGGTCCTGCAGGAGGGCACCAAGGGGCTCAGCTATATCAATGTCGGGGACATGGACCTCGGCCAGCGCCTGGCCCGCAAGCTGACCGCGGTGTTCCCGGGCCGTCACGTCTGCGTCCTCATCAAGCACGAGATGCCGAGCGGCGCGGCCCTCGGCGACGACCCTGTCGGAGCTTTCGAGAAGGCCTGGAAATGCGATCCGCTCTCGAACTTCGGCAGCGTCGACGTCTTCAACTATCGGGTCACGGAGCCCCTGGCCCGCCTGCTCGTCGAGAGCCCCCGGAACATCGAGGTTGTCTACGCCCCCGACTTCGCCCCCGAAGCCCTCGAGGTCCTGGCCTCGCGGAAGGTCCTGCGGGTCGTCCGGATGGGGGCCTCCCTGGACGCCCCGGCGGTCGACAACGGGCTGGAATTCAAGCGTGTCGCCGGCGGCCTGCTCGTCCAGAAGAGGTTCGACTCGAGGATCGTCTCCCCCGATTCTGTGGAGGTCGTCTCGGCCCGCAGGCCGGACGAGGAGGAGGTCCGGGCCGCGATCTTCAATTGGACGGTGGCCTGCTTCACGCGGTCCAACGCCGTCGTCATCGGCAAGTCCGACAAGACCCACGGCATCGGGTCGGGGCAGAGGAGCCGCATCGATTCCGCCGAGGACGCCGTCCGCCTGTCCCGGCGCGGGTACGGGCCCGAAGGCTGCGTCCTGGCCTCAGACGCCTTCATGCCGTTCCCCGACGTCGTGGAGCTGGCCGCCCGGCACGGCATCACCTCCGTCATCTATCCCCTCGGGTCCGTCAAGGACCAGGAGGTCATCGCTCGGGCCGACGAGCTCGGGTTGGGCATGATCGTCACCAGAAAACCCGGTGAAGTGGACTCCGAACGATGCTTCCTCCACCGCTGACCGGCCGTCCGTTCCGGGCCCTCCCGGCGCTGCTCCTGTCATTCGCCCTCGCGACCGGCGGGATCGCCGCCCCAAGCCTTCCCCGCCAAGACCATCGGGAAGCCGTGGACCGGATGCGCGCCATCGGGCTCCACGAAGAGAAGGCCTTCGAATTCCTGGAACGGATCACGGCGGTCGGTCCGAGGCTGACCGGCTCCCCCCAAGCGGACCAGGCCGTCGAGGTCTGTCTGCGGATCATGAAGGACCTGGATTTCGAGAATGTCCATACGGAGCCCGTCACTGTCGGCCGCTGGGTCCGCGGGACCGTCGCCGAGACCGCCGTTCCAGGCGCGCCGGGCGAACGTGAGATCCCCCTTTCGATCTGCGCCCTCGGCGGAAGCATCGCCACTCCGGCCGGCGGGCTCATCGCTCCGGTCGTCGAGGTCCGTTCTTTCGAGGAGCTCGCCCGCTTGGGCCCCGCCGTCAAGGGCCGGATCGTCTTCTATAACCGCCCCATGAACAGGACGATGATGGACGCCTTCGGCGCCTACGGCCAGGCCGCCGATCAAAGGGTCCGGGGGGCCGCGGAAGCCTCCCGGCTCGGGGCCGCGGCCGTCCTCGTCCGATCGCTGACCTTCCGCCTCGATGACCATCCCCACACAGGGCTTCTGCAGTACGAGGACGGCGTGCCGCCGATCCCGGCGGCCGCGGTCAGCACGCGGGGGGCCGACCGCCTGAGCTCGCTGCTCAAGGACCAGCCGGGCCTGCGGGTCCGTCTTCGGATGGACTGCCGGACCGAAGCGCCCGTCGTCTCGGCCAATGTCGTCGGCGATATCACCGGCTCCGAGTTCCCGAAGGAGATCGTCCTTGTCGGCGGCCATCTCGACAGCTGGGACCTCGGGACGGGCGCCCACGACGACGGGGCGGGATGCGCCGTCAGCCTGGAAGCCCTCAGGCTGATCAAGGCGGCCGGGCTGAAGCCCCGGAGGACCATCCGGGCCGTCCTGTTCATGGACGAGGAATTCGGCGGGACAGGGGGTCGGGCCTACGTCCGGGCCCCGCAGAGAAGAGGGGAGAGGCACCTGTTCGCCGCCGAAGCGGACCGAGGGGGATTCCTGCCCCTCGGGCTCGCCGCGGGAGGCGCCTCAAGGGAAGCGTTCGAAAGGATCCGCGCTCATGAGGACCTCTTCAGGTCTTTGGGGATCCATTTTCTCGTCCCCGGCGGCGGCGGCGTCGATATCGGGCCGCTCGTCGAGCAAGGGACGGTCCCGGCGGCCGTCATCCTCAATTCCCAGACCTACTTCGACGTCCATCATTCGGCCCTCGACGTCCTCGACAGCGTCCACCCTCGGGAGCTCGAGCTCCAAGCCATCGTCCTCGCCGCCCTCATCTATCTCATCGCCCAGGAAGGCCTCTAGGGACCGGAATTTGATATAATGGCCCGGGGATCGCGGGGGAGGAAGGAGCGAAAGAAGGTTCGAGCATGGAACAGCCGCGGAAGAAGGTCCTGGTCATGCTGCTCTGCGGAGGCAAGGGGGAAAGGCTTTACCCTCTGACGAAGGACCGGGCCAAGCCGTCCGTCCCTTTCCTCGGCACCTACCGGATCATCGATTTCAGCCTGTCGAACGCGCTCAATTCGGGGTTCCGCCGGATCGCCCTCCTTTCCCAGTACAAATCCCTGTCCCTCGAGCGGCACATCCTCAACGGGTGGAACATCTTCCACGCCGAGAGCGGCGATTACATCATCTCCCTCCCCGCCCAGGGCCGGGTCAGCGACCACTGGTACGAGGGCACGGCCGATGCCGTTTTCCAGAACATCTACACCATCCAGCAGGAGGGGCCGGAGGCCGTTCTCATCCTTTCGGGCGACCACATCTACAACGCCGATTATCGGAAGCTCGCCCGCTTCTATGCCGAGACCGATGCCGATGCGATCATCATGACCAAGGTCGTTCCGGTCCAGGACGCGTCCCGGTTCGGCGTCATCGGCGTCGACAGCGACAGCCGGATCATCGACTTCGTCGAGAAGCCCAAAACCCCATCGGGGACGCCCTGGGATCCCGCGAAAAGCCTCGTGTCCATGGGCATCTATCTCTTCAAGACCCCGGTCCTCATCAAGGCCCTCATCAAGGACGCCCGCAACGCGAGGAGTTCCCACGATTTCGGCAAGGACGTCATCCCCGGCCTGGTCCGCAGTCACAGGATCTACGCCTTCCCGTTCGAGGAGTATTGGGAGGACATCGGGACCCTCGACGCCTATTGGGAGGCCAACATGGCCTTCCTGTCGCCGTCCCCCCCGACGATCCTGAAAGACCCGAACTGGCCGGTCCGGACATACAAGCCCCAGTACCCGCCGACTTTCATCTCCGGGGAGACCGTCCGGAACTCCATCATCGGGTCCGGCTGCACGCTCCTGGACTGCCGCGTCGAGAACTCCATCGTCTCAGCCGGCGTCAGCCTCGAACCCGGCGTCGAGATCGTCGATTCCATCCTCTTCGAAGGCGTCGAGGTCCGCCGGGGGGCCCGGCTCCGCAAGACCATCGTCGACAAGTTCTCGGTCCTTCCGGCCGGGTTCAAGGCCGGCTTCGACGACGAGCGCGACAAGCGTCAGTTCAAGATCAGCAGGGGAGGCGTCCGCGTCGTACCCAAGGGCTGGACGTGCGAATGATCGAAAGGTACGATTTCAAGTCCTTCGAGATCGAGCCCGGCGCCCCCAAGGAGCTGATGCTCCTGTCCATCATCGCCCAGAGCTTCTTTCAACCCTTTTCCCTCGAGGACAACCTTCTTGTCACGCTGACGGCCTTGACCTCCGGCTCGGGGGTCGGCTTCAACCGGGCCATGCTCTTTCTCCGCGACGGGGACAGGCTCAAGGGCGAGATGTGGCTGGGCCCGAGTTCGGCCGAGGAAGCCGGCGATATCTGGGAGGTCCTGTCGACGCCCGGCATCGGCTACATCGAGATCGTCGAGCACAACCGGGCCCTGGTCCGCAAGAACGAGGATACGCTCAGTCGCCGGATCCGGGACCTCGTCTACGCGGCCGACGAGGACAACGCCTTCATCCCGGCCATGGCCTCGAGCCGCCAGGAGATCCTCCTCGTCCGCAACGCCCGCGAGGAACCGCTCGTCGATCGCCGGTTCCTGGACATCATCCAGGTCGATGAGTTCCTCTGCATCCCCCTTCTCGCCCGCGACGAGGTCCTCGGGGAGATCGTCCTCGACAACGCCATCACCCGGACGCCCATCAGCCCCGGGGACATCAAGCTGGCCGGCCTCTGCGGGCTGATCGCAGGCAACTACGTGTACTCATCCAGTCTCCATCGCAAGCTGCTCGAAATGGAGAAGACATCCGCCATGGGCGAGATGGCCATGTTCGTGACCCATCAGATCCGGAACCCGATCGTGGCCATCGGCGGGTTCGCCGACCAGCTGCTTCAGCCCGGCCTCCCCGAGGACAAAAGGGAGAGGAACACCCGGATCATCCGTGACGAGATCCGCCGCCTCGAGCACATCATCTTCCAGATGGGGCACTTCCTCAAGGTCAGCCTCAAGGAGCCGGTGTTCTTCGATCCCGGCCCGGTCATCGAGTCGGTCATCGGGAGCCCCGAGGTCCGGGAACGCAGCTTGGCCTACGATCTGAGGGTCCACATCGAGGAGAGGTTGCCGCTCCTGTTCTGCGACCCGACCTCCTTCGGGGAGGTCCTTCGCAATCTTCTCGACAACGCCTTCGAGGCCACGCCCCAGGGGGGCCGGATCTCGGTCCGCGGGTACAGGAAGAACGCCTCCTGGTATTTTCTCTCGGTCCGCGACACCGGGAAGGGCATCTCCAACCCCGATAAGGAGCAGCTTTTCAGGCCCTTTTTCACGACCAAGGACAAGGGCATGGGCCTCGGCCTGCCGTTCATCAAAAGGGTCATGGACACCTGCGGAGGCAAGATCGAGGTCCGGAGCCGCGTGGGCAGCGGGGCGCTGTTCAAGCTGTCCTTCAAATACCGCGAAAGGGAGTGAACCGCCATGGGCAAGAGGATCCTGCTCGTCGAGGACGAACAACCGCTCTGCCTTCTCTACGAGGAGGAGTTGAGCAAGGACGGATACGACGTGACGGCCGTCACCGATGCGGAGGCCGCTCTCGAAGCGCTCAGCGCGTCCGAGTTCGACCTCATCGTCACCGACATCCGGATGCCCGGCAAGGACGGCATCGAGCTCATCACCCAGATCATGGGCCTCCGCAAGGACATCCCCATCATCATCAACTCGGCCTACCAGAGCTACAAAGAGGATTTCATGACCTGGGCGGCCGACGCCTACGTCGTCAAGTCCTCCTCGCTCGACGAGCTCAAGGCGAAGATCCGCGAGCTCCTGGAGCGCTGATGTCCGAGCTGCGGAAGGACCTGATCAGCGGACGGTGGGTCATCATCGCCACCGAGCGGGGCAAGAGGCCCGACGATTACCGCCCGGCACGCCCCGCTCCCGCCGCCGAGGAGAGGCGCGCGTTCTGCCCCTTCTGCGAGGGCAGCGAGGTCAAGACCCCGCCCGAGATCGCCACGACCGTCCGGCCCTCCGGCACGTCTCCCGATTCGCCCGGCTGGACGGTCCGCGTCGTCCCCAACAAGTTCCCGGCGCTCAGCCGCGGCCCCTCCCAGCCGAAAAGGACGCGGGGCATTTACCCCTGGATGGAGGGGACCGGCGTTCACGAGGTCGTCATCGAGAACCCGGACCACGGCCTGGAGCTCGGCGACCTGCCGGTCGGCCACATCCGGGACGTTCTGTCCGTGTTCCAGCAGCGGATCCGGGCCATCGAGTCCGAGTTCCATTACCGGTATGTCCAGATCTTCAAGAACAAGGGGCGGGAAGCCGGGGCCTCCCTGAGCCACCCCCATTCGCAGATCGTGGCCACACCCATCGTCCCCAAGAGGGTCAAGGAGGAGATCTACGGCGCCGAGAGGCTCCACCGGGGCTTCAAGGAGTGCGTGTTCTGCCGGGTCCTCCGGGAGGAGAACGCATCCGGGCAGAGGGTCGTTCATCATAACCGTCATTTCACGGCGTTCACCCCCTTCGCCTCCCGCTTCCCGTTCGAGACGGCCATCTATCCCGCCCACCACTCGCCGTTCTTCACCGATGCCGGCGATGACGAGCTCCTCGCATTGGCCGAGGCCATGAAGGCCGTGCTGACGGCCCTCAAGGACAAGGTCGGGGACCCGCCCTATAACATGGTCTTCCATCAAGCTCCGAACCCCTCCCATTCGCGCCAGGCCTGGCCGGAGATCGACAGGATCTACCACTGGCATCTGGAGATCTTCCCGATCCTGACCAAGGTCGCCGGCTTCGAATGGGGGACAGGATTCTATATCAATCCCGTCCCTCCCGAGTCCGCGGCCGAATTCCTCCGGGACACTGGTGATGCGTCCCGGAAATAACTCGGTGATGTGGGAGCATCTGGAGAGGCATCACCGCGGGGGAGTTCGAGGGGACGGCGGCGTTCCCCTCAGGGGGTCAGCGGAGCGGAGCGAAGCGCCGAGGGGGGAGCTCGACTCCCCCCTGGAAATGTCCCGGCTCTGCAGAGGACTTGGGAAACGGATTTATGAGACGGGACACCAGGAGCGCGGGCTCTTGAGGATCTTCCGGTAAAGGGCGAGGTAGCTCCCGGCCGAACGGGTCCAGGAAAAATCGGAAGCCATGGCGTTGCGCACGAGAGCCCGCCACGTTTCCTTGTCGGTGAAATGATCGAGGGCCCGGCGGAGCCCGGCGACCAGGTCGGCGGCGGTCGGCGACGGGAACTTGAAGCCGTTGCCCGCCCGGGCCGCCGGGTCGAACTCCTGGATCGTGTCGTCCAACCCCCCCGTGGCCCGGACGACGGGCACCGTCCCGTATTTCAGCGCGTACATCTGGGTCAGACCGCAGGGCTCGTATCGGGAGGGGATCAGGAACATGTCGCTGCCGGCATAGATCATGTGAGCGAGCCGCTCGTCGAAAGCGATCTTGAGCCCGAGCCCGTCGGGCCGGTGGGCCCTGGCCCGGCTGAGAAAGTCCTCGATGGACCGGTCTCCCGCCCCCAGGATCACGATCTTCACGCCGAGCGCCAGGATGTCGTCCAGGGCCTCGCAGACGATGTCGAGCCCCTTTTGGCCGGCCAGGCGGGTGACCATGCCGACAACCGCGGCCGTGGGGATGTCGGACATCCCGAACATCCGGAGAAGCTCGGAACGGCACGTGCGCTTGCCGGCGAGATCGCGGGGGCCGAAGCGGGCCGGGAGGAACCGATCGGTCACGGGATTCCATTCGAGGTAATCGACGCCGTTGAGGATCCCGTGGAGGTCCTGGGACCGCATCCGCAGGAGCCCGTCCAGACCACAGCCGTACTCCGGGGTCTGGATCTCGCGGCTGTAGGTCGGGCTGACCGTGGTGATGGCGTCGGCGTACAGGAATCCCGATTTGAGGAAGTTGACCTTCCCGTAGAACTCGAGAGCGGCCGGATCGAAGAGCGACTCTGGCAGGCCGACGCGGTCGAGGATGGCCCGCTCGAAAAGACCCTGGTAGGCGAGGTTATGGACCGTGAACAGGGAACGGGACGAAGCGAAGAACGGGTCGTCCCTGTAAACGAACCGGAGGTAGGCGAAAGCGGTCGCGGATTGCCAGTCGTGGCCGTGAACGATGTCGGGGGCGAAGTCCAGGGCTTTCATGGCCTCCAGGGACGCCCGCGAGAAGAACGCGAAGCGTTCCCCGTTGTCCGGGTCGTCGCCCGCGGCGGTCCCGTACAGGTGGTCGCGGTCGAAATAGCCTTCTTGGTCGATGAACGTGACGGCGAAGCCTTCCGCCTGGTGCTCGAGGACCGAGAACCCCGGCGCTCCCTTGCCGGGTCCGACGCTCATCCGGTCGACGACCCGCCGGAGCGGAAGGCCCTTCCGCCGGACTTCCCGGTAGAACGGCATGAACAGCCGGACCTCGACGCCTTGCCGGGCGAGGAAGCGGGGCAGGGCCCCGGCGACATCGGCCAGTCCGCCCGTCTTGGCGAACGGGACGGCCTCCGAGACCAAGAACGCGACTCTCATTTCCGTGAGATCCAGCCTTCGATGTCGTCGATGACGTAGGGAGCGACGCTGCCGTGGACCTGAAGGTATTCGTTGGGGGTCGGCGGCCCCTGGCCTTCGAAGAAAAGATGATTCAGCTTGGGGTAGAGCTTGAATTCCACGTCGTCACGGCCGCCCAGGGCTTTCTTCCAGTTCTCGAGGTCGACGGGCTTGACCTGGTAGTCGCGGCCCCCTTGGAGAAAGAGCATCGGCCGGACGACGGCCTTGGCCGCGTCCGCGGGGTCGTAGTCCCGAAGGTCCAGCCAATAGGCCGCGGAAACGCCGAGGATCTTTTCGGTCGAGGTCCGGTCGGAGTCCTTCAGGGATTTGACCCGGGCGACGCCGGCCTTGATCCCCTCGAAGGTCGCCTTGTCCTCGTCGGACAAGGAGCCGGCCAGGCCGTACAGGTATGTATACTGATCGAGCATGGTGTCCTCGAGCCGCCGGGTCAATCCGGCCATGACGATGAACCCGGCGATGGCCCCCGGCGGGGCGGCCGCGGCGATCCGCGGCATGAGGAAACCGCCCAGGCTGTGGCCGAGAACGAAGATGCGGCCCGGATCGACGCCGGAAGTCTTGCTCAGGAAAGCGACCGCGTGGAGGGCATCGTCGATGGTCTCCTCCATGACGGTCAGAGGGACTCCCGCCGCCTCCCCCGCGACCATCCTCGCGCCGTGGACCTTCGTCCGCTTGTCGTAGCGAAGGACGGCGATGCCGCGGCTCGCCAGGCCCCAGGCCAGGTCCTTGAAGGGCTTATTGGGCCCGATCGTTTCGTCCCTGTCGTTGGGACCCGAACCGTGGACGAGGACCAGGGCGGGGAACGGTCCCGGGCCTTTCGGCTTGGTCAGCGTGCCCGGCAGCTTCCATTCCGGGCCCCCGATCTCGATCTCGGTCTCCTCGAAGAGAGCGGCATCGGCATAGGGGGGAGGCTCGTAGGCCGCCGGGGGAAGGGAGGGGACGAATTGGAACCCGCCGATCCGGCCGTCCTCGTCGAAGACGACGCGGGCGTCGAGGACGGTCTTCTCGAACTCGCAGGTGACAAGAACGATCTCGTAGGGGCCGAGCTTGTCCCGCCTGGCGCCCGTCTGCCGCTTGAGCACGCCGAGCTTGGAGGGGACCTCTTTCCAGAACGCCGCGAGCTTCTCCGGGCCGGAGACCTTCATCATCGTCTCGTTGAAGTCCGTGGCCGCCCGCTCGAAATCCCCTTTCTGCAGGGCTTCGAGGAACGCCCGGGCCCGGGCCACGAGCTCGTCCTCCGCGGCCGGGAGTCCGAGGGACGGGGACTTGCCGGGGCCGAGAACGAGAATCGCCGTCAAAAGGGCCCAGGGAAGCCATTTCATCATCTTCATCATCGATCGCTCCTCAGGCCATTATAAACGCCCGGCGGCGGCGACACAACGGCATTGCCTGCCGCCGTCGTTTCGCTTATAATCCCGTCGAGCGCGCCGCCATCAGGCACGCCCGGGGAGGTCGACATGGACGTTCACGACGAGCTCCGAGCCCGCCTGCGGTCCGCCTCTCTTGTCGCCATGGCGAATCTGGTCAGCCTGGCGATCATGCTCGTCTTCGTGGAGCTCATCCGGTCCCAGCTCAAGCCTTTCACTTTCAGGGGATTCGCGGCCGCGCCCCCCGACCCTATTCTGCGCTATGCCTTTTACGGCGCCGCCGTGGCCGCGGTCATCCTCGTCCGGATCCTGGGGCCGGCGCTGCGCGGACGGCCCTCGCCGGATGATCCCGCGGGCGCCCTCGCCCGCCTCCATCGGACGAGCCTCCTGACGCTCGCCCTGAGCGAGATCCCCGGGGTCCTGGGGTTCGTCCTGTTCCTGCTCGGCGGGTTCAATATCGATTTCTATGCCCTGGCTTTCGTTTCGCTCTTTCTCGTCTTCATGTATTATCCCCGGCGCTCGGTCTGGGAGGAATGGCTCCGAGGATGAGCGCCGATCCCGCCGGGGAGACCGCCATGCTCTTCCAAAGGAGACGGCCATGATCAACACATCCGCCCGCGCCGGCTTGGTCGCGGCCCTGACGTTCCTGATCGCCCTTTCCGCATCGGCGGCCGGGGTCCGCGGCGCGCCGGGGGACAGCCCCGAGCCTCCCGTCCTGCGCTATGAGATCTGGGTCGATCTGGACGGAGAGGCCAAGACCCTCCGCGGCCGGCAGGACATCGTCTGGTCCAACCGGACCGGCGAGCCGGTCGGTGACATGGTCTTCCATCTCTATTGGAACGCCTTCAAGAACGAGGCCAGCACGTTCCTCAAGGAAGCGCGGTCCGAATCCCTGTTCGGCCGGGGATCCGCTCCCCGGGACGGGGAATGGGGCTGGATCGACGTCACCGGCATCCGTCTGGCCGACGGGCCCGACCTGGCCCCGACGATGGAATTCATCAGCCCTGACGAGCCGGGCAATCCTGATGATCGGACCGTCATGCGGGTCGTCTTCCCCGAGCCCGTCCAGCCAGGCGACAGCATCCGACTCCATCTCGAATTCCTCAACAAGATCCCGCGGACGGTGACCCGCTCCGGGTATTACCGGAACTCCTATTTCATCGCCCAGTGGTTCCCCAAGCCCGGCGTTTACGAGGAGGGCCGGGGCTGGAACGCCCATGAGTACCACCAGAACTCCGAGTTCTTCGCCGATTTCGCCGATTTCGTCGTCCACATCACGGTCCCCCGCGACCTGGTCGTCGGGGCCACCGGAAAGCAGACCGCGATCCGGGTCGATGAAGCGGCCGGACGGACGACCTACACCTATCGCCAGTCCATGGTCCACGATTTCGCCTGGACGGCCGGGGACCGCTACCTCAAGGTCGAGCGCGACTTCATCGCCGACGAAGAGGTCACCGACGAAGAATACCAGCGGACGGCCGAGCTCCTGGGACTTCCCGTCGAGGAGGTCCGGCTGCCCAACGTCCGGATGATCCTGCTCATCGCTCCCGAGCACCGGAGGCAGATCGACCGCCACTTCCGGGCCCTGAGGGCGGCCATCAAGTATTACGGTCTGTGGTACGGCCCTTACCCGTATGAGACCGTGACCATGGTCGACCCGCCCTTCCGGACCGGGAGCGGAGGCATGGAATACCCGACCCTTTTCACTGCCGGGACGAACATCCTGACATCGCGGCACGTCCTTTCGCCCGAGAGCGTCATCGTCCACGAGTTCGGCCACGGCTACTGGTACGGGCTCGTGGCCAGCAACGAGTTCGAGGAGGCCTGGCTCGACGAGGGGTTCAATACTTATTCGACCGGCCGGGTCCTGGCGGCCGCCTACGGGCCCGGGGAGCTCGCCGCCTCCTTCAATCATCTGCCCCTCAACGCGATCCTGCGGCTGCCGAAGTATTATGACTACGAGCTCAACCGGGCGGCGGCCGTCAGCGTCGTCCCCTATGATCCCGTGACGACCTGGTCGTGGAAGTTCTACAACTCGGCGAGCTACGGGGCCAACGTCTACATGCGTGCGGCCACCCTCCTCGAGACCCTGGAACGGCTCCTCGGCGAGCGGACCTGGTCCCGGATCATGCGGACCTACCATATGAGATACCGCTACAGGCACCCGACGACGGCCGACTTCATCGCCGTCGCCAACGAGCTCGCCGGGTCGGACATGACCTGGTTCTTCGAGGAGCTCCTTTTCGCCACCCACACCTTCGACTACGGCGTCGCGTCCGTTTCGTCCGTCGAGAGGCCCCGGCACGTCCGCGGCGTCTTCGACATCGACGGCAAGAAGAAAGAGGAGATGACGCCGAAGAGGATCGCCGAGCTCGAACGGGCGGCCGCAGAGGCCGGGGAGACGGCCCCCAAGGAATACGTCACGACGATCGTCCTGCGGCGCTTCGGGGAGGCCCGGGTCCGCGGGGACGCCCGGGTCGAGGTCCTCGTCCGCTTCAAGGACGGCTCGACGGAGACCCGCTTCTGGGACGGGCAGGACCGCTGGGCCCGCCTCGAGTTCGTCAAGCCCGCCCGGGTCGACTGGGCCACGGTCGACCCCTGGGGCGTCTGGCTCATCGACGCGAACCACGCCAACAACAGCCGGGGGACGGACGGTCTGCGGCGGAACGTCGTCAGGCTGATGGTCCGCTTCTTCACCAACATCCAGGCCGTTCTCCAGGCCCTGAGCGCCTGGAGCTGAGGAGGGAGGCATGTCCGTCATCCGATCGATCGGCACCGGGATCGGGAACACGTTCCGCAAGAGGCGGGTCCTCCTCTACCTCTGGGCCGTCAATGCCGTCTTCGCCCTGGTCGTCGCCTTCCCCGTCCTCGCCCTCATCCAGAAGGAGCTCGGGCATTCCCTGCTGGGCTCGGGCGTCCGGGTCCTCGACATCATGTGGCTGGGGGAGATGATCTTCAATTACGGTCCCTCCTTGCCGGCCATCGCCGCGGGCATGGCCCTGCCGGCCCTCCTCTTCGTCCTCTTCTATATTTTCCTCAACGGGGGGATCATCGGCCGCCTGCTCGACCGGGAGGGGCCGGCGACATTGGCATCGTTCCTGGCCGACTGCGGCCGCTACGCCGGCCGTTTCTTCCGCCTGTTCCTTCTGTCGCTTCTCTTCTACGCCGCTCTCTTCGGCGGCCTTCTCAGCCTCCTTGCGGCCGGGTTGAAGCCCTGGATCGACAGCGCCCGGACGGAATGGCCCCTCCTCATCCTGTCCAACGTCCGTTTCCTGATCGCCCTCCTCCTCCTGTCGATCGTCCACATGGTCTTCGACTACGCGCGGATCGTCATCGTCGCCGACGAGGAGCGGCGGGCCTTCCGGGCCCTCCGGCTGGCGCTCGGCTTCCTGAAAAAGCGCTTCTTCCGGGCCTGGGGCTTGTATCTTCTCGTCGCCCTGGCCGTCCTGGCCGGCTGGGCGGCGGACCTCTTCGTCTCCGGCCGGATAGGGGACGCCTCGACCTTGACCCTCGTCCTCGGTCTTGTCTGGGCGCAGGTCCTGGTCGTCTATAGGATCTGGACGAAGGCCCTCTTCTTCTCGGCCCAAGCGGAATTCTACAGGGTGCACCCGTATTGAGACCCTTGAAGCTGGGCTTTCTCGGGGCCGCCCGCCAGGTCACGGGGTCCTGCTACTATCTCGAGGCCGGCGGCTTGAAGCTTCTCGTCGAGTGCGGTCTCTATCAGGAACGGCCCTATCTCGAACGGAACTGGGACGATTTCCCGATCCCGCCCGGGGACATCGACCTCTGTCTGCTGACCCATGTCCACCTCGACCACTCGGGCCTCCTGCCGAGGCTGGTCGATTCCGGTTTCACGGGGACCGTGCTGACGACGGCGCCCACGGCCGACCTCCTGTCGATCGCCCTGATGGACTCGGCCAAGATCCAGGAGGAAGACGCGGCCTACAAGCAGAAGCGGCACGAGAAGGAAGGCCGCCAGGGGCCCCATCCCGTCGTCCCGCTCTATACGACCGAGAGCGTCCAGGGGACGATGCCGCTCGTCGAGGAGGTCCGTTACGAGGAGGACGTCGCTCTCAACGCCTCCGTGACGGTCCGCTTCCGCGACGCCGGTCACATTCTCGGCTCGGCCATGATCGAGGTTCGGGCGAGGGGGAACGGAGGGGACCGTCGGCTGGTCTTCTCGGGGGACATCGGCCAATGGGACATGCCGTTCGTCGAGGACCCGTCCGTGTTCGAGAAGGCCGATTACATCGTCATGGAGTCGACCTACGGCGACCGCGACCACGAGGACCCCAAGCGCGTCGCCGACCTCCTGGCCGACATCGTCCGGGAGACCGCGGCGGCCGGGGGCAACCTCGTCATCCCGACGTTCGCCATCGAGCGGGCCCAGGACCTGATGTTCCATCTCAGCCGCCTCGCCCGGGAAAAGGCCATCCCTCCCGTGCCCGTCTTTCTCGACAGCCCGATGGCCCGCGAAGTGACCAAGGCCTTCGAGCGCCACCTCGACGTCCTCGACGAAGAGGCCAAGGCCCTTTTCCGGCGGGGGAGAAGCCCGTTCGCCTTCCCGGGCCTGACCATCGTCCAGACGCCCGACGAATCCAAGGCCCTCAATGAGGTCGAAGGGCCGGCGGTCATCATGGCCGGCTCGGGCATGTGCACGGGGGGCCGCATCAAGCACCACCTGCTGCGCAATATCTCCCGTCCGGAGTCGACCGTCCTGTTCGTCGGCTATCAAGCCCGGGACACCCTGGGCCGCCAGATCCTCGAGAAGCAGCCGCAGGTCCGCATCCACGGCCAGACCGTGCCGGTCAAGGCCCGGCTGGCCAAGATCAACGGGTTCTCCGCACATGCCGACCGCAAGGCCCTGGGCCGCTGGCTCGATGCGTTCGAGGCTCCTCCGCGGCGGCTGTTCGTCACCCACGGGGACGGCGAGGTCGTCCGCAACTTCGCCGAGCGGGTGCGCAAAGAACGCGGCTGGACCGTCGAGGCCCCCGAGTACCGCGAGATCTGGGACCTCGACTGACCGCTCTGATGCGGTCGGGGCCGCGTTCGGGCTCAGATATTCAGCGCCGGGAGATGCTCGGCGCCCTGGGCGCGGGCGTAAGAGGTCATGATCCTCTCGAGCTCCCGGCCGAGGGCCTTGTCCAGCGGGGGCGCCGCATAGGCCCCGATCCGCCGGGCGACATCGGCATGGGCCTTGTCGACGATCGAGGTCCGGCCGGCCGCGACCCAGGCGTCGTAGGGGTCCCGGTCAACGAGCCCGGCGGGCATATGCTCCTTCCTGTACCAGCGCCGCGTGTGGGGATGGGACAGGAACTGCATGTCGGGGGTGAAGCCCTCGAACAGCCCCAGGGCGATGGGCTCGTCGCGCTGGGCGATGCCCGCCAGCAGCCGGTAGACCATGGCGCAGATGCCGTCGTCGATGACCAGCTTCTCGAAGCTCTGGGCGCTCTCGAAATCCAGCATCCCCGGCCCGGAGATGACGTTGACCCCGGCCAGGGCCCCCAGCGCAGCCCCCAGGGCGGTCTCGAAACCGGCTTGGGGGTCATTGACCTTGGCGTCGCTCAGGCCCATGTAGGCGTGAGTGGGCAGGTTCAAGAACTTTCCGATCTGGGCGTAGGCCGCGTCGATCATCATCGTCTCGATGGCCCCCATCGGGGTTGTGCCCTTCCTCATGTCGAAGCTCGACGGCGAACCGCCGAAGATCACCGGCGCGCCGGGTTTGGCGAGCTGACAAATGACCACGCCGCAGAGGCTCTCGGCGACATGCTGGACGAGGGTCCCGGCGATGGTCACCGGCGAGGTCGCCCCCGTCATGCCCATGGAGATGAGCTCGGAGGGAATGCCGGCCCGGGCCGCGTCGATCAGGCTCTGGGCGGTCAGGTGGCTCCACTTGAGGGGAGGGGAGGGGCAGGCGTCGAAAATGGCCAGGGGCTTGCGGCGGAGATCCTCTTCGCCGCCGCGGACCGCGGCCAGCAGGTCTTTCATCGGCTTGAAGCCCTCGACCCGGAAGGTCCCGGTGACGAACGGCTTGGCCGAAAAACACAACCCGAGATAGAGCCGGTAGGCGTCGGAGGCGGCGGCCGGGACGTCCGTGCTGATCAGCCCGGTGCTCTGGAAATGGATGTTCTCCAGGGTCTCGACGAGCTTGTAGAAATCGATGAGGTCGCGGGTCGTCGCCCGGCGCTCCTCCCGGGTCGTATGGTCGAGGAGGGTCACGGCCGCCGAGCCCGGGTCGAAATGGACCTCGTCCCCGCCGACGACGAACGCCTTCTCGCCGCCGCGATCGTAAAGGCGGATGGAGGCCGGCGTCGAGGCCAGGCAGGTCTCGACGAGGTCCCTTTTCAAGCGGGCCCTTTGGCCGCCGCTGTCGATGTCCGCCCCGGCCTCTCCGAGAAGGCGGAGCGCTTCCGGGTTCTCGATCATCATCCCCTGGCGCTCGAGGAGCGTCAGGCCTTCATCCACGATGCGTTCGACAAAGGCCCGGTCCAGAAGCTCCAGCTTCGGTCTTTTCGCTTCGATCATGATGTCGGTCCTTCCCTTCTTCAACCCTGGCCGGCCAGGGACTTGGCCAGCTTGACGGCGGCCACGGCGTTCTCGGCGTAGCCGTCGGCCCCGATCTCTTCGGCCCACTTGGCGCTGGCGGGAGCCCCGCCGACGAGGATCTTGTACTTGTCCCGCAGGCCCTTTTCGCGGAGCATGGCGATGAGCCGCCTCTGGTTGGTCATGGTCGTCGTCAGCAGGGCGGAGAGGCAGATGAAATCCGCGCCCACCGCTTCGGCCGTCTCGACGAACCGTTCCAAGCGGACGTCGACGCCGAGGTCGTGGACCTCGAACCCTCCCGCCTGGAGCATCGAGGCCACGAGATTCTTGCCGATGTCGTGGATGTCGCCCTCGACCGTGCCGATGACGACCTTGCCCCCCGTCCGGGCTTTGAGGCTCCGGCGGGCCAATTCGGGCTCGAGCACGGCCATGGCCATTTTCATGGCCTCGGCGCTCGTGATGAGCTCGGGCAGGAAGTACTCGCCCTCCTCCCACAGCCGGCCGACCTCCTGGATGCCCGGGACATAGCCTTTTTCGATGACCTCGAGCAGGTCCAGACCGCCCTTGACGGCTTCTTCGGCCAGGGCGGCGGACCGGGCCCGGTCGCCGGCCACGATGGCCTCCGTCATGTTCCTGTACAGCTCTTCCTTCACGCGGTTACTCCTTCTTTCGCGACGAGCCGGGCCATGGCCCGGATATGGGCGGGGCCTGTGCCGCAGCACCCGCCGACGAAACGGGCCCCGGCCCCGATGAGGGCCGGGACGTGCTTGACATAGTCGTCCAAGCTCTGGGAATACGCGACGCTCCCGTCCGCGCCCAGAACGGGCCGGCCGGCGTTGGCCTGGGCGACGAGCGGCAGAGCCGTTGCCCATCCAAAGGCCCTGATCACGCCGACCATTTCCTCGCTGTTGAGCGTGCAGTTGGCCCCGACGGCCGCGACCCCCGCCCGCTCGAGCTCTTCGGCGCACGTCGCGACGCTGTCGCCCATGAGAGTGAAGAAGCCGCGGCGGTGGGCGTTGAAGGTCATCGTCACGAACACGGGGATCCCCGTCACGCGACGGGCGGCGCGCACCCCGGCCAGGGCTTCCCGAAGGTCGTAGTGCGTCTCGAGAAGGAGCACGTCCACCCCGCCGTCGGCCAGGCCGCGGGCCTGCTCGGCGAAGGAGTCCTCGAACTCCTCTTCGGTGAATCCGCCCTGGGGCTTCAGGAACTTCCCGGTCGGCCCGACGCTCCCGGCCACGAACCGGCCGGCGGGCGCCCCGCCCCGGGCCAGCCGGGCCGCGGCCGCGTTGATCTCGTAGGTCCGGCCGTCGAGCCCGTGGCCGGCCAGCTTGATGCGGCTGCCGCCGAACGTATTTGTGGAGACGACGTCGGACCCGGCCTCGAAGTAATCCGCGTGGACGGCGGCGACGACCTCCGGCCGTTCGAGGTTCCAGGCTTCCGGACAGGCCCCGCGGGGAAGCCCGCGGGCCATCAGCTCAGTCCCCATGGCGCCGTCGAGGAGGATGGGCCGGGTCGCTGCGAGTTGAAGGAGGAGGCTCCTCATTTATCACCAGCTACCCGGTACGGCCGGAATTCCATGGCTTTGACGAACTCGTCCTGGAAGCCGGGCCGCGCGGCCAGGGACACGTGGGCCACGGACGCCGCCAGCGACTCGGCGGCCTTCCGCGCCTGCCCCGCGAGGAGCAGCTTCCGGGCCCCGGCCAGCGAGGAGTTCCCGACGAAGGTGACCCTCCCGGGATGGACTTGGGGCAGGAGGCCGATGGCCATGGCGTTCCGGACGTCGAGCGAGCTGCCGAACGCGCCGGCGACGAGGATCCGGTCGAGCTGGCGGGAGGAGACTTGGAACTCCCTGAGCATGAGTGTCACCCCGGTCCGGACGGCGGCCACGGCCAGCTGGACGGCCCGGATGTCCTGCTGGGTCAAGGCGAGACCCTCTCCAAGCGCGATCTTTTTGCCGGGAGCGGCGATCCGCCCGTCAGGGCCGAGCAGGCCCTGCTCGAGGGCCAGGGCCAGGACGTCGATGAGCCCCGTCCCGCAGATCCCGGCCGGAGGCAGGCCGTCGATCGTCCCCAGCTTGAAGCCGTTGTCCCATTCCGCGCGATGGACGGCCCCGGCGACGGCCAGCATGCCGCAGCTGATGTTCATGCCCTCGAAAGCCGGTCCGGCGGCCGTCGAGGCGGCCGCGAATTCCCTGCCCCTCTTGAGGACGATCTCGCCGTTCGTCCCGAGATCGATGAACAGCTCCCGGCCCGGCTTGGCGTCCATCTCCGAGGCGGTCAGGCCGGCGGTGATGTCGCCGCCGACGAAGCTCCCGATGTTGGGGACGACATAGATCCGGGCGTGGGGGTCCAGATTGAGGCCGATCGCCGAGGCCGGGAACGCCGGCAGCGCGGCGAAGACGGCGTTGAACGGGGCGAGGGCCAGGGAGTCCACGGGCACGCCGCACAGGAAGTGGTTCATGGCCGTGTTCCCGGCGACGACGGCGTCGTAGATCCTGTGCCGGGGCACCCCGCTCGTGCGGGTCGTCTGGGCGACGAGCTCGTTGAGGAGCTGGACGACGGCGTTGCGGAGGCGGCGGAGGTTGTCGGGGTCTTCGAAGGCGAAGGTGATCCTCGAGACGACGTCGGCCCCGTAGGAGGCTTGGCTGTTCATCGCCGAGGCCCGGGTCACGGTCGCTCCCGTCCGGAGGTCGACAAGCTCGGCGACGATCGTGCTGGTCCCGAGATCGACAGCCAAGCCGTAGACCTCGCCCGACGTGTCACCGGGCTCGATGTCGAGGACCTCGCGGTCCCCGTAGAGGACGGCCGTGAATTCGCTCCCGGAAGGGATGCCGCCAGCGCCGAGCTTGGCGAGAGCCGCCAGGGGCATGGCGAGATCGCGGGTTTGCAGACGGGTTTCGAGCCGTTCGAGAGCGGCCGACGGGGAGCCGGCGTCGCCGGCCTCCAACGTCATGGGGATCTTTCTCACGGCGGGATCGGGGACGACGGATGTCGCCAGGCCGGTCTCAAGGACGGTGATCCGGCCGATAAGCGAGGTCGGCGGTATTTCGACCGTCATGTCGCCCCGGATCTCGTAGAGGCAGGCCAGCCTGTGATCGGGGCTGAGCCGCTTTCCCCGGATCAAGGCCTCTTCGGCCGGATGAGGGAAGGGGAGGGGACCGCCGATGACGCGGACGACACACTTGCCGCAGAGGCCCTTCTTATGGCAGTAAAGCGAGAGCGGAACGCCGGCCTTGGTCAAGACGTCGGCCAGGATCTCGCCCGGACGGGCTTTGACCTTGGTCCCGTCGGGAAGGATGTGGACGATGCAAGGCGCGTCGGTCATATCGCTTTTCGCTCGCGTCGGGCCCTATTGTAAGCGATTTCGCGGTTCCTGGATATCCTTTTTGTCGTTCCCGGTTGACCAAGAAGGACGGCGGGATCCCCACCACAGGTAGGCGGGATATCCGGCCCCGAGCAGGACCGCGCCGATCAGGGACTTGAGCGGCTGGGAAAGGACGATGCTCAGAAAGACGGCCCCGCTCATGGCCATGAAGACCAGGGGCACGACGGGGTATCCCCACGTCCGGTAGGGTCTGGTCCGGCCGGGGAACTTCCGGCGCAAAACGATGACGGCCGCGCCCGTGGCCGCGAAGAACATGAGCAACGCGAAAACCATGTACTCGTAAAGGGCCTGATAGGTCCCGGACAGGCACAGGAACGCGGACCAGACGGCTTGTCCTCTCAGGGCGTTCGCGGGGACGCGGTACCGGGGGCTCAAGCGGCCCATGGACCGGAAAAAGAGACCGTCCTTGGCCATGGCGTAGTAGACCCGCGGACCGTACAGGATATTGGCGTTGAGGCAGCCGAAGATCGAGACCATGACCACGGCCGCGAAAAGACCGGCGCCGCCGCCCCCGAACAGGGCCGAGGCCGCTTTTTCGCCGATCCGGACAACCCCCCTGATCTCTTCGATCGGCAGGGCCAGCAGGTAGACGGCATTGACCAGGACGTAGCAGAGCGTCACAATCAGGACCCCGAGCGCCAGGCCTCGGGGGATGGTCCGCTCGGGGTCGCGGATCTCCTCGGCCGTGCAGTTGACCGCATACCAGCCGTCATACGTCCAGAAAACGGCGACCAAGGCCAGCCCGATCGGCCGGAGGAGGTCGGGGAGAGCCGGCCCCGGGGGGAAGAGAAGACGGAAGTTGTCCGCTCCCCCTTTGGCCCCGACAAGGAGGCCCAGAACGACGAGGGCGGCGACCGAACCCAGCCTGAAAAGCGTCAGGAGATTCTGGATGGCCGCTCCGGACCGGATGCCCAGCGAATTGACAGCGGTCAAAGAGAGAATGGCCCCGGCGGCGACCAGCTGGCCGGCCGAAAGTGAATGGCTGAGACCGGGGAGGCGGACCGTGAGGATTATATTTTCCGTCGAGAGCGCCGGAAAGAAGCCCCCTAAGAATTCAGCGAACGCCACGGCCAGGGCGGCCAGCCCTCCGCACATGATGAACCCGAAGAACCCCCAGCCGAAAAGGAATGACGCCCCCGGCCCGTAGGCTTCCCGAAGATAGATGTATTGGCCTCCCGCTTGCGGGTACATGGCCCCCAATTCGGCGAATGCGAGCGCTCCGCACAAAGTGATGAGGCCCCCCGCGATCCATACGAGAAGGAGGAGCCCGGGGGAGGGGAGGCCGGCGGCGATGATCCCCGGGGTCATGAAGATGCCCGAGCCGATGACCGCACCGACGACAAGGAACGCCGTATCGAGAACGTTCAGCCGTCTCAAGAAGCCAGGAACTGTTTCTTTCTGCATCGCCAGACCATGCAAACATCATTCTATGAAAAATTTCCTCCCGCGTCACTCGCTACAATATTCTCATTTTTCAGGAGATTTAATGAGGCCGTAATTCATTTGTTTTCAATGCGTTATAGAATATCTGTATTTTGTTTATTATCAATTATTTACGTTGCCGATAGAAGCGCTATTATTCAGACACTCAGCTTACGCTGTTCATGAAAATATGCTGCTGCGCTTTTATTGTGACATTATCTTATTTATTAAGTGGTATTTAAGAAAATTGTCGGCACGCCGACATTTTAATTTCATGGATGTTGATTTTCCTTGATTTTTATTGTGTCCTTGGTTATAAAGTAACCTCTGCGGCACAATAGATATCGCCTTGGACGGGAGTTGGATGTGATCATTGCCATCACCAACCAGAAGGGTGGGGTCGGGAAGACGACGACATCGATCAATGTTTCCGCGGCGATGGCGTTGATGGGAAAGAAGGTCTTGCTTGTCGATACCGACCCTCAGGCCCACAGCACCATTTCTACCGTGGCCAGCCCCGAAAAATACGAGAAATCCCTCTATGACGTTCTAATGAAGAAAGGCGATAAGCTCGAGGACGTTATCGTCCGGTCCAACATTCCGGGGCTCGACATGGCTATCACGAAGATCTCGATGGCCAAGCTCGAGCCTTCCTTGATCGGCGAATTCGACGGTCACTTCAGGCTCAAGGACGCTCTCGAGCCCATCAAGCATAAATACCAATATATCTTCATCGACACGCCGCCGACATTGGGACTTATCACTCTCAATGCTTTGGTCGCCGCCAATTACATTTTGATCCCGATCCAGTCATCTTACCTGTGCCTTGAAGGCACCGATGACCTCCTGGAAACGATCGAAAAAGTTCGAAGGATCGCCAATCCCAATCTCAAAGTCCTGGGGGTTCTCATCACGCTCTACGACAAGAGGACGAATTTGGCTAGGGACGTCGTTGCCAGGATCCGCAAAGTATTCGGGGACAAGCTGTTCAAGACCTATATCTCGAAGAGCGTCAAGCTCGAAGAAAGCCCGGCCTATAAGGAGTCGATCTTCACCTATGCGCCCGGCTCCATAGGGGCCGAGCAGTACCGGAAAGTCGCCGAGGAGATCATTCACCGTGCCTAAAACAAAAAGATCCGGGCTTCCGGAATCCGTCGCCATGAGACACGATGGCCATTTCGTCGATCTCATCTCGTCAAGGTCCTTGGGGCCGCGCATCCGGATGGTCCCTCTCGAACGGATCGATCCCAACCCGCATCAGGCGCGCTGCGAGCTCGGCAACATCGAAGAGCTGATGGATTCCATCCGCAGCAAGGGCATCCTCGAGCCCATTCTCGTGCGTTCCAAAGGAGCCCGGTTCGAGATCATCGCCGGAGAGCGTCGGTTCATCGCTTCCAAGAACATCGGCCTCAAAGAGATCCCCTGCATCGAAATGGAGGTCGAGGACAGCGAGGCCATGGAGATCGCGCTCATCGAGAACCTGCAGAGGAAAGACCTGGATATCTTTGAAGAGGCCGACGGCCTTCAAGCGATGATCGACATGTACGGGTACAACCATCAGCAGGTCTCCGAGAAGATCGGCAAGGCCCGTTCGACGATCACCGAGATCCTGTCCATCGCCCGGATCCCACAGCATGTCCGGGATATCATGAAGTCCTCAGGCGTCTTCAGCAGGACGACGATCATCGAGATCGCTAAACAAAAAACGGAAGATGATATGCTCCAGCTGACCAAGGAGATCGCCGAGCGGCGCCTGACCCGGGAGGACACTCGGGACCTGGCGAAATACCTCAAGGGAAAGACGAAGAAACTGAAGTATTATGTTTATAATTTCGTCCCTGACGACACGGATAAATATCGGATGAGGCTCGAATTCAAAAAGCAGATGATCACCAAGCAGGAGATCATCGAGATCCTTCAGGATATCATAGAGCGCATCAAGCGCCAGAAGGAAGCCGCCGGGCCGAAAGCGCAGGCATAAGAAGAAAATCAAAGCCGGCCCGGCCTCCAAAACATGATCAGAAGAAGCGCAATTCGCCCTTCGACTGGATCCCGAGAACAAAAGGGAATATGAAGCAGAGCGTATCTGAAGCCCGGCCTAATTAGTTGACATAATATTTCTTATGCGACTCAATCTTCAGGGCGGCTCTTATTCGTTCAGCTTCAATGAGATATAGAATTCCACAATCTGTGGATATCCCTGACGCCCAACTTATGGGCAACTGTGGATATCTCCGGTTCCAACATCACCGCTCGCCGCATCCAGTTATGACCGGCTTCCGTTTTTGCCTGTTAAATTTATAATCTATCTGAAATCGCTTGGTTCTAACGATCCATGACCCGGCACATTAATGACCATTTTTGCCGCTCCCGGACCGTTGTAATGGCCGCTATGATCGGCCTCATGAGCCTGTCCCTGTCATGATGATGCGTTTATACATTAATACGACAGCTCCGCCTCATCGATTGTCGGCATGCCGACTCGTGATCCGTTCCATTTTGTTGAGAGGCCTGCTTTGTTTACCGATAGCCTGTTCCCTATCGATGTTGTATCTCAGACCTGTTCGGAAGTCGATCCCCCACCTGGCAGCCTGTCCTTCGTCTGTTCTTGCACATTTATTGTAAATAATTGATATTAAATAAAATACGTGATATTTTCCTAAGTTCCGGGCGTCTCGAGCGATCTCGCGCCTTCTCCTCAGCTGGGCTATTCGCCGTCGGCGCTAGACTCATTATTCTCTTCATTACGGCCTTGATAGGCAATGGGCAGCAATTTCTTACGGGTCCCCGGACGGTTCGAGAGACCTCCGAAGGCTACTCGATGATGACGGGATCGGGGGGCGTTTCTCGCTCCCGGATGATCAAACGGGCGCCGAGATCGATCCCCTTGCCCGATATCCTGATCGTGTGTTCTCCGGCCGGGGCGAATTCCCGGTAACGGGTGAAATAGGCCTCCGGGCTGTCCGCGGTCCGGACGACAAGGTCCCAGAGGATTTGATTGAACCCCTTCTTGCCCGCGATGTCCTTCGCCCATATCGTTTTGCCGGCGGCATCCAGAACGCGGAGGGTCACATCGGCATCGCGGAGCAAATAGAAGGTGATCGGGACCTTTTCGACCGTGCTCAGCCGCGGGTCCCGATGGGTGTCATTGATCCAGGGCAGCCGGGCCGGCGGCGGGTCGAAGAGTCGGGCGGCGACGGGTGGTCCCCCGCCTGCGAAAGCCTCGCGGATGGGCCGGATGTTCATGACATAGATCCCCCGCCCGTAGGTCGAGGCGACGAGATCCTGTTCCCTCTCCTGGATGGCCAGGTCAGAGACCGCGGCCGCGGGCATGTTCGGTCCGAGAAGCGACCAGCTCCGGCCTCGATCGGTCGAGATATAAACCCCGCGGAGCAGGCCGGCGTACAGGATGTTCTCGTTCTTCGGGTCCTCCAGGACGACGTAAGCCGTTTCATCGGGAAGATCGCCGCGGATCGGTATCCATGTCTCCCCGAGGTCCTCGGTGACGAACAGGTGGCAGCCGAGATCATCGTCGTTGATGCCGGGGACGGCGACATAGACGCGCTCCCGGACGAAGCGCGAGGGACGAATGCTCCGGATATAGCGGTTCGGAAGCCCGTTCGATCTCTCGATCCAGCTCCGGCCGTCGTCCGGACTGATCCAAAAGGCGCCGCGGTCCATGCCGACGAAGAGAAGCCCCGGGTCGAGCGGCGATTCGGCGGCGGCACCCGCGGCCACGGACGTCCGCTCCCGATCGGAGGACCGGGAGAGGTCGGGACTGATCAGACGCCAGGTATCGCCGCGGTCGAGGCTCTTGAAGAGGAAGTTGCCGGCGTGATAGAGCGTCAGCCGGTTGTGCGGCGACAGGAAATAGGGCGTGATGAAACTGTATTCCAGGCGCCCCGGATGCCCCTTGGGCAGGCGCGGCCGGATGGGCACCGAACGCCCCGACCGCATGTCCTTGCGGCGTAAGCCGCCGTGCTGCGACGAAAAGTAGACCGTATTCGGATCGCCGGGATCGGCGAAAGTCACGCAACCGTCGCCTCCGGACCAGGCGTCGAGCCAGACGTAGCGCCACCCGTCCGGGAACCGGGGGTCCCATTCCCGGGCCGGGCCGTAAACAGAGGAATCGTCCTGCGTCCCCCCGTAGATCATGTACGGGTCCTGGTTGTCCACGGAAACGGTGTAGAACTCCCCGACCGGAAGGTTGTTGTGATGGAGCCAGCTCCCGCCCTTGTCATGGCTGACATAAAGCCCGCCGTCGTTGGCCAGAGCCAGATGGTCGGGATCTCGCGGATTTATCCACATCTCGCAGTGGTCGAGGTGGAGGGTCTCGGCGATGTTCGGGAAGAGATGGAAGACGTTCCCGCCCATGAGCCCGAACGTCCGGCCGCCGTCCCTGCTACGGGCGACTCGGACGCCGAGGGCGAAGATCTCCTCGTCGTCCTTGGGATTCACATAGATATCCGTGAAGTACCACCCGATCCCGGGAAAGATGAGGAGGTCGTCCCGGTGCGTCCGGGCCCAGGTCCGCCCGCCGTCGGTCGTCTTGTAGACCTCGGCGCCCCGGGTGTCGCTGATATTGAGATTGTCGACAAGGACATAGGCCTTGTCGGGATCGGTCCAGGAGACATCGACGCCGATCCGCCCCGTCTTCGGGCCGTCCGGAAGCCCTCCCCCGAGCCGCCGCCAGCTTGCTCCGCCGTCCTCGCTTTTGTAGACGCCGCTCGCGGGGCCCGAAACGCCGGGATGGATCTCCCAGGTCGTCGCGTAGAGGATGTCGGGATCGGAGGGAGCCATGGCGACCTCATTGGCCCCGGTCCTTTCGTCGACGAACAGGACATGCTCCCAGGTCCGGCCGCCGTCCAGGGTCCGATAGAGGCCGCGGTTGCGGTTGGTCGTCCAGTAATGCCCGTGGACGGCCACGAACACGATGTCGGGATTTTTCGGGTGAACGGCGACCTTCCCGATGTGATAGGAGTCGTGAAGACCCATGTTCCGCCAGGTCGACCCGCCATCGTCGGATCGGAAGACGCCCGTCCCCGGCATGGTGAAGTTGCGCGGCTTCTTGAGGTTGACGCCCGATCCCAGCCAGATCGTGTCGGGTCGCGACGGGGCCAGGGCGAAATCCCCGATGCCCAAGGTGGACTGGTTCTCGAAGATCGGCCTCCAGGTCAGTCCGTTGTCGGTCGTCTTCCAGAGGTTCCCAGGACCGAAGGCTACATAAAGGGTCCCTGGGCTGTCCGGATCGCCCTTCACCGAGGCGGCCCGGGCGCTGTTCATGACCGGGCCGACGGAGATCCAATCCAGGCGGAATCCGGTTCTTTCACGATGGTCGACATGCCGCGGCCAGGAGTCGAGAAGCGGACTTCGCTGCTGATCCGACGGCATTGCGGGCGCGACGGAAAGACTGGTCGGCGGACCGGCGGCCGATAAAACCCCGAAAACCAGGACCGCAAGAACGCCCGCCTCGATCGTTATCGACATCTTCGTCATCAGGACCGCTCCCCTTCTCTTTGAGATAAGAAGCTGCTTGCCCCCTGAGGTCCGGGACCGGCCCGCATCTCGCTCAGGGTCGCATCTTCCCATGACGACGAAGAGTCTAGTGCGGCCCCCAGGGGATGTCAATCTCGCAAAATAGGACCGGCCAGACGTCCGGCGGGCGGATGAACCGGGTGGTAAAATTTCAGACCGAAGCGAGAAAGAGCGGATGGAAGCTGTTCCGGTCGCCGAAGATCGGGACGCTCAGCGCCTGTCCCGGCCCCGCTCAGAGGCCCTTGCTCATGGCGGCCATGAAGTCCTGGTTGGTCTTGGTCTTGCTGAGCTTGTCGATGAGCAGCTCGACGGCTTCGACCTCGTTCATCTGGCTGAGGACCTTGCGCAGGATCCAGATGCGGTTGAGCTCCTGCTCCTCGATGAGCAGCTCCTCCTTGCGGGTCCCCGAGCGGCTGATGTCGATGGCCGGGAAGGTCCGCTTGTCGACCAGGCGCCGGTCGAGGTTGATCTCCATGTTGCCGGTGCCCTTGAACTCCTCGAAGATGACCTCGTCCATGCGGCTCCCGGTGTCGACCAGGGCCGTGGCCAGGATGGTCAACGAGCCGCCCTCTTCGATGTTGCGGGCCGAGCCGAAGAACTTCTTGGGTTTCTGAAGGGCGTTGGCGTCGATGCCGCCCGACAGGACCTTGCCCGAGGGTGGGACGATGGAGTTGTGGGCCCGGGCCAGCCGGGTGATGGAGTCGAGGAGGATGACGACGTCCCGCTTGATCTCGACCAGCCTCTTGGCCTTCTCGAGGACGATGTTGGCGACCTGGGCGTTGCGGGTCGGCGGCTCGTCGAAGGTCGAGGCCACGACCTCGCCGTTGACCGAGCGCTTGAAGTCCGTGACCTCCTCGGGCCGCTCGGCGATGAGCAGGACGATGAGGAAGATCTCGGGGTGGTTCTTCTCGATGGACTTGGCGATCGTTTTGAGGATGGTCGTCTTGCCGGCCCGGGGCGGCGAGACGATCAGGCCGCGCTGGCCCTTGCCGATCGGCGTCAGCAGCTCCATGACCCGGGCGTTCATGTTCTTGGGGTTGCCGTCCTGGAGCTTGATCATCTCGAACGGATAGAGAGGGGTCAGGCTCTCGAAGTGGACGTTGCGCCGCTGCTCGATGATGACATCGGGGTGGAGGAAGTTGACGGCCTCGATCTTGATCAGGGCGAAGTATTTCTCGCCGTTCTTGGGGGCCCGGACGACGCCCGAGATGGTGTCGCCCGTCCGGAGCTGGAATTTGCGGATCTGCGAGGGGGAGACATAGATGTCGTCCTGGCTGGGCAGGTAGCTGAACTCCGGGGCCCGCAGGAAGCCGAACCCGTCCTCGAGGCACTCGAGGACACCCTCGGAGAAAAGCAGCCCCTGCTTCTTGGCCTGGGCCTCGAGGATCTTGAAGATGATGTGATGCTTGCTGGCCCCCTCGGTCTCCGCCTCGTCCAAGCCGAAGCCGGCCGCGACCTTCTGGAGGGTCGGGATATCCTTTTCTTCCAGGTCGACCAGGTTGAGTTCTTTCATCTTGACCTCGCTGTTGTCGTTTCTCTTCGCCGTCATGGTTGTTCCACCTTGCGGGGAGTCTATCGGAATGATGATCCGTCTCTCGGTCGGTAAGCGATCAGTTGGTCAGCGGGGGCTCCTTGGGCGCGTCCCCCTCCCCTACCGGGAGGGCTTTTTCCGGCTCGACCGGCTTCTTGTCGCGGCTGTCCGCGGACTTCTTGGGGAGCTCCTTGGTCAGGGCGATCCTCAGGACATCGTCCATGGCCTCGACGAGATGGATGGTCATGTTCTGCTTGATGACCTTGGGCAGGTCCTTGAGGTCGGGCCGGTTGTCGAGGGGCAGGATGGCTTCCCGGATACCTTCCCGGTAGGCCGCCAGGAGCTTTTCCTTGATGCCGCCGACCGGCAGGACCTTGCCCTTGAGGGTGATCTCCCCGCTCATGGCGACCTTCTTGCTGACCGGGATGTCGGTCAGGAGCGAGATGATGGCCGTGGCGATGGTGATGCCCGCCGACGGCCCCTCCTTGGGCGTCGAGCCCTCGGGAACGTGGATGTGGATGTCCGAGTTCCGGTGGAGGTCCCGGGCGATGTCGAGCTAGTTGTTCTTGCCGCGGACGAAGCTGAAGGCCGGCTGGGCCGACTACTGCATGATCTCGCCGAGCTGGCCGGTCAGCATGAAATTGCCCTTGCCATGGATCTTGGTGGCCTCGAACCGCAGCAGCTCGCCGCCGAATTCCGTCCAGGCCATGCCGGTGCTGACCCCGACCTCGTCGCGCTTATCGAACTCCGAGCGGCGGAACTTGGGAATCCCCAGGTATGTCTCGAGGTTCTTCGGAGTGATCCGTTCGCTGGTGTCCTTCCCCTTCTGGACGACCTTCTTGACGATCTTCCGGCAGACCGTGGTGATCTCGCGCTCCAGGTTCCGGACCCCGGCCTCCCGCGTGTAGCACCGGATGAGCTTGAGAAGGGCCCGGTCCGAGAATTGGATGTTCTCTCCGGTCAGGCCGTGGGCCGTCATCTGCTTGGGAAGCAGGAACCGCTTGGCGATCTCGAGCTTCTCATCCTCGGTGTAGCCGGGGATGCGGATGATCTCCATGCGGTCGATGAGCGGTTTGGGGATGGGCTCGACCATGTTGGCCGTGACGATGAACATGACCTGAGAGAGGTCGAAGTCCGTGTCGATGTAGTGGTCGAGGAACGTGTTGTTCTGCTCGGGGTCGAGGACCTCCATGAGAGCCGAGGCCGGGTCGCCCCGGAAGTCCATGCTCATCTTGTCGACCTCGTCCAGGAGGAAGACGGGATTGCGCGTCCCGCCGCGCTTGATCATCTGGATGATGCGGCCCGGGTAGGCCCCGATATAGGTCCGCCGGTGGCCGCGGATCTCGGCCTCATCGCGGACGCCGCCCAGGGAGAGCCGGACGAACTTCCGTCCGGTGGCCCGGGCGATGGACTTGCCGAGCGAGCTCTTGCCGACGCCCGGGGGGCCGATGAATCCCAGGATGACCCCCTTGGGGTTCTTGACGAGCTGGCGGATGGAGAGATACTCCAGGATCCGCTCCTTGACCTTCTCCAGGCCGTAATGGTCCTGGTTGAGGATGGCCTCGGCCTCCTTGAGATCGCGCTTTTCCCGGGACTTCTTGATCCAGGGCAGCGACAGGAGCCAATCGAGATAATTCCGGCTGACCGTGGCCTCGGCGGACATCGGGGGCATGGCCTCCAGCCTCTCGATCTCTTTGTAAGCCTTCTCCTCGGCGTCGGGGGGCATCTTGGCCTTGGCGACTTTCTGGCGAAGCTCCTCGATCTCGTTGGGCTGGTCCTCTTTCCGGTAGCCCGGGGGACGGGGCGGATAACCCTTCTGCCCGACGGCGGAGGGGTCCTTCATGGCCGCCCGGCGCTTTGCGGCCCGCTGGGGGTCCTTCTGATAGGCGGAGTGGATCTTGAGGATCTCGTTCTCCAGGACGTAATTGAGGCGCCTCAGTCTCTCGAAGCTGTTGACGGTCTCGAGGAGGTTCTGTTTCTCTTCGAGGGGCATGAAGACGTGGGAGGCGATGATGTCCGTGATCCGGTCCGGCGTGTTCTCGCGCAGGGCCGGGATGATGGAGTCGAGGTTGGCGTTCTGATTGAGCTTGAGATAGTCCTCGAAAAGGGACAGGACCCTCTTCAGGAGCTCGCGGGATTCCGGCACCCGGTCGTCGACCTCCCGGACGACCTTGGCCAGGATCTGGTAGAACGGGGTCGTGCTGAGGTATTCGACGATCCGGGCCCGGCTCTTGCCCTCGACGATGACCTTCATGTTCCGTTCGTCGCTCCGGATGGTCCGGATGATCTTGGCCGTGACCCCGACCGAATAGATGTCCTTGGGGGCCGGGTTGTCGATCGAAGCGTCCATCTGGGCGGCCAAGAAGATCATCTTGTCCTTTTCGGCGGCCTTCTCCAGGGCCTGAATGGAAGAGGACCGCCCGACGATGAAGGGCACCAGGGTGGCCGGGAAGACCACGAGGTCCCTCAGGGGGATGAGAGGGATGTTCCTGAGGACCTCCGGATGTTCGCTGGGATCCTGCATGGCTTACGCTCCGGGCCCGCGGGGGCCTCCGCTCGTCGTTAGGCGCGCGGCCCAGGACACGAACAACAGGGGCCGCTTTCTATCGAAGATTTGACTTGCTCAAGGGGAACCAGAGCATCGGAACCTTGGTTAACTCATTATAGCCGTTTTTATGAGAAAGTCAACAGTCTTCCGGAACAGGAGTGATTCGGCGATCTCCTCCCTCCTCCCCTCCCTGGTGAGCATCTCCTCGAGAGCGGCCGGCGCCACGCCATTGGCTTCCGCCAGGCCCCGGATCTCGGCCTGGATCTCGTCCTCCGCGACCCCGAAGCCCTCTTTGGCCGCGATCCTCTCGATGATCAGGTGATTCGTCAGACGGTCGACGGCTTGACGCCTGGCCTCCCCCTTCAGCGACTCCAGGGCCTCCGGCGTCAAGCGGCGGCCCCTCGCGGCGCTCAGCATCCGCCGGAGGACGGACAACGATTCCTGTTCGACGACCGAGGCCGGCAGCTCCAGCGGGACCCGGCGGGCGATCTCGGCCAGGACTTCCGAGGCCGTCTCGGTCCTGGCGGCCCTTTCCCGGGCGGCCAGGAGCTCCCGCCGGACCTTCTCCCGGAGGTCATCCAGGCCTGTCGAGTTACCGACGGACCTCGCGAACTCGTCGTCAAGTTCAGGGAGCTTCCTGGCTTTGATGTCCCCGGCTTTGAGGCTGTATTCGATGTCCTTGCCGGCGACCCTCCGGTTGACGTGGTCCTTGGGGTAGGAGACCTGGAACGAGCGGGTCTCGCCGGGGACCATGCCGGCCAGCCGTTCATTGAGGGCGGGCTCATTGTCGGCGTGCCCGGCCAAAACAACGGCTTTTTCGACCGGCAGCAGCCGTCTTGTTCTCATGTCCCGGCCCTGCATCTCGACCGTGACGTAATCCCCGGCCTCCACTCCGCGGCCCTCGACCGGGACGAATTCGGCGGCCCGGGCCCGGATCTCATCCAGGGCCTTGTCGATATCGGCGTCCTCCACCGAGACCGTCTTGGGGGGGACCTGGATGGCCCGGTAATCGGGGAGCTCGAACTCCGGGAGGACCTCGAAGGCGGCCTTGCAACGGAGGGGCCCGCCTTCCTCATGGGTGAGGTCACGGACTGAGGGGATGTTCACCGGCTTCAGCCCGAGGAGCTCGAGCTCTTCGTCGAGGACCCGGGGAATCAGGGCATCGTAGACATCATGCTTGATGTCCTGGTCGAAAAGGCCCTTGACCATTTCGCGCGGCGCGTGACCCTTGCGGAAGCCGGGGACCTTGGCCTGTTTCGTGTATTCCCCCCATACCCGATCATATTCCCGGCCGACCTCGGCGGCCGGGATCTCGATCTCCAGCTCCTTGCGGCTGGGACTGACATCGACGAGCCGTGTGTGTCTTCTTTGATCTTCGTTCATGACGCTCGCTTTCTTTACGGGATCATGCCGTTAAGAGGCAAGGGGCCGACCCTCCGGCGGCCGCCTTGCGACGAGAATGGGCAGAGCGGGACTCGAACCCGCACTCCTTCATCAGGAACTAGGTCCTAAGCCTAGCGCGTCTGCCGATTCCGCCACCTGCCCTTCCTGATCACTCGGAGGCCTCGTCTCCCTCCGGGAAGCCAGGGAGGGAACGGGAGAGTCGGGGCCCCTCGGCGGGGCTTGACGGGGCCTTCCGGTCCGGAGCCCTATTTTAGGCCCTCCGGGCCGGACCTGTCAATTTCGGACGGCCCGTCGGGTTCAGCGGATGTGTTTCTTCAGCTTTTCCGCCAGCCCGGGGTCCAGACCGACGAGCTTGTTGTACATCTCCTTGGCGCTGTAGTTGTCCTTGAGGTTGATATAGACGATGGCCAGGTTATAGACGGCGACGCCGTTGTCGGGCCGCAGCTCGACGGCCCTTCTCATCGGCTCCAGCGCGGCCTCGAAATTCTTGAGCTGCATGTAGGAGACTCCCAGGCTCAGCCAGCCGGAGGGCTCATCGGGCGACAGCTCGACGAATTTCCTGTAGGCCTCCGCGGATTCCTTGTAGGCCTTTTTCTGGATATGGGAGGAGCCGATCTGGAACCAGGCATAGGCGTAGTCGGGATTGATCTCAAGGCACTTCTTGAACGCGTCGACGGCCTCGTCGTACTTCTGGAGCTTGAAAAACATCAGGCCGAGATTGTACCAATTCATCTGGTTGGCGGGTTCGAGGTCGACGATCTTCCTGGCCGGGCCGATGGCCTTGTCGTACAGGCCCGCCGTGTCATACATCCGGATGGCTTGGGAATAGTAGGTCTTCGCTTCTTCCGGATTGATCGAGGCCATGTGATCGAAGACGGCCTCCGCCTCCTCGAAGCGGCCGGCCTTCTCGTAGGCCTCCGCCAGAGTGAAGTTGACCTTCAGATTCTCGGGCTGGGCCTTGCGGGCCTCGAGAAAGGCGGCGATGGCGGCGTCGTGCTGGCCGAGCTTGGAGCGGCTGATCCCCAACCGCAACTGGGCGTTCCAGGCAACCTCGGGATTGAGACCGAGATATTTCTCATAGGCCGACGCCGCTTTTCCCCATTCCTGGGTCTCCTCATAGGCGGTGCCCAGCTCGAAGTGGATCTCCTTGTTGTCGATCTTCAGGGCGACGGCTTTCTCGAGGGCCGGGACGGCTTCCTTGTAGTTGGCCATTCGTATCAGCACGGACCCGAGATGGTGGAAAACATCGGCCCGCGAGGGGTCGAGATCGGCGACTTTCCGGTAAGAGCCGACCGCCGAGGAGAAGTCCCGCTGTCTGGCATAGACGTCGGCCAGCAGGAAATGGCCGTCGATGAAGGACGGATTCAAAGAGACCGCCTTCTCCAGATGGACCCTGGCCGCCATGTCCTCTCCGAGGGCGACGGCGACGAGCCCGGCGAACGCAGCCCCCTCGAAGGTCCCGAAATAGTCCTCCGGGGTCCGCGACTTGAATTCCTCGGGTTTGCCGGCGCGTGGAACGGCCAAAAGGGTGGGCAGGGGGATCCCGATCTTGATCCCGCGCTCGAGGAACAGGGTCATGCCCACAAGCAGGCCGGAGGCGTCGAACAGCGGGCCGCCGCTGAACGTCTCGGGGACGTTCAGGGACATCTCCATGACCTTGTCCTGGGGACCGACCGCGGCCATCTTCCGGAGGCTGCTGTCGGAGACGAAGAACTGTCCGCCCTCGTTGGATCCCACAGCGAAGAGGAGGGCTCCTTCTTTCAGTCCTTCGGGATTCCCGATAGGCAGGGGCTGGAGCTTGCCTTTGATCTTGAGCAGCGCGACCCCGCGGGCCTTATCGACGCCGAGGACCCCCTCGACCTTGATCTTCCTTCCCTTGCTGTTCACGCCCTCGATGTCGGACGCCCGGGCGACCACATGATAGGAAGTGGCCACAACGTCCTCGGCCAGGGCCAGGGCCGAGCCTTTTCCGATCTCGGCCTTGTCAGCCCCATACAGGACGAGGGTCAAAACCCCGGGAGCCGATTGAGTGAGGACCTTATTCGCATCATCGGTCTGGGCCGCGGTCAAAGCGGCGGCCAGCATGATCATGGCGGGGACAGTGATCCTTCCCCGAAGCCGCATGGTCATGGCGCCCTCCTTGTTATCGGGATTGGCGAAGCCTGGTAGGGATAATGTATCCAAGCCGGCCCTCGCTGTCAATGCTTCTCCCCGGGCCAAAAATCGCCGTGAGGAGCCTCGATCGGGCCATGGGGCTCCAAGACAGGCCTGGCCGGTGACAGAAAGGAGGGAAACAGCTAGAATACCGTCCGACGGAAGATGAAGATGGCCGGCGAAGCATCGCGAGCGACACGCCTGGTCCTCTCCCTCTCCCTGCTCGGCACGGGGCTCTGGCTCCTGGCGATATTTTTGGCGCCCGTCCTCCAGAGCCGGGGTTCCGTTCGGACCGCAGGCTTCCTCTACGCGGTCTTTTCTCCGACCTGCCACCAGATCCCCGGCAGGTGCTTCTCTCTTGAGGGATACCCGCTGGCCGTCTGCGGCCGCTGCCTGGGAGTGTATCTCGGTTTCCTCGGCGGCCTTCTCGCCTATCCGTTCATCCGCGGGTTCTCGAAACTCGAGCTCCCGCGGGCCATGACCTTCCTGGGATTCTCCGCTCCCATCGGCGTGGACGGCCTGGCCGGCATCCTCGGGATCTGGGCGAGCCCGATCGGGGTGCGCCTGGCGACGGGAATCCTCTGGGGAACGATCCTGCCGCTCTATTTCGTCACCGGCGTCGCCGGGCTGATCATCGAAAGAAGGGCCCGGCGGAGCGGCCGGGAGGGGCCCGCGCCTCCGGCGCGAACGCCGGCGAAACGCCAGGTTGCACATCCTCCGGAAAAAGGCGTAGAATAGGGCCCGCCCGAGGAGGCGCGATGGAGCAGCAAAAACCCGAATATCTCATGCCGGCCCTCATCGCCGGCGGTGTTTCCGGAGTCTTATCGGGGATCCCTTTCGTCAACTGCCTCTGCTGCCTGTGGATCATCGGCGGAGCGGCCTTGGCCTCTCGTATGCTGGCCGACCGGACAACGACCGCCCTGACGGCCGGCGACGGGGCCATCGTCGGCGCTCTGACAGGGATCGTGGCCGCCGTCGCCGCGACCGTCGCCGAAGTCCCTTTCCGGTCCTTCAGTGAGGAGCAGCTCCGCCGGCTGCGGGAAATGCTCTCCGGCACCATCGACGAGATGCCGGCCGGCTTGGGGACCTGGCTCAGCGGGGGATCCTCGAGCTCGCCCGGGTTCATCCTTCTCGGCCTGTTCGTCTCGGCCGTCGTTTTCGCCGGCCTGGGCGTCCTGGGCGGCGTCATCGGCGTCTCGCTCTTCGGACGCAAGCGCGTCCCGCCTCCGTCATCCCCTTCCGACGCGGGGACCCCCCATGCGGTTTAGGACCCAGGTCATCGTCAATCCCGAATCGAACAAGGGGCGGACCCGCAAGCGCTGGGCCGAGATCCGGGAGGGCCTCAAGAGCTTCGTCCGGGAGTTCAAGTACGAGTTCACCGAGAAGCCCTTCCACGCGACGGATCTCACCCGTCAGGCCATCAAGGACGGCAGCGATCTCGTCATCGGCGTCGGCGGCGACGGGACGATGAACGAGATCGCCAACGGCTTTTTCGAGGACCGCCGGATCATCAATCCCGACGCGACGCTGGGCATCGTTCCCTCGGGGACGGGCTGCGATCTGACCCGCAGCCTGGGCATCCCGGCCGGTCTGAAGAGCGCCCTCAAGGTCCTCGCCGACGCCCCGTCGGTCCGGATGGACGTCGGCAAGGTCCGGTTCAAGGACCACCGAGGGACGGACGAAGAGCGGTACTTCCTGAACGTGGCCGATTTCGGGCTCGGCGGCGAGGTCGTCCGGAAGGTCAATGAGCGCCGCCTCGAGAGAAAGGCCTCTTCCTATGTCCGATGCCTCATCGAGACCATGGCCCGCTACCGGAACAAGCGGGTCCGGATCCGGGTCGACGGACGCGATCTCCCGGAGGGAGAGTACCTCATCGGGGCCGTGGCCAACGGCCGGATCTTCGGCAAGGGCATGAAGGTCGCACCCGAGGCCCGGCTCGACGACGGCCTGTTCGACGCCGTTCTCGTCCGCGGCTTCCGGTTCCTCGAGTTCTGCCTGCACGGCTGGAAGCTCGTCAACGGCAGCCATCTCTCGCACCCCAAGGTCGGCCTTGTCCGGGGCGAGAGGGTCGAGGCCTGGCCCGAGGCCGGCGACGAGGTCCTCCTCGAGCTCGACGGCGAACAGCTCGGCCGCCTGCCGGCGACCTTCGAGATCATCCCCCGGAACATGCCGATCAAGGGATTCCTCCAACCGGCCGGATGACTCTCCCGGTCCGGAAAGCCGGGCCCCCGGTCAGTCGCTCTTCTTCCTCTTGAGCAGGTCCGGGTCGGTCGTCAGGACGATGCGGCCCGATTCGTCCACGAGCTTGTAGATCTTGTTCGTCGTCCGGACGGTCGGCTTCCCATAGGTTTTCATGATCGAGCTGATGTAGTTCCTCGTTTCCGGATACGGCGGGATGCCGTTGTATTTGCGGATCGCTTCCTGTCCGGCGTTGTAGGCGGCCAGAACGAGCCGGGTCTCCCCGTCGTAGAGCTTGATGAGGTCCTTGAGGTACTTGATCCCCCCCTCGATGTTCTGGGCCGCGTCGAAGACGTTCTTCACCCCGTACTGGTTGGCCGTCGCGGCCATCAGCTGCATGATCCCCATGGCCCCTTTGACGGAAACGGCCAGGGTATCGTAGTTCGACTCGGCCCGGATGATGACGTGGACGAGCTCCGGGTCGACCCGGTGCTTCTCGGCCAGCGCCCGGACGAGCGGGTCGTAGAGAGCCTTGCGGTCGGCCGCGGAGGCCAAGGACAGCCGGACGGCCGCACAGAGGAGGACGAGGAGGACGGCGGCGCGCTTCGCGTGGGACATGGCGGTTCCCGCTTATGATGGCAAAAAACGGCAAGCTTGGCAATCCCCGCCCGGGGTGATTCCGGGGGGGTCAGGCGGCCTGGCGCTCGATGAGTCCGGGGACGAGCTCGAGGACCTTGTCGAGCTCTCCGGTCCTCGGCCCGCCCGATTGGGCGAAGTCCGGCCGGCCCCCTCCGCCGCCGCCGATGAGCGGCGCGATCTCCTTGATGAGCGAACCGGCCTGGACCCGGCCGGTCAGGTCCTTGGTCACGGAGACGACGACGAACGCCTTGCCTTCGTGGGCCTCGCCGAGGACGACGACGCCGCTGCCCAGTTTCTGCTTCAGGGAGTCGGCCAGGTCCCGCAGCTCGTTGACGGGCAGGCCCTCGACGCGGCGGACGAGGAGGCGGATGCCCTTGACCGTCTTTTCGACGGTTGCGGCCCCCGTCACGTGGCTCTTAGCTTCGACGGTCCCGGCGACGAGCTTCTTGCGCAAGGCCCGGTTCTCCCGCTCCAGCCTCTCGACGGAATCCTTGAGCTTGTCGATCTTGCCGAGGACCTCCCGGCGGGTCGCGGACAGGCCCTTCTCCACAGCGGCCAGCAGGTCCTCGGTCTCCTGAATGTGCCGCAGGGCGCCTTCGCCGGTGACGGCCTCGATGCGCCGCATGCCGGCGGCGATGCCCGATTCCGAGAGGACCTTGAACACTCCGATCTCGCCCGTCGCCCGGACATGGACCCCGCCGCAGAGCTCGCGGCTGAAATCACCGACGCCGACGACCCTCACCGATTCTCCGTATTTCTCCTCGAAGATGGCCATGGCCCCGGCCCGCAATCCTTCCTCGAGCGTTGTGACCCTGGTCTCGAGAGGGATGTCGGCCCTGATCCTCTCGTTGACGATGTCCTCGACCTTCCGGATCTCCTCGGACGACAGCGGCGCGAAGTGGGTGAAATCGAACCTCAGGCGGGCGGCCGAGACGAGGGAGCCGGCCTGTTTGACGTGGTCGCCGAGGACCTGACGCAGGGCGGCATGGAGGAGATGGGTCGCCGTGTGGTTCTTGGAGATGGCCTGTCGGCGGGCCAGGTCGACGGCGGCGTCGACCCGGTCGCCGGGCGCGACCTCACCGGACAGGACCTTGATCCTGTGGCCGACGATCTCGGGGGCCAGAAGAACGGTGTCCTCGACGAGCGCGGAGAACCGGGCGCCCTTGAGAACGCCCGTGTCACCCACCTGACCTCCGGCCTCCGCGTAGAACGGCGTCTCCTCGAGGACGACCTCTCCCCTCTCGCCTTCCCGGAGGGCCGTGGCGGAGCGGCCATCTCTCAGGACGGCGGTCACCCCGACATCGGTGAGCTTCCCGGTCTCGTGGACCCGCGAGCGGACCGTCAGGCCGCCCAGTTCCTCGGCGCCCGCTCTCCCCTTCCGGCGTTCGTCGCCCTTCCAGGAGAGGCGCGCCTTCCGCCGCTGCTCCTCGAGCTCCCGCTCGAAGCCCGGCTCGTCGATCCCCATGTCCCTCTCGAGGGCCAGCTCCTGAGACAGGTCGATCGGGAAGCCGAACGTGTCGTAGAGCCGGAACACCTTGTCGCCGGGCAAGACCCGGCCGCCCGCCTCGCGGGTCTCACGGACGACCTGGTCAAAGAATTTCAGGCCGGAAGCCATGGTGAACGCGAACCGCTCCTCCTCGGACAGGCAGACCCGCGAGACGTAGGGGATGGAAGCCACGATCTCCGGATAGGCGTCCTTCATGACGTCGGCGACCCGGCCCGTGAGCTCGAAGAGAAAGGGCCTGTCGATGCCGAGGAGGTTCCCCCGCCGGTGGGCCCGCCGGATGAGACGGCGGAGGACGTAGCCGCGCCCCTCGTTGGCGGGCGTGACGCCGTCGCCGATGAGAAAGGTCACGGCCCGGACATGATCGGCGATGACCCGGACGGCGACGTCCCCCTCGTCGCCGGAGGGGTACTCGCGTCCGGCCATCCCGCTGATGGCCTCGATGAGGGGCAGGAAGAGGTCCGTGTCGAAGTTGCTCCGCTTGCCCTGCAGCACGGCCGCCATCCGCTCGAGCCCCATGCCCGTATCGATCGACGGCGAAGGCAGCGGGCGGAGCCCGCCCTTCCCGTCCTGGTCGAATTCCATGAACACGAGGTTCCAGAGCTCGACGAACCGGTCGCTGCCCTTCTCGATGAGCGCCCGGGGATCGCCGGCCTCGATATCTTCGCCCAGATCGTAGTGGATCTCCGAGCAGGGACCGCAGGGGCCTGTGTCGCCCATGGCCCAGAAGTTGTCCTTCTTCCCGTAGCGGAAGATCCGGTCCCGGGCGACCCCGACCTCCTCGGCCCAGATGCGATGGGCCTCGTCGTCCTCAAGATAGACGGTCGCGAAGAGCCGGTCACCGGGAAGCCCGAAGACACCCGTGACGAGCTCCCAGGCATAGGCGATGGCCTCGCGCTTGAAATAGTCGCCGAAGGAGAAATTCCCGAGCATCTCGAAGAAGGTGTGGTGCTTGGCCGTCCGGCCCACGGTCTCCAGGTCGTTGTGCTTGCCGCTGACTCGGAGGCATTTCTGGACGGACGCGGCCCGCTTGTAGCTCCGCTTCTCGAGGCCCAGGAAGACGTTCTTGAACTGGTTCATGCCGGCGTTGGCGAACAGGATGGTCGGGTCGTCCTTGGGCAGGAGCGGGGAGCTCGGGACGGTCTTATGGCCCCGGTCGGCGAAATAGCGGAGGAAGGTCTCTCGGACCCGTTGGGAGGTCATGGAAGGTTTCTTCAGCCTCCCCCGTCGGCCCGCTCGACCTTGCTCATGCCCTTCTCCATCTCCTCGACGGCCATGTCGAGGGTCGACTGGATGCCCATGATGCGGAGCTTGAAGTTGTCGGGATTGGACGAGTACTTCATCCCCTGCTCGAAGGAGATGTAGCCGTCCCTGTAGAGCTGGTAGATGGACTGGTCGAAGGTTTGCATCCCGTACTGGGAGACGCCGGCCGTGATGGCGTCCTTGATGAGACCGGTCTTGTCCTTGTCCGCGATGCAGTCCTGGATGTACGGCGTCGCGATCATGGCCTCGACGGCCGGGACGCGGCCCTGGCCGTCCATGCGCGGGATCAGGCGCATGGAGAGGATGGCCTTGAGGATGCTCGCCAGCTGGAGCCGGACCTGACGCTGATGGTGGGGCGGGAAGACCGAGATGATGCGGTTGATGCTCTCGGGCGCATCGAGCGTATGCAAGGTGCTGAGGACGAGGTGGCCCGTCTCGGCGGCCAGCAGGGCCGTCTCGACCGTGTCCAAATCGCGCATCTCGCCGACGAGGATGACGTCGGGGTCCTCGCGGAGGCAGCCCCGCAGCCCTCGGGAGAAGCTCAGGACGTCCATCCCGACCTCGCGCTGGCTGATGGTGCTCTTCTTGTCCTTGTGGAGGTATTCGATGGGGTCCTCGATGGTGATGATGTTCTCCCGGCGGAAGGTGTTGATGTAGTCGACCATGGCGGCCAGGGTCGTCGTCTTTCCGCTCCCCGTCGTCCCCGTGACCAGGACCAGCCCCCGCTGGTAGAAGGCGATCTTCTCCAGGACCTCGGGAAGGAGCAGCTGGCGGATGGTCTTGACGTCGAGGGGGATGATCCGCAGGGCGATGGCCAGGGACCCCCGCTGGTGGTAGATGCTGCCGCGGAAGCGCCCGAAGCCCGGGAGGCTGTAGGCGAGGTCGATGTCGAGGTCTTCCTTGAGGCGGTTCCGCTGGTACTCCGTCATCATCTGGTTGGCGAGCTCCTCGCAGTCGGAGGCCGTCAGGCGGGGGAATCCCGTCAACGGCGTGAGCGTCCCGTGGATCCTCAGCTGAGGGTGGTTGCCGGCCTTGAAATGAAGGTCGGATGCATCCCGTTCGATGGCGATCTTCAGGAATTCATCGATGACCATGAGGGCCTCCTTGGGAGTGTTGGGTGACGACAGTGAGCCACCGATGGACGTCCTCCCGCCTTTCGGCGACGATGTCACAAGCGGCCTCGGGGACCTCGGCGTCACGAGTCACGGTATCAGGGAAAGGGCTCATAGGCGGCTCCTTGGTTTGAGTCGTGGCACGGGGTTCCCGATGGAATCCGACGTCTGTCCTGGGCCGATGTCGAGACCCCATCGTATCCCATCCGGGACGGCGGCGTCAACACGCGGAGAGCCCTCCGATCGGTCCATCAGGACGTCTCTCCGCAATGGGGACAGCTGCGCGATTTGACGGGCAAAGGCCGTCGGCAGTTCCAGCACAGGGCGGATGTCTTCTGCTCGCGGGCCCGGATGCGGAGCATGATGTCCTCGATCTCCGACGTCTTGGGGGTCTTGCCCTTGAAGAGGGACAGGTCCCGGACGATCTCCGACGCGCTCTGGTACCTGTCCTCGACCTTCGCGGCCAGGGCTTTCATGATGATGGCGTCGATGTCCTTGGGGATCCGGCTGTTGCGTATCCGCGGCGGGGTGATCTTGCCCTGCTGGGCCTTCTCCAGGATCTTGAAGGGGTCAGGGTCAAAGATGGGCGGGCGGCCGACGATCATCTCGTAAAAGATGCATCCCAGCGAATAGAGGTCCGAGGCGTAGCCGGCCTTGCCCAGGAACTGCTCCGGCGCCATGTAGGGGGGCGACCCGATCCTTGTCGAGGCATAAGGGACGGAATTGAGCCAGGCCGAGGTCCCGAAGTCCGTGATCTTGGCCGTACCCTCCTCCGACACGATGATGTTGGAGGGCCGCAGGTCCCGATGGATGATCTTGTTCTTGTGGGCATGATCGACGCCGTAGGCGATCTGCTTGATCATGTCCAGGGCCTGTTCTACACCCAAGATCCTTTCCTTTTCCAGGACCTTCTCCAGGGTCGGGCCTTTGACGTACTCCATGACCATGAAGAAGACGTTCTTCTCCTTCTCCGCGGCCAGCATCCGGACGATGTTCGGATGGTTGAGAACGGCCTGCAGGCGGGGCTCCTTGAGCAGCTTGTAGAGCTCGGCCGACTGTTTGTGAGGGACCTTGATGGCCACTTTGATATCCAGCCACGTGTCCTTGGCCAGATAGACGGAGCCGAACCCGCCGCTGCCGAGCGAGCGCAGGATCTCGTATTTCCCGACCTTCTGTCCCTGCAGGAACATGTCACTCGCCCCAGAAATGGAGGACCATCGCGGCGGCCGCGAGGGCCGCCGTTTCGGCCTTGAGGATCCGATGACCCAGGCTCGCCGCTTCGAAACCGGACTCGCGGGCCAGGCCCTCCTCCGCAACGCTCCAACCGCCCTCGGGCCCGATCAACAAGATCACCGACGACGGCGTCTCCGGACCGGGGCACGCGTCGTGGTCCGCCAAAATGTCCTTGAGCGGCCGCCCGCCGCGTTCGCTGAGGAGGAGCCTGCGACCCGGCCCCGGCTCGCGGAGATAGGCTTTCAGGGGCCTCGGCGCCCGGACGACGGTCGCCAGGGCTCCTTTGCTCTGCTTGGTCGCCTCCAGGGCGATCCTCGACCAGCGCTCGAGCTTCCGTCCGGACCGTTCCGCCGCCTCCCGGAGGGACCGTTCGGTGATGACCGGCAAAAATTCAGCGCAGCCGAGCTCCGCGGCCTTCTGGACGAGGAACTCCATCTTCTTGGCCTGGAGCATCGCCTGGACCAGAGCGAGATTCACGCGGCGCCCTTCGGTCCCGTCTCGCTTCAGGACCCGGAGCTCGGTCCTCTCGCGGCCCACGGACACGACCTCGGCCCAGCAGCGTCGGCCGTCGGCGTCGAAAAGCCGGACGCTGTCCCCCGGCCGGACGCGGGCGGCCTTGGCCAGATGGCGGTGCTCTTCGCCCCGCAGGACGACGAGCGACGACCCGTCCTCGAGACGGGGGATGAAGAACTGGTTCGAGGTCACGCTTCGTTCCGGCCTACTGGAAAATGTTCTTCACCCGGTGGATGACGCTCTTGTCGACCGATTCGACATCCTCCCCCCGCAGCTCGGCCAGCTTCATGAGCAACGCTTTCTGCTCCTTCGACAGACCGTCGGGCGTCCTGACGAGGACCCTGACGAACAGGTCCCCGCGGCGCTTCCCGGCCAGGTCCTGGATCCCCTTCCCTTTCATCCGGATGACCTCTCCCGATTGGACGCCGGCCGGGATCTTGAGGATCTCGCTGCCGTCGAGGGTCGGGATCTCGACCCGGGCCCCGAGGGCCGCTTGAGTGAACGAGATCGGGATCTCGCAGGCCAGATTGTTGCCGTCCCGCTCGAAGAAGGAATGACGTCGCACGCGGGTCGTGACATAGAGGTCCCCGGCGGGCATGCCTTCGTCGCCGGATTCGCCTTCCCCGACGAGCCTCAGCCGCAGACCGTCGGAGACCCCGGCCGGGATGCGGACCTTGAGGGTCCGTTTCTCCCGCACGTGGCCCTTCCCTTGACATGTTTCGCAGGGGGATTCGACGATCTCCCCTCTTCCCTGGCAGCGGGAGCAGGTCCGGGCCACGGTGAAGAAGCCCTGCTGGAAACGGACCTGGCCTCTCCCTCCGCAGTTCGGACAGGAGGACGCCTGGGTCCCGGGCTTCCGGCGGGAGCCCCGGCACGCCGGGCAGGGCTCGGCCCGGGTCAGCTTGATGTCCTTCTCGACGCCGGCCGCCGCCTCCTCAAGGCTGAGCTCGACCTCGAGGGCGAGGTCCCGTCCCTCGTGCCGCTCCGGTCCCCGGCGTCTCTCCCGACCGCCGAAGAAGCTCCCGAAGCTGAACCCGAAGAAATTGCCGAGGATGTCCTCGAAGTCCTCGAAGACCGAGGCGTCGAAGCCGGAAAAGCCTTGGAAGCCCTCCCCGCGGAGCCCCTCGTGGCCGAAGCGGTCGTAGATGCTCCGCTTCTCCGGGTCGGCGAGCACGCTGTAGGCCTCGGCGGCCTCTTTGAACTTCTCCTCCGCCTCCTTGCTCCCGGGATTTCGGTCCGGGTGGTATTTCAGGGCCATCTGGCGGTAAGCCCGCTTGATGTCCTCCGCGGAGGACGTCCTCGGCACCCCGAGGATCTCGTAATAGTCCCTTTTAGCCATGGTTCTCCGAAGTCGGCCGGCCCTCGCCGAGAGCCTTTTGCATCTCCTTGACCTCCGAGGGCATGAGCCCGGAGGAGGGCCGGATCTCGATCTTGTGTTGCTGCCCCGTCTCGACATCCCGGGCTGAGACCTGGACGATCCCGTCGGCGTTGATCTCGAAGGTCACATCGATCCGCGGCACGCCGGCCGGGGCCGGCTCGATGCCGACGAGCTCGAAGACGGCCAGCGACACGTTCAGCGAAGCCAGCAGGCCCTCTCCCTGAAGGACATGGATCTTGACCCGCCGCTGGTTGTTCTCGACGGTCGTGAAGGCCTTCGTCTTGCGGGTCGGGATGGTCGCGTTGCGGTCGATGATGACCTCGTAGCCGTCATTCTCCGTCTCGATCCCGAGCGAGTGGGGGGTGACATCGAGGAGGAGGACGAGGTCCTGGACGCCGCCGTGGAGGATGCCCGACTGGATGGCCGCCCCCATGGCCACGATCTCGTCGGGATTGACATGCTCCTCGGGGGCCCGCCCGAAGAACTCGGCGACCTTCTCTTTCACGCGCGGCATCCGGGTCTGGCCGCCGACGAGGATGACTTGGCTGATCGCCTCCGGAGCGAGCCGGGCATCGGCCAGGGCCCGTTCGATATGGGGGATCGTCTTGTCGACGAGGTCCGCCGTCAGGGCCTCGAAGGTCTGGCGGGTCAGGGTCCTGCGGATGTGCTTGGAGTCGGACTTGTCCGAAGAGATGAACGGCAGGTTGATCTCCGTTTCCAACGTGAACGACAGCTCGCGCTTGGCCTTCTCCGCGGCTTCCTTGATCCGCTGCAGGGCGAGCTTGTCCTGGCCGAGGTCGAGCCCCGTCTCGCGGCGGAAGGCGTCGACGAGCCACTCCACGATGCGGTTGTCGAAGTCCTCGCCGCCCAGGTAGGAGTCGCCGTTGGTGGCCAGGACATTGAAGACGCCTTCGTTGATCTCGAGGAGGGTGATGTCGAACGTCCCGCCTCCGAGGTCGAACACGGCCGCCGTCCCGTCCTTGCGCGTGTCCAACCCGTAGGCCAGGCCCGCGGCCGTGGGCTCGTTGATGACCCTCTGGACGTTCAGTCCGCAGATCTCGGCGGCGTCCTTGGTCGCCTGCCTCTGATGGTCGTTGAAATGGGCCGGCACGGTGATGACGACATCGGAGACCTTCTCGCCCAGGAACGATTCAGCGCAGGTTTTGAGATAGCTCAGGATCATCGAGGAGATTTCCTGGGGGGTCAGGCGTTGGGAGTCGATGGAGACCAGGACGTCCCCGTTCGGCGCTTCGACGAGCGAGTAGGGCAATCTCTCGCGGGCTTTTTGGACCTCGGGAGAGGCGTATTTCTGTCCGATCAGGCGCTTGACGGCGAAGACGGTGTTATGAGGATTGGTGACGGCCTGCCTCAGGGCAAGTGTCCCGATCAGCCTCTCCCCCGCCGAGGTGAAGGAGACCACGGACGGGGTCGTCTGCAGGCCTTCCAGGTTGGGGATGACGACGGGTCGGCCCGCCTCGAGATAGGCGACGCACGAATAGGTCGTTCCCAGGTCGATGCCGATGACATGTCCCATTGTCGTCAACCCTTCTTCGGAACGGCGACCTTGACCAGGGACGGGCGCAGGAGCCGCCCGTGGTGGAGATAGCCTTTTTGGAGCTCTTCGAGGACCTCAGGCTCCTCGACGGCCTCGGATTCTTCCGTGGTCATGGCATGATGAAAGGCGGGATCGAAGCGCCGGTCCTTGATCTCGACGGGTTGGACGCCGTTCTTGGCCAGGAAGTTCTGTAACATCCGGTCGATGAGCTCAACCCCCTCGCGGAAGGTCTTGCCGTCGGTCTCCGCGGCCTGGCTCTGGAGGGCGCGCTCGAGATTGTCTTTCACGGCCAGCAGCTCGAGGATCATTTCGCTCAACGCGAACTGGTAGTACTCCGATCTCTCCCGTTCGAACCTTTTCCGGAGGTTCTCGATCTCCGCGAGCTTCCGCAGGTACTGGTCCTTGAGGTCGTCGCGCTCCTTCTTGACATGCTTGAGCTCGGCATCCTTTTTTTTGAGCTTGTCTTTCAGGCTTCGGTGGCCCTCGGCGCCGGCGTCCTTCTCGTGATGGTCCTTATGATCCGCGGCGGTCGGCGCTGGGCTCTCCACGGCGGGAGCGTCGGGACCCGGCTCCGGGATGAACTCGATGTCCTCTTCCGCTTTCGGGTCCTCGGGTTTCGGCCCTTCGTTCTCTTCCGTCATAAAGAAACCTCTCTGCCGTAGATCGTGATGGCCCGGCTCAACCGTTTGGCGACCCGGTCGACCAGGGGGATGATCCTCTCGTAGGGGATCCTCTTCGGCCCGATGATACCCAGGGACCCGAGGACCTGATTGCCGTATCCATAATGGGACAGGACGAGCGAGCAGTCCTGGACGTTCGGGAAGTTGATCTCCGCCCCGATGAGGACCTTGACCCGCTCCAGGCTGATGAACTCCGACAGGAGCCGGACGAGGTTGGCCTTCTCTTCGAGGTTCTCGAAGAGCGACCTCAGCTTGTTCATCTCGAACAGCTCGGACTTCTTGAGCAGGCGGGAAGTGCCTTGCAGGAAGATCCTGTTCTCCCCTTCTTCGACATCGATGGAGGCCTTGATGAGGTCGAGGAGCTTGCCGAGCGTGTCCTCGTATCTGGCCCGGTGTTGGGGGAGCTCACGGAGCAGCGCGTCGCGGACATGGAGAATGGTCCGCCCGCCGTAGGTCCTGTTGATGTATTGAGCGGCCCGGTCGAGCTCTCCCTGGGTGACGGAGATCCGGGTCTCCAGCGTCTCGGTCAGGACCATGTGGAACGGCGTCACGAGGATGACGAGGATCCTGCGGTCCGAGATCTTGACGAAGCGGAGGTATTCGAACGGGACCCGGGAGACGTTCGGGGAGATGACGAAGCCCAAGTTGTCGGACGAGTCGGCCAGGACCCGCGAGGCCTGGACGAGGAGGGAATCGAGATCGGAGGTCTTCGTCGGGAACTCCTCCTGGATCATCGGCACGGTGTCCTGGACAAAGGGCTTATCGGCGAGGAGGCCGCTGACGTAGGCCCGCAAACCCCGGTCCGTCGGCACCCGGCCCGCCGACGTGTGCGGCTGGGACAAATAGCCCAGCTCCTCGAGCTTGGCCATGATGTTCCGGATGGTGGCGGGAGAGCCCTCGAAGCGACCCGCTTGATGAAGGGAGCCGGAGCTTACGGGCCGACCCGTCCGGACATAGGCCTCGGCGACCAACCGGAGAACCTGCCTGTCCTTGTCACGCAGAATCGACCGAGCCATGAGCGACCTTCCAGATTTTTATAGCACTAAACGGGAATCCCTGTCAATAAACTGGGAGTTAAGGGGCGGAGCCCGGCAAGACCATAAGTCCCGCATAACCAACAACTTGGGAAAAATCCCCGGTGACATCCCCCGACGTCCGGTAAAGGACGAGTTCGGCGGATCCCGCTCCCAGCTCCTTGGCGGCGACCAACGCGGCGGCCGTGGGCTGGAAACCGCACATGGAAATCCCCTTCTCGATGACGGTCTCGACGAGTCCGCGAGGGTCAAGCTCCAGGATCCTGCGGATGGCCAGGGCATCCATTCTTTCGGCCGCCGCCTGACTGACATAGTGGCTCATATCGGTGCTGGCGACGATCAACACCTCGCCCTTGATCGCCCTGATGGATTCGGCCAGCCCCCGGCCGAAGGACTCGAGGTCCTCGTATTCCGCTTCATGGGAAACGCACACGGGGACGATCTCCACATCGGCGCGGAGATGTTGGAGGAATGGGACCTCGACCTCGAGGGAATGCTCGCCGAGATGGGCCTCTTCGTCCCGCTCGGCCCGGGGGCAGCGATCGACGATGAGCGCCGCGAGGTCCGTGCGGATCGGGGCTTCGCCGAGAGGGGTCAACCAGCTTCCGTCCGTCTGGACGGCGAACAGCGAGCGGGAGCCCCGGTGGGCCGGCCCGAGGATGACGGCCGTCGGCGGGATCTCGACGGACGCAAAAACAGCCCCGGCGACCGGGCCCGAGTAAACGAAGCCGGCATGAGGGACGACGACAGCCAGGGCCTTTTTTCTTTGTGCTTTGGCGACGGTCATCTCCCCGAGGATCTTGAGGAGTTGATCGCGCCGCCCGGGATAGAACGTCCCCGCGACCTGCGGTGGTCTTCTCATGGGAGCCTCCAGTCCATTAATAAGCGCCCCGACAGGGGATGTCAACATGCCGGGCGGGGCGGCGAAAGGAGACTCAGGGCCCCGACCGTTCCTCCGTGAACCGGATGCCCAGCTCGCGGAGCTCCTCCAAAATGGGAACATAGATCTCCGGATGGACCGGGATTTGCACCCCTGTCCTTTCGATCCGGCCTTCGAGCATGAGGCGGACGGCGATGGCTGCCGGAAGGCCGACCGTTCGGGACATGGACGAGGGACCCCCGGGTATCCCGTAATCGATGAGGGTCGAGACGATCCGTCCGCTCCGTCCATGGGCGTCTTCCGTCTCGAATTCGTGCCTCAGGACGATCATGTCCCTCTCCCCCTCCCGGTACCAGAGCTTCTGGACCATGAGGGCGGCCAGATTGTCGAACGCCGATCCGCGGCTTTCGGGAAGCGGGGTCGTCTCGAAGAGGCCGAGCCACTCCAGGCGCGCCATGACCTCGGAGCGAGGCTCAAGGCCCAGCCGCCGGGCCACGGCCGCCCGGACATCCTCCCCGGGCGCGGCTCCCGCAAGCTCGCCCATGAGGTCGAGATAGCTCGCTCCCGGACGGTCCCCGGCGGTCTCGTCAAGAAGGCCCAGTCGGCCGATCGCGAGGAGCGTCCGGCACCACCCCGGATAGCGGAGGGTGCCCCGCAGCACCGTTCGCGCTTCCGGTATGCCGTAGATCTCTCGATAGGGAACCGAATCCCTGTTCGGATATCCCTCGAACTCGCCCAGGCCTGGCACGGCGATCGTCTCGGGCCCGGCGAAGAGCCTCTCGGCCGGGATGGTCACGACCTGGCCGTCCCGGAGGTACCGGGCGGAGTTCTTGGAGGCCAGAAGGACGCCGCGGGGACTCCACGAGAATTTGTACCCGAACGGGTTGTCGTTGGCGTCCGGCGCCGGCAGCCCTCCACAGTAGGAGATGAAGCTCCGGACCTTCCCCCCGGCGTCGTGGACCTCGCGGATGATCCGCATGGCCTCCATGTGGTCGATGCCGGGATCCAGGCCGAGCTCGTTGAGGACCAGGACCCCTTTCTGCCGGGCCCGTCCGTCGAGCTCCCTCATCGCCGGGCTGACATAGGAGGCCGTCAACATGTCCTTTCCGTTGTCGATGGCCAGCTCGGCGACGAGCGGATGGAACGCGTAGGGGACCATGCTGACGACCAGGTCGGCCCGGCCGATCTCGGCCGACAGCGTTTCCCTGTCCCCAAGGTCCAGTTGTATCGCCTTTCCGCGGGCGGCGCCGGCCACGAGCGCTTCGGCCCTGTCGGCCTCCACATCGGCCACGGTGACCAGGAATCCGGGGCGGTCGAGCAGATACCGGACGAGGGGTCCGGCCACCAGTCCGGCCCCGAGGACCAGGATCCTTTTCATGATGTCCCTCCCGGAACAGGCTGTTTATCCGACCGAAGGCCCGAGGTAGGCGTAGTCGGGGGTCAGCTCGCCGCGGTAGAGGATGACCGCCCGGCGGATGACGTCCGGCAGGCCGCACTCCCCGAACGCCCCTCGGAAGTCCGCTGCGGCGAGAGCCGGGATGTATTCCTTGAGGCCGCGGCTGAAATAGGTCGAGGACTCGAGAGGAAGCTCCGCGGGGAGGTTGTAGACGGCCAGGACGACAGGGCCGTGCCCCTCGAAACCCATCCGGATCTCGTCCGTGGCCGGGTCGTAGACATAGACGGGGTCCGAGGAATCGGTGGCTTTCTTGTTGCATTCGATGGAGCCGTCGACGTCGCAGGTGATGTCGGCGACGATCCTGAGGCGGGGTCGGGCTCCGCCTCCATAGAGCTTCCTCAAGAAGTCTTTGGTGAGGAATTTCGGGTACTGAGGGGCCCAGTAGATGCCGTTGACCAGGACCGTGAGGAACGGCAGGAGCTCATCGACCACGGGCCGATAGAGCCGCGGTTCGGCGTAATACTCCTGCAGGTCGAACGTCCGTCCCGGATCGACCGGGCGAACCATGTCCTCCTCCTTGAACACGACCTTATAGAGGCGTGTCTCCGTCGGCCGACCGTGGAAAAGACCGGGCAGCTCGGCCGGTTTGACGGCTTCGACAGGCAGGATGTCGAGGACCTCCTGGGCGCCTTGGCTCACGTGGCCGTAACCGAAAAAGCCGATGACCAGGGGGCCCATCCCCCCCGGCAGGCCATGATCGATGATGTTCACGGCCAGCTCCGCGACGGCCTCCCGGACCTCGCTCAAATTCCGGTATTGATGGGCCGGACGGAGGAGGGAGAACGGGTTCGGGACGCCCTCGACCTCCAGCCGGCGGCCCAAGGCCCAGAGCGTGTCGACCATCCCGGCGTGTCCCGCGAAGTTGCCGAAAAAGAGGACCCGGCGACCCTGATCGTCGACCATCTTCTCGTAATCGACGAGCGAACAGCCGAGCTCCATCATCCGTTTCAGCATGGGCATGTTCTGCTTCTGGCCCTTGGCCGTATGGGAGAAGAAGACGTAGGCCTTGTCCTTCTCCAGACGCTCGAGGGGGATCTCTTTGATGGCCAGAACGATCGAGCAGGGCGAGAGGCCGTCCTCGACAGGGATGCCGGCCATCCGGTAATCGCCGTCGGAGAAGACCCGGATGTCGGACGACTGGACGACGATCTCGAGGGGATGGTTGTCCACGAGCTCCCGGGCATGCGAGGGGATGAGCGGGACACGCCGCTCCCATCTGTTGATGTCCTCCCGGCGGATGCCGATCTTGGTCTTATGATCCATAATGACGACCCCTGAAATAAGGGAATATGACTAAAAATCATTATGTCACAAACCCCGGAAGGCGGTCAACCTGACCTATTCACAAGAATGCCGATGTGTTCCCTATGTCCTGCGAGATCTGAAAGATCTCCAGCTTTCCGAAGCCACTCAGGGCATTTGAGAATTCCTCTCGGAAAGACCGGCATTTTTGCCCTCCGGGCGAACCGATCCGGCCGCATCTGCTGTGTTGCGAAGGGTTCGCAGGACTAGGAGTGCAGCATCACCCTCCGCGCCTTGCATCTGCAGCCGCCTCGACTCGTGAATGGATCAGGCAAAATCCGCCTCTCGTTCGGGGCGGCCGAGGTTGACGCCGCCCGGGGGAAGGGCTAAGATGCCCTGAGATGATCCGTTTCCATAACACCCTCGGCGGCGCCCTGGAGCCGTTCGCCCCCCTTGAGCCGGGGACCGTCAAGCTCTACACCTGCGGGCCGACCGTCTACGACTATCCCCATATCGGCAACTGGCGGGCCTACGTCTTCGAGGACCTTCTCAAGCGCTTCCTGATCTATCGAGGCTTCAAGGTCGTCCATGTCATGAACATCACCGACGTCGACGACAAGACCATCCGCGGGGCCCGGGCCAAGGGCGTCAGCCTCGAGGACTACACCCGGCCCTTCACGGAGGCTTTCTTCCGCGAGCGGGACATCCTGAACATCCTGCCCGCCGACCATTATCCCCGCGCGACCGGGCACATCCCCGAGATGGTGGCCATCATCAAATCGCTCCTCGACAAGGGCTTCGCCTACCGCAAGGACGGGTCGATCTACTTCGCCATCGACAAGTTCCCGTCCTACGGACGTCTCTCCCGGATCGACCTCGCGGAGCGCCGGGCGGGCAGCCGCGGGGACGCCGACGAATACGAGAAGGAAAGCGTCCACGACTTCGCCCTCTGGAAGGCACCCAAGGAAGGCGAGCCCGTCTGGGAGACCGAGATCGGGCCCGGACGGCCGGGCTGGCACATCGAGTGCTCGGCCATGAGCTCGAAGTATTTCGGGCCGACCTTCGACATCCACTGCGGCGGCGTCGACAACATCTTCCCCCACCACGAGAACGAGATCGCCCAGTCCGAGGCCGCCAACGGCGTCAAGTTCGTCAACACCTGGCTCCACTGTCACCACCTCGTCGTCGACGGGGAGAAGATGGCCAAGTCCAAGGGCAATTTCCTGACCCTCACGGACGTCCTGAACAAAGGCTACGACCCTCCGGAGATCCGGTTCCTTCTGCTCTCCACCCATTACCGGAAGATGCTGGATTTCACCTCCGAAGCGCTTCACCAAGCGCGAGAAAGCCGCAACCGGATCCAGGATTTTCTCCGCAACTTGAGACACCTCATTCGGGACGATTCCGCGGAGGTCAGCCGGGAAGTCTCGAAACTCATCGAAACGGCGAAACACGGCTTTATCGCCGGGCTCGAGGATGACCTCAATATCGCCGAGTCTCTGGCCGCGATCTTCAGTCTCATCGAGAGCGCGAACGCTCTGAGGGACAAAGGGCAGTTGGCCCAATTGGACGCCCGGGCCTTGGAGAGTTTCATCAAAGAGATCGACACCCGTGTCCTGGCCATCGAGCCGACGGTCTATTACGCAAGGACTCAGGGCATCAATGTCAAGCTCACTCCTGGAAGCACATATGAATTGATTAAAACGGATATCGAAGATCTACGCCCTGAACACACTCAACTCATCGAGGAGCGTCAGCGGGCCAGAGCGGCCAAGGATTGGAAAAGGGCCGATGCCATCCGCGACGAGCTTCTCAAGATGGGTGTGCTCCTCGAGGACACCAAGGACGGGGTCCGCTGGAAGAGGGTCGCGCCGAAACAATGAGCCGGCTGAACGCGGGCGTTCCCCTCTCTCTTATCCCCTCCCGCCGGAGGAACCCCGATGGGATCTGAACGCGAGACTTCCCGGTCGCTCGGTCTGCGCGGCGAAGAGATCGCCGCTAACTACTTAAGAAAAAATAAGTTCGACATCATCGAGCGGGGCTTCCGGCTGTTCCGCGGCGAGATCGACATCATCGCCCGCGACGGTGACACCCTCGTTTTCGTCGAGGTCAAGGCCCGGGCCGACGAGACTTTCGGCCGGCCCGAGGATTCTGTGACCCCGGCCAAGCAGCGCCAGATCCGGCGGATCGCGACGGGCTATCTCGTCGAGCGCCGCCTCGGGGACATCCCCTGCCGGTTCGACGTTGTCTCCATTCTTTTCAACGACGACGGGAGCCACCGTCTGGTCCACTTCCGAGACGCTTTCTAAGGGCTCTTTCTCTACCCACCGGGATATGCGTAACTGAAGTTCTGTCGCTGGCTGTCCCCCTTAGCCCCCCCAGGCCCCCGGGAACCAGTCCCGGCGGTTCCCCCGTCGGCGACCGAAGGGCTCCCCCTCCGCCTAGAAGGAGTAAACGATCCCGAACTTGAGGTTCCGCCCCGGCTCCTCCACGGCGTCCGGGTCGGGCCTGGCCAGATACGTCGCGTTGAACACATTGGCCAGGCTGGCGAAGAACTCGAAGGACGCCCATCTGTATCCGGTCTTGAAATGGACGATCTCCGAGCCGGCGATGCCGATCTCGTCGGGACCGGGCGTGTCCTTCTTGAGCCGGAAGGTGCCGCTCAGCTCGGCGGTGAACCTCTTGACCCAGACCCGTGTCCCGGCATGGACGCTGAGCGGGGGGATGTCGTTCAACGGGTCGCCGGTAAGGACGCTCCGGCCCCGCAGAGCGGCGAGATTGCCGAAGACCTTCCAGCCCGGAAGGACGAAATAATCGAGCTCGAGCTCAAGGCCCTGGATCCGGCCCTTTTCGATGTTCCCGTAGGTCCTCGTCGTCGGGTCGATCCGGTAGCGCTCGATCATGTCCTTGATCTCATAGCGGAAGCCGTATAGGCCGGCGAAGAAACGCCGCCCCATGAGCTTGACGCCTCCGTCGAGGTTGAAGCTCGTCTCCGGGGCCAGGGCCGGATTGCCGACGATGTAGCCGCGGCCGCTGATGCCGGTATAAAAGAGCTCGCTGAGGCTCGGGACCCGATAGGCTTTCGACACGTTGGCGAAGGCGATCAGCCCCCGGCCGAGGTCGTAGGACAGGGCCGCGAATCCGGTGGCCTGGGTCTTGTGGGAGGTATCGGCCGCTGTTGCGCCCAGGGGCACGGCCCGCTGGCGGATGACGTCCCAGCGGACCCCGCCGAGGATGTCGAGACCGTGGACCTTGAAGATATCGGCGGACAGGAAAAAGCCGAGGTCCGACCTCCGGCCCGCGGAGAACGGGTCCTCGTCGACCACGCCCGTCACGGCGCCGGTCTCGTCGAACGACGTGAAACGGTTGAAAGCCTTGGCCCCGGCCCGGCCGAAGAAATCGATACCGGCCTCGACCCGCATCGAATCCTCCCAGGTCTTGGCGTACGATAGTTGGGTCCCGAATTCCAGGCTTTCCGTCCTCGCGTATTCCTCCCGGGTCTTGTATTCCGCGAGGACCTCTTTGCGGGTCTCCAGGAAGTTGGGATCAGCGAAAGCCCGGAACTGCAGCTCCCCGCCGCGCCCGAGGTCCTTCTCCCGCCAGCTGAGGTGGAAGAGATTGTGGTTCTCCTTCGGGTACCAGGTCGGGTTGACATCGCTCGTCCGGAGCGGTTTGCCGATGTCCTTGCCCCGGGCCCCGAGGAAGCCGATCTCGATGTCCCTCTCATCGGTGCTATGGGCCATTTTGGCCATGAGGTTGCCCTGGGCGAAGGAGGATCGCAGGGCCCGGCCGAGCGGGCTGGAGTAGTCCTCCGCGTCCACGGCCTGGAAGGATACGAGGAAGCCCGTATCTCCCTTCGCGCCTTCGATCTCAAGACCCGTGCCTTTCTCCCGATTCACCGTTCCGTATGCCGCGCGCAGCCGGCCATGGATGCCTTCGCGCAGGGACGGCGCTCTCGTCATCAGATGGATGACGCCGCCGATGGCGTCCGAACCGTAAAAAACCGACGAGGCGCTTCGCAGGACCTCGATCCGGCCGATCGTCTCGGGGTGAACGAAAGACGCGTTAGGGCCCGTGCGCCGGTCGCTTTCGACCCGAGCGCCGTCGACGAGGTAGAGGACCCTCCGGCGGGCCAGGCCCCGGACCGTCGGGACGAGAGAGAACCCGCCGGAGCCGATGGCATCGACGCCCGGGACGTTCTGGAGGCCCTCGGTGATATTGGGAGCCCTTGTCTCGGAGAGAGCCGCGCTCTCGACGACCGAGGCCGCCGCCGGCACCTTCAGCCCGGGCTCGGGGTATCTCGAGGCCGTGACGAGGATCTCTTCGCGCTTCTGGATGAGGGGGATGAGGGTCAGGACGACCCGGCCGCTGAGGTCCCGGCGCGTGAGCAGGAATTCGCCCTCGTAGTGGTCGGGATGGATGACCTCGAGGCGGACCCGGTCGGACTCCGGAACGGTCAGGGTGAAGCGGCCTTCGGCGTCCGTTTCCGTTCTCTCCCCGCTCGGCCGGTGGAGGACGACGGCCCCTTCGATGGGGTTCTGGCCCGTGCTGAGGACGGTCCCGCGGATCTCGGCGGCCGAAGCGGTCGCCGGAAGGATGGACAGGACTATGATGATCGCGATATGACGGCGCATGGAACTATCCTATCCGGACGCCGGGGGGCTGTCAACGACCGCCGTCATGCGATCTTGACGACCGCCGAGCCGTCCCGGCAAACCCGGAGGAGCTCTTGGACGGACAGCTTCCTAACGGGATGGACAACCTCGGGCGCGATCTCCACAAGAGGGACGAGGACGAATTTCCGCTCGGTCATCCTCGGATGGGGGATGGTCAAGGCCGCGGTCTCGATGACGAGGTTCCCGGCGAGGAGGATGTCGATATCGATCGTCCGCGGACCCTTGGGCTCTGTCCGGACACGCCCCATCTCGAACTCGATCGACAGGATAAGCCTCAACAAGGACGGCGGGTCAATAGCGGCGCGGACCTCGAGGACCTGATTGAGGAACCACGGCTGGTCGGCCCGGTCGACGGGCTCCGTCCTGTAGACGGAGGACGCCCGGACGATCGCGACGCCGCTGCGGCCGAGCGACCGGGCGGCCTTCCCAAGATTCGCACGGAGCCGGCCGAGATTGCTGCCCAGGCTCAAGAAATAGGTCATGCGATGGCCTTTCGGGACCAGAGGCCCCTATTTTACCCCATACGAGGGGACAATCAACGGCCGGCCGGCCGCTCGCGGCCGATGGACAAGACGGTTGCTTTTCGCCGGGCCTTCGACTAGGATAAAAAACCGTGCGGGCGGACCCGCGACTCACTGAGCGAGGTGTCGGGCATGAGCAAGCTGATCTTCCTGGACAACGGCGCGACGTCCTTCCCTAAGCCGGAAGAGGTCTACCGCTATATGGACCATTTCTTCAGGAACTACGGCGTCAACCCGGGCCGCTCGGGCTACGACCTGTGCATGGAGGCCGGTCTGATCGTCGAGGAAACGAGAAAAATGCTGACGGAGTTCTTCAACGGCTCGGACCCCAACCGGCTTTGCTTCTCCTACAACTCGACCGACGCCCTGAACCTCATCATCTCCGGCATGTTGCGGCCGGGCGATCATGCCATTTCCACGACCATCGAGCACAATTCCGTTCTCCGGCCCCTTCATCATCTGTCCCTGCAGGGGGTCGAGGTCGATCTCGTGCCTTTCGGCGCGGACGGGTTCGTTGATCCCGCCGACATCCGGGCCCGTTTCCGGCCGAACACGCGGCTGGTCATCGTCAATCACGCTTCCAACGTCATCGGGACCGTCCAGCCCATCGCCGAGATCGGCCGCCTCTGCCGGGAAGCCGGCATTCCTTTCGCTATCGACGCCTCCCAGTCGGCCGGGAAGGTCGCGGTGGACATGGAGAAGCAGTTCCTGGACGTGGTGGCTTTCACAGGTCATAAATCCCTTCTCGGCCCGACCGGGATCGGCGGGCTCTATGTTCGGGAGGGCGTCGAGATCCGCCACACGCGGGCCGGCGGGACGGGCGTGCGCTCCGCCGTCAAGACCCATCTCGACGAATACCCCTACCGCCTCGAGTACGGGACTCCCAACGTCATGGGCATCGCCGGCCTGCATGCGGGCGTGGAGTGGATCCTCGCCCGGGGCCTGGACGCCGTCCATCATCAGGAAATGGCCTTGGCTCGGATGCTCCGGGACGGGCTCCGCGAGATCCCCGGGGTCACGCTGTACTGCCAAGATGATCTCACCAACCATATCGCGGTCCTGGCCTTCAACATCGCCGGCATGGACGCCGCCGATGTCGGGACGATGCTGGATGTCGACTACGGCATCGCCTGCCGGACGGGCCTGCACTGCGCCCCCCTCGTCCATGAACAGCTGGGGACCGACAAGATCCATGGCGCAGTCCGCTTCGGCCTCGGCCCGTTCAACACCGAGGACCACATCCGGGCGGCGATCAAGGCCGTCGGCGAGATCGCCGCCCTCCGGAAAGAGCGCAAAAAAACCGCCTGACCGGCCGATTTCAGGCCAACGGCAGGCGGACCGTGAAGGTCGAGCCTTCGCCCACCCGGCTGTTGACCGAAACCGTGCCTCCATGGGCCAGGACGATATGCTTGACGATGGACAGCCCGAGGCCCGTACCTCCGAATTTCTTGGCCCGCGATTTGTCGACGACGTAGAATCGCTCGAAGACGTGGGCCTGGTGGTCCGGGTCGATGCCGATGCCGGTGTCGGCGACCTCGATCCTCAATTGACCTCCTTCGGCCCCCAGGCGGATCTTGACCCCCCCCCTTTCGGTGTACTTGACGGCGTTGTCGATGAGGTTCAGGAGAAGCCCTTCGATCTGGAGGGGGTCGGCGTTGACGGCCGGCAATCCGGGCTCGGCCTCCAGGCCCAACGCCAGGCCCTTCGCGGCGGCCGGCTTCTCGAAAGTCTTGAGAATGCTCTCGGCAAGGGCCCTGATGTCGACCGGTTCCTTGGCCGGCCCGGGGATCTGGCCCTCAATCCCCGCGAGGGCCAGGAGATCGTCGACGATGGCGATCAGCCGGTCGGTGTTCCGCCGGATGATCCCCAGGTGCGAAAGGGTCTCGCCCTCCGCTCCCTGGCTCAAGGTCTCGACAAAGCCTTTGATGGACGTCAAAGGCGTTTTCAGCTCGTGGGAGACATTGGCGACGAAGTCCCGTTTCATCCGCTCCAGGTCCCGGAACTCCGTCATGTCGTGGAGGGTCAAGACGATCCTCCCCTGGGCGGCGAGATGGGAGGCGTTGCAGAAATAGGTCCGCTCGCGGAGCATCGCCTCGCCGGCCGCTCCAGCCTTCGTCTCGCGGACCTTGTGGACGATCTCGGCGAGCGCCGAGCTCCGGACGATCTCCCAAAAATGCTTGCCTTCCGGCGCCTCGTTCTGAACGGCCCGGCGAAAACCGTCGTTGCAGAAGAGGATGCGCGAGTCCGAATCCATGACGCAGAGCCCGTCGCGGATGGAGGCCAGGATGCCTGTCAGCTCCTCCCCCTGGACCCGGACCTTTTCGAACATCGTCTTGAGTTGGGACGTCATGTCATTGAAGCCCAGGGCCAGGGCCCGGAAGGCGCCTTTCCGCCTGGTCGAGACCTTGGCCTCGAGCTCGCCCGCGGACACCCGGGAGGCGGCCTCGACGAATTCCCGGACGGGCCGGGAGACGGTGCGGGTGAACAGGGCCGCTACGAAGAGAGCCAGAACGCCGGACAGTCCGACGACCCGGAGGAGGTCCCTCCGGAGCTCGCCGAGGAGCGCCTGGAGATGGCGCATGAACAGGCTCATGCGCAGGACGCCGACAACCTCTCCGTTCGCCTCGATCGGAACGCTCATGTACATCATCTCGGCCCGGAGAGTGGAGCTGAACCGGATGGACATCTTCTTTTCGCCCTGGAGGGCGGCGAAGATCTCCGGGCGGAAGAAGTGGTTCTCCATGTCCCGGGCCTCTTTTTCGGAGTCGGCCAGGACGTTCCCCCCGCTGTCGATGACCGTGATCCGGCGGCCGGTCCTGGCCCCCACGGCCGAGATCATGTCGTCCAGGCCCTCGGTGCCCTCCCCCGTGAGGAAGGGCAGGATCCGGTCCTCGAGAAGGTAGGCCAGGTTCTCCAGATGGGTCGCCTGGGCCCGGATGAAATGCTTGCGCATGAGAGGGGGTCCGGCCAGGAGGACGGCCGCGACGACAAAGGCGATGACCAGGAGATAGCCCGCAAAGACCTTCGGAAAGAGCGTTCTTTTCATGCTTCGACCTTGTAGCCCACGCCGCGGATGTTCTTGACGAGCGCCGCCGCCGGGCCCAGCTTCTCCCGGAGGTTGCGGATATGGACGTCGACCGTCCGGTCGACGACGGCCTTTTCGTGTCCCCAGAGGAAGTCGAGGATCTGATCGCGGGTGAAGACCCGGCCCGGCCGCGATGCGAGGAGCTGGAGGATCTTGAATTCCGTGGCCGTCAATTCGACCTTCCCGCCGCCGACAAGGGCCTCGAATCTGTCGAGGTCGAGAAGGAGGTCGCCCACGGCGATCCGCCGAGAGGTCTCGACAACACCCGGTCGCCGGAGAACCGCGTGGACCCGGGCGACGAGCTCCTTGACGGAGAACGGCTTGGTGATGTAGTCGTCGGCGCCGAGCTCGAGACCGACGACCTTGTCCGATTCATCACCGCGGGCCGTCAGCATGATGATCGGGATCGCGGCCAGCTTCTCCGTTCTCCGGAGGTGCCGACAGACATCGAGGCCGTCCATGTCGGGCAGCATGAGATCGAGGAGAAGAAGGTCGGGCCTCTCCCGTTCCAGGAACCGGTAGAGCGCTTCGGCCTCCTCGAAGCCGACGAAACGGAATCCGGCCTTCTCCAAGTTGACCTTCAGCAGCTCGAGAATGTCGGGCTCGTCATCGAGAGCGGCGATCAAGGCGGGCATGGGTTCACCTATATCGTCGTATGTAGCGGTATTATAGGGATTTCCCCGCCGGCTTCAAGGCGGGGAGCCGAACAAGGGTTGCCCGGGCCCGTCCTGCCGGATATAATGGAAGAAAAAAGACGGAGGGACCCACTATGATCAAAATGCTCCTTGTCCTGACCCTTCTCGGGCTGGGGTTCGCCGGGACGGCGGCCGCGGTCTCGAGATTCGAGAAGGACGTCATCCCCACATCCGCCGGCGACCTCGAGATCGCCTTCCTCGGGCACGGGTCGCTGATGATGACCTTCGGAGGAAAGACGATCCACGTCGATCCCTACGGGGAGGTCGCCGATTACGGCCGGCTCCCCAAGGCCGATCTCATCCTCGTGACGCACGATCACTACGACCACATGTGCCTCGAATCCATCGGCCGCATCCTCGGCCCGGACACGAAGCTCGTCGGCGGCCCGACCTGCGCCGGCAAACTCCGCGACGCGGTCATCATGAAGAACGGCGACTCGCGGGCCGTGATGGGCCTTCGGATCGAGGCCGTCCCGGCCTACAACATCGTCCACAAGAGGCCGGACGGCGGGCCCTGGCATCCCAAGGGGGACGGCAACGGCTACGTCGTCACCTTCGGGGACAAGCGGGTCTACATCGCGGGCGATACGGAGAACGTCCCCGAGATGAAGGACCTCAAAAACATCGATGTCGCCTTCCTGCCCATGAACCTGCCTTATACGATGACCCCCGAGATGGTCGCCGAGGCCGCCGCCTGGATCCGGCCGAAAATCCTCTATCCCTACCATTTCGGCGACACCGACACGTCCGCGCTCGTCCGGCTGCTCGAGAAACACACGGGCATCGAGGTCCGCATCCGGAAGATGAGCTGAGCGGGGCTCACTCCCCGCCGGTGCCGGCCCTCAGCTTGTCGGCCCGGCCCTCCTCGATGTGGTGCTTGATCGTCCGGCCCTTGACCATATAGATGACATCCTCGGCGATATTCGTCGCATGGTCGGCGATCCGCTCGAGGTGGCGGCCGACGAGGATGAGGTCGACGGCCCGGGTGATCGTCGCCGGGTCCTGCATCATGTAGGTCAGCAGCTCCCGAAATATCTGATCGTTGATCTCGTCGACCTGGTCGTCCCGTTCGCAGACTTCCTTGGCCAGCTTGTCGTCCCCATTGATGAAGGCCGTCAGGGCGTCACGGAGCATCGCCTGGGCGAGCTCGGCCATCCGCGGGATGTCGATGAGCGGCTTGAGCTGCGGCCGCTTCAGGAGATCCAGGGCCCGCTCGGCGATATTGACGGCCAGGTCCCCGACCCTCTCCAGGTCCGTGCCGATGCTCATGGCCGAGGTGATGAAACGCAGGTCCGCGGCCATCGGCTGGCGTAGGGCCAGCAGCTTCATGGCCGTCTCATCGACCTCGATATCGAGCCGGTTGATAGTCGCTTCGCGCTCAAGGACCTCACAGGCCAGGGTCTCTTGGCGCTCTTTCAGGGCCCGCACGGCCAGGGCGATCTGCTCCTCGACCCGGGAGGCCATTTCGAGCAGCTTCTCCTTGAGGCTTTTGAGCTCCTCGTCAAAAGGACGTTCCGGTTTCGACATGACTCCTCCTCGGCCGGCGGGACCGGCGGACCGGTCTTATCCGAACCTTCCGGTGATATAGTCTTCCGTGAGCTTGTTGGACGGGTTGGTGAAGATCCTCTCCGTGACGCCGAACTCGACGAGCTCCCCGAGCATCATGAAGGCCGTGTAATCCGATACCCGGGCGGCCTGCTGCATGTTGTGGGTCACGATGACGACAGTGTAGCGTTTTTTGAGGGTCTCTATCAAGTCCTCGATCTTGGCCGTGGCGATGGGATCGATGGCCGAGCACGGCTCATCGAACAGGATGACCTCCGGCTCGACGGCCAGGGCCCGGGCGATGCACAGCCGTTGCTGCTGCCCTCCCGAGAGAGAGAAGGCGTTCTCGTCGAGCCGGTCCTTGACCTCGTCCCAGAGCGCGGCGCCTCGCAAGGTTGTTTCGACGACGGCCTCGAGCTTCCGTTTGTCCCTCATCCCGTTGATCCGCAGGCCGTAGGCGATGTTGTCGAAAATGGACTTCGGGAACGGATTGGGCTTCTGGAAGACCATGCCGACCCGGCGTCGGAGCTCGACGACATCAACGTCCGGCGAGTGGATGTCCTGCCCGTCGAGGAGGATGGTCCCCTCGACCCTCGCCCCGCCGATGACGTCGTTCATCCGGTTGAGGGTCCGGATGAAGGTCGATTTCCCGCAGCCGGAGGGGCCGATGATGGCCGTGACCCGGTTCATGTGGCAGGCGATGCTGACTTTGTCCAGGGCCTTCTTCGTCCCGTAATAGAAGTTGAGGTCGCGGGTTTCCATGCGGATCTTCAGGACTTCGGCGCTCATCGGTGTTTCCTTCTCAGGCGGTAGCGGATGATGACGGCGGTCATGTTCATGCCCAAGACGAGGACGATCAGGACGAGGGCGGTCCCGTAGGCCAAGGGCCGGACCTGGACGATGGCGTGGTGCTGGGTGGCCATGATGTAAAGGTGATACGGAAGGGCCATGAACTGGTCCCCCAAGGATTTGGGGAGGATCGGCAGGAAGAAGGCGGCCCCCGTGAACATGATGGGCGCCGTCTCGCCCGCGGCTCGGGCGAGCCCGAGGACCGTCCCGGTCAGCATGCCGGGGATGGCATAGGGCAGAACGTTGGTCCGGATGGACTGCCATTTCGTGGCCCCCAGGGCCAGGGCCCCTTCGCGGTAGGAATTGGGGATCGTCTTGAGGGCCTCCTCGCTGGCCGTGATCGTCCAAGGCAGGGTCATCAGCCCCAGGGTCAGTCCGGCCGAGAGGATCGAGGTCCCAAAGCGGAGGATGTTGACGAACAGGATAACCCCGAACAGGCCGTAGACGATGGACGGCACGCCGGAAAGGTTCCGGATCGACAGGCGGATGAGGCGCGTCAGGCGGGTCTGCTTGGCGTATTCGTTGAGGTAGATGGCCGCGCACATGCCCAGCGGAATGGCCAGCACGGCCGTGATCATGGTCACGAGGAACGTCCCGACGATGGCCGGATAGATGCCGCCCTCCGTCATGCCCCGGCGGGGGGCCGCGGTCAGGAACTCCCAGTTGATCGTCCCTCCCCCCTTGCTGCCGATGTCGTAGAGGAAAAGGAGCAGGACGGCCAGGACGAGGAACAGGCAGACGCGCAGGAGGAAGAAGCCTCCGAACTGGATGACCTTCTTCTTGGTCGAACCCTTCATAGCTCCCGCTCCTGGTACTTGTGGAGGATGACGTCGGCGACGAGGTTGACGATGAAGGTGATGACGAACAGCACGAGGCCGATGGCGAACAGGGCATAGTAATGGGTCGTGAAATAGGGTACTTCGCCCAGCTCGATGGCGATGGTGGCGGTCATGGTCCGGACCGATCTCAGGAGGGCCTGGGGGAGCTGGGGGAACGTCCGGGCGTTGCCCGTGGCCATCAGGACGGTCATGGTCTCGCCGATGGCCCGGCCCATGCCGAGCATGCATGCGGCGATGATCCCCGACAGGGCGGCCGGCAGCTTGACCCGGATCAGGGTCTGCCAGCGGGAGGCCCCCAAAGCGAGCGAGGCCTCTCCGTAGGCCGGGGGCACGGCGGTCAGGGAATCCTCGGAGATGCTGATGATCGTCGGCAGGGCCATGACGGCCAGCAGGACGCTGCCGTTCAGCGCCGTCAGGCCGTGGCCGGCGTTGAAGACCTTGGAGATCAGCGGGGCGAACAAGCCGATGCCCAGGAAGCCGACGACGACCGAGGGGATGCCGGCCAGGATCTCGACGACGGGTTTGACGATCTCACGGACGCGCCAGTGGGCGACGTCCGAAAGATAGGCGGCCACTCCGACCCCGACGGGAACCGCGATGAGCAGGGCCCCGAGGGTGACGATGAACGAGCTCATGATCATCGACAGGATGCCGTATTCCTCCAGCTCCGGGGAGGTCGGGTCCCAAATCTTCGACAGGAGGAATTCCGAGAGCTTGATCTCCTTGAAGGCCGGGAAGGAGGTGCTGATCAAGGTGGCGAAAATGCCCAGCAGGGCGACGACGGCGATAATGCCGCAGGCGAAGAAGAAGGCCCTGATCGCGGATTCCTTGAGGCGTTCGGCTGTCCTCTTCGTCATCTTGCGACCAGGGCCTTTCGTTCACCCGTCAATCTATGCGAAACCGCTCGGCTCGGTCAAGGCCTCAGAGAAGGTTTTTCTCGTTCTCGGCCTTGTGGGCCGCGCTGATGGGGAAGAAGCCTTCCTTCTCGACGATCTTCTGGCCCTCGGCGCTGATCTCGAAGCGGATGAAGTCCGCGACGGCCGGGGCCGGTTTGCCGGCGGTCGCCTGGTACAGGGCCCGGGCCACGGGATAATCGCCTCTGTCGACGGCGGCCTTGTCGAGGGGAGAGAAGCCCTGTCCGCCGGCGTTCTTCGAGATATTGAGGACCTTGAGGCCCTTGCGGACCTTGCCGCTGGCGTCGAACAGATAGCCGACCCCGACATACCCGATGCCGGCCTCGTCCTGGAGGATGCCCTCGATGATCTGGGCGTTGCCGTTCATCTCCTTGACATCAGTCGAGTAGTTCTTGTTGCCGAGGACGTGCTCCTGGAAGAACCCGTAGGTCCCGGAGTTGGACTGGCGGCCGTAGAGCGAGACGGCCTTGTCGGGGCCGCCGACGGCCTTCCAGTTCTTGATCTCGCCGCGGTACATGGCCCCGACCTCGCCCATGGAGAGCTGGGTCAAGGGGTTTTTCTCGTTGACGACGATGCTGACGCCGTCGACGGCGACGACGAAGAAGCGGGGCTGGATGCCCTTGTCGACGGCCTGTTTGATCTCGCTCTCCTTCCACTCGCGGGAGTGGTTGGCGAGGTCGCAGGTCCGGTTGATGATGCCGACGATGCCGGTCCCCGATCCGCCGCCGAGGACGGCCAGGGCCGTGCCCGGGTTCTTTTCCATGTACTTCTCGGCCAGGATCTGGACGAGATTGACCATGGTGTCGGAGCCCTTGATCTGGATCATCTTCCCTTTTTGGGCCGAGACGGCGCCGGCGGAGGCCAGCAGGCCGATCCCGGCCAGCCCGACCACGAACCATTTTTTGATGCTCATGAGTCTTCTCCTTACGAGAATCTTAGAATTTGAAGTACAGGGTCAAGTACCCGTAGAAGTCGTCCCCGGCGCGCTCGCCTTCAAGCGGGTCCTTGTAGGTGGCGTATCTCACGTTGGGGATGACATAGACGTTCTTGAGGACCTGATAGCTCAGGGCGCCCAGGATGAAGCTGAATTCTTGGTTGTCGGCGAAGGGCATGTAATCGATGCCCGATCCGCCGAAATTCAGTTGATAGCCGTCGCCGGTGTTCCTATCGTAGCGGCCGATGAGCTCGACCTTCTCCCCCGCCTTGACGACGGTGAAGGCCGAGAAGATGTTGTAGCTCAGTCCCTCGGGCGCCCCGGCCGGCGTCAGGTCGCGGTGGGCATACATCAAGCCCACCCGGCCCCATTTTCCGGAGTAGGCGCCGAAGCCCTTATAGATGATGTCCTCGGCCCCGTTCTTGCTCTCGAACTGGCCCACGGCCTCGAGGACGATGCCGGATTTCTGGAAGGCCAGGGAGCCGAAGACCTTCTTGCCCTTGTTGGTCTCGGCCTTGTTGCCCGAGCCCTGTCCGAACATGAAGTGATAGGCCAGGGTCTTGCCGCCCTTGACCGCCACCCCGAAGTCCCGGGACGACGTCCACTTGTAAAGGTCGAGGGGCGTTTTTTCCAAAGCCCTCCACCCCCAGACGGCCTCTTCCACCTCGAAGCTCGGGGGGCCCTGCATGCCGGCGATCAAGTCGGCCTTGCCGACCTTGAAGCTCAAATAGGCGTCCTTGACGTAGGGCGTCAGGCTCGAGTCCGTCGTCAACTTGCCGGGCGAGTTCATCTCGAACCGGAGGCGCATCTTGACCTTGTCGCCGAGCTTGTTGTCATAGGTGAAATAGGCCCGGCGGAGCCAGAAGCCGTGCCGCCCCTTCAAGCCTCCCTCATCGATCTCTCCGGAGTTGTGGCTGAGGAAGGAATAGTAATCCATCATCATGTAGCCGCTGATCGCTCCGGACTCGGGCTTGAACTGGGCCAGGCCCGACGCCGGGAAAAGACCGATCGCGAAGGCGATCCCCAAGATCCAACCGATCTTCTTCATCATTCGTACCTCCTTTTTCTCCTTAAGAAAATTGGTATGCGGTCATTCCACTGTTTTCTTCCGTCCCTCGCTCTGACTCTCCTTCACCTCCTCCTGGGCGTTCAAATTTGATCTCCAGGCAAGAACCGGCGGTCCATCGGCGAGAGCGCCCCGGTCCGCGGTTCGAGTGGAAACACGCGACCCAAGATAATCGCGGTCGATTAAGGACAGATGAGCCCTGGGTTAATTATTGGTTAAGACGGACCCCGCGCTCCGGCTCCTCCCGCGCCGTTCCCAGGGAGGTCTCGGGCCCTGGCCCGAGCCCGGCCGATATGCTATAGTAGAGCTTCGATATTCCCTCAGGAGATCTCCTCATGCCGACCCTCGATTATCAGGGACGAAAGCTCGAGCTGAACGAGGAGGGCTTTCTGGCCGACCCGGACGAGTGGACGGAGGATATCGCCCTCGTCCTGGCCAAAGACCAGGAGAACCTCGAAGAACTGACCCCCGAGCACTGGGCCGTCATCCGTTTCATCCGCGGGTATTACCTGGAAAAGAAGCTGGCCCCCATGGTCCGGGCCATCTGCAAGACGACCAACCTTCCGCTCCGGCAGATCTACGAGCTTTTCCCCTCCGGCCCGGCCAAAGGCGCCTGCAAGCTGGCCGGCCTGCCCAAGCCCGACGGCTGCGTCTGATCCCCCATGGCGTCTCTCGATCTCCTGCGGACGCTGACCCTGGCCGCCGCGGTATTCTGCCTGGCAACTTTGACGTTCCTCGTCGGCCGGACCTTGGCCGTCGGACGGCGCAAGTATCTCTCCGCGCCCCGCGGCTACGCGGGCAACGGCATCATCTACGCGTTCGGCCGGGGCATGGTCGAAAAGGAGAGCGTCTCCCTTCACCTGCCGACGTTCATCGGCGGCGTCCTCTATCACGGGGCCGTCTTCGCCGCCTTTCTCTATCTCTTCTGGACAGTGCTCTTTCCGGGGACGGCCATTTTTCTGTGGGCCTTCCGGATCGTCCTTCTCGGCGGGGCGGTCGTGGGTCTGTCGCTGCTCGCCAAACGGCTCTCCAAGCCCCATCTGAGGCGCCTCAGTTGCCCGGACGATTTCTTCGCCAACCTGTTCGTCGACCTGTTCCTGGCCCTGGGATTCCTTCATACGCTCGTCCCGTCGGTCGAGCCCGCTTGGCTGGCCATCGCTATCCTCCTCCTCCTCTACATCCCGTTGGGCAAGATCCGCCACTGTTTCTTCTTCTTTGCGACACGCCTCGCCTTCGGCCTCCATTACGGCCGGCGGGGCGCCCTGCCCGGTTCGTCCCGAGAGGCCTGACCATGGATGCCTTGACCACGAAAAAAGATCCGTACGAAGAGCGGCTGGACAACCTGACCGACGCCGAACTCGACAAGATCCTGGCCGAGTTCCGCCGGCGCTTCCGGGCCGAGGACGTCGCCGCCGTCCACACCTGCGTCCGTTGCGGCCTGTGCGCCGACGCCTGCCACTACTACCTGACGGACAGGGAGCTAGAGAACCTGCCCGCCTACAAGCTGAACCTCGTTCTGGGCGTGTTCAAGCGCCATTTCACGCCGGTCGGCAAGCTCCTCGGCGGCTGGACGGGGGCCAAGAAGCTCGACCGGGCCTTGGTCCGGGAATGGGTCGACGCCCTGTACGGCCGCTGCTCGGGCTGCGGCCGCTGCACGATGAACTGCACCTCCGGGATCAGCATCCAGGCCCTGATCCGGGCCGCCCGGGGCGGGCTAGCCGCGGCCGGGCTGGTTCCGCCCGATCTGCAATCGACGGTCATGACGGCCGTCGAACAGGGCAACAACATGGGCATCCCCCGGGAGGAATGGCTGGAGACCCTGGCCTGGATCGAAGAAGAACTGCGGACCGAAACGGGCGACCCCGAGGCCCGCATCCCGGTCGATGTCAAAGGGGCCCGCCTTCTCTACACCGTCAATCCCCGGGAGCCCAAGTTCTTCCCCCTCTCCCTGCTGGCCGCGGCCAAGATGTTCTATGCCGCCGGGGAGAGCTGGACGTTCTCCTCGGACCATTATGACGTGACGAATTACGGGCTCTATTCGGGTGACGACGCCCACGCCGGTCTGCTCTCCGGCCGTTTGGCCACGGCCATGGAAGAGCTCGGATCCGAGATTTTGGTCCTGGGCGAGTGCGGCCACGGCTTCGCCTCGACCCGCTGGGAAGCTCCCCAGTGGCTCGACAAGCGCTTCCCGTTCCCCGTCCGGAGCATCCTCGAAGTGGCCGCCGATTACGTGAAGGCCGGACGGATCACGCTCGACCCCTCCAAGAACAAGAAGCCCGTCACCCTCCACGACCCCTGCAATCTCGTCCGCCTGGGCGGGGTCGTCGAGGAGCAGCGCTTCCTGCTGAAAAGCGCCGTCGAGGACTTCCGGGAGATGACCCCCAACCGCCAGAAGAATTACTGTTGCGGAGGGGGCGGCGGCCAGCTGGCCATGACCCGCTTCGCCAAGCGCCGGCTGGCCGTGGGCGGCATCAAGGCCGATCAGATCCGCAAGACGGAGGCCAAGGTCGTCTGCGCGCCCTGCCACAACTGCATCGACCAGCTGACCGAGCTCAGCCGGGAGTACAAGCTGGGAACCGAGGTCAAGACGGTCATCGAGGTCGTGGCCGAGGCCATCGTCCTGCCGGAGAAAAAGGCCGCGCCCTGATCCCCTTCGCCTATTTACCGGCCATCATGGCCGCGACATCCTCCTCGACCGAGCCGACGGGCTTGATGTCGAACTTGTCCACGAGGACCTTGGCCACGTTGGGCGACAGGAAGGCCGGCAGGGTCGGTCCGAGGCGGATGCCTTTGACGCCCAGGGCGAGCAGGGCCAGGAGGACGGCCACCGCCTTCTGTTCATACCAGGCGATGTCAAAGGAGACAGGCAGGGCGTTGATATCCCTGAACCCGAACGCTTCTTTGAGCTTGAGGGCGATGAGGGCCAGGGAATACGAGTCGTTGCACTGGCCGGCGTCGAGGACCCGGGGGATGCCCCCGATGTCCCCGAGGGCCAGCTTGTTGTAGCGGTACTTGGCGCACCCGGCCGTCAGGATGACCGCGTCCTTGGGCAGCGCCTCGGCGACTTCGGTGAAGTAGGAACGGGTTTTGTGCCGCCCGTCGCAGCCGGCCATGACGACGAACCGCTTGAGAGCTCCCGACATCACGGCGGCGACGACCTTTCCGGCCAAGGCCATGACCTGGTTGTGGGCGAAACCGACCGTGATCATCCCGGACTCGAGCTCCTTCGGTGGCGGACAGGTCTCGGCCTTGGCGATGAGGGTCGAGAAATCCTTGCCCCCCCCTTTCGGACGTTCGGGGATGTGCGCCGCGCCCGGATAGGAGGCGACGCCGGTCGTGAACAGCCTGTCCAGATAGGTATTGGAGGGCTTGAGCGGCGTCAGGCAGTTGGTGGTCAGGAGGATGGGCCCTTGGAAGCTCTCGAACTCCTCGTTCTGCCGCCACCACGAACCGCCGTAGTTGCCGGCGAGGTGCCCGTATTTCTTGAACGCCGGATAGGCATGGGCCGGCAGCATCTCGCCGTGGGTGTAGACGTCGACCCCCGTTCCCTCGGTCTGCTTCAGGAGCTCTTCCATATCCTTCAGGTCGTGCCCGGAGATCAGGATGCCGGGATGGCCGCGGACGCCGATGGGGACTTCCGTAATCTCGGGGTGGCCGTAGGTCTTCGTGTGGGCCTCGTCCAGCAGGGCCATGGCCTTGACGGCCGTGTGCCCCGCTTTCAGGACGAGGGCGACCATGTCGTCGGCGGAAAGGTCCTTGGTCGTCGAGGCCAGGGCCTCGAAGAGGAAGGCGTAGATCCCATCGTTCTCGAAACCGAGGACGGCGGCGTGCTCGGCGTAGGCGGCGATCCCTTTGCAGCCGATGACGAGCAGCTCCCGGAGGGAGCGGACGTCCTCGTTCGCGGCGGCCGTGATGCGGAGCTCCCCGGAGACGGCCTTGGCCGGGATGGCCGCGTCGTCGGCCGGGGCCCAGACGGCGCAGTCGGGCAGGGCCCCTTCGGGTGCCGCTCCGGGTCTTTTCCGGAGCCCGTCCCGAACCTCGAGGCCGGCTTTGATCCGGCCGATGATGGCCTCGTCGTCCCAAGCCGCATTGGTGATCGTCGTGAAGAGGGCTTGGCACAGGAACCGTCCCGCGGGCCGGTCGACGGAGCCTTTCCGCCTCAATTCGTCGGCGTAGACCGACAAGCCCTTGGAGACATAGACGAGGAGATCCTGGAGGTTCGCCGTCCTCTCGGGCTTGCCGCACATCCCTTTGACCGTGCAGGCCTGGTTCTTGGCCGTCTCCTGGCATTGGAAACAGAACATGATCCTCTCTCCTTGAAGGGGGGAACAATGTGGCTCCCCGCGTGCAACCCTCTTCATAACCGTTCTCTTTCTCCCGCCGTTAACCGAAAACCTTTCATATCAACGGGTTATCAAAGATCAGGCGGTTGCCTGTGAGGCGGAAGCGGCGTTGAGTCACATTTCCTAACAACAGCGCCAATGCGCTTGTCGCAAAGGCTGTCGTAAACGTGTCGTAAACATTGTCGCAAACCTGTCGCAAAAATTAGTCCCCCTCCGCCAATCGGTAGAGCAGTTGGTGCGTTTCACCCTCGGTGACGATCAATCCTCGGTCCACCATCGCTTTCAGGTCGCGCTGCAGAGAGCGGCGGTTGACATCGGGGCATAAGCCCTCGAAATCCTGAATGGTCAGACTGCCGTGCTCCAAGATGTGGGCGAGGGCTTTG